>QWIH01000004.1 GCA_021405315.1 Leptolyngbya sp. PLA1
CGCCGCCGCTCCGGGCGGGTGTGCCGGCGCCGGTGGTGGGAGGCGGCGCGCCGGGTGGGGCCGTGGCCTCGGGCGCGTCGGGTACGACCTGCCCCTCGGGGCTGATGGTGTAGCCGATGGCGGCGAGGGCCTCGTTCTTCCACGGCTCGCTCAGCACCTCGCCCGGCGCGGGCTCGCGCACGAGCACGGCATCGCCCTCCGAGAGGCCCCCCTTCACCTCCGCCAGCAGATCGGAGCGTCGGCCCACGCGCACCGGGGTACGGGCAAACTTGCTGCCCTTGGGTGTGTAGACGAACTGCACGGGGCCATCGCTGAAGACGGCCTGGACCGGCACGGAGAGCGCGTCGGTGACCCGGTCGAGGATGATCCGGCCCTCGCAGCGCATTGCCGGCTTGAGGTCCTTGCGATCCGTCTGGAGCGCAACCCGCACGGTGTACTCGCGCAGGTTGGGGTCGCGCCACCCGCCCGTCTCGGCCATCACGCCGATGCTCTCGACGGTGCCGTTGAAGACCGCGCCGCCCGCGGCGTCGACGCGGACAGACACCGTCTGGCCCGCGCGAATCCGGCCCGCCAGGCTCTCGGAAACCTTGACCGCCGCGACCATCATCGACGTGTCCGGCAAAATCATGAGCAACTGGTTCGGGTAGACCTGCTGGCCGATCTGCAGCGGCCCCTCGCCACGCCCGCCCCACATGGACCGCTCCATCGAACTCGCGTAGACGACCAGGCCGTCGGAAGGCGCCACGATGGAGGCGTTCGCGTGGTCGGCCTTGAGCTTGTTCAGGCGGTTCTCGATGATCGCGACCTGCGAGCGCTGGTTGCTGCGCTGCGCGTCCTTGTTGGCAAGCTCGATCACGTTGTTGATCTTCACTCGCTCGAGCTCGGCCCGCGCCTCGTCCACGTCGCTCTGCTTGCTCTTGCGCTCCTTCTCGTACTCGTACACCTCGAAGACCTGGCGGCTGACGGTCGCCGTGCGGTACGCGGCGATCGCCTCGATGTACGCCACCTCGTCCCGGTCGCACTCGTCCTTGCTGATGAACTCTTCCTCGAGCAGTTCCTGGCTCCGGAGGTACTTCTTGGCGATGCGCTCCACCTCGAGCACGCTCTTGTCGATCATCAGGTCCAGTTCCTGACGCTTCTTCTTGATGTCTCCCTCGGCCCACTGGCGCAGCGCCAGCTCCGCGAGTTCCACCTTGAGCTCCGCCTGGCGCACCTTCGAGGCGTTGTCGATCTCCTGGATCTGGTACGCACTCTCCGCCGCGATGCGCTGCGCATCCCCCGACTTGAACCTCAGGTTCTCTTCGTCCACCTTCTGCTGGATCGTCTCCGCGTTCAACTGGACCAGCACGTCGCCCTTCTTGGCCCAGGAGCCCTCCGCCATGATCTGCACGATGGTCGATTCCTGATCCAGCGGGTTCCGGACTTCGATCTTGTCCTTGGCCTCCAGCTCTCCGTTGGCGACCGTCGAGACTTCGAAGCTGGTCCGCTTGGCGACGGCGCGGTCCGCGGTGAGCGCCCCGGCGGCGGGCGGCTTGGGCTCCTGCGACCTCAGTGCGACCAGTCCGCCCGCGGTCAGGCACAGCGCGAGCGCCACGCTGACACGAACGGTCCGGGAGACGCCGCCCTGGCTTCGGCTGGTGGTCTGTGGCACAACGCGCTCCTGGAATGGGGACACCGGCCGCTCAAGGGTCTACCGCCCCCTCGTCGGCCGGTTACTTATTCTAGTCGGAGGGCCCGCGCCACCCCATACCCTCTCAGAGATGACGCAGGGACTCCGATCCGTCGCAAACGGGCGCGGGCTGGTGCTCGTGGTCGCCGCCCCACTTGAAGCCGGGGCGGTCCTCGCGGGACTCGCCCGTCCCGATCTGGCATCGCCCGTTCCGTGGTCCAGGCTCGATCTGGGGCACGGGGTCTCGCTGATCACCACGGGGGTTGGGAAGGCAGCAGCGGCCGGGGCGTGCGGAGCACTGCTCCGCCCTCAGGACGGGGTTGTGCTGAATGTGGGCGTGGCAGGCACCCTGCCCGGGACGGGCCTGAGGCTGGGCGCCGTGGTCGCGGCGAGCACGTCCGTATTCGCCGATGAAGGGGTGGAAACGCCGGAGGGATTCGTTGACATCGCGGCTGCGGGGTTCCCGCCGGGAGATGTCCCGGGGGTGGCCATGCCCTGCCATGCCGGGGTCGTCGACGCATTGAGGCCTGTCGCCGATGCCGTGGCGCCCATCGCAACGGTTTCGACCTGCTCGGGCACGGACGTTCTGGCACGCGAGATCGAGAGGCGGACGGGCGCCGTGGCCGAGGGGATGGAGGGTGCCGCGGTAGTGCTGGTCTGCCGCAGGCTCGGCGTTCCCGCGGGCGAACTGCGGGTGATCAGCAACACGACGGGTGATCGCGCCTCGCAGGTGTGGGACATGCCCGGCGCACTCGCGGTCCTCTCACGGGTTATTGGACTTCTCTCCCTCGGATGGCAGCGCGGGGTGTGAGGGTGGCGCCGGGAGGTTCGAGGCGGGGGTCCGGATCGTCCACGCGGACCTGAAGGGCCGCGCCGTTGGCACCGATCTTCGGCGAGATGCCCGCTCGAAGCGGGACTCGCCGGAACCTCCCTGATGAAGAGCTCCGCATTCAGTGGATTCAGCAGTCTGTCAAAGCTGCTCGCCTCGCCCCTGGGCGGGAAGAACGCGCCGCAGGTGTCGCCCATCGGGGTCGACTTCGGCGTCGGCTCGCTGAAGCTGGTGCAGGCTGGCGGCGCCTCGGGCTCGGAGCTCGTCGGCGTCGCGGGGGTGGAAACGCCGCCCGAGTTGCACGGCGACCATAACGCGAGGTTGAAGTTCCAGCTCGCGCAGCTCCCCCGGCTCATGAAGGAAGGCGGCTTCAAGGGCCGTCGAGTGATCTGCGCCATCCCCAACTGGCGGGTCATGTGCAAGCACCTGCAGGTCAGCCGCGTAGACGGCGTGCCGCTCACGGTGCTGATCGAAAGCGCCATGCCCGCGCAGCTTGGGTGCGACCCGCTCTCGGTGCTGCACCGAGACGTGGAGGTGGGGGTCGTCAACGGCCGCACCGAGGTCATCGTCATCGCCTCACCGCGGGAGTTCATCGACCGCCTCGTGCGCGGGCTGACCAGCGCCAAGCTCGAGCCCGTGGGCATGCACAGCGAGTTCACGTCCACGCTCCGGGCGTTCGACGGCATTCACCGCCGCGACAAGGACATGGACTACAACACGCTCTACCTCGACATCGGTGCCGGGACCACCAACGTCATGATCGCCCACGGCACCGGGCTTGCGTTTGCGCGGGTCATCGGCGTCGGCGGGCTGCAGATCGACCGGGCCATCGCGCAGTCGTGCGGATGCTCGACGGCGGAGGCGCACGCGAAGCGTCTTGCCCTGGGCCTGACCGCCCCGCCTCCACCAAGGCCCGTGGCGGCCGCGCCGGACTCCGGCGGGATCGCCGGCGTGGTCGATCCGACGGCGGAGCGCCGCGTGACCGTCCCTCCCCAGCTCCCCGGTCTCTCTCCCGAGGTCACGTCACAGGCCGCGTCCGCGGTAGTGCCGGAAGGCAGCAACGCCGACGAGGCGCTGGAGATCCTGGCGGACGAGGTGCAGATGTGCCTGCGTTATCACGCCTCGCAGCACCCCGCCCGCCGCGTGGACCGCGTGATCTTTGTCGGCGGGGAGGCCAGACAGCGGGGCCTGTGCCAGCATCTGGCGCGGGTCCTGAAGCTGCCGGGCTTCATGGCCGATCCCCTGTCCCGGCTGACAAGGCGGGGCGGAGAGCCCTGCCCGGGCGTGGACCTCAGCCAGCCTCAGCCCGCCTGGGCCGTGGCGATGGGCCTGTGCATGAGCCCGACGGACCTGTGAGGAGTGGAGCATGGCGAACCCGTTCGCGAACCCAACCCCGGCGCCGAACAGCTTTCTCCCCGAGGAGTACGTGCGTGCCCGCGCGGACTCGCGGGCGAACATCCTCACGCTCTCTCTCTTTGCCGTAACCCTCGCGTGCGTGCTCGGCGCCTTCGTGGTGACCAAGACGACCGTGCAGGGCGTGCAGGAGCGAAAGTCGCGCGTGAACGAGTCCTTCGAGCTCGCGGGCGCGAAGATCACGCAGCTCAAGAGCCTGGAATCGCAGCAGGCCCAGATGCTGGAGAAGGCGGAGCTCACCAGCGCGCTCATCGAGAAGGTGCCGCGGTGGGCCGTGCTCGGCGAGATCGCCCTGCGCGTCCCGGAGGGCACCAAGCTCGAGTTGCTGCAGATCAAGAGCACGCGCATCGAGCCCCCCAAGCCCCCGCCCCCCACCAAGAACGCCCCGGCGGTCAAGTCCCTCACCGGCAAGGTCGCCGACGCCGTGAAGGGCGGCAAGCCCTCGGCGGAGCCCGAGAAGCCCAAGCCCGCCCCCGCCCGCTTCGAGTACGCCCTCACCCTCGAGGGCACCGCCTCCAACAACAACGACGTGGCAGACTTCCTCGCCTCTCTCAAGCGCAGCCCCGTGATGGACAAGGTCGAGATGCCCTACATCCGCGAACAGCGCGACGGGGACCGCGAAGTGCGGAAGTTCCAGATCACCGCGACCATCCGCCCCAGCCTGGACACCGCGACGCTCTCGGACTCGCTCCGCAGGCTCGTCGCGCAGCGGTCCTCTGAAGTGCTGGGCGAGAACCCCAGCGCCGTCGCCGGCGCCGCCGAACCCACCAGCCCCTCGACCGGCAACCCCAAGGAGTGACCCATGGCAGGCTTTGGACTTCGTGCCGCGATCGTGAGCCTGGTGGTCGTCGGGCTGCCCGTCTCCAGCTACTTCCTCGTGTTCAGGCCCACCAACGTCAAGCTGAAGCGCGACGTCGCCGAGTGCGAGCAGAAGGAGAAGTACCTCGCCAAGCTCGACGAGCTGGCCTCCCGCGACACCGACCTCGCCAAGGCGAACGAGGAGATCGCCCGGTCGATCAAGACGATCGAGGCGCGTCTCCCCAGCGGCAAGGACATGGACGCGCTCGTGAGGCAGGTGAGCGACCTCGCCGTCGCCTCCGGCCTCAAGAGCCCCGCCATCAAGTCCGGCAAGCCCCTGCCCGCGGCGATGTACATGGAGCAACCCCTGGAGATGGAAGTCTCGGGCGGGTTCATGGGCTTCTGGGCGTTCATCGCCCAGGTCGAGAAGCTGCCGCGCATCACGCGCGTGCACGACCTGAAGGTCACCGCGGTCGGGCGCGACGACGTGGAGATGCGGGCAGAGTTCACGCTCAGCATCTACTTCCAGGATGATCGCGTGGCGGTGGTTGACACGCCCAAGGTCGACGGAGGCCGGCAATGAACAACGACTCGAACCAGCTCGCCCCCAGCGCCGCGTCCAAGGCCCCGCCCCTCCCCGGGCTTTCGCCCGAGGAACTCGCTGCACACCGGCCGAAGCGCACGCTGCCCGCCCAGACCATCATCCTGCTCCTGGTGCTCTCGGTCAGCGCGGGCTCCCTCGCCTGGATGCGCCGCGAGGGCACCCGCGTGGGCGTGACATTCACCGACCTCAAGGTTGATTACGCCGAGCCGAACGCCGAGAAGGCCCGCACGTACGAGCGGATCATGACCGACCTGGCGCGGCTGCAGTCCCCGCTGGACGTGGCGCTCAAGGACCTTGGCCGCTCTCCCTTCATGATGGTCAATCAGCAGGCGGCGATCGTGGACCCCGGCGACGGCTCGCTGAGCATGCCGACGCCGGAAGAGCGCGAGGCCGCGGAGGCCGCCGCACGCGCCGAGGCACGGCGCCAGGAACTGCTGAACTCGCTGCAGGCGATGAAGCTCCACAGCGTGATGTCGGGCTCCACACCGCTGGCGCGCATCGACGACCAGGTCGTGCGCGTGGGCGACCAGGTCGGGGGCTTCGTCGTCACGGGAATCGAGGGGCGCGTCGTGGCGCTGGAGGCCGACGGCATGGCGTTCACCCTGTCGATGGAGAACACCACGGGTCCCAAGCGTGCGCCGGTGCGGGTGCAGAAGCCGGCCCCGCGCCGCCCCTGACGCGCCGGCACCGAACAGACATGATCCGGAGGCCCGGCAGTGGCGAAGTACAACATCGATGACATCCTGAACGAGCTGGGTGTCCAAGGCTCCGGAGACCAGCAGCCCGCGGCCCCGAAGCACCGCGTGGATCAGGCCGAGGCCGCGCTCGCGCCCGTCCCCGCGGTGCCCGCGCACCAACGGGCGGCCCCCCTCGCGACCAAGGGCGACGACCTGGGACAGGTTCTCGTCGCGCAGGGCATCATCACCTCCGAACGCCTGACCGTGGCCCAGCAGGTCGTGAAGGCCTCGCCGGGCAAGAAGCTCGCGGACGCCATCATCGAGCAGGGCGCGGACGAGATCGCGGTGCAGAAGGCCGCCGCCGAGATCGCGGGAATCCCCTTCGAGCGCATCGACTTCGACAAGGGCCTCGACGGCGGGTTCGACGGCAAGATGCTCCAGCGCCTCACCGGCGCGTTCTGCAAGCAGAATCAGATCATCCCGCTGCGGACCGAGGGCAACCGCGTCATCGTCGGGACCACCCAGCCGGAGAACGTCTTCCTCCTCGACGAGATCCGCACCGCGCTCGGCGTGCAGTCCGTGAAGATGGTCGCCATCCCCGCGTTCGACGTGCGGGGCGCGCTCGAAGTGCTTGGCGAGAAGCCCGAAGACACGGTCGACGTCAACCAGATTCTCGCGGAGGTGCAGGAGGGCGATGTCCAGGTCGACAAGCCCCAGAGCGAAGAGGTCGATACGGGCAAGGAAGCCTCTGACGGGCCGGTCATCCGCTATGTGAACCACATCATCCAGCTCGCCGTCCAGCAGGGGGCAAGCGATATCCACATCGAGCCGGGGGAGAGGAAGCTGAAGGTGCGGTTCCGCATCGACGGCGAGCTCTACGAGGTGCTGAACCCGCCGGTGGGCATGGCATCCGCGATCACCAGTCGCCTGAAGATCATGGCGGGCATGGCCATCGACCAGCGCCGAATCCCGCAGGACGGGCGCATCCGTGCCGTCGTCGCCCAGCGGAAGGTCGACCTGCGCGTCTCGACGCTGCCCTGTGTCGGCGGCGAGAAGACCGTGATGCGAATCCTCAACGACAAGTCCATCTCCGTCAATCTCGACGATCTGGGCTTCGCCGAGGACACCCTCACGATCTGGAAGAAACAGATCGACTCTCCCCACGGCATCATCCTCGTCACGGGCCCGACCGGCAGCGGCAAGACGACGACGCTCTATGCCTCGCTCCGCCAGCTCGACCGCAACAGCCTGAATATCTCCACCGTCGAGGACCCGGTGGAGTACTCCCTCGAGGGTGTGACCCAGACCCAGACGCACGAGAAGGCCGGCATGACCTTCGCCGTCGCCCTCAAGGCGCTGCTCCGACAGGACCCGGACGTGATCCTGCTGGGCGAGATCCGTGACATGGAGACGGCCCTGACAGCGGTGCAGGCCTCGCTCACGGGCCACCTCGTGCTCAGCACCCTGCACACCAACGACGCGCCGGGCAGCGTGACGCGGCTGGTCAACATCGGGCTGGAGCCCTTCCTGGTCGGCGCCGCGGTGAACGCGGTCCTCGCGCAGCGCCTCCTCCGCCGTCTCTGCACGCACTGCAAGAAGATGGGCAGGCCCTCCGAGGAGATGGCGGAGTTCCTGTCGCTCCACGGCTTCGGCAACGACGAGATGTGGCTGCCCGTGGGCTGCGACAAGTGCCGCAAGACCGGGTATTCGGGCCGCGTGGGCATCTACGAGCTGCTCGTCGTGGACGACCAGCTCCGCGACACCATCGCGGGCAATCCGAACGTCGCGGAGTTCCGTCGCACGTGCATCGAGCGCGGGATGGTCACGCTGCGTCAGGACGGCATGCGGAAGGTTGCCGCCGGCACCACCACCATGACCGAGGTGCTGCGCGTGACCGAGGGCACGCACTAGTCTCAGTGGAGAACGCGGTAGACCTCGGCCTCGTCGGTGAGCCCGAGCCTCACCTTCGCCAGGGCGTCCTCGCGCATGGGCTGGAAGCCGTCGCGCTTGGCGGCGTCATAGAGCCTCACGGCGTCGGCCCGCTCGCCCGTCATCTTGCGCAGTTCGTCGGTCATGAGCATGATCTCGTACACCGCCAGGCGGCCCTTGTAGCCGGTGCCGAAGCAGGCCTCGCAGCGACCGGCGGTCCCGGCGCCCGTCCCGCCGCACACCGCGCAGGTCCGCCTCAACAGGCGTTGCGCCACGGTGGCGAGCAGGCTGCTGGTGATGAGGAATGGCTCGACGCCGATGTCGATGAGCCGCGTGATGGCGCTGGGAGCGTCGTTGGTGTGCAGGGTCGCGAGGACCAGGTGGCCGGTGAGAGAGGCCTGCACCGCGAGCTGCGCGGTCTCGTTGTCCCGGATCTCGCCGACGAGGATCACGTCCGGGTCCTGGCGCAGCAGGGCCCGGAGGCCCGTGGCGAAGGTCACCCCGCGCTTGGGGTTGACCTGCATCTGCGAGATCCCATCGAGGTGGTACTCGACCGGGTCCTCGATGGTCATGACGTTTCGGCTGGCGCGATCGATCCGCGAGAGCGCCGCGTAGAGCGTGGTCGTCTTGCCGCTGCCCGTCGGGCCCGTGACCAGGATGATGCCCGTGGGCCGCTCGACCAGGTCCAGCAGTTGCGTCTGCATGGGCCGCGTCATCCCGATCTCGTCCAGCGAGAGCTGCGTCGCGGTCTGGTCGAGCAGCCGCAGCACCAGCCGTTCGCCGTACACCGTCGGAATCGCGGAGAACCGGATATCCACCTTTCGGCTGCCGATCCGGACCGAGGTGTGGCCGTCCTGGGGAGAGTGCCGGTTGGCGATGTCCAGCTCGGTCATGACCTTCAGCCGCGACGAGATCGCCGGCGCGAGCGAGGCGGGCGGGGAGAACGCGTCCACCAGCATGCCGTCGATGCGGAACCGGATGAGCAGCTTGGTCTCCTGCGGGTGCACGTGGACGTCGCTGGCGCGCCGGCGCAGCGCCTCGAACAGGATCATGTTGACGAGGCGGATCACCGGCGTCTGCCTGGCGAGCTGCAGCAGGTCCGTCGCCTGGCCCGCGGCTCCCGCGGCGGAGGCGATGGCCCGCTCGTCCAGCGGCATCTCTTCGATGATCTCGGTCACCAGGTCCTGGCGCTGCTCGTACCCCCGGTTGATGAGGTTCGCCACGCCCGCGCGGGGCGACAGGACGAGCTTCACCGGCATCCCAAGCAGGTCCTCGACCATCTGGAACGCCGCGGGCTGCAGCGGCTGCGCCGTCGCGATCGTCATCCGCTGCCCGTCGGATTCCAGGCCCGCCACCAGCCGCCCGCGCGCCAGGTCGGGGGGCACCACTTCGTAGAACCTCGTCGCGGACTCATGCCCCTTGGGCTCGGGCACGAACTCCAGCCCCGTCCGGCGGCTCAGCGCCTCCAGCGCCTGGTGCTCATCGGTCGCGAGCAGTTGCAGCATCACGTCCCACGGCTCTTCGTCCGACCCTTCGATCGCGGGGAACTGCCGTATCTGGTCCGGGCTCAGCGAGAGTGGGCCCAGAAGGCCGGAAATCCGCGCAAGCTCCCCGCCGCTCGGGCCCGTGGGCGCCTTGGGAGCCTGTGCGGCTCGCTTCGCGAGGGGGTTGAGGCGGCTGCTGGTCATGCGGCGTCAGTCGGGGCTCGGTCCCGCGCCGGCATCGGTTGTCGGTCCCGCGTCGGGCAGAGCCTTGGGAGCGGGCGCCTTCGCGTCCGGCCACAGGATCTCGCTCGCGGAGGGCTTGAGCTCGGGCATGTCCGCCCCGAGCCCGGAGAACGACTGGGGCCCCTTCGTGAGCAGCTTCAGGTCGGTGAACGTGGGATCGCGGAGAATCCGGGGGGTCAGGAACACGTACAGCACGGTCTTGCGGTTGGTCGTCGATCGATCCTGGAAGAGCAGGCCCACCAGCGGGATGTCGCCGATGAGCGGAATCTTCGCGACGGTCTTGGTCTTGTTGTCGATGACCAGCCCGCCGATGACCACGGTGGAGTCCGAGGGCACCGTGATGCTCTTGGAGTTGATGTTGTTGGTGAGCTTGGGGGGCGAGAGGCCCTGCGACCCGTCCCCGGTGAAGTTCTCGAGCTTGATCGTGTACTCCAGCCGCATGTAGCCGCCGTCGGAGATGTGGGGCGTCACGTCGAGCGAAGTCTCGGCGGTGGCGTCCTCGCCCGAGGTGACGATGTCGCCCTGACCGTTCGTGCCCCGGGAGATCACCTGCACCGGCTGGCTGTCGATGGTGGCGACCTTGGCGTTCTCGTTGTCGTCCACGAGCAGTTGCGGGCTGGCGATGACTCGGGAGTCGGTCTCGTTCGCGAGCGCGGTCATGATGACCGGCACCTGGTCGCTGCGGATGATGGCGCCGGTGAAGCCCGTCAGCCCCGCCGCGACCACGCGCGGGTTAAGGATGGGCTGCGTGCCCCCCGTCCCGGCGGTCGAGAGGCCGAAGCCCTGCTGGAACACGCCCCCGGTGCCGCTCGCGTTGATCAACTGCGTCTCGAACGCCGTGCGGAGCCGATCGTCCGCGGTGACCGCGACGATCTTGGCCTCGACATACACCTGCGGCCGGCGGAGGTCGAGCCGCTCGATGAGCCGTGCAAACTCGGGCTGCTGCGCCGCGGGCGCCTTCACGATCACCTGGTTGTTGGGCACGTCGGCGATGACGAACGCCTGCTCGGAATCGATGCTGAAGCCTTCCTCGCCGGAAGATCCGTCCCGGACGATCAGTGTGCTCGAGGGCGAGTTCGGCTGGCGCTGATTCGCGTTGAAGCGACCGGGCCGGCTTCCCTGGGTATCGCCCGGCAGGAGCGAGTCCCCCGTCGGGGCCTGGTTCTGGATGATCCCGAGCAGGATCTCCTGGATGTCCTCCGCCTTCGCGTTGCGGAGCTTGTGCACGCGGAGCACGACCTGCTCGGCCTCTGTGTCCA
Organism: Leptolyngbya sp. PLA1; assembly: GCA_021405315.1. Taxonomy (GTDB): domain Bacteria; phylum Planctomycetota; class Phycisphaerae; order Phycisphaerales; family UBA1924; genus RI-211. The sequence goes on from QWIH01000004.1 coordinate 10,906, forward strand.
GTTCCTTCAGGAGCGCCGCGAGCTGCTCCTGCTGGGACGCGGTGCCGTAGTAGACGATCCGCCCGCGCTTTTCATCCACCACAATGACCGGCCCGCCCACGCTGGGCGTGTTGCCGACTTGCTGGTTCTGGTTGCCCTGCCCGCGGTTGTTGAAGAACCCCGCGTCCCCGATCTGCCGGTTGTCGGCGATGGTCACGATCTCGCCCAGCCCTCGGTTGCGGGCGATGTTGGCGATCTCGACGGCCGAGGAGCCCGCCTCGTAGCTCCGCGGGGTCAGCGTGTTGGGCACATCGATGAGCACCAGGAGCTTGCGGAGCTGCTCGATCTCCCCCGGCGTGCCGCGGAAGATCAGCGCGTTCCCCTGGGCATCGGTGGTCAGGCGGTCGCCGAGGTTGTCCAGCGCCGCTCCCTGCCCGCCGGGCTTCGCGACCGCCTGGGCCGCCTGGCCGCTCTCCGCGGCGCCGGTCCGGCTCAAGGGCTGGCCGATCTGCCCCACGAGCTGGAGCGCCCGCTCCCGAGCCGCGGCACCCGTGATGTGCTCGAGTTCGATGCGGATGTAGTCCATCCGGGAGTATTCCGCCACGATGCGGTCGATGACTTCCTTCACCACGTCGAGCTTCTTGGGGCTATCGGTCGCGATGATGATGCCCAGGTCGTCCACATAGGCATACTGCTTCGCAGCCCCGCCTTGCGCCCCCGGCGCCAGCACCGCCTCCAGCGGCGCCTTCAGGGACGACGGACGCATGTTCGGCGTTCGGAAGACCCGGGTGGAACTCATCGCGTCCCGCCCGGCGGCTCCGGGGTTCGCATTCACGTTCTGCAGCGAATGAACCGTGTACCACCCGAACCGATCCTGCACGATCGTGAACTGCTGCTGCTCCAGCAGCGATGCGAGCAGGGGCAGCAGGTCGTCCTTGTGCACCGCCACCGGCGCGTTGAAGACCACGGTCCCGGACACCTCGCCCACGGTCGAGATGTTCACGTTCAGCGTCGTCGCCACCATCTCGATCAGCGCGCTGATCGCCACCGGCTCCGAAAACGCCGCCAGCGTCACGGTGTCCGGGTCGCCCTCCAGCTCGGGCACCTGCCTTGCGGGAGCCTCGGGGTGAGGCGTCGCAGGCTGGGCCGCCGGCTGGGCCGCCTTCGACGCCTCCACCGGCACCGCCTTGTTCTGCCCGTAGGCGGCGGCGCAGAGCGAGCCCGCCAGGCACGAGACGAGCAGCGGACGCCGTACCGCGTTCACCTGTGAGCGCACTGGCGAATCCTCCTCAGGCCGGCGGTTTCCATCCCGCCGCCACTCAACCTCTACCGTCCCACCCTGCTTTCGGCTGCATCGTGGGAGATAGAGTGAAAGATAGGCCCACGGCCCGCAACGATCGGAGTCTCCATGCCCGCCAGCCCCAGCCCGCGGATCGTCAGCCTCGTGCCCTCCGCCACCGAGGCCCTGGCGATGGTGGGGGGGCTTCCCCTGCTCGTCGGCCGTTCGCACGAATGCGACACCCCACCCGGCCTCGAACAGGTGCCGGTGCTCACCGCCCCCCGGACGCTCGGGGCCTCACCCGCCGAGATCGACGCCTCCGTCCGCGACGCCGTTGCCGGGGCCCGCTCGCTCTATCACCTTGACGTGGACAGACTCGTCGGCCTCAGGCCCGACGTCATCCTCACCCAGACGCTGTGCAACGTGTGCTCGATCGACCTGGCCAGCGTGGAGCGCGCGGTGCGGGGCTCCTGCCCGGGTGCGACCATCCTGACGCTCAACCCCGAGGGTATCGAGGACGTTCTGGACGATGTGGTGCGTGTCGCAGCCGCCGCCGGGCTGGCGGACGCCGGAACCGGTGCGGTCGTCGCACTGCGCGAGCGTCTGTTCGCCGCGACGGAGTTCGTCAACCCCTACGACGACGGGCCGTCCGTCGCCTTCCTGGAATGGACCGACCCGCTGTACGGCGCCGGGCACTGGACCGTCCAGATGATCGAACGTGCGGGGGGGCGCCACCCGCTCAATCCGACCCGGGCCGGAACCGGGAGCGGTGCCGCGAGCGGGCCGCAGGTCGCCCAACGCCTCGCGGGAAAGTCCCGCAGGATGTCACCGGACGAGTTGGTCTCATCAGCTCCGGAATGGCTAGTTGTCTGCCCGTGCGGCGTGGAACTGGCCGAGGCTCTCTCCCAGGCCCGGGCCCTGGCCGCTCAGCCATGGTGGGGCGGCTTGCCCGCCGTGCGGGCCGGGCGTGTGGCCGTGGTCGACGGCAACCAGATGTTCAACCGCCCCGGCCCCCGCATCGTCGACGCAGTTGAGTGGCTTGTCGGATGGCTCAACGAGCGGCCCTCGATCATGCCACCGGGCTTCCCGTGGGCGCCCCTCGCATAGCCATTAGCGGCTGCCTCTTGGCACTGGAGACGCAACGATGGTGATCGGCATCGATACCTCGTCCGCCGCGCCGGAGGTGACGTCCGTCACCGTGACCTTCAGCCGGTACTTCCCGATGGTGAGATTCGCGGGAAGTTCGATCGTGTGGATCAGGTAGAAGTCGCGCCTCGCGGCCCGCGTTGTCTCCACCACGCGCTGTGCGGGCTTGTGCCACGCCTGCAGACCGTCTGAATCATGAAAGAGCGTCAGCGACTGGGTCAGCTCCACGGAGACCTGCTCCCCGATGGGCACGCCCTGCTGCGCCGGGTCTCCCGGCCTCGCCGCACGGGCCATGAAACCGTCCAACTCCGTGTAGACGATCGCACGGATGGGCCGCCCGGCGATAAATGTGTCCGTCGTCAGCGGTTCGTACCTGCCAAAGCCCTCTACACGCCGGCAGAGCACGGCGCGTGAGACGCGCACGCCCCCGGCGGGCGCGATCTTCGCCAGCGACTTCAGCAGCGTCCGGTTGGCTTCTGTGGGGTTGGCGAGCAGCCTCTCGCGGGCGTCGATGAGGGCGTGAAGGTCCGCCGGGCTCAGCTTTGTCCCGAGCGCATTGGTCGGCGCCTCGATCGTCGCGAGCACGCCGGGCTTCACGGATTCGATCGCCGCCAACGCCGCGGCGTCGGAGAGTCGCTCGCTCCCCGGCGGGGGCTCTCTCAGCAGCCTCGCCATGCGGGTTGCCAGTTCCGCCAGCGGGTCCTCCGGCTCGGCCTGGGCAAGCTGGGGCGCCGGAGCGGGGGCCGGAGCGGGCGTCGCCGCCACCCATGCCTGGTCCGCCTGGGCGAGCACGTCCGGGGCGGGCTCCGCCTCCGAAACCGGCGCCGGGGCGGGCGCCGCCGCGGGGGTCTCGCCCAGGATTGAGGTCAAGTCCGTGGGCGCGGCCGCTCCCGTAAGGCTGCTCAGACCCGCGGACGGGTTCCGCTCCTGGTAGGCCCGCAGATCGGCGACCGCCTGCGCGATGAGGTCCGTCCGCTCCGCCTCGCTGATGGGCCCCTGCTGCGCGTGAATCGTGGACGCGAGCTTGAGGTCGCCCTCGGTCGCGAGCGCATTGAGTCCGGTGTTCGGGGTCGCGGGTTCCCGGGCGGTGCTCGTTGCCGTGCCGCCGCACGACGCCAGCAGGCCGGCACCCGCCACCAGAGCAGCACACGAAAGAGAGCGCTCCGCGCCCATGGTCAGCCTCCTGCGCGCTCCGACAGCGCAACCACTGCTATCGGCGGAATCCGCCGTCCGGGTTTGGTTTTGGTCCCTAGCCCAGTCGTTCCAGCAGGTCCGCCCACTGACGGCACGCGGTTTCCTTGTCATAGCGTCCGGCGATCGCACCCCGGGCGCGATCGCCCATCTGCCGCCGCCGGTCGGGGTCCGCCTTCAGGTCCAGGATGGCCCGCGCGAGCGCCTCCCCCTGCCCCTCACGCAGCACGGATCCGCCCTGGCACTCTTCGAGCACGCGGGCGATCTCCGACTTCGGATTGCCCACGAACAGCGCGGGGCGCGCGACCGCCATGATGCCGAAGAGCTTGCTGGGCACGATGGCCCCTTCGGCGCCCTCGCGGAGCGAGATCAGGTGCACATCGCCCGCGGAGAGCGACTGGCCCAACTGCTCACGCGGGGCGTACTCGTTCCAGGAGACGTTCTTCAGACCGTGCCTGGCCACGAACTCCAGCACCTCGGCCTTGCGCTTGCCGGAACCTACGAAGACGAACACGATGTCCGCGTGGTCGCGCAGCCTGAGGATCGCATCGAGGATGGTCGAGGCGTCGTGACCCAGCCCGAAGTTGCCGGAGTACATCACGACGAACTGGCCCCCGGGCGCCCAGCGGGCCCGGAATGGATTCGACTCGTGGGCAACAGGCTCGATGCCCCGCAGGTCCGCCCAGACGGGGATGCGCACGACGCGTTCGGGTCGCACGCCCCGGGAGAGGACCCGCTCCTCCATGCACCGTCCCAGCACCACGTTGGCATCACTGCTGCGGAGCAGCCAGGTCGAGAAGAACCCGACGACGCGGGCCACGGCGCCCCGTGGCGGCGTCACGCCGCACGCCACAAGCACGTCCGGGTACAGGTCCATGACCCAATGCACCGCACGGCTGGCCCTGAAGAACCTCGCCACCAGCCCCGCGAACCCGATCAAGGGCGGCGTGGTGAACGAGACCACCACATCCGGCCGGGGCATCGCGAGGAGCTTCCAGAGCGCGAGAAGATAGAAAAACGCAAAGTCGGCCAGCCGCGCGAGGATGTTCCCCTTGCCGAAGAAGCTCGCGCCCACGCGATGCACGAGGATCGGCTGAGCCGCACCGGACACCGGCACCGACTCCTCCGGGGGCAGGGTCGCCCCCGCGTGGCCATAGATCGAGCGGCTCGCGATGGCGTGGACCTCATGGCCCCGCTGGGCCAGCACGTCCGCCAGGTCCTTGCCCATCTGCGCTGTGGCCACCACGTCCGGGAAGAAGGGCTGGTTCAACAGCACGATCCGCAGAGGTCGCGTCCGGGAATGTGTTGAAGGGGTTTGGTCGGACAAGTGCTGTGGATTATCGCCAGAATCTGGTACCCTGTCGCGTCGAATCCCCGGGGCGCCGGTGGAACCTCAGATGCACAGGCGGGCACAGCGTATGGGTGTCATCCGAACCGTTCGACGTTGGGTCGGCTCCATCATCCACCCCAAGGTGGTCGTGGGCCGCGTCAACCACTCCTGCCCCATGGTCCGCCTCGGGAGCGACTACGGCGGGTGGGCCATCTCCCCCGCAACGCTCACCCCGGAGAGCGTGGTGTATTCCTTCGGGATCGGCGAGGACATCTCCTTCGACCTTGCCCTCATCGAACGACTCGGCTGCACCGTCCACGCCTTTGACCCGACGCCAAAGTCCATCCGCTGGGTCCGCCAGCAGAAGCTCCCGCCGAAGTTCGTGCTGCACGAGTATGGTCTGGCGGCCCACGACGGCACCGTCACCTTCTACGCCCCGAAGAACCCCGACCACGTCTCCCACACCGTCGTCAAGGGCGCCCAGGGCGATCAGGCCATCACCGTGCCCGTCAAGCGCCTTACCACCATCATGAAGGAACTCGGGCACGACCGCGTCGACCTGCTCAAGATGGACATCGAGGGCGCCGAGTATGAAGTGGTGGAGGACATCCTCTCGTCGCGAGCCGACATCCGCCAACTGCTCGTCGAGTACCACCACCGGTTCCCGCAGATCGGTCCCGCCCGCACGCAGGCGTCGCTCGACCTGCTCGACCGCGCGGAGTTCAAGCTCTTCTGCATCTCCGAGAGCCTTGAGGAGTACTCGTTCGTGCGGGCCTGAGCGCGCGCGTACGCTCGACCCGTGACCAGCCCGCTCAAGAACTTCGCCCGTCGCGTCCGCCGCATGGGCCGCGCCCTCGTCGGCAAGGACCTCTGGCTCACGCCGGAGGTTCGGATCGACCACGTGCGCCTTGGCAGCGAATACGGCGGGTGGTGGGTCGTGCCCTCCCTCATCCGGCCGGAGAGCGTCGTGTACTCCTTCGGCGTGGGCGACGACATCTCCTGGGATCTCGCCATGGTCCAGCGGTTCGGCGTCTGCGTCCACGCCTTTGACCCCACGCCCCGGTGCCTGGAGTGGATCAGGGGCCAGCAGCTCCCGGACCGCCTCCGCTTCCACCCGCTGGGCCTCGCGGACTTCGACGGCGAGGCCCAGTTCGCCATGCACAACCCGGATCCGCTCTGGAACGCCTACAACCTCACCAAGGGCGGGGACGATGCCCGCGGCGCTCACGAGATCGTCCGGTGTCAGGTCCGCACGCTCGCGACCATCGCCAAGGACCTCGGGCACGATCACGTGGACATCCTCAAGATGGACATCGAGGGCGCCGAGTACGGGGCGCTCAAGAACATCCTCGCCGGCACGATGCGCCCCGCGCAGCTCCTGATCGAGTACCACTACTTCGAGGGTCCACGCTCGCGCGTGCAGGAAACGGCGGACTCCATCCGCTCGCTCCAGAGCGCCGGGTACCGACTCTTCGCCCGCTCGCCCGTGGGGCACGAGTTCGCGTTCGTGCGCGTCTAGCGCTCTCGCTTCCTGGCCGGCACGACTTCCTCGATGATGGTCCGCCGGAGCGTCACCTGGCCCGCGGGCGTGTCCACGTGCCGCTCCTCGATCCGCGTGCGGGAAACCGCCCGGGGAGCGGGAGAGGTTGGGTCGGCCTTGATGCCCTTCCACACCTCGCCGAAGAACTCACCCAGGTGCCTCATCGTCGATTTTTCCGGCTTTCTCGCCATCACTTCACGGGCTTGTAGGCGACACCGAGCGTGTTGAAGAGGAACGCCTGCACGTCGACCTGCTGCTCGATGCGCTCCGAGAGCGCCGTGCCGATGCCGTGCCCGCTGCTCATGCTCGTCCGCAGGTACGCCCTGGCGCCCGCCGCCTGCAGCCTCGCGGTCATCTTGCGGCTTTGCATCGGGTCCACGCGCGGGTCGTTGGCGCCCGTCAGGAAGAGCACGGGCGGGTACTTCCCGCCGTCCGTCACGTGGTGATAGGGCGAGTACGCGTGCAGGGCGCGGAAGTGCGCAGCGTCGGTCACCGTGCCGAACTCCGGGATGTTGAACGCCCCGTTCGCGGAGAGCTCCACGCGGAGCATGTCGTAGATGCCGACGTGGCTGATCACGCACCCGAGGAGCTCGGGTCGCTGGGTGAGCGTGGCGCCCATCAGCAGCCCGCCGTTGGACCCGCCCTCGATGGCGGTCCGCTCCGGCCTGGCGTACCCCTGCTTCTGGAGGTGGGCGACGACGCCCGCGAAGTCGTCGAAGACGTTCTGCTTGTTGGTGAGGTTGCCCTCGCGATGCCAGCGGTCGCCGTACTCGCCGCCGCCCCGCAGGTTTGCCTGGGCCCACACGACGCCCTGCTCGAGGAGCGCGAGGCGCCCGCCGTTGAACCCGGGCTCGAGGTTCACGCCGTACCCGCCGTAGCCGGTGACCAGCAGCGTGCCGGAGCCATCAAGGGCGGTGCCCTTCCTGCGGAGAATGTTGACGGGGACCCTGGTGCCGTCCTTGGAGGGCGCGAACTCTCGCACCACTTCATAGTCGTCGAAGGAGAAGGGATACTGGCTGGAGATGGGCGCCTTGGCGAGCGTGGCGGGGGAGGCGGGATCGAAGACCATCCACGCCGTGGGGCTGACGTACGACCCGACACTCATCATGACCTTGCCGCCACCGATCGCGGTCAGACCATGGGCCGCGGAGACCGGCGGGAGCGCGGGCTTGGCGAGTTGCTTGCCCGAGTAGTCGAACACGCGGACCTCGGAGGGCCCCCCGAGCTGGTACTGGGCATAGATCACATCTGGCGTTGCGAGCAGATTGCTGGCCTCGAAGAACTCGTCGGCGAGGGTGTCCTCGGACTCGGGCACGAGCGTGCGGGCCTTGGCCAGCGTCGGCGCCGACGCGTCCAGCACCAGCAGTTTGCCCTTGGGCGCGTTCAGACGGCTGACCATCACAACCCCGCCGTCGGGCGCGAAGGTCGCCTGCACCACGCGGTCCTCATACCTGGTGAGCTGGGTCCACTCGCCCGCGGGCGAGCGGCGGTAGTGCTGGAACTCCCCGCCGTCCCCCTTCTGCATGGAGACGAGCACCGCGCCCTTCGCGGGCCCGGCCGGCAGACACTCGACGACGATCTCCGCGATGCGGGGGAAGTCCTTGCCGATCTCGTAGCGGTCCTTCTCGACCGGCGTGCCGAGTTCGTGGAAATAGAGCTGGACGTAGAAGTCCATGTCCGCCTCCGGGCGCTCGCCCGCGCGCGGATACCGGGTGTAGTAGAAGCCCTTGGAGTCCGGGGCCCAGGCGAGCGATCCGCCCGCGGTCCCGCCGTTGACCCTCTCGATCTCCTCGAACACCTGCTTGCCCGTGGCGACCTCGAAGACGCCGACGTCGCCGGACTCGCTCCCGCCCTTGGAGAGGGAAACCGCGACAAGCGAGCCGTCGGGGCTCGGCACGGCCCAGTCCATCGAGACCCCGCCATGGTCGCTCATCGTGTTCGGGTCCACCAGCACCCGCTCTTTGTCCGGGTGCATGGGCGAGGGCATGACCACCAGGAACGGCTGCTGCTTCGGAGGCTGCCTCTTGATTGCGAAGAACTGCCCGCCGAAGGTCCCCACGCTGCCATAGGACGGTGTCGAAACGCTGAGCAGCGCCGTGGCCCGCTCACGGATCGCCCCCACATTGGGCAGCGCGTCGAGCATCTCCCTCGCGTAGGAGTTCTGCGAGGCGGACCACTCCTGCACCTCTGTGGAGTTCCAGTCCTCCAGCCAGCGGTACGGGTCCACGACCTTGGTGCCGTGGTACTCGTCGGTCGCCGGCTTCTGGGGTGTGGCGGGGGGGTTCGTGGCGAGAATAACCGCAATGGCGGGCGCGAGCACGGGCAGCATCGGCATCGGAGCCTCCCTGTGGGCGTCTGCCGCCGGCGCGGGGCCCGCGGCGAGCCGAATGGTAGCGCACGCCCCCTTCAGACCTCGACCTGCTCGAAGACGATGCGATCCTGCATGTGCCGGGCAAAGTAGGCCTCAATCGCCGAGAGCTGCGTGACGCGATGCACCACCGACGCGGCCCGCACCAGGTCCGCCTTCTGCACCAACTCCATGCGACGGTCCTTCAGCTCCAGGCGGGTCGAATAGAACGCGCACCCCTCATGGCCGATGAGCACGATGCGCTTCAACTGGTGGACCTCGACGAGAAACTGCAGTTCATCCACCACGCCCTTTTCCTCCAGCGAGGCCTGCGCGTGGCCCGCAAGGCACCCGGGCCCGCCGGGCAGCGCCACCCGGTCGTACCGGGGCAGACCGAGCCCGTTCTGGAGAAAGTCGTCGAAGTGCTCGCCGATACGGCCGTCCGAGCAATAGATGGCCGCGGCGTGAATACGCCGTTTGTCGTAGGGCAGGCTGGTCTCGTACGGGGCCGCCATCAGCTTGGTCATCGAAAAAACTCCCTGTGCCAGCCCGCCTGGCTTGTTGCGCCGCTCACGATACCGCCGCCAGCCGCCTCCTGACAACCTCCTCCGCGCCCCCTGCGACAACCAGTTCCTGCGCCACCGGGCTCAGCGCGGCGAAAGGGAACCGCTGCCCGTCGCACGCGACCTCCGACGACCCATACTCGACCGAAATGTCCGGACAGAGCGTCGAACGCTCGCCCTTCCCGAACTTCGCCCGAAGGTGCGCCACCAGCGCCGGACACTCGAAGCACACCAGCCCGTTGTTGAAGGCGTTGCGCTTGTACGTCTCCGAGAACGATGCCGCGATCACGCACGGAACTCCGAAGTGCTTGAGCGCCGTCGCCGCCTGTTCGCGGCTGGACCCGGTGCCGAAGTTCAGCCCACCCACGATGATGTCGCCCTTGCGCGCGTTCTTCAGGATCAACGGGTCGTAGTTCTCGAAGATCACGCCCGCCATCTGCTCCGGCGTCATCGCGTCGTTGTACGTGTGCTTGCCCGCGTAGATGCCGTCTGTGTTCAGGTTGTCCTTGTCCAGCAGCCAGGCGCGGCCGGCGACCCGGGACGGGAACCCCGCGATGATCGACGCGGCGCCGCCCCCCGCCGGGACCTCCGACCGCCGGAACACTCCCTTGGCCTCAACCCGGTCGTACTTCGTTGGCGAGCAGATATACCCAGCGACCGCGCTCGCCGCGACCACCGCCGGCGAGCCGAGGTACACCAGTCCCGCCTTGTCACCCATGCGCCCTTCGAAGTTGCGGTTCGTCGCCGAAATGCCCACCTCGCCGGCTTTGATCGTGCCCCGTCCCAACCCGATGCACGTGCCGCAGCCGGAAGGCAGCACCGTCGCCCCCGCTTCCACGAGCGCGCCCCAGTGTCCGTCGGCCTCGGCCCGAGCCTGCACGTCCGCGCTCGCCGCCGCCAGGTAGAACTCCACCCCGGGGGCCACCTTCCTGCCCCGAACAACCCCCGCGGCCGCGGCGAGGTCCTCGTACCTCGCGTTCACGCACGACATCAGCCACGCCTTCTGAATCGCCACCCGCCTCCCCTCGATCTCCGGCAACGCGTGCATCGTCTTCACGTCGTTCGGGCCCGACACGTGAGGCACGATGCTCGACAGGTCCAGTTCCAGCTCCGCCGCGTACGAGGCCCCCGCGTCGGCCTCCTCGCGCGCGGCCCACCACGCCTCCACATCCGCCCGCGTGTAGCCGCCCAGCGAGCCCGCCCGCCTCGTCCCGGGCCGGCGGCCCGCGGCGAAGTAGTCCGCCCGATCCTGCAGGTACTTCTTCAGCACCTCATCGAACGGGAAGACCCCCGCCAGCGCCCCCCATTCCGTCGTCATGTTCGCGATCGACATCCGCTGGTCCATCGAGAGCCCCGCCACGCCCTCGCCCGTGAACTCCACCGCGTGGTTCAGCACCTCGTCCTTGTTGAAGTAGCCGCAGAGCGCCACGATCACGTCCTTGCCCACCACCCCGGGGCGCAGGGCGCCCCTCAGCACCACCCGCGCCACCGGAGGAACCTGCCACCAGGTCACGCCCGTCGCCCAGATGCTCGCGGCGTCAGTCCTCACCACCGGCGTGCCCAGACAGCACAGCGCGCCGTACAGGTTGCTGTGCGAGTCGCTCCCCACCACCATGGAGCCCGGCACCACGTACCCCTGCTCGACCATCACCTGATGGCTGATCCCCGTGCCCGCCGGGTAGAAATCGACCCCGTGCTCGCCCGCGAACTTCTCGATCTTCGCGTACTTCCCCAGGTTCTCCGGCGTCGTGTTCTGGATGTCGTGATCGATCGCGAAGACCGGCTGGCGGGGGTCGGCGATCCTCGTCGCTCCGAGCTGCTTGAACTTGGGAATCACCGCGCCCGTGTTGTCGTGGGTCATCACGTGCTTCGGGCGGATCGTCACGAAGTCGCCCTGCATCGCCCCCTCCGGGCCGGCGACGGACGCAAAGCGCGTTGCGATCTTCTCCACCAGGGTCCGGGGCTTTGGCATGAGGAATCCTACCAGCCCGGGCCTGCGCTCCGCCCGCTATCCTGCGCGGATGTTCCCGGCCCTCCTGTTCGCCGCGTTCCTCGCGGGCTCCATCCCCTTCGGCCTGCTCGTCGCCCGAGCCAGGGGCGTCGACATCCGCGCGCACGGCTCGGGGAACATCGGGGCCACCAATGTGGGGCGCGTGCTCGGCAAGCCCTACTTCTATCTCGTGTTCCTGCTCGACCTGCTCAAGGGGTTCCTCCCCGTGCTCGCCGCCGGGTGGCTCCTGGGGGCCTTGGGCCGCATGGCCATCGACCCCGCGACTTCGTTCAAATGGCTCGGCGTGGTCGTCGCCGCCGTCGCCGGGCATGTGTTCACCCCGTGGCTCAAGTTCAAGGGTGGCAAGGGCGTCGCGACCAGCGCCGGGGCCCTCCTCGCGGTCTTCCCGGCCTTGACCGTTCCGGGGCTGCTCGCGCTGGGCGTCTTCCTGGCGTGCCTGCGCCTGTGGCGCTATGTCAGCCTTGCGGCGATCCTCGCCTGCGCGAGCGTGCCCCTCTCGGTCGCCGCATGGTTCCACCTCGCGCACCTGGGCGTCACGCTCCGGAAAGAGCCCGCCGTGGAGGTCGTTCACATGCTCCCGTTCCTCGGGGTGAGCGCGCTGCTCTCGGTACTGGTGGTCTGGACCCACCGGGGCAACATCGCACGCCTCCGCGCCGGCACCGAGCCCCGCTGGGGCCAGCGTGCCCCGGCACCAAAGCCCTGACGCCCCTTTCTACCATCACTCATGTCGGCCTCGCCCATGAGGAGCGCGATCCCCATCATCGCCGGGCCCACCGCGGGCGGCAAGACAGCCCTCGCGGTCGAGCTCGCCCTCCGCCTCGCGCCCGCACAGGTCATCTCCGCGGACTCCATGCTGCTCTACCGGGGGATGGACATCGGAACCGCCAAGCCCACACTCGACGAACGCCGCGGCATACCCCACCACCTCATCGACATCTGCGACCCCGGCGAAGCGTTCACCGTGCACGACTGGCTCCGGGCCGCGACCGCCGCGATCAACGCCGTGGTGTCCTCAGGCTCGCGCCCCATCGTGGCGGGAGGCACGCATCTCTACATCAAGGCCCTTCTCGACGGCCTGTTCGACGGCCCGGGTGCCGACGCCGCCATCCGCGCGGAGCTTGACGCCCTCGACAACGGCACGCTGCGTGCGGCATTGCTGGCGACGGACCCGGTCGCCGCCGAGAGGCTCCACCCCAATGACCGCCGCCGGACCATCCGGGCGCTGGAGGTCTTCCGGCTGACGGGCGCTCCCATCAGCTCGCTCCAGAAGCAGTGGGACGCAGAGAGGCCGGACTCGCCCTACCTGCTCGTGGTGCTCGCCTGGCCCACGGAGATCATCAACCGCCGCATCAACGATCGCGTGCGCCAGATGGTCTCGCGCGGGTTCGTCGCCGAGGCGCGGGGGTTGTGGGAAGCTCAGCGCTTCGGCCCCCAGGCGCGAGAAGCTCTGGGTTACAAGCAGCTCATCGCACACTTCGAGGGGCGGTGCTCGCTCGATGACGCCATCGAGCAGATCAAGATCGAAACCCGCCGATTCGCGAAGAACCAGCGCACCTGGCTGCGAAGGCTGGGGACCACGCCCGGCTGCGTGCGCCTCGACTGCGACACCGTGCCGCAACCGGAATGGGCCGGCATCGTGCTCGATGCCATGGGGTGTCCCCGATGAGCCGCGCCGGACGGGTCTCGCTCTCGAACCTCTTCCTGCCCCTCGCCACGCCGGAGGAGCGCCGGCTCCGACGGTGGGTGCTGCTGATTCCGGTGGGGTTGCTCCTCACCACGCTCAGCGTCCTGCTGCTGACCGGCCTCCGTGTCCTCCCCAAGTCCGCGCTGGCGGGGTTGCCTCTCATCTACCTCGGCGTGTTCGTCATGCTCTACAAGGCCACCCACCTCGCCGCGGCCCACTACGCCGGTATGAAGTTCATCCGCTCCATCGACTACCGCATCTGCCCAAAGTGCGAGTACGACCTCCGGGGCATTTCGCTCGCACCCGAACCGAACCCCGCGGGAGTCACCTGCCCGGAGTGCGGCCTGCACGCGACACCAGACCAGCTCCGCGACCGCTGGGAAGAGGTCTACCGCCGCGTCGCCATGAAGCCCGGGTCCTGAGCCGCCCACCCCCGAGGCACGGGGCGCCCCGGAGCGGAACTACTGGTGGCCCGACGGCTTCGGTCTCGCTTTCCGCTTCTCTTTTTCGGCGGCATCTCGGGCCTCTCTGACCCCGGGGCCAACGTCAACCCGCCAGCCGGCCCCACGGCACCTCTCGTCGGGATCAACTCCTTGTGGGTAAGCTCCGCCGCCCTCGCCCGCTGTCGTCATGCAAAATATTGCAATTAAACACCTTAGACCATTCTTGCCTTGGCGTTCACCGGCACGCCTACCACCGTTCTTGCCTCTCAGCCGCAGCCCGGACTCGTCCTCGCCCCTCCATCAGACTTGACTCGGGACCTGCTCCAAGCCGGAATGACTCACGGGATGCACACCGCTCGGCCGACTTGACACGCAACCCCGCCGGACCTTTCCTAGCCGACGGCACCAAGCCGACGCTTGGATTGTGATTGGTGTTTGGTTGGGTGTTGGTTTTTCAGAATGGCCAAGAAGCCTGCTAAAACTGCGAAAGCCACCAAGAAGCGAGCCGACGCCAGCGCGGAGCCTCCCGCGGCCGAGGCGGCGCCCGCCCCATCCAAGGGAGGTCGCTTCCGCCGGCAGGCAACAACGGCGTACAAGCCTGGGGCTGGCAAAGACCGCCATCTTGTCATCGTCGAGTCCCCTTCCAAGGCCAAGACGATCAATAAGTACTTGGGGCGAGACTATTTGGTGCTCGCGAGCGTGGGCCATGTCCGCGACCTGCCCAGCCGAAACCCAAAGGGTGTCAAGAGCCCCGTGCCGGGAGTGGACCTCGAGCACGACTTCCGCCCGACGTACGCCATCAGCGAGGGCAAGGAGCGGGTGATCGCCGACCTCAAGAAGGCGGCGAAGGAGTCCCAGGCTTCCGGCTGCGACGTCTGGTTTGCGACCGACTTGGACCGTGAGGGAGAGGCCATCGCCTGGCACCTCTCACAGGAACTCGGGATCGCCGCGTCGAAGGCCAAGCGGGTCGTCTTTCCCGCGATTACCAAGTCGGAGATCGAGCGTGCCTTTCAGCACCCGCACCCGATCAACGAAGACCGGGTGAACGCGCAGCAGGCCCGGCGCATCCTCGACCGCATCGTCGGGTACCAGGTGTCCCCCCTGCTCTGGAAGAAGGTCGCGCGAGGGCTTTCGGCCGGGCGCGTGCAGAGCGTCGCGGTCCGGGTCGTCGTCGAGCGTGAGCGCGAGATTCGCGCCTTCGTGCCCGACGAATACTGGACCGTCGGCGCGTGCTTCACGCACGAACTTGCGAAGGCCGCGGGGCTCGCGAAGGACTGGCAGACCCTGCTCGCCCGGCGCGATGAAAAGGGAAACCCTCCCACGCAGCGCCTGCAGAACGCCTGGCTGGGCGAGCACGCCGGCTTCCGAGCCGAACTGATCGAGGTTGGAGGGGAGAAGTTCGACATCCGCACGCTCGCGTCCAAGGGCGAGCCGTGGCCGGACCTTTCGCCCCGCGTCAAGAGCATCGCGTCGCTCGTCGGGCTTCGCAACGTCCGGTCGGCCGCCGCGGAGGACGCCAAGGGACGCGGACCCGCCCGCACCGTCCGGGAGGTTGTGGGCGATGTCGACCCGGGCACGCCCTACCGCGTGAGCTCGGTGGAAACCAAGCGCACCACCAGCCGCCCGCCCGCGCCGTTCATCACGAGCACCCTGCAGCAGGCCGGCGCGAGCCGCCTGGGCTTCGCCGCCCAGCGGACGATGCGGACCGCGCAGCAGCTCTATGAGGGCGTCGAGATTCCCGGCGAGGGCCCCGTCGGGCTCATCACCTACATGCGTACGGACTCCACGCACCTTTCCGCCGACGCCATCGACATGGTGCGGTCGTACGTCAAGGCCAAGTTCGGCGAGCGATACCTCCCGGAACGTGCGAACATCTACACCTCGTCGAACAAGGACGCGCAGGAAGCCCACGAGGCCATCCGCCCGACCTCACTCGACTACCCGCCCGCCAAGGTTCGCAACGCCCTCTCCCCCGACCAGCTCAAGCTCTACACGCTGATCTGGGAGCGCTTCGTCGCCTGCCAGATGGTCCCCGCGCAGTGGGACGCCACCAGCGTGCTCATCACCGGCGGCACCGATCCCAAGACCCCCTGCGTCTTCCGCGCGGGCGGACGCAGCCTCGTGTTCGATGGCTTCTACAAGGTCGCGGGTGTGCCCCAGGCCGGCGACGAGCAGCACCTGCCCGTCCTCGCCGAGGGCGCACACCTCGCGCCCTTCGCCCTCGACGCCCAGCAGAAGTTCACCAGCCCGCCCGCGAGATTCTCCGAGGCGAGCCTCATCAAACTGCTGGAGTCCGAGGGCATCGGCCGCCCCAGCACCTACGCCTCCATCATCTCCACCATCCAGGACCGCAACTACGTCGCCAAGGAGAGCGGCCGGTTCTACGCCACCGATCTCGGTGAGGTCGTCACCGACAAACTCCTCGAAGCCATCCCCGACATCATGGACGTCGGCTATACCCGCGACATGGAGGGCCTGCTCGACAAGGTCGAGGACGACCACCTCGACTGGGTCGACATGCTCCGCAAGTTCTACAAGCCCTTCAAGCAGCAGCTCGCCGCCGCGGAGAAGGACCTGGTCCACGCGAAGGCCGAGACCCGCCCGGCGCCCGCCGAGCTTTCCTGCCCCCAGTGCGAGAAGGAGGGCCGGGGCACCGTCCCGCTGGTCTACCGCTTCGGGAAGAACGGCCGGTTCCTTTCCTGCTCGCTCTACCCCGAGTGCAAGTGGGCAAGCCCAGTGGATAGAGAGGGCAACCCCAGGCCCGCCGCGGAGACCGTCGACGTCGCCTGCCACAAGTGCGGCTCGCCCATGACCAAGCGCGTCGGGCGCTTCGGGCCCTTCCTGGGATGCTCGAAGTTCGGCGACAAGTCGGCCCCCTGCGACGGCATCCTCAACCTCGACAAGAAGGGCCGGGTCGAGGCGCCCGGCGTCCCGCCGCTCACCACCGACATCCAGTGCGGCGTGTGCAAGTCACGCCCGCTCTATCTCCGTGGCGGCGTCCGGGGCCCCTGGCTCAGTTGCTCGGGCTTCCCCAAGTGCCGCGGGCGGGGCAAGTGGGCCGACCTGCCCGAAGACCAGCGCGTGGCCCTTGAGAAGGCCCTCGCCGCACACGAAAAGGCCAACCCCGTGCCGATCATCCGCACGATGGCCGGTGCCCCGCTGACCGACGCCAAGGGCAAGCCCCTGCCCACCGCCGCGCCCGTCGGCGTCAAGTCCGACGAGCCCGAGACGCTCGAAGCGGTCGCGGATGAGATCGGGGTGTGAGCGGTCTTGCGGGGTGCTCGCGGCTTTCCACGCCCGAGGTCGCACCCCGCTTTCAGGTCGGGAGCAGACGTGCGAGCCCGTCCGGTCTGCGCGGTGATCTGCGCGGGGTTCGCAGCCATCTGCGTTCCTGCCGCGTCGGCTCTATCGCGGAGGGGCCCCGGGGCGGGCATGTCCTGTCGCGGAGGGGTCGCCAACTCCCCCCAAAACGCAACCGACCGGGCACGGGCCCGGTCGGATGTTCGCTTGGTTGGGGCCCCCGAGCAGCACGGAGGGGGTAGTTCGTGTGGTGGTTCGTGGCCTGAGGTCCGAACCGGGGTAGGGCTCGTAGGTTTCGACGGCGGGCGGTCTCTCTCTCGCCCGTTCTCTCTCCGCCGCTCTCTCCTCGCGTCTCGTCCCTTTCCTCCTCCGCGCTGCTCGGGGGCCCCTGTCCGGGCTCGAAACTCTACAGGTCCTTGAGCAGTTCCTCAACCGCCGCCTCGACCCTGTCGGGTGTGTCGTACTCGCCCCGGGAAATCTCGTCGCGCACCCGGTCCACCAGTTCCTGGCGGATCGGCAACTGGCGGATCTTTGCGAGATAGGTGGCCAACTCGGATACCTCCACGTGATCTGTCCCCCGCCGGATGGTCGGCGCGGCCTCGTCCTTCCCCGCCCGCGCGTACGCAGCGGCGGCGGGGTGAATCGCACGGGTACGGTCAATCGGAGCAAGCTCTGTCATGGTCGAATCTCCTACTGTTGGGCCGCCACGAGTCGCTCCACACTGCGGACTGGCCCCACGCCCGGTGGCACACGCGCCACGCCCTCGCTCAGAGAGGGAACAAGACTCACGGTCCCGTCCCGGCGCCTTTCCTATCGACCCACCCTGCTTCTACTCTCTAGGAAATCGCGAGCACCGCTCAAGTCGCTTAAGCCAATGCAAATGAATCGGTTGCAGACGATAACCCCGGATTGGACCGCCAAATTGAACCCCACTTTGCGGGCCGGGTGCGCAATTATTGTTTGTATTGTGATCGGTGCCTGCGAAGGGCCCCAAAAACCGACGGAAACGGCCCCCAGGACCGCGGGGACCTACGGCCCGATGCGCTTTGTTCCCAAGAACCGCCTCTCCTCGGAAGCTCCGGCCTTCCCCACGGAGGCCCCGAACACCGGACCGCTCCCCGAGCCCTCCACACCGGAGGCGCTCGCCTCGGCGCCCGGCGAGTGGTCCATTGTTCTCGCGTCGTTTCCGCGGGAGGGCGGCGAAGGGCAGGCCTCAAGTGTGCTCCAGATCGTGAAGTCCACTCCGGGGCTCGACCGGGCATACCTCGACCTTCGGGGCAAGTCCGTCGTCATCGCGTACGGCTCGTACCCCTCGGGCGGAGATCCGGCCGCCCAGCAAGACCTGCGGCGGCTACGGGAGCTGGAGATCAACGGCCGTCGCCCGTTCGAGACGGCCGTCATTGCGCCGCCGCCGTTTTCCGGGATCGCCGGGACCATTCCTGAGTACGACCTGTCCACGGCACGTCAGCGGTTCGGGGTTCAGGCGATCTACACGCTTCAGGTCGCGGTCTATGAGCGTGGGGGCGACAAGGAGCCGACTCCTCAGGAACTGCAGGAGGTCCGCCTCGCCGCGGAGCGGGCGGCGGTGGAACTCCGCCGCGAGGGCGAACTCGCGTTCTACTACCACGGACCCCGCCGGAGCATGGTCACGCTCGGGCTCTTCGGCGATGCGGATTACGACGTGCAGCGCCCTGAACGCGAGAGCCCCCGCCTGACGCTTCTCCGACAGAAGTACCCGTACAACCTGGTCAACGGCGCGACGTACCTCGTCCGGGTGCGGGGCCAGAGCAAGCCGACCGAGCAGCCCAGCTTCGTGGTGAGTGTGCCCCAATAGCCCCGCGGGGGCGGGGGGCGCCGGAGCGTGCCGCCGCGTCACTACCATCCGCGCATGCCGCTGCGTCTCTACAACTCACTGACCAAGCAGATCGAGGACTTCCGGCCCGCGGACCCCGGTTCCGTTTCTTTCTACACCTGCGGGCCCACGGTCTACGACGACGCGCACATCGGGAACTTCCGCAGCTTCCTTGCCGCGGATCTGCTCAGGCGGTTTGTCGAAAGCCCCCTGTGTGAACTCGTGAACGAGACGCCCGAGCAGAGGGCCCGGAGGGAGAAGTCCGGCCGCCGCGTCACCCACGTGATGAACATCACGGACGTTGGCCACATGACCGACGACGCGGACGGGGGCGAGGCCGGCGAGGACCGCATGGCCGTCGCCGGGCGTCGCCTCGAAGAGGCCAAGAAGAGCGGCAAGCTCCCGCCCGGGGTCTCGGTGGACCCCCGCAACCCCTACCAGATCGCGAAGTTCTACGAGACCCGCTTTCGAGAGGACGCGCGCGCCCTGGGCCTCAAGGTCTCGCTCGACGCCGAACAGGACGAGAGCCTGCACCCGAAGGCCACCGCCCACGTGCCCGGCATGATCCGCGTCATCGCCCGGCTCATCACGAACGGCAACGCGTATGTCTCGGGCCAGCCCGGCTCGCGCGTGGTGTACTTCGACGTGCGGAGCTTCCCGACCTACGGCCGCCTCAGCGGCAACACCGTCGACGCACTCCGTGAGGGCGAGGGAGGTCGCGTCTCCGCCGCCAATCAGGCGGGCAAGCGGAGCCCCGCGGATTTCCTGCTGTGGAAAGAAGACCCCTCGCACATCATGAAGTGGGAGAGCCCCTGGGGCTGGGGCTACCCGGGGTGGCACATCGAGTGCTCCGTAATGTCGCTCCGTGCCCGCGGCGGCGGCGACGAGGCCACCCTCTCGCTCCCCGATGGCGCTCCGATCATCGACCTGCACAGCGGGGGCGAGGACAACATCTTCCCGCACCACGAGTGTGAGCTCGCCCAGTCCTGCTGCGCCTTCAACGCCTCGCCGGCGGGCGCCCCGTTCGCCTCCATGTGGTTCCATCCCCGCTTCCTGCTCGTCGAGGGCACGAAGATGAGCAAGAGCAAGGGGAACTTCTACACCGCGCGCGACCTGTTCGCGAAGGGTGTCGAACCCGCCGCGATCCGGCTCGAACTCATCAAGACCCACTACCGCACGCAGGCGAACTTTACGATGCAGGGCCTCGCGGACAGCCAGCGGACGATTCTCCGGTGGCGTCGATTTCTCGCCTCGGCGCGGAGCGGCCCGGAGGCGGCACACCCCGCCACGGACGCCTGCCGCGCGTCGTTCAGCGCCGCCATGCAGAGCGACCTGAACATCGCGGAGGCCATCGCCTCGATCAACGTCTGGGTTTCCGCGATCGGCGCGCCCGGCCCGCGCGAGGCGGCGCTCTTCGGAATGCTCGACGACGTGGTCGGCGTCCTGGGCCTGACGGTGCCCGCGGCGCAGCAGTCGGACCTGGGGGTGTACGCGCCGGGCGTCACGCCCGATCCGGCGATCGAGGGCCTTCTCCGGCAGCGCCGCGATGCCCGGACCGCCAAGGACTTCGGTGCGTCGGACGCGATCCGCGATCAGCTCGCCGCGATGGGGCTTGTGATCAAGGACTTGCCGGGGGGCAAGGTCGAAGTCCGACGGGCGGCGCCCGGAAAGCCCTGAGGCCTCACACGCTCACGGCTTCCTGCTCCGGCTCGTGCGGATAGGCCACGCGGGAGTGGTACATGCTCGCCACCGTGCGGCTGATGGCCTCTGTGATGTCCGACAGCTCCCGCAATGTCAGCTCGCAGTCGTCGAACTGGCCGTCCATCAGGCGCTTGTGCGAGATCGCCCGCACGAGCTGGTCGATGCGCGAGGGCGTCGGCTCCGGCATGGCGCGGCAGGCGCTCTCCACCGCGTCGGCGATCATCAGAATCGCCACCTCGCGCGTGCGGGGCTTGGGCCCCGGGTAGCGATACTCGAACTCGTCCGGCACCGCCGCTTCTCGGTCTCCCTGCTCGGCCTGACGCCTCGCCCGGTGGTAGAAGTACTCCACCAGCGTCGTCCCGTGGTGCGCCTCGATGAAGTGGATAAGGGGCGCCGGCACGCGGAACTCTCGGGCGAGCTCCACGCCGTCCTTCACGTGCCCGACGACGATGAGCAGCGACATCGCGGGGCTGAGGCGGTCGTGCTTGTTCGGCCCGCCCGCCTGGTTCTCCACGAAGTACTCCGGCTTGTTCATCTTCCCGATGTCGTGGTAGAGCGCCCCGACATAGGCGAGGAGCGCGTCAGCCCCGATCGCCTGGGCCGCGGCCTCGCAGATGGTCGCGACGTTCAGCGAGTGCGTGTACGTCCCCGGGGCACGCTGCTGCAGCTCGCGGAGCAGGGGCTGCGCCGGATCCCGCAGGTCCTGCAGCGACATGCCCGTCGTGACATTGAACGCCCGCTCGATGAAGGGCAGCGCCATGAGCACCGCGGCGCCGAGCGCGATCATCCCGCCCGCGGCCCGCGCGGCGTCCGTGAGCATCTCCACGATCGTCTCGGGCGAGATCGGACGGTCGAGCAGCCCCGCCACGAGCGTCGCCAGCCCCACCCCCAGGGCCGTGATCGCGGACGACCGCAGCAGTGCGGTGCGGTCGCGGATCTCCCGGAGCGACCAGCCCACGCATGCCACGCCCGTGACCATCACGGCCATCGTCCCCACGGACTCCCGCAGCGCCATGCACACCAGCAGCCCGTGCAGCAGCGAGTACGCGAGTGCCGCACGCCGGTCGTAGGCGATCGACATGAGAATGGCCAGCAGGATCGTCGGTGCGATCGTGGTGAGCGCAGCCCAGTGCGGAGCGGCGGCGGTCGTGAAGCACGCCACCACCATCAGCATGGCGAGCACGCCCGCAACGCCCGCGATGCGCCCCGCGTTCCGGCGGATGCGGGGGCAGAAGAGCAGCGTGTACCCCGCGAGCGCGAGCGCCACGCCCGTGACGCCGCCCGCCGTCCCGACGACTCGCAGCAGCTTTGTCTGGGGCGGAGTCTGCCGCTCGGTCAGGGCCAGTTCCGCGCGGTTCAGCGTCGCCTGTGCCTCGCTCAGCACATCTCCCCGGCGGAAGATCACCTGACCCACAGGGTTGATGGAGATCGAGGCCGGCGTCGCCTCCGCCGCCGCATTCTGCTCGGCGGTCGTCGCCGCGGAGTCGAACGTGAACGTCGGCTTGGCCCCAACGGTCAGCCTGGCCACCACCATGCTGCGGAGCGGCTCGGAGAATCCGCTGTCCCTGGCGATGACCTGCATCGCGGCGTTCATCGCCGCCGCGTCGTCGACGTTGATGGCCTCACCCCGCAGCACGGGCTGCATCACGCGCCCGTCGACCACGAGACGAATGGTCGGGGCCGTGCCTTCCTGCGTGCCACGCTGCCAGGTCTGCTGGTCGAGCACGGGCCGCCGGTGCAGCATCCCGGCGAGCGTACGGACCCTTGCCTTCCACGACGCGGACACCTGGCCATCCGAGAACTCCGCCCGGATCGCGGTGAGTTGCTCTGGAGTGAGTCGGAACTGCTCGCGGATCGTCGGATCGACCGCGTCGAGCGTCTCGGCAGCGCCCAGGGTCCGAGGGAGGTTCTCGAGCGACTGCACCATGGCCTCGATCACCGAAAGGTCGGCGACGTAGACGCGGGGGGTGGCCTGCCGGGCCGCTTCGCGCTTCGCCTGGGTCTGTGCCTCGTCCACGGTGACGATTTCGCTCCGCACAAGCCTGGTCTCGTCCATGGTGCGCCCGACGGCCACGAGCGGCTGGCCGCGCGTCCACCACGCGGTCGCGGTGCACACAACTACAAAGACCACCGCGATGAGCATGCCCCAGCCCAGGCTCGGGGACGCCATGGCATCAAGTGCGCCCGTCCAGAGGGCCGTGAGCCGCGCCCGCACTCTGCCCCGGGCGCGCACACTCCGCGCGACATCCGCGACTCTGCTCTCGGGTTGGCCGGGGAACTTGCTCATGCGTCAGGGCAGCATCGGGCCGACCTGTGGGACCACTTCTGGGTTATCGGAAGTAACAGGCCGCTTCCTGGCGCGGGGGCGGGCTTCCTCCTCCCCGTACGCCTCGATAATGCGCTGGACCAGGCTGTGACGGACCACATCCGATCGGTCGAACGTCACGAACTCCACGCCGGGAGTCTTCCCGAGTCGCCTTGCGGCATCGATGAGCCCGCTATCGCCCGGGTCCGGCAGGTCGGTTTGCGTGATATCCCCGGTCACGACCATCTTGGACCCGTGGCCCAGGCGCGTCAGGAACATCTTCATCTGCCCGCGGGTGGTGTTCTGTGCCTCGTCGAGGATGATGACCGAGTTGTTCAGCGTGCGCCCGCGCATGAAGGCCAGGGGCGAGACTTCGACCACGTCCGTTTCCAGGAAACGCTGCACCGTCCCGACGTCCATCATGTCCGCGAGCGCATCAAAGAGCGGCCTCAGGTAGGGGTTCACCTTCTGCCGAAGGTCGCCCGGCAGAAAGCCGAGCTTCTCTCCGGCCTCGACCGCGGGCCGGGTCAGCACGACGCGCTTGATGCGGCCGGTCTTCAGAAGGTGCACCGCCGCGGCGACCGCCAGATATGTCTTGCCCGTTCCCGCCGGCCCGATGCCGAAGACCAGGTCATTCTCGCGGATCGCGGCGAGATACCGCTCCTGATTCGGGGTCTTTGGCCTCACGGGACGGCCCGCGGCGTAGACGCTCAGCCGCCCGTCCCAATCCTCGACCGTCTCGCCAGGCAGGGCTTCGGCGCCCCCCTCGCGGACCGCCTGCGCCTCGTCCGCGATGAGATCCAGCACCGTTCGGCGGTCCGGTGGCGCACCCCGCCGACCCAACTCGGCCAGCGTTTCGAGGACGTTTCGCGCCACGACCACCGCGTCCGGCTTCCCGCCGATGACGACCTTCCCCTCGCGGGAGGTCACATGGACCCCCAACGCCTCCCGCAGCATCTTGAGGTTGCGCTCCGAGGCACCGAGCACCGCGAGCCGCTGAGCCCCGGCGGGAACTTTGACCGAGATTTCCAACAGGGCTCTCCGGGACGGCCTGGGGACGTGCCCCCTGTGACCGACCGGTATCATAAGGGGCGCGTCCGCGCGGGACGCCGCCCACGACACAAATGCCGATCAAAATCCAAACCACCATGACTCTGTGTGCTCTCCTGTTCTTCGGGGTCGCCGGGTGTTCGTTGGACAACCGCAGCCGCTCTTCCGGTGTGCCGTCCGAAGGCACAACCCTCGTTTTTTCAGGGGATTGGAACGACGTAGAGGCGTCGGTGCAACACGCGGCCGGGGCCTTGGAAATGGCCGTTGTTGCGGGGGCAGGCTTTGGCCTGGAGCCTGCCGAGGTCGTGGGTGTTCCGACGAAGCGTTGCCGCTTCGAGTTGGTCACGGGCGGCGACGAGCCCGTACTGGTCCGCTGCTGGGCAATGGAAACGGGCGACCCGCGCGAGATCGAGGTGTTCGCACGAGTGGGTGAGTTCGGCGACGCGCCGCGCGAGCGGCGGCTGCTCGAGCTGATCGGCGAGAGGCTCGGCGAGCTGCGGGGCCGCGAGTGGGCGCCGATCGGTCGCAGATGAGGGCCTGGGCGGACGGGTTCCTACCCTGACCCATGACCAGCCGCCTGCAGCGCCGCATTCTGGACCACGTGAAGCACGAGTCGTACACCCCGCGGCGGGTGGCGGAGATCGCCGACGATCTGGGCATCGAGGGGGAGGAACGAGACACGCTGGCCGGGGTCGTCCGCGAGCTGGCCGAGGCCGGCGTGCTGGAAGTTTCGGGCGGCGGCTCCGTGGCGCTGCCCTCGCTGGCGGGCCGGGGCGGCGTGACGACGGGCAGGTTCCGCCGCAACCTCCGGGGCTTCGGCTTCGTGACGCCCGATGAGCCTGTGCGGGAGCGGTCGATCTTCATTCCCGCGGACTCGGTGGGCGATGCGCTCACGGGCGACCGCGTAAGAGTGAAGTTCGGGCGCGACCGGCGCAACGAGGGGCAGTTCGCCGGCGCCATCGTTGAGGTGCTGGAGCGGAGCAAGAGCACCTACACCGGCACGCTCCAGAAGCGGGGCGGGCAGTGGGTCGTGGCACCCGACGGCAAGCAGGTCACGACCCCCATCGTGGTCCGCGACGCCGAATCCAAGAACGCCAAGGAGGGGGACAAGGTCGTCGTCGAGCTGACCATCTGGCCCGAGGGCGACATGCTCGGCGAGGGCGTCATCACCCGCGTGCTGGGCGACGCGGGCCGCCCGGACGTGGAGACGCAGGCCGTCATCGCGGCGTACGACCTGCCGGGCGAGTTTCCGGAATCGTGCGTGGATCAGGCTCGCGAGGCGGCGGGCCGGTTCGAGGCGGAAATCGCCGCCTACACCGCGCACGGGCCGACGGCACTCGACAACCGGCTTGACCTCACCGACGACTTCATCATCACGATCGACCCCCCCGACGCGAAGGACTACGACGACGCGATCTCGATCCGCAAGACCGACAGCGTGGGGCTGGAGTCCCACGAACCCGGCTGGGAGGTCGGCGTGCACATCGCGGACGTGGCCCACTTCATCAAGCGGGGCAGCCCGCTGGACATCGAGGCGGCGGACCGATCGAACTCCTGCTACCTGCCCCGGCTCGTGATCCCGATGCTCCCCGAGGTGCTGAGCAACGGCATCTGTTCGCTGCAGGAGGGCGTTCCCCGGTACTGCAAGTCGGCGTTCATGACCTACGACAGCCGGGGCCAGATCCGGGGAGAAGGCGTCACCCAGACGCTCATCCGGTCTTCGAAGCGACTGACGTATCTCGAAGCGCAGGCGCTGATCGATGGCGATCTGAACCTCGCCCGCAAGCACGCCAAGACGCCGCCTCGCTATACCGACGAACTGATCGACACGCTGCGCGAAATGAACGCGTGCGCGCGGGCCATCCAGGGCCGGCGCGACCGCGCCGGCATGATCGTGCTGGATCTGCCCGAGGTCGTGCTGATCTACGACGCGAACGGGCACGTGGTGGACGCGGAGCGCGAGGACGATGCCTTCACGCACAAGCTCATCGAGATGTTCATGGTCGAGGCGAACGAAGTCGTCGCCCGCCTATTCGAGGACCTGAACGTGCCCCTTCTCCGGCGCATCCACCCGGACCCGGTGCCCGGCGACGTCGAAGGCATGAGGAAGGTCGCCATGGTCGCCGGCTTCCGCGTGCCCAAGAACCCTACCCGGGAGGAACTCCAGGGCCTGCTCAAGGCCACGCACGGCACGCCCGCGGCCCGCGCCGTGCATCTCGCCGTGCTCCGAACGCTCAGCAAGGCCGAGTACAGCCCCGCCGCGATCGGGCACTTCGCCCTCGCCAGCGAGGCGTACGCCCACTTCACCAGCCCCATCCGCCGCTACGCCGACCTCACCGTGCACCGGGCCATCGCGGAGTACCTCGGCCTGACGGAGAATGGACGCAAGCGCCCCAAGAGCGACCGCGAGCGGCGGGAGCTCGGCTCCGCACTCCGTGATTCTCGCGACTGCCTGTCCGAGGAAGAACTGACCGAGATCGGACGCCACGCCTCGCGCCGAGAGGTAAACGCCGAAGCCGCGGAGAAGGAACTC
Organism: Leptolyngbya sp. PLA1; assembly: GCA_021405315.1. Classification (GTDB taxonomy): domain Bacteria; phylum Planctomycetota; class Phycisphaerae; order Phycisphaerales; family UBA1924; genus RI-211. The sequence goes on from QWIH01000004.1 coordinate 37,160, forward strand.
CGCAACTTCCTCGTGCTCCAACTGCTCTCGACGCACGTGGGCGAGAGCTACAAGGGTGTCGTGACGGGCATCAACCCTCGGGGCATCTTCGTGCAGCTCGACAAGTACCTCGCCGATGGGTTCGTCAAAGCCGAGGACCTGCCCGGCGACGTCACCCGCGACAACCTCACCCCGATCTGGCGCATCGACGCCCGCAGCGGGGCGCTCGTCGACCAGCGCTCCGGGCGCAGTTTCAACTTCGGCGACCTCGTCACGGTGCGCATCGCCAACGTTGATCTCGCCAAGAGGCAACTCGACCTGACGATCGACGACTCCGCAGGCCGGGCCGTGGGCAAGGCGAAGAAGGCGGGTCCACCCGGTCCCGTCGGGGGCGGGTTCGCCGGCAAGGGCGCGGGCTTCGGGAACTTTGACCGCCCCAGCAAGACGGGCTCACAGAAACGCTCCCAGCGGAGCAAGAGCCGCGACCAGCAGAAGACACACCACCGGCGCGACCGCTAGAAAACAAGAGACGGTCGGCCGGGCTTTCACCCGACGGCGACCGTCTCTCTCGGCTGGAGATCGGGGCCTCTCAGGTCCCGAGTTTGTCGATCCGGTACTTCATGAACGGCGGGGACTTGATCCCGGTCACGACCTGCCAGAACGGTTCTTCCCCGGAGGCCGCGAACCAGCGGCGGAACTGCCCGCGCGTGTCGTCGTAGTAGATATCCAGCATCGGCGAGCCGACGAAGACCGCCCGGGTGAGGAGCAGCATGTCGTCGCTCACATACTCCGCTTCCGCGGCCACGCCCGCGATGGCGTCGACAACCTGCCCGAACAGCACGTGGTCCTTGCGGAGCAGCACGTCGGCGTCGTGCCAGATGAAGAAGCGGTACTTGGTCTCCGGGCGGCCCCGGAATCCGCACCGGGATCGCATGAGAGAGACCGCGCCTCTCGGGCCGTGCAGCCGCCGCTCCAGGGGCGGTCCGGCGATGGCCCGCTCCAACTGGGCGCAGAACGTCTCCATATCGGTGATGAACTGGCCGTAGAAGACACAGACTTCCGTGTCGTGCTGGCTGCCCAAGAACTGGGCGAGGCTCACGGCGAACTGGGTGCGTCTTGCGGGCACTTCGGACCAGGCCACCAGGTGGCGTTCGTCCAGAAGTTGCGTGACGTCGGCCTGCCAGTCAGCGACCAGCAGCGGTACTTCGGTATGTCGAGAGAGCGCACTCATAGTCCTACGCCAGCGGTTACGCAACCGGCCGTGCACCACCTCCCGACCCCACGCGAGCGTCCTGCGCGGAGTCTCCCCAGGTTGTTCACGATCCCCACGGGCCCACACAGGCCACGGTGGCACTCCCTTCCTCATCCGCCCTTCAACGCTCGGGCGGACCCCAGTGCTCCCGCGGGATCTGGCCTTTCGGCCGCCCCTGAATGTGCATCACGGCACAAAAGAAACAACCCGTTTCTGCGAATTACTTGGAACAGCCCTCCTTCTCGGCACCACCCGACCCGCCTCTCGCCCCGCGCCGGCTCCGCACGGCTGGTGCATGTTTGGGTTGGGCGTGCCCTAGCCTTGGGCATGTCATCACTGATGCTCTCTGTGTCCGGATGTCGCGGCGTGCTCGGAGACTCCCTGACCCCCGAGGTCGCCGCCGGATTCGGGGGGGCGTTCGGCGCGTGGCTCCAGGAGCGGGCCGGGGAACGCCCTGTGCAGGTCGTTCTGGGCCGTGACGGACGGCGGGGGAGTGACATGGTCAGGTCCGCGGCGGTCGCGGGGCTGCTTGCCACCGGCTGCGACGTGGTCGACCTTGGCGTCGCAACAACACCGACCACCGCGGTCATGACCGACCACCTTGCGCGCAGCAGGCCCCAACCCGGAGCCCGGCCGGGTCTGGTCGCGGGGATGGAAATCACCGCGAGTCATAACCCCCAGCCCTGGTGCGGGCTGAAGTGCCTGGTCGCCGAGGGGGGCGAGCACGGCAGCGCCGCCTGCGCCCCGCCGGCCGACATTGCCTCGGCAATCATCGAACGCTTCCGGAACGGGCCCCGCACCCTCAAGTCCTGGTCGGGCCTGGGCACCCTCCGCACGGACGAGGCGGGAGCCGAGGAGCACGTCGACCGGGTCATGGAGGCGATGGAATCCGCGGGATTGTGCGAGTTTTCGTCCTCGCTCGGGCACGGGCTCAAGGTCGCCGCGGATTCGGTCAACGGGTCGGGGATCGAGGCCACCCGCCTCTGCCTCGAATCTCTGGGGTGCGACGAGATTCTCCACATCGGGGCGGAGGCGTCCGGTGTGTTTTCACATCCGCCCGAACCAACCGCGGAGAACCTCACGCTCCCGGGCGGCCTGTGCGATGCGGTGCGTGAGGGGGGGTGCGACGTGGGCTTCGCACAGGATCCGGACGCGGACCGCCTCGCGCTCATCGACGAGCGGGGGCGTTATGTCGGCGAGGAGTACACGCTGGTGCTGAGCGCCATGGCGCTGTTGGAGGGCATGCGCACCGCCGGAACCAGGACGGAGGGGGCCGTGCTCGTCACGAACCTCAGCACGTCGCGCATGCTGGACGACGTGGCCGCCCGGCACGGGGCCTCGGTCGTGCGCACCTCGGTCGGAGAGGCTCATGTCGTCGCCGCGATGAAGAGGCTTGCCGCCGAGGGGCGCACCGTGGTGTGCGGGGGGGAGGGCAACGGCGGGATCATCTGGCCCCGCGTGGCCTACGTCCGCGACTCGCTCTCGGGCATGGCCCTCACGCTCCGCCTGCTCCAGGGCGACGGCACGCGGCGCACGCTGAGCAGCATCATTGACGGCATGCCTTCGTACGCGATCGTGAAGCGCAAGGTGGATCTGGCGGACCGCGCCGCCGCCACGGAGGCGGTCGAGAAGATCGCCCTCGCGTACCGCGGCCAGCGGGTCGACCGCCAGGATGGCGTCTGGGTCGACTTCACCAGCGGCCCGCTCGCCGGAAAGGCCTGGCTGCATGTCCGCGCGAGCAACACAGAGCCGATCATGAGGCTCATCGCCGAAGCCCCAAGCAGCCGGGACGCCGCCCGGCTGCTCGACGATGCCGCCGGCATCATCGCCGGGACCTGAGTCGCTTCCGATCAGCCCAGCACCAGCCCGTCGTACGCCAGTCGCATCCCATCGGGCAGTTCGCGGTTGGTTGCTTCGTGGGCCAGGTCGTGCGACATGTGGATGAAGTATGTACGCTCCGCGCCCACGCGCCGGGCGATGGCAACGGCCTGGTCGAGTGTCAGGTGTGTGGGGTGGTGGCGATGGCGGAGCGCATCAAGCACGAGCGTCCGCAGGCCCGTCAGCCGCCCCCAGCTCTCCGGCGGGATGGCGCTCACGTCCGTGCAGTAGGCCAGCGGAAACGGGGGCTCGGGAACCCTCGCTTCCGGGTCCGGCTGCGGGGTGGCCATGGTCGCCGAGAGCTCCGGCCCCGCCTCCACTCGATACCCGAGCACGGGCAGCCTGCCGTGCAGCAGCGGGATCGGCGTGACCCGCATGCCAAAGAGGTCCAGGGGCGTTCCGGCGGCGATCTCCTGCCTCGTGATGCGCCGCGGCATGAGCGTGGCGACGAAGCTGTCGTTCACATTCTGATCGCGCGAGAAGATGTGCTCGTACACGCGCTCCAGCGAGTCCATGGTGTGGTCGTCGGCATAGACCTCGATGGGCCCTCGCTGCACCGCGTTGAATCGCCGGGTCTCATCAAGCCCGAAGACGTGGTCAACGTGGTTGTGCGTGAAAAGGATGGCGTCGCACCGCCTGACGCCGAACCGCAGCACCTGCTGGCGGAGGTCCGGGCCCGCGTCGATCAGAACCCCCCTGGGCCGGCCCTGCGGGTCGATGAACTGGATGCTGGCGGCGCAGCGCAGGCGCTGGTCGCGCGGGTCTGAACTCACACACGTCGCGCAGTCGCACCCGATGGCGGGGATGCCGGACGACGTGCCCGTGCCGAGGAAGGTGAAGCGCACGCCGGAGGATAGTCCGCCCCGCTACCGGCCCTTGCTGTCGCCCCGGGCGAAGATGCTCGCGACGTAGTTCAGCACGTCGGTCGCGCTGGTCTCGTTGTACCCGAAGTTCTTGATGAGCCGCTGCTTCACGACGTCGATCTTCTTCTGCGTCTCGTCGTCCACCACGCTGCTCACCAGGTTCTTGAGCTTGATGGTGTCGCGCTGGTCCTCGAACAGCTTGAGCTCCAGCGCCCGGTAGAGCCGGGCGTTCGTGTTGTACTCGAACTTCTTGCCGTCCAGCGACAGTGCCCCGATGTAGTTCATGATCTCCTGGCGGAAGTCGTCCTTGCGGCTGTCAGGGATGTCGATCTTCTCCTCGATGCTCCGCATGAGCCGCTCGTCCGGCTCCTCGTCGCGCCCGGTGTACTTGTTCTTCACCCGCTCCTTCTGCGTGTACGCCCGGACACTCTCGATGTAGTTCGCGCACAGGCGCCGGATCGCGTCCTCGTCGGCGGAGATCGCCCGCTGCACCTCGCCCTTGATGATGTCCTCGTACTCTTCCTTCACGACCGCCAGCAGCTCGCGGTACCGCTTCTTGGTGTTCTCGTCGCTGATGAGCGAGTGGTGACTCAGCCCCTCTTCGAGTGCGTTGAGCACCATGAACGGGTTGATGCTCCGGTCCTCGATGGCCTGGCGGCTGACCAACGCGTTGCTGATCTTGTCCTGGATGTAGCGGGGTGAGATGCCGGACATCCCCTCGCGGGGCGCCTCTTCCTTCAGCTCGCGCACGCTGTCCTCGGTGAAGCCCGGGATGCTCTTCCCGTTGTAGAGCTTCAGCTTCTGCATCGGCGTCAGGCCGGCCTTCTTGGGCTCCTCCAGGCGGCTGAGCACCGCCCACATCGCGGCGACCTCCAGCGTGTGCGGCGCGAGGTGGATGCCCCGCACGCGCTCGGGGCCGAAGTCCTTCTGGTAGATGCGCACCTCGTCGTCGAGCCGGATGTTGTACGGCACGTCGATCTTGATGGTGCGGTCCCGGAAGGCCTCCATCATCTCGTTGCTCTGGAGTCGCTTGTACTCCGGTTCGTTGGTGTGCCCGATGATCACCTCGTCGATGAAGGTCTGGGCGAACTTCTTGGGCTTGATCGTGTGCTCCTGGCTGGCGCCCAGCAGGTCGTAGAGGAACGCGACGTCGAGCTTGAGCACCTCGATGAACTCGCAGATGCCCCGGTTCGCGATGTTGAGCTCGCCGTCGAAGTTGAACGCGCGGGGGTCGCTGTCGCTCCCGTACATCGCGATCTTCCGGTAGTTGATGTCGCCGGTGAGCTCGGTGCTGTCCTGGTTCTTCTCGTCCTTGGGCTGGAAGGTGCCGATGCCCACGCGGTCCTTCTCGCTCAGGACGATGCGCCGCACCTTCACGTGGTCCATGACCTTGCGCCAGTCGCCGTCGTAGAACCGCATGAGGTCCTCGAGCACCTTGCGGCAGAAGGGGTCGGGCTCGCCGACGATGCGGATTTTTCCGCCGTGGTGCTTGGGCTTGTACGCCGCGTTGAGCCGCCCGAGCACCTCCTCTCGCGCCTCCCGCGGGATGAGGATGAGCGGGTCCTCGTGCATGGGGCAGGCGAACTCGTGGCTTTTCACCGCCTCTCGCGAGCCGCTGGAGACCGACGACACCTCGCAGTGCTCGTCCAGCAGCCAGGAGAAGGAATAGAGCGCGCCCTCGGGCGTCCTGCTGTAGGCCTCGGCACCCTTCTTCAGCAGCCTCGCGATCGTGCTCTTGCTGCTGCCCACCGGGCCGTGCAGAAGCAGGATGCGCTTGTCCGTGCCGTAGCCCTCCGCCGCGGAGCGGAGGAAGTCCACGAGTTGCACGAGGGCAAAGTCCAGGCCGAAGATCGCATCGGCCCCGCCATCGAAGGGGTCGCTGAAGAAGTGGTATCGCACACACTCCTTCTTGAAGACCTTGTACTTTTCGCTGCCGTGGTGCATGATGGCGTCGTAGAGACGCTGGTAGGCATTGCGCGCCACGCCGGGGTCCTTGGCGCAGATGTCGAGGTATTCCCAGAACGTCCCGGACCAGTGATGGTCCTGGAAGCGGCGTCTGTCGAGGCGGCTTTCGACCGCCGCGGCGAGGTCTCGCCCGCTGCTGCTTCCCACGTCCCGTCCCTGGACCGCGCGGTATTCCTGCATGGCTCAGCACTCCCGTGCCCGAGGTACGTACGCCGACACACTTGTCAACGAATCGTCGCGCCCGCCGCCGAGGGGGCCCGGCCCCATCCTGCAATATCGGCCCGATGGCCCGTGCGGCTCAGGCGCGGCTGGAGATCTGGACATTCATGTATACGCCCGCCGGACCGGTGGGTTCCCCGGGCGGGCGGGGGGGTTTTATTGGGACGGCCTCATCGGTGAGCACCCAACCTCGCCAGGAGGGCCCGCTCGTCCCGGTGCACGTACAGCCGATTGATCGCCAGCCACCCCACAAACTCGTAGGGCTGACCCTTCATGTGGTTGGCCGCGCGGACATCCTTGCCTCGGGTCAGGTCCTCGATGACAACCACCCGCGGCCGCCACTTCTTGAGATCAAAGCCCTGCAGCAGCTCGAACTCCGCCCCTTCCACGTCGATGGTGGCGAAGTCGATGGGCCCGGAGTGGCCCAGCTTCGTCAGCTCCGCGTCGATGGTGGTGAGGGGCACGGACATGCGGGTTCGCTTGAAGTCCGTGCGGTCCAGTTCCGGTCTGTGCTGGGGTCGGTCGTGCGCGTAGGAGCACAGGTCCCACACATCGTCCTCAACCACGGTGAACTCAATGGTCGCGGGCCCGCCCGGTGCACTCGCCGCGCCGTGCACCACCCTGCTCGCCCCGCGCCGGGCCCTGCACAACTCGTACCGCTTCGGGATGGGCTCGATCAGCAGCCCCCGCCACCCGACGGCCTCAAAGGCGTACGAAGTGCTGTTGGTGTAGCCGTCGTAGGCCCCGACCTCGATGAAGAACCCCTCCGGCTGCCCGCCGAGAAGCTCCCAGAGCCACACATCCTCGCCATACTCGCTGCGGAACTCGACCGGGTAGCGGGGTGAACGCCCCGCAAGCGCCAACCTGTGGTGGGCATCGAGCGCGTGAACCGTGCGCTGCAGGCCCAGCAGGCCCCGCTCCATGCCCTCGACCTGCTGACGCAGCGCGTGGATCTGCGGCATGAGTTCCGTGACGCGAGGGTCGTGCATGGCGGGATTCTACTCGACGACGCGCGTGCCACGTCCCGCTCGGCTAGCCTCAGGCCATGCCCCGCATCAACCTCGCAGGCACCTGGCAGATCCGCCACGACCCGCTCTCGCAGGGCACGACCGGGCGCTGGTGGAAAACACCCCCGGCAGATGGCTGGAAGGACATCGAGGTACCGTCTGCCTGGCAGACGGTGCTCGGTCCTGACGCCGGAGGTGTCGCGTGGTACCGGCGCGACCTCCCCGCCGAAGCGCTCGCGTGGGCTCGCGCGGGCCGGCGCGTGAGGCTCTGCTTCGAGTCCGCGGCGACCGACACGCAGGCGTGGGTGGGCGGGAGACCCGTGGGCCGAAGCCTGGGGGACTATGCCCCGTTCGAGTTTGATATCACCGAAGCGGTGCTTCCGAGTGAACTCCCGCCGCGGCTGACTGTCCGCGTGGACCAGGTGAACGCGCCCCGCCCGGCGAAAGGTGTGGTTGTCGAGAACGGGCACATCACCAAGGGCTTTCATGATGTGCTGAGCCTTCAGCACGCCGGGTTGTGGGGCGAAGTCTCCCTGCGCGACACCGGCGAGGTGACGTTGAGCCCGAACGGCCTGTATGTCGACGCTGACGCCGCAACCGGGGTCGTTCGCATCTGCGCCGAGCTCACGGGGCGGGGGGACGCCCGGCTGACCGCCACGCTCCGGGACCCGTCGGGAACGTCGCTCGCAACCCTTCCTCTCCGGACCACCGGGGAACCCCTCGCGACGGGCGAGTGCGTGGTCAACAGCCCCCGCCCGTGGTCGCCAGACGACCCGGCGCTCTATGAGGTGCACGTCGAGCTCGCGAGCGCCGGAGGAACGGAGCACCACTCCCTCCGGTTCGGGTTTCGAACGATCCGCACCGGAGCCCCTCGAGGCCAGGGTAATAGCCACATCCTTCTGAACGACAGCCCGCTCTTCATCCGGGGCGTGCTCTATTGGGGGCACGAGCCCCGGCACATCTCTCCCGCGCAGACCCCCGATGAGATCCGGCGGGAGTTTGAACTGCTCCGGGCCATGGGCTTCAACCTCGTGTGTCTCTGCATGTACTACCCGCCGGAGCACTTCTACGAGATCGCGGATGAAGCCGGGATGCTCGTTTGGCAGGAGCACCCGGTCTGGAAGAGTCGCATGACGCCCGACACGATGCCGGAGTACCGGCGCATGTTCGAGCGGTTTCTCCGCCGCGATCGGCGCCACCCGAGCGTCGTCATCGTCAGCGCCACCTGCGAGCACGAGGCCTTCGACGCGGACCTCGCCCGATGGTGGTGGGAGACATCGGGCAATCTGCTTCCCCGCACGCTGAGGCAGATCCAGACCGGGTTCCTCGAATGGACGCCCCCCGAGCAGACGGACCTCTACGACGACCACGTGTACGACAACCACGGGCGCTGGGTCCGCTTTGTGGATGACATCCAGGCCCGCATCGACGAACTCCCCGAGAAGCCGTTTGTCATGGGGGAGACGATCATCTCAAACGCCTGGCCGGACATCGCCGCGCTGCGCGAGGCCTTTCCCGGAACGGCTCCCTGGTTTCTCACCAGGGGGCTTGCGGAGTGTGACGCGCTGGAGCGGGAGATCGTGGCCCGCTGGGGTGAAGCGACGCTGTCGCGGTTTCGCGCAGACGCCGCGGCGTGGGGGAGTGAGCACCGCCGCTTCCAGATCGAGTTGCTCCGCACCCGCGCCCGCAACGCCGGGTTCGTGACCAACAGCATCCGCGACGTGCCGATCTGCCGCCTGGGCCTCATGGACGACGCGAACCGTTGGCGCTTCACGCCCGAGGACTTCCGCCCATCCATCGCAGACCGCGCGTTCTTCCTGCTCACGCAGGACCACACCCGCGCGTTCCTCAGCGGCGAGGATGTGCCCGCGCGCCTCGGGCTATCAAACTTCGCCCGGCACGACGCGTCCCTGATGGTTCACTTCAACGTCGACGGCTCCCCGGTGGATGAGGTCCCGCTTTCGGGGGGGGCCGGGGTGGTCACAACCGCGAGGGTGACGCTGCGCGTCCCACATGCGGAGTCCTCCCCCAGGGTGTTCGTGCTGGAGGCTCACGCCGAGGGTGTTGACTCGAACCGCTGGCCTTGTGTCTCCCTGCCCTCTCCCGGGCCTTGCGAGGGTGTGGCGGTGCAGCACGGTCTCCCGCCTCTCCCCGAGGGCGCCGAGTTTGAGGAGTTGTCGTATTCCAGCGGCTGGGGGCTGCCCTGCCGCACGTGGACGCCGCTCGAACGGCAGGATCCCGCCTGGAGCGGTGCTGCGGCCTTTGCCGCGGACACGGCGCCGCCCGCCGGAACCCGCGTCGCTCTCGCGGCGGCGCTCACGCCCGCGCTGGCGTCATGGGTTCTCCGCGGCGGTCGCTGCGTACTGCTCGCCTCCCGCCACTCGCCGCCGCTGGTCAGTCGGTTCATCAACCTGTGGGGGCTTGTACCGCTGATCCTCGAAGGAGGGCCGATCCTCGCCGGAGAGAGCGCGGCGGTCCGCCTGCTGCTCCCGCTGGACCTCACCCGGCGCACGATTCGCGCGATCCCCTCGCAGGATCTCGGGATCGCCCCGCTGGTGGACCCGATCGTGCGGTTTGTGTACACGCACGACGCCGGAGTACCAAAGGTGCACGACGCCGCGATGACGGCCCGCCTCGGCTCTGGCGTCTTGCTCGCGACGACACTCGATCACACGGGCCTCGCGGGCCGATGGCTCCTCGGGCGCCTGCTCACGCATGCGGCGACCGCGGAACCTCCCAAGGAAGACATCTCCCGATTGCTCCGGATGTAGCCACGAGCGATCCCACCCGCCTGACGGCCCAGGAACTACTCGACCCAGGCCCAGTCGAGGCCGGTCGTCTCGGCGAGTTCGCCCAGCTCCGGCTCGGTCATGAAGACCAGCAGCCGGCCGACGCCCTCCACGTCGCAGAAGGCGAGCCGCGCGCTGTCTCCCCGCTCCGCGGCGATCCCTGCCAGCGCCGAGATCACCGCCGGATCGGGCTCTCCGTTCTCACAGGCCACGTCCCACTGCACCTGCTCACCATCGAGCGTGAAGGCGAGCGACAGTGCGTCACCCTCCATCGCGTCCAGCACACCCTCCAGGGGCATGGCGCCGCGCGTGAGCCTCATGAGCTGCTCGACGCACCAGGCGAGCACGCCCGTCTGCGTGACCGCGCCGGCGGGCCACAGCCAGACTTCGTCGCTCCAGGGCTCGCCGCTCTCCTGCATGCCGCCGAGCAGGACGAGCAACTGAACGAACGGGGCCTGCTCGAACGCGCCCGGGTCTGTGCCGTTGGTCAGCGCGTCCAGCCGGGCCTTGCCCCGCAGATTGATGCCGCATCCGCGGAGTTGGTCGAACTGCGCCTGCGCCGGGTTTGCCTTCGGGGCGTGCTGGTTGGGCTGGCCCTGGGGCTTCTTTTTGAATGAGAAGGAGAAGTCCATGCCGCCATCGTCGCCGCATTCAACGCGAAATGCAAGCGGGCCCGGCGGGGCCCAAAAAGGGAGCAGGCCGCGCCAGGGGTGGTAGCGCGGCCCGTCCCGAACGGAGACGTCGTGCGGGGCGGGTCAGCGCCCCTTGTCGAGCTGCTCGATCCGCTTCTGAAGCTGGTCGAGCCTCTCGTTCATTCTGTCAAGCTGCTCGGCCAGGCGGTCGAGCTTGCGGGTGGTGTCCTCGCCGCCCATCCCGCCCATCCCGCGAAGGAAGAACCGCTGCTCGGCGCCGTCGGGGCCGAAGACCACCACGTCATCCCCGCCGCCGACCCCCGGCCTCGCCCGGAACGCGTGCATGAACTGCTCAGCGCCCTTGCCCGCCTCGTCGAGGGCCTTGAGCGCTTCCCGCATGGACTTCTCGACAGCGACCTTCATCTTGTCGCTGTTGAGCGCGTCGCTCTTCTTGATGGTCTCGATCGCCTCTTCGACGTGCTTCTTGGCGGTCTCGACCCAGCGGTCCTCGTCATCCTGCGACCAGCCCCAGGCCTTCGCCTGCGGCGCCATCTCGACCTCCGGAAGGTCGTAGGCCGCCAGCGTCACCTTGAGGACCTGTGCCGCACCCTCTCGCTCGACCTTGACCTCGATCTCGTCGCCCGGGTTCTTGTCCTTGAGCGCCTGGCGAACGTCGGTCATGGCCTTGATCTCGACCCCGCCGACCGAGACTAGCACGTCACCCGCCTGCATGCCCGCTCTCGCCGCGGGGGTATCGTCGATCACGTCCGCGATGACCACGTGACCGTCTTCCTCGTCCATGCGGATGCCGACCATGACCTTGGGGGCCTCGACCTGCGGCACAGCCGGGGGCTCCGGCGCCGCCGGCGCCCACGCCCGCGGGACCGTCAGCATCCGTGTGCGGCCCCGACCGAGGCTGTGACCCAGCGTCATCGCGCCGCCGGACGCGTCGACGTCAAAGGTCTTCTCGACTTTTCCCTGCGCGTCGAGAATCTCCACCTTGCCCTCGCCCTTGCGGATTCGGTCGGCGGGGACGGCCTTGCCGTTGTGCTTTGCCGTCACCTCCCCGTTGGTAATCTCAAGGACCCACTCGTCCCCGTCGTTGTTCTCGATCATCTTGACCGAGGGTCCGCCCCGGCTCACCACCAGGGGTTGCTTCAGATCGCCCTCAAGCTTCTCGTTCTGGGCGTGGGCCGCGCCCGCGAGCAAAAACAGGGCCGTAGCGGCGATGTGTGCGGTGTGCTTCATTGGTGATACCTCCAAGCCTGATCCTTCGGAATCGCTCCGTCGTGGTTGCACTCGCCCGCGGCGCGCCGGCGCCGTCACCCCGGGCCTGATGGTCGCTACACCGGCGGCCGTACCGGCTTGCTCACCGGACTGGCCTGCGGCGTTTGAATCTGAATCCTCGCCGGCGCGGGGTTGCCCCACTCGTCCTGCGAGAATGTGTAGAACTCCGGAACCTCGGCCCGTTCCATGATGAGCCGGAGATAAATGACCTGCTGCTTCGACCCGTCGCCCGTGGGCTCGGCGCTGAGAAGCCACTTCTCGGGCACTTCCTGGATGACCTTGCCCTCCTGGCGGCCCTGATCGAGGTACCGCGCGAGCATGTCCGCCGCGCTCTCGATCTGCCCCTGCGGGGCGCCGACACCGGCGGTGGCGGGGTTCATGCTCCGGCCCGTCGCGTCGCCGCGCGGCTGCTGTGTGAAGAACGCAAGCCCGACCGCCGCCGCTGCCGCCCACCCGGCCCACGTCGCCACCGCACGGGTCCGCCGGCTCATCGTGTGTGCTGCGTGCGTCGCCTCATGGGTGTAGACCGCGTCGGCAAGCTCCACGCTGTCCACTCGGGCCAGGCTCAACGACATCGCCCGCCTGAGGGAAGCATCGTCCCGCTGAGCCGTCGCGAGTTCCCGCCACACCCCCGGGTCGCGCTCACCGAGCCGCTCGATCTCCGCCCAGTCCGTTGCGGACGCGCGGCCGTCGATCGCTCGCGTGATCAGGATGTCCAGTTCGGTCTCGGCCACGGGTTCGTTTCCTTTCACTTCGCTCAGATGCGCCACGGCACCGGCCCCGTCATCAATCCGCCGCTTCCACGTGGGCTTGCTGCGCCAGTTCTCGGAGCATCCGCCTGCCGCGGGCAATCCGCGTCTCGATCGTCGTCTCGGGCAGCCCCAGAATGCTCCCGATCTCCCGATAACTGAGATTCTGCACCGCCTTCAGCAGCAGGGGCTCGCGATAGCCGTCCGGCAGTTGGGCCGCCAGTTCCATCAGCCGCCGCCCCTCGTCCAACCCGGAGGGTTCCGCGTTGGCACGGCGGGGGCGCATGACTTCCCCGTGGTCCTCGCCCGCGAGGGACACGTCCCGGGAACGCCTCGCCCCGCTGCGGCCGGCGGCGTGGGCGGCGTTGATCGCCACCGTTCGCAGCCAGGGCCGCACAGACTTCGGATCTCGAAGCTCGCCGATCTTGCGTACCACGGCAACGGCGACCTCCTGAAGCAGATCGTCCAGATCAACCCAGCGAGGCTTGTGCGCCAGCAGAATCGCCGCCACCCACCGCCGGTGACGCCGCCAGAGTTCCTTCAGCGCTTCCTGATCCCCCGCGACGGCGCCGCGCGTCTCCAGTTCGGACGCGGCCTGATCAAGCGACCACGGCCCCGCGGGATGCGAGGAATCGCCGGAGCCCTCCGGGGTTATTCCGCCGTCTGGACGCACTCGAATCTCCGTCACCCACCCCCGATGTTCCGCAGGCCGGTTTCCGTCGCCAAAGGGGGAATCCCTCTCCCTGATTTCGGAATACGCCGCTGGGGTTCTATGCTGTTCGCCCAGAGCACCCCCATATGGCCCTAAGAAACACCGAATCGACGCATATGCCGCTGGGCGACCACCTCGAGGAGCTCCGCAAGCGGGTGCTCTGGTCCCTGGTCGGCCTGGTGCCGGTCTTCTGCATCGCGCTGGCCTTCGGCAAGCCGCTGATGACCTACCTCATCGAGCCGGCTCGCGAAGCGCTCCGCAGCGCGGGGCAGCCCGACACCCTGACGGCGCTTGGCCCGCTCGAAGTGCTGGGCGCGTACCTGAAGGTCTCCACGATCGCCGCGGTCATCGTCGGCACGCCGTGGGTGCTGTACCAGTTGTGGCGGTTTGTGGCGCCCGGTCTCTACAAGCACGAACGGCGCTATGTCTATTTCCTGCTCCCTCTCTCCGCCGTGCTGACCGCCGCCTCCGTGTGCTTCCTGTACCTGGTCATTCTGCCCATCATGCTGACATGGCTCGTGGGGTTCGGTGCCGACATCGGCGCGACCCCGCCGGCTGTCGCGCCGTTGCCGGAGGGTGTTTCGCTCAGCACCGTGACCGTCCTCGAACGCGATCCTCCTCTTGAGGCTCTCAAGCCGGGCATGGCCTGGGTCAACACATCGCTCCACGAGTGGCGTGTGTGCACGGAGATTGGTGAGGGCTCCGTCTCCGTGCTCTCGCAGCCGCTCCGCAAGGACACCGTCATCTTCCAGCAGTTCAGCATCGAGAAGTACGTCTCGCTGCTCTTCACGCTCACTCTCGCGTTCGCCGCGATCTTCCAGGCGCCCGTCGTGGTGCTGTTGCTCGGGTGGGTGGGGCTCATCGACAATGCCTTCCTCAACAAGTTCCGCCGGCACGCGGTGCTGGGGTGTCTTGTCATCGCCGCGTTCATCTCCCCGGGCGACCCCACCTCGCTGGTCCTGATGTGGCTCCCGCTGATCGCGCTCTACGAGCTGGGCGGCGTGCTGCTGCGAGTCTTCCCCGCCTCGCGCGTCCGGGGCGCCACCGATCCCGACGCCACCGAGGGCGAGGGATGAGGCGCGGGCTCCTCTGGCTCTCCCTCCTGCGCCGGACAGCTCCGCCCTCGTTGCCGCCGGAGCCGGGTCCCTTCGACAACGCCATGATGGCCCGCGCGCTCTCGCTCGCCGAGGAAGCCGCCGCTCTCGGCGAGGTTCCGGTCGGCGCCGTCGTGTTCCACTCCGCCTCAGGAACGGTCCTGGGCGAGGGGTTCAATCGCCGCGAGGTGGATCATGATCCCGCCGCCCACGCGGAACTCCTCGCCATCCGCCGGGCCAGCGCCCGCCTTCGCGACTGGCGGCTGAACGAGTGCACCCTCGCCGTCACCCTCGAACCGTGCGCCATGTGCGCCGGCCTCATCGTGAACGCCCGCGTCGGGCGGCTGGTCTTCGCCGCCACGGACCCCAAGGCCGGCGCCGCGGGCAGCCTCTACCGACTCACGGAAGATGCCCGGCTCAACCACCGTGTGACACCGATCTCCGGTGTCATGGCGCCGCGATCATCGGCGCTGCTCCGAGCGTTCTTCTCCTCCCTGCGCGCCGGTCGGAGCGGAAAGGCCTGACCCCATGCCCGAGCTGCCGGAGGTGGAGTCCGTCCGGCGAACCCTGGAGCCCCGGCTCCTGGGTGCCCGTGTGACCGCGGCGACGCTTCGACGCCCCGACATTCTCTCGACCCCGCCCGGCGAGCCCCGCGCGAGCACGAACCGAAGGCTGCTGGTCGGTGGTCGCATCACGACGCTCTGCCGGCAGGGCAAGCAGCTCGCCATGCTCACACACGACGGGCGTGCGTGCATCGTGCAGCTCGGGATGACCGGCTCGCTCCGCTGGTCCTCCGAACCCCCGGCCGGCGATCCGTCGCACCACGTGCATTGCATCTGGACGCTCGGTCGCGGACGGGGCTGCCTCTGGTTCGCCGACCCGCGACGCTTCGGCGGGCTGACCTCGCTCCGCGAGACATCGCTCCCGACCCACTGGGCCGCTCTCGGACCCGACGCACTCTCGATCTCCGGCGCCCACCTGCGGCACACGCTCGAACTCTCACGTCGTGCTGTCAAGGCGTCACTGCTCGACCAGCGCACGCTCGCGGGCGTCGGGAACATCTACGCGGATGAAGCGCTGTTCGTCGCCAAGCTCTCTCCGCACGCACCGTGCTGCTCGCTACCCCCCGCCGCCTGGGAGAATCTGGCTCAGGCCATTCGGTCAATACTGACCCAAGCCGTCGCGGCCGGCGGGTCGACCCTCCGCGACTATCGCGACGGAGAGGGCAACGCAGGCCGCTACCAGGCCCGGCACAACGTCTACGGCAGGGCGGGCCTGCCCTGCCCGGCCTGTGGCTCACCCCTCTCCAGCGGCCTTCTCGCCCAACGTACGACCGTCTGGTGCTCCGCCTGCCAGGGGTGATTTTCCACAATGGAGAGGCGGACCCGCCTCCTGAGGTGCCCCTCCCCCAGAACTCGGTGTGGAAGCGGCCTTGGTATGAATGATGAGATAGAAGATTCGTCGTAGCAGTAATTAGCCCTGGCGCATTGTGGGGAACCGGGGAAGCAATGCATAAGTGTTTGTGAAACGGGTGTTTGCAACGGCCTTCCGCGGCAACAAGCTGGCGGTTGGCGCGTGCGGGCGCGCGGCTTCGGACGCCTGTCGAGGCCGGGCCGCCCAGCCCCCCCTGGGGGAGTGCCTGCCGCCCGCCCTCAACGGCTCGGAACAGCCACGAAACCCACAGATCGCCCACACGAGGGCTGTCAGCTCCAGCGGTGGGGGGGAGGAGCAACTCACCGCAACCCGTTGGGGTCAGATGTTTCCTCGAGCCGTGCGAATTCGATCTTCGAGCGACCGAATGGTGGAGTCAAACTCGGGCGCGTCCTTGCAGCGGACTTCGACCGACCGGATCGCGTGCATGACGGTCGTGTGGTCTCGACCGCCGAAGAAGCCACCGATCTCCTCGAGGCTGTGGCGCGTGCAGCGCCGGGCGAGGAACATGCACACCTGCCTGGGCAAG
The DNA here is from genome assembly GCA_021405315.1 of Leptolyngbya sp. PLA1. Taxonomy (GTDB): domain Bacteria; phylum Planctomycetota; class Phycisphaerae; order Phycisphaerales; family UBA1924; genus RI-211. The sequence goes on from QWIH01000004.1 coordinate 53,546, forward strand.
GCGATGCTGCGTTGGCGGTGCTTGCTCTGCAGGTCCGCGAGTCGGATCGCGTAGTAGTCCGTAACGACATCGATGATGCACTGGATGGTCGGCTCGCCGGCGGGCTGGCGAGGCTCGTCCCCGAGCGCCGTCTTGGCGAGCGAGAGGTCGATGGGGCGCTTTTCCACTGTCGAGTGGATCTGCAGCTTGACGACCGCACCCTCGAGCTCCCGGATGTTGCTCGCGAGCCGCTCCGCGATGAACTCCGCCACGTCATCGGGCATCTGCAGGCCCCGAAGGCGAGCCTTGGTCTTCAGGATCTGGATGCGCGTCTCGTAGTCCGGCGCCTCGACCTTCGCGACCAGGCCCCACTTGAAGCGGCTGACGAGACGCTCCTCCAGATCCGGGATGTCCTCCGGCGGCGCGTCCGACGAGAGGATGATCTGCTTGTTCGACTGGAACAGGCTGTTGAAGGTGTGAAAGAACTCCTCCTGGGAGCGGTCGCGCTTCGCCAGGAAGTGGATGTCATCGATCACCAGAACATCCACATCGCGGAATCGGTGCCGGAACTCGGAGAGCTCTCCGGACTGCACGCTTTCGAAGTAGTGCGTGACGAACCCCTCGCACGAGGTGTAGTGAATCGACGCGCGGGGGTTGCTCTCCACGATCCGCAGGCACATCGCCTGCAGCAGGTGCGTCTTGCCGAGCCCGACGCCCCCGTGCACGAAGAACGGGTTGTACGCGCGCCCCGGGTTGGCGCTCACCGCCTGCGCCGCGGCGTGCGCGAGCCTGTTTCCCGGCCCCACCACGAAGTTCTCGAACGCATAATCCGGGTTGATGACCAGCGACTCGTATCGTGAATGGTCCGAATGGCTGATCACCACCCGCGCCGGGCGCTCCGGCGCCTGCGGCTTGGGCTCCACCTCCGATGCCACGCGGGGCGCCTCGTGCGCCCGCTTGCTCGCCTGAGGCGGTGCCACGGGGGTCGCCTGGTCGTCCGGACCAAGGAACCGAACGGAGAGCAACCGGCCTGAAACGGTGCGGGCCGCGTCGTTGAAGACGTCCCCGCACTGCCGCCTCAAATAGTCCCGATGGAGGTCAGAGAGCGTGCGCAACTGCAGCGCACCGCCCGCGATGCCCAGCGGCGTGAGCTCCTCGAACCACTGCCTGCACACCGCCGGGTGATTCGCCCGGAGATAGCCGAGCATTGCGTCCCAGATCTGGCGATCAGGGTCGATCATGGAATCCACCGCCGTGAGGGCCCGCGCCCCGTGTCAGACTCGTTCCACCCAGATACACACCCGAGCACCCCGCACGGGCAAAGCGACGCCCGGCGGGGTGGAACGTACCGGGCCGTCCCCACCTTGTCAACGTCCGCGGCGCGGGAATCTCTGGTGCACATGATTGACACGTCGCCGTTCCATCCTCAGCGGGACCAGACCACGCTCACGCCGTCCCCGGCGGTACTCAGGCCGAGCTCCCAGCGCAGCGCCGCGTCGAGGGTGGGCGTGGCCCACTCAAAGCCGCGCGCCCGCAGCGCCGCGGGAACGGTGCGCACGCTGGAGAGCGCCCAATCCGCCGCACCGCCCGCCGCGAGGCGGATCAGCCACGCCGGCGCCCGTGCGAGCAGGGGCCGGTCCAGCACGCGAGCCAGCGTGGCGCCGAACTCCTGCGCGGTCACGGCCTGCGGAGAAACGACGTTCACCGGGCCGGCGACCGAGGGATCCGCTGCGGCGTGCATCAGCGCCGAAATGGCATCGTCCAGCCCGATCCACGACCACCACTGCGTTCCGGGACCCGCGATCATCCCGAGCCCCAGCGCGTGCCAGGGCTTCAGCATTCCCAGCAGACCGCCCGAAGCCCCGAGCACAGCCCCGAAGCGAAGGTGCGACGTGCGCACTCCGGCCATCCTCGCGGGCTCCGCCGCGGCTTCCCAGTCGCGCGTCAGCTCCGCGAAGAACCCGCTCCCTACGCCGGCGTCTTCGGACAACAGCTCATCCCCGCGGTCGCCGTAGTACCCCACGCCCGACGCGACGACGAGCGCCGCCGGCGGCCTTCGGAGCTGAGACACCGCCAACGAAAGCAGCCTGGTGCTCTCCACACGGCTGTCGCGCACACGCGACATCCGTTCCTTCGTCCATCGCCTTCCCGAGACCGGCTCTCCCGCGAGATGCACGATCACATCCAGGCCTTCGAGCGGCTCGAGATCGATCTGCCCGCCCCGCGAACCGGCACCGGGAGCGATAAGCACCTCCCCGGGAGTCTCGGATCGGTGCCGAACCAGCCGCACAACCGAATGCCCGCCCGTTGAGAGCACCGTGTGGAGCGCGGCCCCCAGAAATCCCGAGGCGCCGGATACGGCGATCCGAAGCGGGCGCGTGGACTTGCGCAGCGTGTCGAACGCACGCAGCCGCCGCAAGTCCGCCTGCAGCCGGGCATGCCGAAACCGGAACAGTCGCTCCAGTTCCGTGCGGAGCCGCCCGCCCGCGAGTGCGCCGCCGACCCGGCCCAGCGGCGGGTCGAACCGCACCTCATCCACCAGCCGGCAGGTTGGGCCTTCGCCCTCAAAGGTGTGGACGTGTGTCCAGCGGCGCATCGGCCCGCGGACCTGCGAGTCCGAGAAGCCGACACCCGGCCTCACGTCGAAGTGGTGCGCGACCCAGCGAATCCTCAGCGGTCCGCGCCAGGCGTCGAAGGTCAGTTGCGAACCCTCCGCCACGCCCGCGCCCGGGTCCACCACGTGCAGGCGCGTCCAGGGCGGCGCGAGGCGCTCGAACGCTCCGGGCCGCGTGTGCCACGCGAACGCCTCTTCGCGCGGAACGGGGAGCGGGGATCGCACTGTGAGGGTGGGCATGGCCAAGGCGTAGAGTTGCCAGTCTACGCCCCCGGAGGAAACCGGCATGTCCGACGGATTCTCGCGGCTCACGCTCGCCGCCTTTCTGCAACAGGTCGGCGACAAGACCCCTGCGCCCGGGGGCGGGGCCGTCGCCTCCGTCGTTGGCGCGCTGGGCGCGGCGCTCGCGCGGATGGTCGTCTCGTACACGCGGGGCAAGAAGGCCTTCGCGGCGCACGAGCACGAGCTCGCGGACGCCGACCGGGCGCTCCTCAACGCGGTCAACCTCATGATGCGCCTCGCGGAAGAGGACGCCCAGGCCTACGGCATGGTCAACGAACTCTCGCGCCTCCCGGAGGATGATCCGAGACGCGACGCGCTCCCGGTGGCGGTCGCCGCGAGTGTGCAGGTGCCCCTCGCCGTGGTAGCGGCGTGCGTCGACCTGCTCCGGCTCTTCGAGAGGCTGGCCGTCGGCACCAACCGGCACCTGCGGAGCGATCTGGCCATCGCCGCGGTTCTCGCGGACGCCGCCGCTCGGGCCTCGTTTTGGAACATCGCGGTCAACGCGACCGGCGCGGGCTCGGAAGGACCCGCGGCCTTGGATCAGGCGCGGGGCCTGCTCGCCGATGCGGCGCGGCGGTCCGCCCGCGTCCTTTCGCTGTGCGAGGCCGACCCGTGACCGCCCACGACCACCCGCGGGAGTGGTGGAAGACCCCCGCGGGCGCGGACCAGATGCGGTTCCGCTGCACGATGTGCGGCTCGTGCTGCTCCGGCCCCGAGGGATACGTCGTTGTCAGCGATGCGGAAGTCGAGGCGATGGCGCTCGCGATCGGCATCGAGCGCGGCGAGTTCGTCTTTCGGTACACACGCGCCACCTCGCGGGGCCGGTCGCTCCGCGACGTGCAGACGGCCCGGGGGCACGACTGCGTGTTTCTGGACCGCACCAGCAGCCCGGGCCGCGCGCTCTGCCGCGTGTATCAGGCCCGGCCCGCGCAGTGCCGCACGTGGCCCTTCTGGCCCAGCATCCTTGCGAGCGAGGACTCGTGGCGACGCGCGCGCTCCGTCTGCCCGGGCATGGGCAAGGGGGCCCCGATCCCCCTGCAGCAGGTCCGGGTGTTGAGGGATGAGGTTGATGTCTGACCGCCACGAACGGGCCAGGCGCGACGACGACACCGGCGCACTTGTCGACGCGTGGCTGCGCGCGGCACGCACACCGGACATCGCCGCCCAGATCGAGGCCATCTACCAGATGATCGCGGATCAGGTCGCGGTTCACCGGCCCGTCTGTGTCGGCTCCGGGCGCTGCTGCCACTTTCGGGACTACGGACACCTGCTGTACACCACGGGCCTTGAAGCGGCGCACACGCTGGCCCGCCTTGCTCAGGGGCAGGAACTCTCGTCCGACGACGTCGAACGGGCGATCGAGCGAGGCGACTGCCCGTTCCTCATCCACGAACAGTGCTCCGTGCACACCCTCAAGCCGTCCGGATGCCGCATCTACTTCTGCGACCAGGAAGCCGATGGCTGGCAGCAGGACCTGAGCGAGCGTGTCGTCGACCAGTTCCGCAGGCTGCACGAGCGACGCGGGATTCCGTACCGCTACGCCGAGTGGCGAAGCCTGCTCGCGTGGTTCGCGGCGCCCTAGGGCCCGGCGGGCCGAGTCCAATCACTGTCGCGGTCCTTTTCCAGTTGGCGCGCCGCCTGGTTCAGGCAGTCCGCGCACACGCGGGGCCGGGCCTCGACAGCGTCGCTCTGCCAGTGCGGCCCGTCCTTGTGAGAGAGGCACAGCAGGCACGTGGTTCCATCCGGTGCGGGTTCCCCGGTCCCCAGCACGTGCACCGCGGTGTACGCGACCGTGAGGCACGAGCCGCAGATGAGGCTGCCGCGGTGCCCCTCGACCATCGGGCGCTTCGGCGTCCAGTGGTGCATGCAGAAGTCGCAGAGGAAGTCCTCCGGGACCATCATCGATGGGTCGGCGCCGGGGCGGTGCATCAGGCGGTCTCCGCGGGGAGGAGTTGGTGCCGGGCGAGCTGCCGGTAGAGTTCACAGCGGCCGAGCAGTTGTTCGTGCGTGCCCTGGTCGATGATCTGCCCCGCGTCCATCACCACGATGGAATCGCAGCCCAGCACCGTCGCCATGCGGTGCGCTACCACCAGGCATGTGCGGCTGGCGCTGAACTCCGCCAGAGCCTCCGCGATCTGTGCCTCGCTCTCACTGTCGATCATGCTGGTGGCCTCATCAAGTATGAGAATCGCCGGGTCCCGCAGAATCGCCCGCGCAATCGCGATCCGCTGGCGCTGCCCGCCAGACAGGCTCTGCCCCTGCTCCGCGACCTGCGTGTCGTATCCCTGCGGGAGGCGCCGGATGAAGTCGTGGGCGCGGGCGGCGATCGCCGCGGCCTCGATGTCGTGCTGCTTCGCCCAGCCGCAGCCGTACGCGATGTTCTCGCGTACCGTCGCGCGGAAGAGCACGGTGTCCTGCGTCACGACTCCGATCTGCTGGCGGAGCGAACGCACGGACACGTCGCGCAGGTCCCGCCCGTCGATGAGAACGGCTCCCGCGTCGGGGTCAAAGAGCCTGGGGACCAGCGACAGGAGCGTCGTCTTGCCGCAGCCGTTGGGTCCGACGAACGCGACGCGCTTCCCGTGCGGGATGTGGAGCGAGACGGCCCGGAGCGCCGGGGCGGTCGCCCCGGGGTACGTGAGGCCGACCCCTCGGAACTCGATCGAGCGGGCGTGCCTCGGGAGCCGGGGCAGCCCGGGCCCGTGGCCCGGCTCCTGGGGCGAGAGCATGATCTGCCGCAGCCGGTCCGCCGCGGGCATCGCGGACTGGATGTCGTTGACGATTCCCGTGAGCGGCTTGAGCGAGGCGCCCGCGACCGCGAGGGAGCCGATGGCCATGATGAAATCGCCGGGGTCGATGCTCTGCTTCACGATGGCGTTCGCCGCGGCGAGCACGAGCCCGCACAGGAGGAAGATCGAGAGCATCTCCGTCAGCGGGCTGGCCAGCGCCCGGGCCGTCCGCACCCGGTTGAGCTCCCGGAGCATCTTCTTGTTGATCCTGTGGAATCGCCCGCCCTCGTACAGCTCGGTGGTGTGGACCTTCACCACGCGCAGCCCCTGCAACGACTCCGCCGCGGCGTGGTAGAGCCCGGCCTGGCTCTCCAGGGCCGCGCCGCTGTACCTCTTGATGCGCTTCCCCAACTTGCGGATCACGTGGTACAGCACCGGGGCCACGAGCAGCGCCACCAGCGTCACACGCCAGTCATACCACAGCGCCACACACATCCCGGCGACACCCTTGAAGACCTGCAGCACCGCCTTGCTGGTCAGCACATTCAGGCCGTCCGCGACCTTGGACGAGTCATTGACAATGCGGCTGATGACGTCCGTCGGCCCTCCCGCCACGACCGTGCGGAGCGGCGCGCGGAGGATCACATGAAAGGCCTGCCGCCTGGCCATCGTGATCGTGCGGTTCACGACGGTCAGCGACAGGTACGCGTGCAGGAAGTTCGCGACAGAGCCCACGACCGTCAGGAGGCACAGGCCAGAGACGATCCAGACCAGGGCGGTGAAGGGGCCCGTCGGCAGGGCGTCGATCCCGGCCTGGGGCACCCGCAGCCACGAGGCCCACGGCACCGAGTCCGCCACCCACGCGTTGAAGTCCGTCGCCAGCCGTGGTAGGTCCGCGTGGTCGCCCAGGATGCTCCGCAGCACTGGCCGGGCGCCGAGCAGCCCCACGCCTAGGGTGACCCCGGAGACGCAGACCATGGCGAGCGCTGCGAGCGCCAGCCACCAGGTCCGCAGCATCGCCCGCACGAACCACCAGAACCCCTGCTCGGACCCCCGGGGGGGCGTCTGCATGGTCGCGAGGGAATCGGGCGATGGGATCGTCATGATGCCTGAGCCTGGCCCGGGCAGTCATTGTTGAGCGCAGGACGCGGACGGGCCAGCCACGGGCGAGAATGGTCCCCGAAAGGCTCCCCCGGCTCAGGTGTCCGGGTCGAAGGTGCTGTCGCCCACCGAAAGCCCGAATCCGGAGGCTGATCCGAGCGAGGAGACCGATCGACCCTGCGTCGAGTCCGTGCGGGTGAACTGCGCCAGGACCGCGTTGGTGGTGGTCGAACCCTGCGTGCCGGTGCCTCGGACCGTCACGGAGTAGTGCCGGAAGCTCGCGTTCGAGCCGATCTTGTTCCGCACCGAGGTGCTGTTGCCGGTGAGCAGGTCCACGCGCTGGTTGGTGGAGAGCGAGCCGGTGAAGGCGTCGATCGCGGTGCCGTCGGAGAAGGTGTACGTGACGGTGTACGCGTATGTGGAGTTCGGATCGGCGAAGGGGTTGAAGAGCGAGATGCGCTCGACCATCGAGCCGTCGGTGCGGTTCACGTCGAAGTTGCCGTCACCGAAGTGCGCGAGGGGCGCAACGCGCGTCGCAAGGAGTGTCGACACGCCGTCGGTCCGGATCTGTCCGACGGGCAGGCCGCGGGTGGTTTCGTCCACGCTGGTCCACTGCACGCCGATCGCGGCGGAGCCCGAGGAGTACGACACGCTGAACCGCTCGCCCGCGGGGATTCCCAGGGCGCCGCTGCTCAGGGCGTAATCCTCGCGACCGCCCGCGAAGATGATCCGCGTGACGGTGATCGGGTCCTCGGCGGGTTGGCGGCCGGCCCGCCAGAAGTTCAGCGTCACCACCGCGACCGTCGATCCGGGGTTGTAGATGGACAGGGTGTTCGTCAGGCCGGTTTCCGCGACCGCGTCCGGGAGCACACCCTCGGTCGCGCCGCCCATCGGCGCGCCCATGGTCCCAAACGCCGGCGTGAAGTACGACGAGGCGGTCGTGAGTTGCAGCGGCAGATCCCAGTCGCTGAGGAACGTCACGATGTTCTGGGTCGACGTGACCTTCGCGGACATGGTGCCCGTGGGCAGGTTCAGGCTGAAGACCTCGAGCCCGCCACGCCTGTAGGCTTCCAGTGTTCGGGAGACGGTCACCGTGCCGCCGGTGGTCAGGAACTCCACGGTCACGGTTGCGGTCTGGTCCGAGAGGTTGACCCAGGTCATGAACTCGCGGGAGGCTGTGCTCCGCTCGATGCGGGGGAAGAGCCACGTGCGAAGGTCGCTGTCCGTGTACCCGGCGGTGTTGAAGAGGGGCTCGCCGGTGGCGGAGCCGAAGTCCACGCGGTTGATCGACGCCGCGATCGGCTGCACGTTGGTCGCCGAGGAGGGCAGCGCGGTCTCGACCACCAGGGCATAGGGCACGCCCGAGCGAACGGTGTTGAGCGCCGTGTTCAGGGAGTCGGAGAGCTTGATCTCCAGGGACGTATTGGCGCTGAGGATCCCGCTCGCGATGACGGTGTCGCGGATCCCGGTCTCGTACCGGGCGATCACCTGGTACCCCGCGGCGACGCTGTTGGGGTTGACAAGCTCGAGGTTCTCCGTGGTCGCACCGGAGCGGAACCCCTCCGGCATCACCAGCCTCTGATTGAAGAACCCGGCGACCCCCGCGGGCTTGATGACCTCCGCGTTGATGAGAATGACCGCGTTCGCCTCGGTGAGGGCGGTGCTCTGCACGTAGTTCGCGTGGACGGGCACCTCGCCGCCGATGCTCTGGTGCTGCGAGCCCTGGAAGGGCGCGACCCCGGTGAGCGAGAGGCTTCGGAGGGCCTGAATGCTCAGGACGACGTTCCATCCCTGGATGACGCGGGCAAAGACCGCGTAGCCGCCCCCGCTGGTGTCCAGGAACGTGTTGTCGTTGTAGTTGATGAAGAACTGGCTCGTGGCGCTGTTGAGGTCGCTCGTGCGGGCCATGGCCACGGTCCGCTGCAGGTTGGAGCGGCCCGTCGTCTCCTTGATGATGGGCGGATCCGTCGAAACCGCGGTGATGCCCGTGGTGTCGTCGATGGAGAACCCGCCGCCCTGCAGCACGAAGGGCGTGCTGTTGGTGAACGCCGACCGATGGAAGAACGTGTTGTCCAGCCGCCCGCTGTTCACGTAGGTCAGGAAGTTCGCAACGGTGACGGGGGCGTCCGAGTTGAAGAGTTCAAAGTCGATGTCGCCGAAGTTCGTCTCGAGGCGCACCACGGTGTTGTTGGGGCTCTCCAGGTCCGCCAGCGTCGGGAGCGGACCCCCCGCGAGCAACTGGCGGCTCTCGAGCGCCTGGAACGCAGAGTGCTCGGTGCCGTTGACCCCGAACAGGCGGGCGATCAGGGGCCGAACGGCGCGTGAGATGCGGCGAAGCTTCATGCGGGCTCCTCTGGCGTCGCGAGGGCAGGGCTTGGGTGGCACGCCTCGTGTGTATGGGTCGCTTCAGCCGCCCTCCCGGACGGCTCGGGCGCGCGGCCCGGCGAGTCACAGTGTAACCGGTCATCTTCGCCCGCACCACCCCATCGGTTCGGACCGTGTTCTGAGGTCACGCGCGGCAGAAAACCAGAACAAGCCATCCGCACATCAGGATCACGCGAGCCTTTGGCTATACTTTCCGCCAATGAACGGAGCGACAACCCCCGGCAAGCCCGCGATCGTGGGGATCGAGGCACTGACACCCCACCCGGGGAATAATGGGCACGCCCACCGATCGCGCGGGCCCTGGAAGGTCGCCGCGGTCATCCCCTGCTTCAACCGACGCGCCGACCTTGAGATTCTGATGGTCGACCTCGCGCGCCAACACACACCGAACATCGAGCTGTGGTGTGTGGTCGTCGACAATGCTTCAACCGAGCCCCTCTCCACGATCCGCCTGCCCGCGGGACTTCGCGTGGAGTTCGTTCGCTCAGAGAAGAACACGGGGGGTTCGGGGGGATTCAACGTGGGCATGAGCCGAGTGCTCTCCGGCGCAGGGCTCACCGGCGAGATGGGCAAGCCAGACTTTGTCTGGTGGGTCGACAGCGACGCCCGCGTCTCCCGCAAGGCGCTCTGTCACCTTGTCCGCGTCCTCGAGCGACGTCCGAAGGTCGGCGCCGTCGGGTCCGCCATGTGCGACATCTCCACCGGGCACATGTGGGAGTGCGGCGGGAACATCGTCCCCTGGAACGGGCGCGTCTGGCCCGCCGGCGGCGGGGACCTCGATCGACGGTACCTCGTCAAGGCCCGGTATCTCGCGGCCTGCAGCGCGCTGGTCCGCCGTGAGGCCATCGAGAAGACCGGTCTCTTCCCTGAGAACTTCATCTACTACGACGACGTTGATTGGTGCATCCAGATGACCCGACGCACGGGCCTCAGATGCGTCGGTGCCCCCAGATCCCGTGCCTATCACCCGCCCGGCAACCGGCGATACGTCACCTGGGCTCGGTATTACATCGCCCGCAACTGCTTCGGCCACATGGACGTCCTGAAGATGGGCGGCTGGAAGCGGTTCCGCCGCGCCATGCTCGAAGTTCCACGCGCCGTCGGGCAGGCCATGATGGGCCTCCCCGAGCTCGCGGAGCTCCACCTCAAGGGGCTCGCGGACGCCCGCGACCGGCGTTTCGTTGATATCGAACCCAAGAACGTCGTGAAGCCCGTCGGGTTCAGACCATTCAACGAACTCGGCGCCATTGTGGAGGCCGAGCGGGCTGCGGCCCGTGCCGCCGGACGCCCGGGAACGCTCTACGTCCACCCGCTCCTCAAGTCACAGATCCCGGGGCTCGAGGCCTTCCGGCGGCAACTTTCCATGCTCAACTTCGCGTGGCCCAGAGATCGGCGCCTCTGGCGCCGCCGCAATCTCGAAGCCCAGCCGTTCTCCGACATGTTCGGCGCGATCGGCCGACTCGTCGTCGGCGGCTCCGCGGATGTCGCCATCGTCCCCACCGGCTGGCCGACCAACTGGTTCCGCGCCAGGACGCTCATCCAGGTGACCAGCGAGGGGTTGATCGTTCGCAGGATCGACTTCTGGCCGGTCCTCAAGCAGGGCGCGAGCGTCTTCTTCCGGGGCCTGAAGCTGGCGGCTCAGATCGGCCTGCGCGGGCCTCACATCATGCCCCTGCCCCCCGCGCCCGCGTGGAATCCGGCGACCGCCCACGCGGAGCGCACGCCGCGCACCCCGGAACCGGTGGCCTAGCCCGTGCTCTCCGCGATCGTCGTCAGCCACAATCGACGCGAGGCGCTCGCGAGGACGCTCCGCGAACTCGCGGCCATCGGCCTCTTTCAGGCGGGTGAGGTGATCGTCGCGGACAACGCCTCCGCCGACGGCTCCGCCGCCATGGTTCGCGAGCGATTTCCCGGCGTGAGGCTCCTGGAGCTGTCGGACAATCTGGGCGTGGAGGCGTACAACCTCGCCGCCGCCGAGGCGCGGGGCGACACACTTCTCATCCTCGATGATGACTCCTGGCCGGACGGCGACTCGCTCCGGACCGCCCTGGCGACGCTCGACGCGCGCCCGGGACTCGGCGCCGTCGCCCTGCTTCCCGTACACCCCCGGACCAATCGCGCCGAGTGGCACCACGGGGCGGAGCCCGACGCCTTCCCGCTCATGGGCTGCGGCAATCTCGTCCGTGCCGACGCGTGGAGAGAGCTGGGGGGCTACGAACCGACCTTCTTCCTGTACCGCAACGACACGGACCTCGCGCTGCGCCTTCTGGCCACCGGGCGGGGCGTGGCCTTCAACCCGGAGTGGGTCGTCTGGCACGACAGCCCCGCCGCCCGACGCAAGAGCGAGCGCTGGCTGCGCCTCGCCACGCGGAACTGGCTCTGGCTCTGCCGCCGACACGGCGAAGGCCTGACCGCGCTGACAGGCATGTCTCTGGGTGTTCTCGCGGCGATGCGGCACGCGGGGCCCTCGTTCCGTCGCGTCTGGACCGTGCTGAGTGGCATCTACCTCGGCATCACGCAGGAGCCCGCCCCTTCCGACACGCCTCGAACAGGCCTGGCCCGCCTGCTCGCCTTCCGGTTGGGCATGGACCGGCGTGCCCGCGACCGGCGATAGGATGCTCCCGTGCGACGCACCCCCGCGCAGAAACTGCGAGCGCTCCGCGAGTACCGCAAGCCGCGGGAGTTCGACACCGGCATCACCCACAACATCGAGAAGCTCAGCAAGGAGATCTCGAAGCGGCACGTCTCGTCGGGCGGGCTCGACACCGCCATCGCCGAGCACGCTCCTGCGGTCGTCGCGTCCGGCGTCACCGTCCAGCGCGTCACGCCGGGCGGGGTTGCGACGCTGGTTGTTTCAGACGCCGCGGCGGGGTACGAACTCGACATCTGGCTCCGCACCGGCGGCATGGAGATTTTGCGGGCCAACTGCAAGGTCGCGCTCCGACGCGTTCGCGTGGTGCGCGGATGAATCCGCCCGACCGTGACCCGTTGCTCGCCGCGTTCCTCGCGGAGCACGATGTCGCCTGCCCCAACTGCGGCTATAACCTCCGGGGCCTGGACAAACCCCGCTGTCCGGAGTGCGGCGTCACCCTCACGGTCACCGTCACGCTCCGCTCACACGCCTCGACGGGTCCGGCTTCCGCGATCGAGCCCCCGCTCCCCTCCGCCCCATTCCCCAAGCTGCTCACCATCGAGGTGAACCCGGAAGCAGCATCGCTGGTTCGCCGCGTGCACGCGCTGACCGCGGCGGGCGCGCTGCTCGGCGCCATCGTCCTCCTCGGCGGAGTGGTCGTGCTCGCCGGCTGGGCCCTCGGGTTCGCCGCGTGCCGCCCCGTGGGCTGGGGCGGCCAGGCCGCGTTGTTCGTCGCGTCGTCCGCGGTGATTCTCGGCTGGACCATCCAATCGCGGGTGACCCTTCGGCACGAGGCGTGGAAGGGTCCCACGGGGCGGCACTGGGTCCGCCTGGCCTCGGCGTGGGCTTGGGCGGTGCCCCTGGCGCTCGGCTGGTGGTAGCACGCCGGACGATCCGATCCGATTCCACCATCCCCGCGTACAGAGAAGTGAGCCTTGAACCGATAACCCCGTAGCGCCACTGCGCGTCGGGAGGCACTCCATGCCCGCCACGCCTCACACAGACCTCTCGCCCGAACTGCTGGAGCACATGCAGCGGATCCGCGCCAAGGCGGTCGAGTACGGGCTCGATTTCTTCGAGGTCGTCTTCGAGGTTCTTCCCTTCGAGATCATGAACCAGATCGCGGCGTACGGCGGGTTCCCTACCCGCTACCCGCACTGGCGATGGGGCATGGAGTACGAGCGACTCAGCCGGCGCGACGCCTACGGCCTGGGCCGCATCTACGAGATGGTCATCAACAACGACCCCTGCTACGCGTACCTTCAGGAGTCGAACAACACCACCGACCAGAAGCTCGTCATGGCTCACGTCTACGGCCACGCGGACTTCTTCAAGCACAACCTCTGGTTCTCCAAGACCAACCGCAAGATGATGGACGAGATGGCCAACCACGCCACGCGAGTCCGCCGGCACATCGAGCGACACGGGCACGAGGCCGTCGAGCGGTTCATCGACGCGTGCCTGTGCCTCGAAAACCTCATCGACCCGCACTCCATGTTCGTCCATCGCGACGAGCCGGCGAGGCCCGTGCGCGCCGCGACGGGAGAGGACGAGCGCGCCGACCCCTTCGAGCCCGACCGACTGCCCGCCAAGGACTACATGGACCCGTTCATCAACCCGCAGCAGGAGATGGATCGCCAGCGCAGGGCGCACGAACAGCAGCAGCGGGATGCCGGCCAGAAGCACCCGCGGCGACCCACGCGCGACGTGCTGCTCTTCCTCCTCAAGAACGCACGACTCGCCGACTGGCAGTCGGACATCCTCGGTATCGTCCGCGACGAGGCGTACTACTTCGCGCCCCAGGGCATGACCAAGGTCATGAACGAGGGCTGGGCCACCTACTGGCACTCCAAGCTCATGACCCAGCACTTCCTCGAGGCCCGGGAGATCGTCCACTACGCCGACCAGCACAGCGGCGTCGTGCACATGCCCCCGGGGGGCTTCAACCCGTACAAGATCGGTGTCGAGCTCTTCAAGGACATCGAACGCCGCTGGGACCGGGGCCAGCACGGCCCCGCGTGGGAGGCCATGGAGGGCATCGGGGCAAAGGAACGCTTCGATGACAAGAGCATGCGGGGGCGGCACAAGATCTTCGAGGTCAGGCGCATCTACAACGACGTCTCGTTCATCGACGAGTTCCTCACGGAGGAGTTCGTCGAACGCCACCGGATGTACCAGCACCGCCGGGACCCTCAGACCGGCGAACTGAAGGTCGTCTCGCGGGACTTCTCCCGCGTGAAGCAGACGCTGCTGCACCACCTCACCAACGCCGGCCAACCCGTCATCCACGTCGTGGACGCGAACTACCTCAACCGAGGCGAGCTGGTCCTGGCCCACAAGTTCGCCGGCGTCGAGATCGAGGCCGCCAAGGCAACCGAGGTTCTTTCCGCGCTGCGGGCCATCTGGGGACGGCCCGTGCACCTCTTCGCCGTCATCAACGAAGAGCAGCACCTGCTCACGCTCGGAGAGGTGGGGGGCAAGGTGACCCGCGAGCGGGTGACCGACGACACGCCCCCGCCCGCGCACGTCCTGGCCTGAGCCCGTTACGCGCGCGTGACGCCCGTCTGCGCCCCGGGCTCGTAGTTTCCTGTGCAGGACACAGGAGACTCTCCATGAAGCATCTCGTGCTCGCCGGACTGCTCGTCGCCCCCTCGCTCGCCGCCACCCAGACCCCGGGCAAGATCGACGCCGTCACCGTCTACCGGGGACAGGCCGTTGTCACCCGCGCCGTCGAACTGCCCCGCGTGCTTCCCGCGGCGGCCGGGACCGTGCAGGAGGTCGTCGTCACCGACCTGCCCGCGCACCTGCGACCCGAGAGCCTCCACGCGGAGACCACCCCGGGCGTGCAGGTACGGTCCGTCACCTATCGCACCCGCCCGGTCGTGCAGGACACGCGCGAAGAAGTCCGCGCCATCGACGCCCGCATCGAAGACCTGCAGAACAAGCTCACCGTCAACGCCCGCAGGAACGCGCTCCTCGCCGAGGACCGCGCCTACCTCGCGAGCCTGCAGGGCTTCATCGCCCCGACCGCGACCGTCGAGATGACCCGCGGCGTGCTCAACGCCGACACCGTCGAGAAACTCAGCGGCTACCTCATCAAGCAGCGGGCCAACCTCACCGAGACCGAGCTCACGCTCGCCGCCGAGGCCAAGAAACTCAACGCGGACCTCGAACAGGCCCAGCGAGAGCGGCAGCTCACCACCGCCGGCTCCTCGCGCACCGTGCACGAAGCGGTCGTGCTCCTGACACAGACGCCGGACGCCCCGGGCACGCTCCGCCTCCGATACCTCGTCGACGGCGCGACCTGGGACCCCTCGTATAACGTCCGCTCCTCCTCGGACAAGCCCGACTCGGTGACCATCGAGTACTACGCGGCCATCAGCCAGATGTCGGGCGAAGACTGGTCCGACGTCGCCATCACCCTCTCCACCGCCACCCCCTCGCTCATCGCATCCGCGCCGCGGCTCACGCCACTCACCATCTCGCTTGCCGCCTCGCCCGCGCCGGAGGCTCTGACCCTCGCTTACGACGACGCCCGCAAGGACATCCAGGCCAGGCTCCGGGATGCGGAGCGTGAGCGGGCCCAGAACTTCGTGGGCCGGGTCGTGCTCGGCGGCGGCGGGGCCTCGCAGGTGACCGGGGCGCAGGTCGAAGCCGACAAGAGCCTCAACACGCTCGCCAACGACCTTCAGGTGCTCGACCTCATCGCGCAGGGAGCAAAGGTCGAGCGAAACAGGGCCCCACTTGCCGTCGTTCCCCAGGAGGGGTTGAGCGTGACGTACTCCATCCCCGCTCGCACCACGCTTCCGAGCCGCAGCGAGCGCCAGCTCATCCAGATCGCGGCGATGCCCCTGAAGGCCGAGTTTGCTCGCGTCGCCATGCCCGTGCTCACGGGCTATGTCTACCACGAGGCCGCCGCCGCCAACAGCGGGGCGCAGGTGCTGCTGGCGGGACCCGTCACTTCATACCGCGACGGAGCCTTCGTCGGTTCAGGAGAGATGCCCACGATCGCCGCGGGGCAGCGGTTCTCGACCGGCTTCGGGATCGACGCCTCGCTCCGCACGTCCCGTGAACTTGTCGAGCGCGTCGAGTCCACACAGGGAGGAAACCGCGTCGTCGAGCTCACCTACCGCCTCATCGTCGAGAACTTCTCCGATGCCCCGGCGCCCATCCGCCTGCTCGACCGCCTCCCCAAGGTCGACGACAAGCGATCCGACGTGCGGCTGACGCTCGTCTCCCCGGGGGGTGAGCTCTCCAGCGACGCCACCTACCTCGCCGGGCCTAGGAAAGACGGCATCCTCCGCTGGGACGTCACCATCCCGCCTCACGCTTCCGGCCAGGATGCCTTCGCCGTCGAGTACAAGTTCCGCCTTGAGTTCGACAAGCAGATGAGCATCGTCGGCCTGGGCGGCTGAGCGCAGCAAGCGCACGCAAAAGGGCGGTCGCCCCGTGGCGGCCGCCCTTCCTCATTCAAAGAACTGTGGGCTCAGTGCCCCGTCGGATGAGCCACCATCCGGCTGGACCGCTCGTACAGCGCGCCACGGTGGAAGTCCTCCCACGCCATGCGCACATTCTCGTTCCACGTCGAGCGGAACATGTTCCGGCTGTCAACCGGACGCTGGGACATCGTCCGCAACTCGGGCGTCAGGCCCGTGCAGCCGCCCAGAACGCACGCGATCGCCCCAAGGGCGAGAACGGAAACGACAGCACAGCCGCGACGGGACATCAGAAACCTCCGGATTGAAGTAGCGCAACCAACAGGGTTGTACCCGCCCGGACCCCCCGCGTCAACCCGCCCCCCGCGACCACCTGTCTCCCACACCCCCAAGCGCGTATCCAAATCACACCCTGACACGGGATTGCGGGCGTCTCTGCGGACCGGCCCATCCGGGTCCTCCCGCGTCCGACCCCCCCGGACTGCCACACAGGCAGGGTTTCCGGCCCGTCAGGGCCGCTGGCAGCCCCACACCGCCCGCCGGGGCCGCCGGGCCCGGCGCGCCGGTTGCATATCCGCACGTGGGGATTCTGTAAGGATCTTCGGGAGGTATCTCATGCGAATGGACCGCTTCACGACCGCCGCCCAGCAGGCTCTTGCCGACGCCCAATCCGGGGCCATGGCTCGCAGCCACCCTGAGGTCACCGGCCTTCACCTGCTCGCGGCGTTGCTCGCGGACAAGAACGGAGCCGCCTGGTCCACGCTGACCAAGGCAGGAGTGGAGCCGGCGCGCGTCAACCAGGTTGCAGAGGCCGAACTCTCCCGCCTGCCCACCACGTCTTCCGGGGCCGGCTCCACCGGCCGGGCGGTCATGGAGATTCTCGCAAAGGCCGACGCCGCGGCAAAGGGCATGAACGACTCCTACGTCAGCAGCGAGCACCTGCTGCTCGCGCTCTCACAGACTCCGGGCCAGGCCCGCGAGGTGATGGAAGCCGCGGGGCTGAGCAAGGCCCGCATCGAGCAGGCCATCAAGGCCATCCGCGCCGCCTCGGGCGTGACGAACATCAACGACCCCGGCGCCGAGAGCAGCTTCGAGGCGCTCAAGAAGTACGCCGTGGACCTCACCGAGAAGGCCCAGCAGGGCAAGCTGGACCCCGTGGTCGGGCGTGACGAGGAAATCCGGCGCTGCATGCAGGTGCTCAGCCGCCGGACCAAGAACAACCCCGTTCTCATCGGCGAGCCGGGCGTTGGCAAGACCGCCATCGCGGAAGGACTCGCCCAGCGCATCGTCAACGGCGACTGCCCGGAGGGCATGCGCGACAAGCGCATCATGGCCCTCGATGTCGGGCAACTCCTCGCGGGGGCGAAGTACCGGGGCGAGTTCGAGGAGAGGCTGAAGGCCGTGCTTCGCGAGGTGCAGGCGTCGTACTCCGATGCCGGGGGCGGCATCATCCTGTTCATCGACGAGTTGCACACCATCCTCGGGGCCGGAGCCGCGGAGGGCGCGGTTTCTGCAGGAAACATGCTCAAGCCCGCTCTGGCCCGGGGCGAACTCCGCTGCATCGGCGCGACCACGCTCGACGAGTACCGCAAGCACGTGGAAAAGGACCCGGCCTTCGAGCGGCGCTTCCAGCCCATCATGGTCGGCGAGCCCAGCGTCGAAGAGACCGTCGCCATCCTCCGCGGGCTCAAGCCCCGGTACGAGGCGCACCACGGCGTGCGCATCCTCGACGGCGCGATTCTCGCCGCCGCCCAGCTCAGCCAGCGGTACATCGCGGACCGCTTCCTGCCCGACAAGGCCATCGATCTCATCGACGAGGCCGCCGCACGGCTGCGCATCGAGAACGACAGCATGCCGACGGAGCTGGACGAGCTCCGACGACGCATCATGCAGCTCGAGATCGAGCGAGAGGCGGTGAAGTTGGAGGTCGGGCAGAAGGCCAAGCAGGGAGCCGATGGGGCCAAGCGCGAACTGGACCGCATCGAGAAGGAACTCGCGGAGTTGCAGGAGCAGAATCGGACGCTCACCTCCCGCTGGGAGGCCGAGAAGCAGGAGCTGGACGCCGTCAAGACCATCAAGGAGCAGATCGCGGGCAAGCAGGTGAACCTCGAGCAGGCCCAGCGCCGGGGCGACCTCGAAGCCGCCGCCCGCATCCGGTACGGCGAGATCCGCGACCTTGAGGCCAAGCTCGCCGCCGCGGAGAAGGCCCTGGCCGCCAAGGAGAACAAGGGCGAGGCGCTGGTCAAGGAAGAGGTGGATGCGGAGGCCATCGCCGAGATCGTGGGGCGATGGACGGGCATCCCCGTCTCCCGCCTCGTCGAGAGCGAGCGCGAGAAACTCACCCGCATGGAGCAGAACCTGGCCCGCCGTGTGGTGGGACAGGATCACGCGCTCCGCGCCATGAGCGACGCCGTCCGCCGCAGCCGCGCCGGCCTTGCGGACCCCAACCGTCCCATCGGCTCGTTCCTCTTCCTGGGCCCCACCGGCGTGGGCAAGACCGAGACCTGCAAGGCGCTCGCAGAGTTCCTCTTCGACACCGAGGAGGCGATGGTCCGCATCGACATGAGTGAATACGGCGAGAAGCACGCCGTCAGCCGCCTGATCGGCGCCCCCCCCGGCTACGTCGGCTTCGAGGAGGGCGGCCAGCTCACAGAGGCGGTCCGCCGTCGTCCCTACTGCGTGGTCCTCCTCGACGAGATCGAGAAGGCCCACCCCGACGTGTACAACGTGCTGCTCCAGCTCCTGGACGACGGCCGCCTGACCGACGGCCAGGGCCGCACCGTGGATTTCAAGAACACCATCGTCGTCATGACGAGCAACTTCGGCAGCGCGCAGATCCAGGAACTCACCGCCCAGGGCGCCGAAGACTGGGAGATCGAGGCCGCGGTTCGCGAACTGCTCAAGCGGGGCCCCGCCGGGCTCATGACCGATGAGTTCGGCAAGGCCGCGGGCCTGCCCCACAAGGTGACGGAAGTCATGAGCCGCGCCGCCGCCACCATGACCGGCGGGCTCATGAGGCCCGAGCTGCTCAACCGCATCGACGAGGTCATCGTCTTCCACCAGCTCCGGCGCGAGGCCCTCGCCTCCATCGTCGAAATCCAGCTCGGCCGCCTGCGCCGCCGCCTGAAGGACCGGGACATGCAGCTCGAGCTCACCGACGCCGCCAAGGCCGAGATCGCCAGCGAAGGCTGGGACCCGGTCTACGGCGCCCGGCCCCTGAAGCGCACTATCCAGCAGCGCATCGAGAACGCCCTCGCGGGCCGCATCCTCGCCGGCGAGTTCGGCCCCGGGGACGCCGTCAAGGTCGACTGGGACGGCGGGCGGTTCGTGTTCGGGAAATAGCCCCAGGTCGCAAGCACGCGAGGCCGGGTAGGATCGGCCAGCGTGTCCACCCCCGCGCCCATCCGGCCCGCCTTCGTCCCCACGCCGCCTCCCCGCTCATGGGCCGTGCGCCACTGGGTGCTGCTGGTCATCCTCGGTGTTCTGGTGGTCCTCCTCCTCGCAGGAGGCGGGGTCACCTGGTTCGTCTTCCAGATCTTCGCCATGCTGCGAAGCCACCCCGCCGCGCAGCAGGGGGTTGCCATTGCGCAGGCCGACCCGCAGGTCATCGCCGCCATCGGCCAGCCCATCACCCTCGGGCCGATCGCCGGCGGCAACATCGGCGTCCGCAACGGCGTGCAGGTGGCGGATCTTCAACTGTCGCTTCGCGGCCCGAAGAGCAAGGGCACGCTCTGGCTCAGGGCCACAGCATCCGGCACCACCTGGACATTCGACCGCCTGGAGTTCTCGCCCGTCGGGGGCCGAATGTTCGACGTTGCGAGGCCCTCAGCCCCGGCGCCGACGGTGCTGCCCGCGCCGACCGGACCGGGCTAGTGGTGGCCGCCCTTGCCGGCACGCACGTCGTCGATGGCTTTCAGGATCGCCTCCGGTGTCAGCCGCTCGTGCAGGTGCTCGTCCACCAGCGCCACCGGTGCCGTGTCGCAACTTCCCAGGCACTCGAGCTCGATCAGCGTGAACAGGCCGTCGGGCGTGGTCTCGCCCACATCGATCCCCAGCTTGTCCTTGATCGCCTGCGTGATCTTCTCGTGCCCGCAGAACTCGCAGGCGATGGACCGGCAGACGGAGATCAGGTGCGTGCCCTTGGGCTTCAGCCAGTATTCCTCGTAGAAGCTGGCACAGTCGATGACCTCGCCCGGCGAGATCGCCAGGAACTGCGCGATCTCCAGCATCGCCTGGTGGGGAACCCAGCCGTACTCGTGCTGCACCGCGTGGAGGCACGCCAGCAGCGCCCCCTTCTTCTGCTCATAGCGGGGCAGGACCCGGTTTGAAAGATCCTGGCGCAGCGCGGGCGTCAGGTAGGGCTGGTCCCGCTTCTCGATCTGCGCCGTTGCCGAGTTCTTCGTGATCCACGCCATGCCTGGGGGCTCCTGGTGAGCGGCGAGATGATAGGAGCGGCGTTCCCGCCGGGGCCCCGTTCCTAGACTCGCCCGTGCCGACGCCCCGCGTGCTCCAGAGCGAGGACCTCGACCCCGCCGCCGCGGCGTGGCTGCGCGAGTCGTGCGACCTTGTCGAGTGCCATTTTTCGAGGCAACCCCGGTTCGACGAGCTGCTCGCGCAGGCCGAGGGGCTGGTGGTCCGCACCTACACCCGCGTCGACCAGAACCTGCTCGACCGTGCGCCGCGCCTGCGGGTCGTGGGCCGCGCCGGCGTCGGGCTGGACCACATCGACGTGCAGGCCTGCCGCCGCCGGGGTGTGGAGGTTGTTCACACCCCCGCCGCGAACTGCGACGCCGTCGCCGAGTATGTCTTCGCGATGCTCTTCGGCGCCCTCCGACCCCGCTTCCGGCTCCGCAGCGCGGTGGACCTCTCCGAGTGGAACCGCCTGCGCAAGGGGCACGAGGCCACATCCCAACTGAACGAACTCACGCTCGGTGTGCTCGGACTCGGGCGAGTCGGCTCGCGCGTGGCGCGCATCGCCCGGGGTGTGGGCATGCGAGTGCTCTACCACGACCTGCTCGACATCCCGGCGCCATCCCGGCATGGCGCCACACCAGTGCCCGTCGAGACGCTCCTCAGGGACAGCGATGTGGTCACGATTCACGTCGACGGGCGGTCCGAGAACCGCAAGTGGTTCGGTGAGGGGTTCTGTGCACTCCTCAGGCCGACGGCCACCGTCGTGAACACCAGCCGTGGTCTCGTGCTTGATGAGGCGGCGCTGGCCCGGTGGCTTCGGGCACACCCCGCGGGCATGGCCCTCATCGATGTTCACGACCCGGAGCCGTTCGGGCCGGACTACCCGCTGCTCGGGGTGGACAACGCCGTGCTCTCCCCGCACCTCGCCGCCGGCACCGCCGCGGCCCACGCCGCAATGAGTTGGGTCGTGAAGGACGTCTGGCGGGTCCTGTCAGGGTTGCCCCCCGAGCACCCGGCTCCGTGAGGGTCGCGCTCGGTGACAGTGAAATGAGAAACTATCCCTTGTCCGAAAACCCGCCCGTGGTAGCATGATGGCGGAGCGGGGTTTCGTTGGGAGGAGATCGATGCGCACGTCAAGCTGGGCCGCCTTCGTTGCGGCTCCGTTCATTGTGGCCGCCGCCGCGGGCCAGGTCTTCAACTCGCTCGAGGCCCCCGCCGGGGCCGACGGTGCGCCGACGGTCGACGGCGTGTCCGCCGATGGTCTGGTGCTGTTTGGTCGCAGCCTCTCGCAGTGCGACCCAACCCCCATCCGCTGGCTTCGCAGCGGCGCCGCCGTGGCGGCCCAGTCCCTCGGCTTTGACAACGGGCTCCCCCGCACCAGCAGTTCGAACGGCTGGCACCTCGCCGGCGATACCAACTGCGACGCCAACCCCAACGCTCTGACCTGGATCTGGAACCCCTCAGACGGCCTGCAGGCCCTCTCGGTGCTCCCCGTCGAGTCCTTCAGGTTCACGCAGATCAGGGGACTCTCCGGCGACGGGAGCGTCGTCGCGGGTTATGGCCAGCCGGATTTCACCGCGGAGCCCGAGGTCGCCGTCCGCATCGGCGCGGGCCCCGTCTTCAGCCTCGGCACCGCCCAGACCCCCACCGATGGCCCGCTGGTCAGTGCGGATGGCTCCACGGTTGTCTTCATCGGGCGCCCAGCCGCGAACCCGACCTCGCGCGTGCTCTACCGCTGGACCGCGCCCGCCGGGCCCCTTGTTCCTGCGGCGACAATCCCTCTCACCGCGGACCTCCTCGCCGTCTCGAACGACGGCTCCACCGCCTACTTCCAGACGCAGTACGGCGGCCCGCTCCAGCGCCACCGTGTCGGAGAGGGTGTCACCACCGTGAGCACCGTCTGCTGTCCCGGCCTCGCGACGGACATCACCCCCGATGGTCGCGTCGTTGTTGGCCTTGCCACCCGCTCGGGACAGTCCACGGCGTACATGTGGGACGCGACCAACGGCGTGCGGTTCATCGACACGCTCCTCACCGGACTGGGCGTCAACCTGGGCGGCGCCACGCTCACCAGCGCCAAGGCCATCTCCGACGACGGAACCACCATCGTCGGCGAGGGGGCGCCCAAGCCCTGGATGGCGGATATCGACGAGCCCCCGCCGCCGGCGTGCGACCCGGATATGAACCAGGACGGCAACGCCGATCAGGACGACGTGGCCTACCTCATCAATGTCGTTGGCGGCGGCGGGAACCCCACGGGCATCGACCCGGACTTCAACCAGGACGGCAACGCCGACCAGGACGACGTCGCAGCACTCATCGACACCGTCGGCGGCGGTGGCTGCCCCTGAGCCGGCCCCCTTCGCGTACCGTTCCGACATGAACACACACAGGCTTTGGGTCGCGCTGGTTGCAGTCTCCGCCGGCGCGTCCGCCGCATCCGCCTGGGACGCGGACGGGCACCGCATGATCTGCCGCGCGGCCCTCGAGACCGCCGCGAAGCAGATCGGCCCCGAGGCGCCGACGTGGCTCACCGGCCCCGACAGCCGTGCCATGATCTCCGACCAGGCCGTGGTCCCCGACCGCTGGCGGGGCACGCGCGTGGCCCAACTCACCCATCTCAACAACCCGGACCACTACCTCGACATCGAGGACCTTGCCGACTTTGGCCTGTCGCTCAAGTCGCTCCCGGCCCTCAGGCACGAGTACGTCCGACAGCTTTCTGTGGCGCGTGAGGCCCCGGGGTTCAAGGGAAAGCCCATGGGCGGCAAGCTCGACCCCGAGCTCGTCCAGGGCTACCCGGGCTTCCTGCCCCACGCGGCGATGGAAACCTGGGCCAAGGCGGTTTCCTCGCTCAAGACCGTCCGCGTGATCGAAAAGCTCTCCGATCCCAGCCGGGACGCCCAGCTTGACATGGCCCGCGCCAGCGCCCGCTACAACCTCGGCATCCTCGCGCACTACATCGGTGATGCGTCACAGCCCCTGCACACCACCAGGCATCACCACGGCTGGGAAGGGCCAAACCCCAACGGCTACACCACCGACCGGGGCATCCATTCCTACATCGATGGTGGCGTCATCCGCCTCCACCGCATCACCATCGACGACGTGCGCGCCGCCGTGAAGCCGCGCACCCCGGACCCGGTAAGCCCCTGGAACGACGTGACCGCCGAACTCGAGCGGTCCTTCGCGCAGGTCGAACCGCTCTACGCGCTCAAGAAGTCGGGCGACCTCGACCGCGAGCCGGGGAGGCAGTTCATCATCGAGCGGCTTGCGGATGGAGCGGCGACCCTCGCCTCGCTCTACACGGCGGCCTGGCAGGCATCGGAAGTCGGCCCCCGCGACATCGAGGACTTCGTCAAGTACGACGGCTCCGCCGAGAACCGCTAGCGCCGCCTCCGACGAGCACCGAGCAAGGCCACGGCGCCCAGCCCGGCCACTCCGGGGGCGGGCACGGGGGTGTATTCGATGGTGAGCTCCGGCCGCATGCCGGCCGAGGCGTGTTCCGAAGAGCCGAACCGCACCGCCAGGCCCGCGTTCGCCTCGTTGCCGAGGAGCGCCCAGCCGGCGTTGATGGCCCCGCCGTCGAGCCACGCCTGCACGTCCTGGATCAGGCCCGCGCCGGTCCACGAGAACGTTCCCGCGCCGGAGACGATCTTGCTCGCGGAAGCCGCCGCGACAAAGTCTCCGCCCGCGCTGGTCCAGGTCGACGTGGCGTGGAACCGGTGCAGCCAGGTCGCATCGCCCGTGGTCGCCGCGGTTCCCGACCCGCCGGGCGAGCCGGCATCGCTGGTCCCCTCGCCCCACGTTGCGAGCAGGCGGTGGAGCGTGTAGGTCGCGGAGCCCTGCGCCTGCTCGGAGTGCAGCGTCAGCGTCGCCGAGGTGATCGTCGAGCCCGCGGGAATGAGGGATAGATCGAACTGGAGCAACGCCCGCCGGATCAGGCCCTGCGAGGTCCTCCCCGAGAACACATATGCCCCCTGCCCGTTGGAGAGCGAGCCCGTGGTGGACTCATACAGAGTGTTGTCCTGCACCGCCCCGACCGAGATCAGGTCCGCGCAGGCAACGGATGTGACGGCCAACGACGCGAGCACAGCGGCGGTCCAACGCATGGCAGAGGTCTCCGGAACGATGTTGTCCTCAACGGATATACCTCAGGATCGATGGTCCGGCCAGCAAAGTTGCGGAATGGCAACCAGGCGACGGTTAGGGATGCATCAGGGCCACAACGCCCCAGCACCGCGATCCCTCGAGGTTGGTAGACTGCGCGCATGTTCTGGGACCGTCTCTCAAGACGACGCGGCGTGCAGACGCCCGAGGCGATGCGACGCCAGCACTCCCGCTGGCTGACGAGGGCGTTTGCCAACGGCCGTGAATACCCCAGAATTCCCGTGAGGGTCGTTTCCGTGGGCGGCTTTTCCAAGCTCATGGCAAGGCCGGGCGGACCAATGCTCGCCGAGCGCTGGTGGGCCCTGGCCATGGCCCGGGTCGACGACCCCGACACGGACGGCTGAATCGCACCTTGCGCCGCGGGTCTTGCTGTTGGCCTCGGGTCCGGCGCGACGATAGCCTCTGGCACCGCCGAGAGGGGCCATCGCCATGTCGCAACTGCTCACATCCAAGGTCAGCCGCAAGTGGACGATCCGAATGATCGTCATCGCGATCGTGCTGATCGCATTCGGTCTGTGGGGCTTGTGGGACGCGGTGCGCGTGTATCCGGCCCGGGGCGCCCTCGCCGCGGAGTGGCTGGAGTTCCAGTACCTCGAGGAGTTCTCTCGCAGCCGCCCGCCTCTGGACAATCGCGCGGGCGTGGCGGATCCGGCGGCAGAGCGAGAGAAACTCAGCCGCCTCATGCAGGAGAAGGGCCAACTTCCCCCCGTGGATGAGGCTCTGACCCGCTGGCTGGATGCCCTGAGGCTCATCGGCAAGGACGACGGTCCCCGGGCCACCGCCATCCCCAGGGATGACTTTCGGGGAGGCGATGGCAGCGCCGTCACCGACGCCCGCGCACGCCTGGACTTCCTCCGCGCCAAGTTCACCACCGCAACCGGAGAGCGCGTCACCGCCCCAAGCCCGCTCAGCCCGTGGGACATCCCCGTCCAGTGGCTCATCATGGCCCTGGGAGTTGGCATCGGCGGCTATGTCGCCCTGCTGATCTTCCGGGTCAGGTCCCGCGTGTTCAGGTTCGACCCGGAGTCGCGCACGCTCACCCTCCCCGGCGGGGCCAGCATCGCCCCCGCGGACATCGAGGACCTGGACAAGCGCAAGTGGCACAAGTTCTACGTCTCCGTCGTGGTGAAGAAGGACCACGCCACCCTCGGGGGCAGGACTGTCGAGCTCGACCTCCTGCGCTACGAGCCCGTCGAATCCTGGGTGCTGGAGATGGAGAAGGCGGCCTTCCCGGACCGTGTGGCCGACGACGCGGGCGGTGCGCAGACCCCCGCGAACGAGAAGCCCGCCGATTCCCAATAATCCGGCGATGATGGACTGGCTCCAATCCGCGGACTGGTCGCACGTGGCCGCGATCGCGATCGTGGTCGTCGCCGCGCTCCTCGGTGTCATTCTCACCATGCTCACCCTGCCTGGGACCTGGGTGCTGCTGTGCGCCGCACTCCTGGTCAAGCTCTGGCAACCGGAACTCATGCCGTGGTGGGTGCTGGTCGCCGCCGGACTCCTGGCGGTGGTGGGGGAGGCGATCGAGTTCTTCGCATCGGCGCTGGGGGCGGCCAAGGGCGGCGCCTCGCGCCGTGGGGCGATCGGTGCCGTTGTCGGCTCGGTGGTTGGCGCCGTCGCGGGCTCGCCCTTCCTCTTCCCTCTCGGCACCATCGTCGGGGGTGTGGTCGGCGCCGCCGCGGGAACCATGATCTCCGAGCGCGGTACCGCCAACAAGACCTGGGCGGAGGCCACCCGCGCCGGAGGCGGCGCCGCCGCCGGACGCCTGGTGGCGACGGTCGCCAAGACCGGCGTCGCGTGCGTCATGGCGCTGACTCTGGGCATCGCCGTGTTCTTCAAGTAGGCGCTCGTACAATCACCCGTGACACAGGCCCCGGAGAACCCAAGGCCCGGCGGCTGGCGCGCGATCTTCGAGCCCAGGGCGGAGCTCACCGCCGCGGTCGTCATGGGTGTGCTCCTCGCGGGCGGCTATCTCGCCGTCCGTGTCGCCGGCTGGGCCGAGGGGGAGTGGGCCTACTGGGCGAGCCTCGCCATCGGGCTCATCTACGGCGGGCGGCCCGCGGTGCAGTCCCTTCTCGAGCGACGCTTTGACATCGATGTGCTCATGGTCGTCGGCGCCGGGCTCGCCGCGTACATCGGCCATCCGGAGGAAGGCGCCCTCCTGCTCTTCCTCTTCGTGCTCGCCGGCGCGTTCGAGGATCTGGCGATGGAGCGCACCAGGCGCGAAGTCGCCGCGCTCCACGGCATCATGCCCAAGGACGCGCTCGTGAAGCGAGGCGACGACTGGGTCATCGTCGACCCGGGCGAACTCGTCCCGGGCGACGTCATCAAGGTCCGCCCCGGGGAGAGGGTCCCCGCGGACGCGACCGTCGTCTCCGGCGAGTCGCAGATGGACCAATCCGCGATCACCGGCGAGAGCCACCCCAGGCCCGTGACGCCGGGCGACGAGCTCTTTGCCGGCACCATCAACACCGACGACCCGATCGAGGCCCGGGTGCTCCGGGCGGCCAAAGAGAGCAGCCTCCAGAAGATCCTGGAACTGGTCATGCGCGCCCGCGAGCAGCGAGAGCCCGTGCAGCGGGTGATCGACCGCCTGAGCCAGCCCTACGCGCTCGGAGTCATGCTCGTGAGCGTTCTGGTGGGCCTCACCTGGTGGTTGGGGCTCGGCAGGCCCCTGCTTGGCGATGCCGATCGTCCCGGGGCTCTCTACACCGCCATCACGCTTCTCATCGTCGCGTCGCCCTGTGCGCTGGTCATCGCCACACCCACGGCCACCCTCGCCGCCATCGCCCGGGCGGCGCGGGGCGGTGTGCTTTTCAAGGGCGGCGCCGCGATCGAGCGACTGGCGCGGGCCGGTGCCATGTGCCTGGACAAGACAGGCACTATCACCTTCGGACGCCCGCGGCTCTACGAGGTCCACCCGGTGGCATGGTCCCAGGGGCCGGAGATGCTCGCCGTCGCCGCGGGGCTCGAGGCGGACTCCACCCACCCCATCGCCGTGGCCATCCGCGAGGCGGCCGAGGCCCGGGGCGTCACGCCGGCAACGGTCACGGACATCAACCACGTGACAGCGCGGGGCATCGGGGGCCGCGTCAACGGGCGGGAGGTCAGGCTCGGGAGCCTCGCCTTCACGGAGCCGCTGATTCCCGCCTGCTTCCGCAACCGCGTCGCCGAGGTGCTCGAGCGCATCCAAGGCCGGGGCCACGTCGCGGTCACGATCGCGATGGCCTCCGAGGGGACCGAAGCGTCCGGTCAGGCGGCGGTCCTCATCATGGCCGACGCCATCCGGCCCGGGGCCAACACCCTCACTGCCGAGCTCCATCGCCTGGGGGTCAAGCCCGTCCGGATGCTCACCGGGGACAATCGAAAAACCGCCGAACGGGTAGCCA
Source organism: Leptolyngbya sp. PLA1 (assembly GCA_021405315.1). Lineage (GTDB taxonomy): Bacteria > Planctomycetota > Phycisphaerae > Phycisphaerales > UBA1924 > RI-211. The sequence continues at coordinate 81,679 of QWIH01000004.1, forward strand.
AAGCGATCGGATTGGATGCCTTCGATGCCGACCTGCTCCCCGAAGACAAGCTGCGGATCGTCGGAGAACTCAAGCGGGAGGCGGCGGGTCGGGGTGCGGGGGTGGCGTTCATCGGCGACGGCGTCAACGACGCGCCCGCCCTCGCCCTGGCGGACATCTCCCTGGCCATGGGCACCATCGGGACTGCGGCAGCACTCGAATCCGCCGACGCGGTCCTCCTCACCGACAGCCTGATCACCGTTCCCTGGGCCATTCGGCTCGCTCGGAGAGCGAGGCGAACCATTGCCACAAACTTCGCCATCGCCATCTCGATCATGGTCTTCATGGCGATCGCAACACTCGTCGGCTCCCTCACGGGGCACGACCTGCCCCTGGGCCTCGGGGTTCTTGCCCACGAAGGCGGGACGATCCTGGTTGTGATAAACTCCCTGACGCTGCTATGGTTGGCGGCGCCGAGGGGGGTCGCGGCGGCCACGGCGCATCGGGGATGGTCCAATCAGAGTATTGTTGAGCCCCGGGTTGGTTGATCCCGCCCCGGCTGCAGCGCGAAAGGACGGTTCATGCTTTCTCAGACGACCGAGTACGCGCTCCGCGCGATGGCCTGCCTGGCGCTGCAGCCCGAATCGCTCGTTCCCACCAACGTCGTGGCGGAGCGCACCCGAGTCCCGGGAAACTACCTTGCCAAGGTGCTCCAGCAACTCGCCGGTGCCGGCCTCATCGCCGGACGCCGCGGAGTCGGCGGCGGGTACCGCCTCGCCAAGCCCGCCGAGCGCATCACCCTCCTCGAGATCATCAACGCCGTCGGCACGCTCAAGCGCATCGAGTCCTGCCCGCTGGGCATCTCGACCCACGGGCCGCTCCTGTGCCCGCTCCATCGTGCGCTCGACGACGCCGCGGCGGCTCTGATCGCCCGGTTTGATGGCGTGACCCTCCAGGCACTCATCGACGACCCGCGCACGCCCAGCAAGCCCCTCTGCGAGACGACCCCCGCGACGCTGACCGTCGGGGGCAAAGCGCGCGCCTGAGCCCCGGACCCCGCCGAACTACCATCCGCGGATGGCTCACGACAACCAAGACCTCTCCTCGCCCCACCACCTCGAGCAGCAGCGCCGCGCCAACCGCGACGCCTTGGCCGCGCTCGGGCTCAACCCCTACGGACAGCGCACGCCCGGCCTGCTTCCACTCTCACACGTCCGGGGGATGTACGACCCCGCCGCGGACAACGAGCACAACACCCGCGCCAAGGAGGCGGGCTACACCGACCGCCGCCCCGAGGCGAGCGCCGCCGGTCGAGTGATGCTTCTCCGCGACAACGGCAAGCTCCTCTGGATGACCCTCCGCGACGCCTCCGGCGACCTCCAGATCGCGGTGAGCCAGCGCGACTGCGACGAGCGCGGCTTCAAGGTCGCCAAGCTGACGGACCTGTCCGACGTCGTCATCGCGCGCGGCCGGGTCATGAAGACCAAGACCGGCGAGGTCACGCTCTGGTGCTCCACGCTCGAGCCCGCCTCCAAGAGCCTGGTGCCCCCCCCGGAGAAGCACGCAGGGCTCACGGACGTGGAGCTGCGCTACCGCCAGCGGTACGTGGACCTGTGGGCCAACCCGGAGACGATGCGGGTCTTCGAGGCACGAAGCCGCATCGTCGCGTGCATCCGGCGACACCTCTCCGAGCGGGGATTCCTCGAGGTCGAGACCCCCATGCTTCAGGCCCTCGCGGGCGGGGCCGCGGCCCGGCCCTTCCGCACCCACATGAACGCGCTCTCCATCGACCTCTTCATGCGCATCGCGCCCGAGCTCTATCTCAAGCGGCTGCTCGTGGGCGGCATGCCCCGCGTCTTCGAGATCAACCGCAACTTCCGCAACGAGGGGCTCGACAAGCAGCACAACCCGGAGTTCACCATGCTCGAGGCCTACGAGGCCTTCGGGGACATGACCACCGTCATGGACCTGACCGAGGGCATCATCCGGGCCGCCGCCCAGGAAGTCGCCCGCGCCGCGGGTGCGCCGGACCTCTGCCTTCCGTTCGGTGACTGGATCATCGACTACGCCAAGCCCTTTGACCGCGTGAGGTACCCGGACCTCTTCGAGCGGGCTCTGGGCTTCCCCATGGCCGACGTGGAGCGATGCCGCACGGGGGCCCGCGAGCGCAAGATCATGTCGCCGGAGGCCGCCGCGAAGCTCGACCCCGCGCTCGTCATCAACGAGCTCTTCGAGGAGTTCGCCGAAAAGAGCATCGACGGCTCCCGCCCCACCTTCATCACCCATTACCCCGCGGCCATTTCGCCCCTCACCCGCCCCAACCGCGACAACCCGTCGCTCGCCGACCGCGCGGACCTCTTCATCGGGCACATGGAAATCGCCCCGCACTACACCGAGCTCAACGACCCGGACGTGCAGGAGGCCAAGTTCCGCGAGCAGCTCGGGGGTGTGGACGCCGACAAGGCCGCGGAAGAGAACACCTTCCGCACCATGGACCACGACTTCCTGCGCGCGCTCAAGGTGGGCATGCCCCCAGCGGGCGGCATGGGCCTGGGCGTGGACCGCCTGGTCATGCTGCTGACCAACCAGCGCACCATCCGCGACGTGATGCTCTTCCCGATGATGAAGCCCGAGTGAGCCGCGCCGACGAGTGCGCCCCGGCACGGGCGCTAGAATCGCCTCCGCCGCCCGTCGGGTCGCGCACGCGGGCGGTCGGCCTCACGGGACAAGCACCATGCGAGCCATCATCACAGGCCAGATCGGGATGGACAAGAAGCCCTACCTCGACGCCGCCGCGGCGTTCGCGGGCCAGCAGGGCGAGGCCCTCCGGGTCTTCCACGTCGGCGACCTCATGTACCGCGAGGGGCCCGACGTCCGCCCCGGGAAGATCCTGGACCTCCCCATCTCCCGACTCAACTCGCTGCGGCGGGCCGCGTTCAAGGACATCATCAGCGAGTCACGGGACGAGAAGAACCTCATCGTCAATACGCACGCCACCTTCCGCTGGCGCCACGGGCTCTTCGCCGCCTTCGACTACGACCAGGTCACCAAGATGCGGCCCGACCTGTTCGTCTGTGTCGTGGACAACATCGAGGTCGTGCATCACCGCCTCCACGCGGAGCATGAGATCGACGCCACGCTCAAGGACTGCATGGTCTGGCGCGAGGAAGAGATCCTCGCGACCGAGCTCATGAGCCGGGCGATCCCCGACAGCCGGTTCTACATCCTGAGCAGGGGCCGCCACGCCCCGACGACCCGAACGCTCTTCCGCCTGGTCTGCCGCCCGGGCATGAGAAAGGTCTACCCGAGCTTCCCCATGAGCCACGTCGTGGACATGCCCGAGGTGCTCGCCGAGATCGACGCCTTCCGCGCCGCGCTCGCGGAGCACTTCATCACCTTCGACCCCGGCGACGTCGACGAGAAGCTGCTGCTCGACCGCGCCATCGCCGCCAGCAAGGAGGGCAAGGACTACCTCGACGTCGCGCCCCACGCCTTCGGCGGGAGCAAGGCCCAGACCGCCAAGCCCATCCGCGTCCGCGTCCGCGAGGTCCTCGACATCGCCGGCGATATCGACGGGCAGATCTACATGCGAGACTTCAAGCTCATCGATCAGTCCGACATGATCGTCAGCTACATCCCCGAAATCCCCACCGCCTCCGGCACCGAGTTCCCCGGGCTCTCCAGCGGCGTCGAGCGAGAGCTCCACCACGCCTTCGAGCACACCAAGGAAGTCTTCGTCGTCTGGAAGCCGAGGAAGGCCCCCAGCCCCTTCATCACGGAGACCGCCACCCGCGTCTTCCGCACCACCGACGAGGCGCTCCGCTATTTCGAGGAAAACGGGTATTTCGCCGAGAAGAACCTCTTCGGGCACTAGCGCCGCCGCTCACCACCAGTGCATCCAGTAGCCCGCGGCCCCCGTGAGCGCAAGCACCATCAGCACGATCACCACGAGCGAGCCCTTGCTCGGCATCGCACTCTCGGGCTCCGCGCCCAGCGCGTGCCCGCACCTGTAGCACAGGTCCACATCGTCGTGCAGCCGCGCGCCGCACTTCGGGCACGCCACCGTGGCGTCGGAGAATCGCTCCACGTCCTCGGGGCTCGGTCCTTCATCAAGTTCCGGCATGCCCAGAGCATACCCGCGCGGGCCTCACCCGCCGCCCGCCCCCTCCACATCATCGGGTGAGGGAGGCGTGGGTGCGGGGGCGGCCTTCTTCGGCGACCCGAGCTCGCGGAGGTTCCGGATGAACCGGGGCTTCTGGTCGTCGTCCAGCACCGCGATGGACTTCGCGAACAGCCGCCTGTTCGCCGCTTCGTCGTCGTTGCCGCCCGTGACGCGGTAGTGCTCCTCGATCACCGCCCGAAGTCGGCGAGACTGCTCCGGCGTGAGCGTGAGGCCCCGCGTCGCCACGCGATAGATGAACTCACCGGACATCAGCAGGCGATAGAACGAGCGCTCGATCTCCCTGCCCAGCGATTCCAGCCGCGCCGCCGCGATGGCCTCAAGGCGGCTGGGGAATCCTCCTTCGGGCTTCGCGCGGGACATCCGGTCCGCGATGACCGCCTCCCAGTACTCGCGGAGGATCGCGTCGAACTGCTCGGCCTTGCCCCGAGGAAGCGCCGCCCGGATCTGGCTCGAGAGTGGCCCCCCTTCGCGCAGCGGGGCCAGCTTGCGGAACGCCTCCGCCAGCAGGGCCAACTGGTCGGCCTTGTCGCCGGTGTTCCCCGCCGTGTCAAGCTTGGTCAGCAGCGCGACGTTGTCGAACACGAAGTCCTCGAGAACCTTGCCCCGTTTCGCGAGGATCACTCGTACGCGTTCCGCCGCCTCATGATCCTCGGGGCTCGCGCCCATCGAACCAAGCCCCAGCAGATCGAGCACCGCCTCCTCCGCCGTGCCTTCGGGTGGCTTGACCGAGCCGTCGAAGTTCCGCGTGATGATCGTGGGTCGGGCTGGTTCCTCGCGGACCTTGGGGCCTCCCAGGGGCGGGGAGTCCGCGGGCTGCCAGGCCGAAGCCAGAGGCGTCACCAGCATCAGGGCGAGGATGAAGCGCATGGGCGGCCCTCCCGGCTGTTCTTCGCCCTCAGCCCCCGCCGGTTTCGGTACGATCCCGCACGATGGCCCGGGGCAAGGTTCCAGCATCCACAGCCTACCACGCCCCGGCGCGAGGGCAACCATGATCGCGCCCGCCCTGCGAGACGCGCACGCCCAGCACGGCGCGGGCCGGCACGACGCGGCCCGCGCGACCCTCCTGCGATACCTCGCCGCCAAGCCCCGCGATGCGGACGCCCTGTGCCTCCTCGCCGAGGTGCACCTCGCCCTCGGAGAGCCATCCCAGTCGCTGCTGGTCGCCGAACGGGTGCTCGGCACCACCCCGGGTGCCGGCGCGGCACTCCTGATCCGCATCCGCGCGCTCGCCGCCGCCGGTCGCTGGGATGACGCGCTGTCCCGCGCCTCCGAACTCTGCCACGGACCCGGCGCAGCGAGTCCCGAGGCCTGGAAACTCCGCTCCGACCTCCTCCTGAAGGCCGGCGTCCCTGCCCAGAGCGTCGCCTGCCTTCGGCAGGGCCTCGCCCGGTGCGGCCCGGATGAGTCGCTGCTCCTCAGCCTGGCGTATGCACAGAACGTCGCGGGGTGCGAGTCGCCCGAACAGGAACGCGAAACCCATGAACTCCTCGCGCAACTCCTGGGGCCGCCCCGGCCCCGACGCTGGCCCAACGTCCCCGACCCCCGGCGATCTCTCAACGTCGCGATCCTGTCCTCAGACCTCCGCCTGCATTCCTGCGCCTTCTTCCTGGCGGGGTGGCTTCCGCACCTCGATCGTGGCGCCACCAGGCTCTTCCTCTATTCGACCGGCTCGGAGGACGACACCTCGACCCGCTTCAAGGCCATGGGCCAGTGGCGAGCCTGCGCCACCCTCTCGCCTGCCGGCCTCGCCGAACTCGCCGCACGCGATGCCATCGACGTGCTCATCGACGCCAACGGCTGGACGGCCCCCGGGCATATGCGCGCCCTCGCTCCGGGAATCGCCCCCGTGCAGGCCACCTTCCTCGGCTACCCCGGCACCACGGGTCTTCCGAGCATGACATGGCGGCTCGTCGACAGAACCACCGACCCTCCCGGAGCCGAGACGAACTGCACCGAACGCCTGTGGAGGCTGGAGGACTGCCTGTGGAACTTCGCGCCCGATCCCGCCTGGCCCGAGCCGGCGACAACCCCCGCCCCCCGGTCGCGAGTGCGATTCGGCTCGTTCAATCACGCGGCGAAAGTGGGGGAGCGTTGCATGGCGCTCTGGGGCCGCCTGCTCAGTGCCATCCCCGAGTCGGAACTGATCGTCAAGAGCCCGCCCGGCGTTGACCCTGCCACCCCATGGCTGGCGCGGCTGGAGTCCCGGGTGGGGCCAGGCCGCGTGCGCGTGCTTCCTCACGTGCCGGAGACATCAGGCCACCTGGCCCTCTACGCAGAGGTAGACATCGCCCTCGACCCCACGCCCTACAACGGCACGACGACCACCTGCGAGGCGATCTGGATGGGGGTTCCCGTGGTGACCCTCGCCGGCGACCGCCACCGCGCGCGTGTGGGCGCTTCCCTCCTCACCACGATCGGGCTGGCGGACTTCGTCGCCTTGGACGAAGACGACTTTGTGAGGCGGGCTTCCGCCCTCGCCGCCGACCCTCCCCGGCGGGCAGCGCTGCGGACCAGCCTCCGCACCCGCATGGCAGGATCCGCCCTCTGCAACGGGCGGGCATACGCCCATCGATTCGAACTCGCTGTGCGTGGCATGTGGAGGGAGTGGTGCGAGCGCGGCCCGAACACCTAACAGAGCACCGACGCTTGACGCGCACCGCGAAACTGGTCACACTGTGAGCGCCTCGGAAGGCCCCGTGATGGCCGACCGAGGAGAACCGGAAGGGCGGCCGGAACGCGCTGGGCGGGTTTGAAAGCCCGGGCGGGCCTATTGTCGCCTTCCCCCGGCCGAGGCCGGGGCCGCAGTCGTTTCTTTGGAGCCTCGACCATGGCAGGCAGGACCAGCACTTCGTTCGGCGTCGCCGCGACCATCACCGTCCTCGCGATCACCTCGCTGGGCTTCTTCGTCGCGTTCGCGATCTTCTACAGCAAGAACAGCAACCGGACGGTCGAGCTTCAGCTCGCCAAGCAGAACGTCGCCGAGTTCATCCGTTCGGAGGAAATGAACCAGGACAACGTCCGCAATCTCGTCGAAGAAGCCAAGCGGGACCAGAAGAGCCTTGTGGGCTACCTCGTAAACAACCGCGAGGCGCTCATGCAGAAGATCACCGGCTCCGGGCGCGATTCCCTCGCCGACCTTGCTACGAAGCTTGAGGGCGTCGCCGGCGCCCGCGATTCCGCACTCATCCCCGTCATCCGCCAGCAGCAGGGCCAGATCGACTCCCTCCAGAAGCAGCTCGAGCAGGCCAGCGCCGCCACCCTCGCCGCTCAGGCCGCGTTCCAGAACGAGTCCGCCCGGATCCGGGGCATCGAGAGCGCCCACCAGCGCACCATCAACGATCTCAACGCGCAGGTCAACCAGTACAAGGACGAGGTCGACTCGATCCGCGCGGGGACCGACGGCTACAAGAAGCAGGTCGATGCGCAGGCCGACGCCATCAAGCAGGCCGCCGCCGAGACCGAAGCCCGCCTCACCTCCCAGATCGCCCGCCTCACCGAGGAGAAGGTGATCATCGAGAGCCAGCTCAACGCACTCCGCTCGCAGAAGAATCTCGCCGTGGTCCGCCCCGGGGACGAGTCCGCGCTGGTCGATGGCAGCGTTGTCCAGACCGACGGCGCCTCCCGCCTCGCGTACATCAGCCTCGGCGCCAAGAACCACGTCGTCCTGGGCATGACCTTCGCCGTCTACTCGGGTCCGGAGGCCATCCGCCCGGACGCCGAGGGCAACTACCCCCGCGGCAAGGCCACGCTCGAGGTCATCAGCGTCGGCGAGAACAGCAGCACCTGCCGCATCACCAGCGAGGTCCGCGGCAACCCCGTCGTCAAGGGCGATGTCATCGCCAACGCGGTCTTTGACCCCAACAAGACCTATCGCTTCGTGGTCTTCGGCAACTTCGACACCAACCGCGACGGGGCGCCCACCGCCCTCGAGCGAGACGACGTGCGTGCGATGATCGAGTCCTGGGGAGGCACCGTCGTCAACGACCTCGCCGGCGACACCGACTTCCTCGTCCTCGGCGAGCGCCCCCTCACCCCGCCCCGCCCGGGCAGCGGCGCACCCCTCGAACTCATCCTCGAGTTCCAGCGCCGCGATCAGGAAGCCCAGCGGTACGACGCCCTGGCCCGCCAGGCGCAGTCGACCAGCCTCCCCGTCCTCAACGAGAACCGCCTGTACACCCTGATCGGCAAGTCGCCCGCCTCCAACAGGCGGTGATCGCGGCCCACGCGTGGGACGAAAGAAGCACCTGCCGCCCGTCGTCGAGTGGCCCATCACCGCGGCGTTGCGCGCCGCGATGGGGATGCCCCTGCTCCTGGGCCTCGACAACGCCCGCCGCATCGCGGACGGGCTCGGAGCCCTCTACCCGAAGCTCCAGGCCAAGCGCTTCGAGCGCGCTGTCCGTAACCTCTCCGATGCCTTTCCCGACTGGTCCGACGAGCGCCGTCGCCGTGTCGCCGTGGGCTGCTACCAGCACGTCTTCAAGCTCGGCGTAGAGATCCTCTTTGCGCCCAGGCTCATCACCGAGGAAGGCTTCGCCCAGCACCTCTTTTTCGCCGACATCGCTCCCGGTCTCTCCACGCTCCTCTCGGGTCAGCCCTGCCTCCTCATCACAGGGCACACGGGCAACTGGGAGCTCATCGGCTACGCGATCTCCATGCTGGGCTTCCCTGTTCACGCCGTCTATCGCCCCCTGGACCTCCGCCCCCTCGACCGCTGGCTGCACGAGACCCGCCGTCGCCGGGGGCTCACGCTCGTGAGCAAGTTCGGCGCGGTGCGAGCCCTCCCCCCGGCGATCCGCGCGGGCTTCCCCGCGGGCCTGGTCGCCGACCAGAGCGGCGGGGACCGCGGGCTCTTTGTCCCCTTCTTCGGCAGGCTCACCTCCACCTACAAGTCCATCGGCCTCCTCGCCATGCAGACCAACGCCACGCTGGTCTGCGGCATGGCCCGGCGACTCGGCCCGCACGAGAGCCCCCCCGGCCTTCCCGGGAACTCCCGCGCCCCAATCGGCTCCATGGGCTATTCCATCGAGATGGTCGACCGCTTCGGCCCCGCCGATTGGCACGGGCAGCCCGACCCGCTCTTCTACATCACGGCCCGCTACCGCCGCGCCATCGAGACCATGATCCGCCGCGCCCCGGATCAGTACTTCTGGATGCACCGCGTCTGGCGCAGCCGGCCCGCACACGAGCGGCACGGAAAGCCCTTCCCCGCCGCACTCCGGGACAAGCTCGCCGCCCTCCCTTGGATGACCAGTGCCGAGCTGGATGCCCTGGTCGCCAGGAGCGACCACGACGCCGCGAATCTGGCCTCGCTCCAGCGGTAGAAGCCCCCGAGGGCCTTGGCATGTGGTTCTCGGGCCCGGATCGTGCGGAATTCGGGCACCAAAGGCCCGGGAGCGCGGTACAGTCTCTGCGGCGGACGAGGCCGCGCACGACGCGATGACCCCCGCAGCCCGGGCCATCCCCCACGGGGGCCCCGCGAAGGAGCAGCCCATGAACGGCCGACTCAGTGAGATCAAGGTGCTGATCGTCGACGACGACCGCGATGTGCTGGACTCCATGGAGGCGGCGTTCCAGGCCGCCGGGGCCCTCACCCAGTGCACCAGCAACGGGAATGATGCGGTGCGCATCTGCCGCGAGGAGCCGCCGGACCTCGTGATCCTTGACATGATGCTCCCGGGACGATCCGGGTTCCTCGCGCTGGAACGCATCAAGGGGTACGAGGACGCTCCGGCCGTCATCATGGTCACCGCCAACGAGGGGAAACGCCACCAGGCCTACGCGGAATCCCTGGGCGTGGACCGCTACCTTCAGAAGCCCGTGCCCCTGACCCACCTCGTGGATATCGCGGCGGAGATCATCGAGGCCCGCGAAGACGAGTTGGAAGACGACGACGAGGACGCGGAGACCTGATGGCGAAGAAGCGGCGACAACTCGTCATCATGTCCGGCGCCGGCCCGGCCATGGGCAGCCTCCGGGACGTTCGCGCCGGGCTTGCCCGGTTCAACACGTCCCCGGACGGCTCCGGCGCCTCGGACTCCGGCATCGAGCGACTGCACGGCCCCGGAATGGTCGTGGAGGTTTCGACCTCCGCGGATCCCGTGAGCCAGGCGGTCGCGACGCTCAACGACGAGGATTACGCTTTCCCCGTGCTCATGAAACTCTGCCGCGCCCTGGGGTGGAAGATGGTCGATATCGAGACAGGCCGCACGTTCGGAGGCTGAGCCCGCGCGAGGAACGCATGCCGACCTACGAGTACGAGATCCTGGACAAGAAAGGAAACCCGACGGGCGAACGGTTCGAGGTGGTGCAGCTCATGAAGGAGCCGCCGCTGACCACCGATCCGAAGGGCCGTCCCTGCCGCCGCGCCATCGTCGCGCCCAGCATCGCGGGCAAATGGTCGGACATCAAGGGCAAGAGCGCCCTCTCGAACAAGAACCTGGAGCGCATGGGTTTCACGAAGTACGAGCGCAAGGGCAAGGGCTACATGGAGCGAGTGGCGGGCAGCGCCGGCCCCAAGACCTTGGGCGGGGACGACTGACCCGGCACGGCCGCATCGCCCGTACCATGGCCGCTGATGCTCCGACCCCCCAGGACTCTCTGGCGACTGTACCTGATGGACCTGCTCCGTCTGGTCTCGCTCACCGCCGGGGTGCTGGTCACGGTCATCGCCTTCGCCGGCGCGGTGAAACCCATCTCGGACGGGCTCCTCGACGCCGCCGACGCCGTCAAGTACATCCTGCTCGCCATCCCGCCGATGCTCGCGTATGCGCTGCCCTTCGCGGGCGGGTTTGCCTCCACGCTGGTCTATCACCGCATGGCGACGGACCTCGAGGCAACCGCCGCCTACGCGAGCGGCGTCTCCCATCGCAGCCTGCTGGCGCCGGCGCTGGGACTCGCCCTCGCCTGCGCCGCGTGCCTGATCGCGCTCAACGAGCAGGTCATCCCCAGGTTTCTCGAGCGGATGCAGCGCCTGGTCACCACCGACGTGGGCAGGCTCATCGCCCAGCGCGTGGAGCGGGGCGAGGGCGTCGCATTCAAGGGCGTCATGCTCCACGCCGACCAGGTGCAGCGCGTCGCCCCCGCCCCGGGCACGGGGGTGCTTGATCAGTTGCTTCTCACGGGCTTCGCGGCCGTCCTTCACGAGAACAACGAGCCAACCCGCGAAGTCGCCGCCCAGCGCGCCAAGATCTGGCTCGTCGAGGGCGAAGGCCCCAGCGAGGACCAGGGCGTCACCCGCCTCATCGTGAAGCTCGAGAATGTCACGGTCGTGCTCCCGGACCGCGGACTGGTCGCCGCGGCGGAGATCAACGACCTCTCGTGGACCGTCCCCAACGCCTTCCGCGACAACGTCAAGTTCCTCACCTCCGACCAGATGTCCGTGCTCCACGACCACCCGGAGCGCATGAACTGGATCGAGTCCCGACGCCAGACGCTCCTCTACACCCTCGCCGAACGGCGCACCATGGAGCTCATGACCGCGCAGAGCAGCCGGGACCACCTCCTCCGCATGGTCGACGCCAGGGGCCACCCCGTCGAGATCGTCACCGGCCAGCTCGTCTGGAACGACCGCTGGGAACTCCTCCCGATCGCTCCGGGAAAGCCCATCGAGATCCGCATGATCCGTGTACGGCCCTCCGGCGTCAGCCAGGCGGAAGTCCGTACGCCCACCACCCTCCTCGCCGATTCGGCGATCCTCGCCAACGACGTGGGCGCCGAGACGCCGTCTCAGCGGCTGGTCTTCAGCCTCGTCCTCCGCGGAGCACGCACCCCGGACGCGGGCGGCGCCGTGCTCGGCGAGCTCTCGGTGCCCGGGCTCACCTTCGGGGCCTCGCCCACGGAGGAATACCGCGCCATGTCCAGCGCGCAGCTCCTCGCCGCGGCCCGGCCCTGGCTGGACCGCCCCGAGCCCGATCCTCTGGTGGCGAAGGCCGCGTCGGAGCTGGAGCGTCACCTCAAGCGGCTCTCGCGCGACATCCTGTCCAAGCGGCACGAGCGCATGGCCCTCGCGAGTTCGTGCCTGGTGATGATCCTCACCGGAGCCGTCGCTGCGCTCTACCTCTCCCGCCGACAGCCACTCGCCGTGTACCTCTTCACCTTCTTCCCGGCGCTGGCGTGCGTCGTCACGATCTCCGGCGGGCAGCAGATGATCGTGAAGCAGGGGCCCGTGGGGCTCTGGCTCATGTGGGCCGGCGTGGGCGGGCTGGCGCTCTACACGCTGTGGATGTTCTGGAGGCTCCGGCGCCACTAGCCGCAGGCCCATGCCCACCTCACCCGCCGAAGACCGTGCGACCCGATGGGCCCCCTGGATGGCCTCGCCCCGTGCCGCGTGGATGCTGCTGGGGCTCGCCACGCTCGCCCGCGTGGTGTACCTCGCCTGGGGTTGCCCCTACACGCTGATCGAGGACGAGGCCCACTACTGGGAGTGGAGCCGCCATCTCGCCCTCAGCTATTACACCAAGGGTCCCGGGGTCGCCTGGCTCATCGGAGCCTCCACCGGCATGTTCGGCGACAGCGAGTTCGCCGTGCGTCTTCCCGCCGCGATCAGTTCCTCCATCGCGGGCGTGTTCCTCGCGCTGCTCGCCCGCCGAGCCGTGCAGGACCCGCGCGCGCCCTTCGTCACCCTCGTCGCGTGGCTCATCGCGCCCGCGTTCCAGACCCTTGGCCTCACCATGACGATCGACGGCCCGTACCTCGCCTGCTGGGCCATCGCCGCGTGGGCCGCGTGGGTCGCCATCGTCGACCGCAGACCCTGGGGCTGGGCCGTGTTCGGCGCCGCCCTCGGCGCCGGGGCGCTCTGCAAGTACACCATCCTCCTCGCCCTCCCCGGTGCGCTCGTCGTTGCGGCACTTGCGCCCGCGCGGCCACACGCCCGGGTTCGCACGCTCCTGGGCATCTCCTCCGGCCTCCTCCTCTTTCTCCTCGCGGTTTCGCCCATCATCTTCTGGAACCAGCAGGAGGGGTGGCCCACCATCCGCCACCTGCTCGGCCATCTCGGGCTCCAAGGCGGGGACATGCCCGTCACCCAGGGCGAGGGCAACGGCTGGCACTACAACCCGCTCTGGACCCTGAGCCTGGTCGCTACGCAACTCGCGCTCGTCGGGCCCGTCCTCCTGCTCGCGACACTCGGCGCGTGGGACGCGTGGAAGGCCCGGCGTGCACACCCGGAGCAGTGGGGGAGAGACCGCCTGCTCATCGCGATCTCCCTCCCCATCCTGCTCTTCTACTTCGCCGTCAGCTTTGTCGCCGAGCCGGAGGGCAACTGGCCCCTGGCGGGCTTTGTCGCCCTGCTGCCCCTCGCCGCCCGACGCGTCGTCGTCGGGCTCGACGACTGGCACGCGCGGCTGCTCGCCTGGCGCGCGCTGCCCCCGCCCCGTCCTCGCCGGGGCGTCTTCGTCCGCCGCCCGGAGACGCCCACGCAGGTGCTCTGGTACGCGGCTGTGGGCCTGGGTCTGCTGGTGGCACTCGTCGTGCCCCGCCTTGACCTGCTCGCAAGACTCCCGGTCCTTGGCCCGCGCATCCCGGTGCATCGCTTCACAGGCGCGGATGTCATGGCCTCGCACGTCGAGGAACTCCGCGCCGCGCTCCAATCAGAGACCGGCGCAGAGCCGTTCATCATGGCCACCCACTATGGCCGTGCCAGCCAACTCGCGTTCTATCTCCCGGGCCGGCCAACCGTCCTCTGCTCCAGCAGCCTGATGCGCGAGGGCCGACGCACGCAGTACGACTATTGGGTCGCGACCAACCCCGCGACCGCCCCCGGCCTTCGGGGTCGGCCCGCCGTCGTCGTTGGCTCAACCCTCGAAGAATGGCAGCAGGTCTTTGATCGCGTGACGCTCGTGGGCACCCTTCGGGGTGACGGCAAGCGTCACCGCCCCGCGTACCTTGGCTACGGCTTCAAGGGCTTCCCGCCCGGCGGCCTGCACACCCTCCCGGCGACTCGCACGCCAGACTAGTCCGCCATGTACCTCTCCCCAGCACAACGCCGCGAACGCCGCGCTTCCGCCCTCTGGCGTGCGCTCGCGCTCATGGCGGCCCTCGCCCTCACGGTCTGGATCGACCGTGCCCTCTGGGCCTGGCTGAAGCTCGACGCCTCGGCGACCCTCGCCTCCAGGGACTGGTGGCAAGCGCTCCGGGTCATGGGCTATCTCCCTCTGTGGTTCGTGGTCGGGGCGCTCTACATCGTGCGCGACCGTGCCCTGCGCTTCGCCGGTGGCGGGCTCGCGGCTTGGCACCGGGGCACCGTGGTCGTCCTCGGGGCCGCAGGCTCCGGGCTGCTCGCGGAAATCTGCAAGGCCGTCATCCGTCGTCAACGCCCGGGTGATGACGGTCTTCTCCGCTTCGACTGGGCGGGCCGGGGCGTCCCCGGCCTCGGCATCGGGACGGTCAGCAGTCACGCGGCGGTCGCCTTCGGCGGGGCGTTCATGCTGGGGGCGCTCGTCCCCGCCTGGAGGTGGCCCCTCTTTCTCCTCGCGCTGGGATGCGCCTGGTCCCGCGTTGCTGCCGGGGCCCACTTCGTCTCGGATTGCTTCGCCGCCGCCCTCGTCTCATACGCTGTCGTGCGGCTGCTCCGGCGTGCGCTCGCGGAGTTCCCCGGCGCACAGGAGTCCCGCCGCGCATGACCCTCCTCGACCGCTACATCGCCCGGCAGTACCTCGCGAACATCTTCCTGCTGTTCGTGCTCCTGTTCGCGGTCGTCGTCGTCATCGACTTCTCGCTCAACTTCGACGAGTTCAGCGACATCGCCGAGCGGCTCGTCAAGGAGTGGCAGTGGCCGGACACGGCGGCCCACCGCACGCTGCTCGCCGTCTCCCTCGTCCTTGATCTCTGGTGGCCCCGCCTCTTCCAGCTCTTCTACTACCTCCTGGGCTTCGTGCTCGTCGGGGCCATGGGGTTCACCGCGGCGCAGTTCGTCAGGCACCGGGAGTTCGTCGCGATTCTCGCGGGCGGCATCAGCCTCCGGCGAGTCGCGCGCCCCATGCTCATCGTCGCGTGTGCCATGTCCGCCCTCCAGATCGCCGACAGCGAGATCGCCCTGCCCAAGCTCGCGCCGCTCCTCACCCGCGAGAAGATCGACGCCGGGCGTCACAGCCTCGGAGCCGCCCGCGTTCCGCTGGGCGTGGACGACCGTAACCGGCTCTTCTACGCCAAGTCCTTCGACCCCGACACGGGCCGCATCGAGGGCCTCTGGGTGTGGGAGCGTGACGATCAGGGCCTCATGACCCGCCGGATCACCGCCACGTCCGCCGTGTGGGAAGGAGGCGTCTGGAGGCTGGTGGACGGTCGTGCGGAGGCCCGCCGTTCCTCCGCCGCGGGCCAACGCGACATCCGCGTGGTCGAATCACTCGAAACCGACCTTGACCCCACCACGCTCACGCTCCGCCGCTACGAGGGGTACAGCAGCAACCTCTCGCTGATGCAGATCGCCGGCATGCTGGACCGATACGAGGCCGCGCCGCACAGCCCTGTTCATCGCGTGGAACAGTTGGAGCGCATCCGAACCGGACGCTTCGCGACCATCGCCTGCAACCTGCTGACGCTCCTGATCTGCATGCCCTTCTTCATCCGGCGCGAGCCCGCGAACATGGTCGTGCAGAGCCTCTACTGCGCGCCGGTCGCCATCTGTGCCCTCATCGCGGGGCTCCTGGGTGCCAGCATCACCCTCCCCGGGCTTCCCCCGTCCATCAGCCCGCTCGTTCCCGTGATGGTGCTCATCCCCATCGCGATCGCCGCGGTCTCCGGCGTCAAGACCTGAGCCCTCAGGCCACCGCCCACAGCGCGAGCGTTCCCACAAAGACCGTCCACGCGGCCACCCAGCCCGCGAGCGTCAGTTGCGCGATCGAGCGGCTGAAGGGCGAGAAGCCCCATCTTCCGTATCGCACCGCGACCACCATCGGCAGGAAGATCGCCAGCACCGCCGTGATCCGAAGGCACGCCGAGGCCCAGAACTCCAGCGGAGCGCCCCACCCCCGCCCCCCGGTCCCCGAGAAGCCGGCCACCACCAGCAGCGCCGACGCCAGCACGCACCCCGCAACCACCCACCGGCATGCCTGCCACGCGAACCCGGGCCAGCCGGGCCACGCGGGGGCCGTTTCGGTGCCGGTGCTCACTCGTCACCCCCATCGCGGGGCGACTCCGGATCGATCACCCGCACGTTCCGGCGACCGTCCAGCACCCCGTTGGGCTCCTGCTCGCGCCGCAAGGCACGGGCGACCCGTGCAAACACCCAGGCGCCAAGCCCGATGACCAGCGCCAGCAGGGCCAGCGGCACCAGCAGCACCAGCGCCACCACCACCCCCAGCGCGATCACCAGCGCCCACGCCAGCCACATCAGCCAGGCCAGCGGGCCACGCACCGTCCGCGACGTGTCGCTCTCCGACGTGATGGTCGTGATCCTGAGCACGCCGGATCGTACGAAGCCGCCTCGACGCCGGATTGGCTCCCCGCAACCGCCCGTCCGCCACGCTCAGAACTTGAAACCGACGCACAGACAGCACGATGCGCCCAACAGCGAGATGACGAGCCCGGTGAAGCCCTCTTCGAACAGCAGCAGGTAGAAGTAGCCGTCGCCCAGTTTTCCGGCGCGATGCCGCACCACCATCCACGGTGCCGCCAGCCCCCACGCGTACGCCACAAACAGGATAACCGCGGCGGGCCCCGTGTTCGGACGAAGCGCCTGCGAAACCAGCGCCGCGAGCAGACCAAGCCCCCACGCGGGCAGGATCATCACCAGCAACCCCGGGAGCGCGGGCGGGATCACCCCCTGCAGACGCAACTCGGCCGCCGTGCTCGCTCTGCCGCACTCCGGACACCGCACCCGTCCGGACTCGAACGCGAGCCCCCTCAGCGAGTACCCGCAGCCGGGGCAGCCGTCGTGCACCGTACTGTCGGCGGGGATGGGCGGCGGCTCGTCGCTCGCGGGATGCATCACATGACCTGCGAAGATGCCTTCAGCAGCGGGATCATGATCGCCAGCAGCAGCGATCCGATGACCAGGAACATCACCACGATCAGCAGGGGTTCCAGGGCCGCCAGCATCCGCGAGGTGCGGCGGTCCAGCTCCTCGGTCAGGTCGCCCGCCAGCGTTTCAAACGCCGCCTCCAGGTCGCCCGATCGCTCGGCGGCCATGAGCAGCCGCCGCGTCGGAATGGGCAGCGCGGAGACGCTGTCGATCAGTTGCCGCAGCGCCCCGCCCTCCACGAGCTTCGTCCGCAGCGTGAGGAGTTGATCGCGCAGCACGGGGTGGCCGATGGCCCCCGCCGCGACGCTCAGCGCGTCCGCGATCGTGATGCCCGAGCGCGTCATCGCCGCCATCACCGTGAAGAACCGCGCCGATTCCTGCGCCAGCACCACGTCCCGCACCAGCGGCGCACGCCGCAGGAGCCCGGAGAGCACGCGCCCGATGGCCTCACGGGCCAGCACCGCGCCCACCACCAGCGCCCCCAGCCCCAGCAGCACCCACAGCGCCTGTTCCTTGGCGAACACGCCGATGCTCATCAGCGCCTTGGTGAACCAGGGCAGCTCCATGCCCGTGCCCTCCAGCGCCGAGCCGATCCGCGGCACGATGAACACGATCATGACGGTGCTGATGATCACGCTGATGGAGAGCACGATCGCCGGATAGATCAGCAGCGTCCCGACCTTCCCGGAAATCGCAAGCTGCCTCCGCGTGGTCGTTGCCAACTGCTTCGCCGCCCCGCCCAGGTCGCCCGTGCGCTCCGCCGCCCGATACACCGCGATCGTCACCGCGTCGAAGATCTCCACAGTCCTTGCGGACTCCGCGAACGAGCTCCCCGCCGCCACCATGTCCCGCATCCGCTGCACCAGCGGCCTCGCCCGCGGCGCCACCGATGTCGAGCACACCTCGAGCGCCTCCACCAGCGGCACGCCCCGCGTGAGGAGCTGCCCGAGCTGGGTGTGCAGTTCGTTCTGATCCTTCAGCCGCACCTTCCCCGCGGGCGTCGAGGCCCACGTGGGCACCGTCCAGGTCCGAAGAGGCACCAGACGCCTTGTGCGGAGCTGCTCCGCAAGGTGCCTCGCGTTCTTCGCCCGACAGACGCCCCACGCCCGACCACCCGTCGGCGTCGCCGCCATGTACACGAACTGGGAGGTGGGGCCGGTGCTCACGTCTGGAAGGGTAGCAATCTGCGGTTCGGCGTCAGTGCGTTCGGCGTGCGGACGGGGCTGGATTGCCCGCCCCAGCGCCCCCACAATACCACTCTCGCCTACCGCCGCCCCTCCCCCAAGGTTGCCCGCCATGACCACCCTCAAGAAGGCCCCCGTGGAAGTCAAAGTCTCTCCGAGCCACACGATGCGCGCCCTCATCAAGCACCACGCCGGGCCGGAGCTCCAGTTCGTCCCTGACCGCGCCAAGCCCGTGCCCGGCCCGCGCGATGTCCTGGTCCGCGTCTCCAAGGTCGGGATCTGCGGCACCGACCGCCACATCTGGGAGTGGGACGCCTGGGCCGCTTCCCGCATCCCCGTCGGCATCGTCACGGGCCACGAGTTCGTCGGCGTCATCGAGGCCGTCGGCTCCGCCGTCACCAAGTACCAGCCCGGGCTGCGCGTGAGCGCCGAAGGGCACGTCACCGCCTGGAAGGACTACAACAGCCGCACCGGCAACGCCCACATCGCCAGCGACACCCGCATCATCGGCATCGACCGTGACGGCTGCTTCGCCGACTACGTCGTCGTCCCGGAAGAAAACGTCTGGCCCGTCCACCCCTCCATCCCCGACCGCATCGCCGCCGTCCTCGACCCCCTGGGCAACGCCGTCCACACCGTCATGGCCGCCGGCGTCTCCGCCAAGAGCGTGCTCGTCACCGGCACCGGCATCATCGGCCTCATGGCCGTCACCGTCGCCAAGGCGGCGGGCGCCGGACGCATCTTCGCCACCGACGTCGACCCCAAGCGACGCGCGCTCGCAAAGAAGCTCGGAGCCGTCGAGGCCTTCGACCCCCGCCAGGAAGGGTGGATCGCCGAGGTCCGAAAGTCCTGCCGGGGTGAGGGCGCCGATGTCCTCCTTGAAATGAGCGGCGCCGAGCCCGCCCTCACCCAAGGCTTCGATGCCCTCCGCAACGGCGGCACCGCCGCGCTCCTCGGCCTCTTCAAGGGCCCCGTTCACTTCGACATCAACCGCCTCGTCGTCTTCAAGGGCTGCACCGTCCTCGGGATCAACGGCCGCAAGATGTTCGAGACCTGGTACCAGATGGAAGAACTCCTCCTCAGCGGCAAGCTGGAGCTCGACGACATCGTCACCCACGAGTTCCCCCTCGAGCAGTTCAAGAAGGCCCACCACACCATGATCTCCGGCGAGGGAATCAAGGTCGTGATGAACGTCAACGGCTGAGCACAACCCCCGAAATCAGGCGAGAAACCAGGCCGAAAATCGCAACTGATAACCAAAGATAGTTCTGCGATTTTTGACACTTGGGACTCGGGGCGCGCCGAGTCGGCTGACAGCCTCGTTCGACTCCGTCTCATGACCACCACCAAGCGAGGCCGCGAAGTCATCTACCACCCCTCTCCCGGCCTGCTCGCCCGCCTCCGCCGCAAGGGTGTGTAACCCGGTCCCCCGGGAACCCAACAACACCCGGGGCGTCGTACCTTCGCGCACGCCCGCCGCACTCACGGGGACTCTTGCCATGAAGCACCGTCCACTCGCCGTCCTTCCAATCTTCGCCTCCGCCCTCATGCTCTCCGGCTGCTTGATCAGCTCCCAGAGCAGCACCACGGCCTCCGGCCGCACCCTCTCGACTCAGGACTCCCGCTCCATCGAGATCGGCAAGACCACCGGCGACGAACTCATCAGCAGCTTCGGCGAGCCCACCTCGCGCATCGACCGGCCCGACGGCTCCTCCACCTGGAAGTGGTGCCGCACCGAAACCCGAAACAGCTCCGGGGCCGTCTTCCTCATCTTCGGCGGGTCGTCCACCAGGACCGAGAGCAACTGCGCTGTCGTCGAGCTGTCGGCGGGGGTCGTAAGGCAGGTCCGCAGCGAGTAGCCGGAGGGCGCTCGCCGGGCAGCATCACTTCGCGCCGCGCAGTTCGATCACCTTCCGCAGCAGCCGCTGGCGCTGCTCGAGCGTCAGGCCCGCCGTCGCGTCCTTGTACACCTTGATCTTCTGCGCCTGGTCCAGCCCCGCGCCGTACGACGCCGCGGACGATTTGATCGCCGCCCTCGCCGCGTCGTCCAGTTCGATGCTCTCCGCCGCCTTCACAAGCGAGCCCGCGGCCTCCGCCATCAGGGCCCGATACGCGAACATCGGCTCCGTGGTCGGGTTCTTCAGCACCACCTTCATGAGGTCCGTGGTCGTGAGCCCGCGGAACAGCTCCTTGGTGTACTCGTTCACGATCAGGTCGGAATAGCCGGCCTGGTCCTTGTTCAGCATCTCGCGGTCGTACAACTCGATCAGCATCGACTTGATGCCGCCCTTGGACGTGTCGGCGCCCACCGACAGCGGCCTCAGCGTGTTGCTCAGGTTCGCCAGCACGGCCTTCGCGTCCGCGCCGCCCAGGTCGGCCTGCTCCACGTACCCGCCGTCCACCTTCTCGCACACATCCAGCAGGTCAACCACCAGGCGCTCCACCGTGGCGCGCCGATCCGCCGCGTAGGTCCCCCACTTCGCGTCCTCGAAGAAGTTGGAGGGCAGCATGGGGTTTCGCCGCAGGGCAAGCAGCTCCATCGGCTCCGTCAGGGGCAGAATGGCGCCGTTCGCGTCGCGCTCAGCAAGGGGCTTGTGATCGAGCTTGGGCAGGTCGGCGGGCTTGGTCCAGCCGCTCTTGGGGCTCCGTTCCTTCGCGGGCTGGATGGGCTGCGCCGCCTTCATCTGCTCGGGCGTGAGCTGCGTCGGCACCGGGCGAGGGCGGGGCGGGGTCTTCTCGATGTGCGCGTCGGGCGCGGGCACCGTCGCCGGCGGGGGGGTCAGCATCTGGCCATGGGCCGACATCGTGAGACCGGCAACGACGAGCAGCATGCACTTCACGGGGTTTCTCCAGATCGGGGCGCCATGAACCGGCGTTCAGCCCTTATTATGGGCGCTCCCACGCCCCGGGAACAGGCCCGGGCCGAGGGATGCTCCGCCACCGCTCCCGGAGGTTTCCATGCGCACGCGTCGTTCCGGATTTGCCTCAGCCCTGCTGATCCTCGGGGCCGTCGGAGCCCTCGCCGTGGCCCCGGAGGCCCCGGCCCAGAGCTCCCCCCAGCCCACCCTGCACCAGTTCCTCAAGATCCGCACTCCGGGCGCCCCCACCCGCATGCCCGACGGCACCTGGCTCACCCGCGACTGGCCCGACGGTATCTTCCAGATCTATCGCGTCACCGACGACGCCGTCCGCCCCGGCTCCAAGAGCACCAAGCTCACCAGTTTCGCCGACGGTGTCTCCGGCTTCTCCGTCTCCCCGGACTTCTCCCGCGTCCTCGTCTTCGCCTCCACCGGCGGCAACGAGAATACCCAGATCCACGAGCTCGACCTCAAGACCTCCCAGACCCGCCCGCTGGTCACCAACGCCTCCGTCCAGCACGCCCTCAACGACTGGATCGGAGGCTCCGACGGCTTCATCTACACCGCCAACGACCAGAGCCCCACCGACTTCTACATCTACCGCTACGACTTCAAGACCGGCACCTCCACCAAGCTCCTGGGTAAGCCCGGCTCCTGGGGCGCCGCGGACATCTCCTCTGACGGCTCCCGCGTCCTCGTCGGGGAATACCGCTCCATCTCCGACAGCTCCATCTTCGAGCTCAACACCAGGACCGGCGCTCTCACAGACCTCACGTTCGCCGCCGGCAAGCCCTCAGGGGCCCCCGGCACCGTCTCGGTTTCCTGGGTCGGCTACATGCCGGACGAGAAATCCGTCCTCCTCACCAGCGACATCGAGGGCGGCGTCCCCAAACTCTTCCACGTCGACCCCGCCACCGGCAAGGCCACCAAGCCCCTCTCAGAACTCGACGCCTTCGAGCTCGACGGCGCCTCGATGAACAAGGAGAAGACCCTCCTCGCCGCCGTCACCAACGAGGACGGGTTCGGCGTCCTCCACCTCTACCGCCTCCCCACCTTCGAGCGCGTTGAGCTTCCCGCCATCGAGCCCGGCGTCGTCTCCCTCGCCTCGCTTCGGGGCGACCGCATCGCCTGGACCCTCTCCAACGCCCGCACCCCGGGCCTCTGCTACTCCTACGACGTCCCGGCCCCGGGAAAGCCTGTTGGAAAGCCCACCCAGGTCACCTTCACCGACACCCAGGGCATCGATCTCGCCGCCTTCCCTCTCCCGGAACTCGTCCGCTTCAAGGCCTCCAAGGACGGTCTTGAAATCCCCGCGCTCCTCTGGCTCCCCGCCGGATACGCCAAGCCGGGTGTCGCCGCCAACCCCATCCCCTTCATCGCCAACTACCACGGCGGGCCCGAGGGCCAGTTCCGCCCCACCTGGTCCGCCACCACCCAGTTCCTCCTTTCCCAGGGCTTCGGCATCATCCAGCCCAACGTGCGCGGGAGCCTCGGCTACGGCCGCGACTTCCACATGAAGGACGACTACAAGAACCGCTGGGACAGCGTCAGCGATGGCGTC
The DNA here is from genome assembly GCA_021405315.1 of Leptolyngbya sp. PLA1. Taxonomy (GTDB): domain Bacteria; phylum Planctomycetota; class Phycisphaerae; order Phycisphaerales; family UBA1924; genus RI-211. The sequence continues at coordinate 104,402 of QWIH01000004.1, forward strand.
GACGCCGCCGACTGGCTCGTCCAGCGCGGCTACAGCGCCCCGGGAAAGATGGCGACCTACGGCGGGTCGTACGGCGGGTACATGTCCGTCGCCTGCCTCGTCGAAGACCAGATGCGCGTCGACGCCGGCAAGCGTCCCCATCGCCTCTTCGGCGCGGGCATCGATGTCGTCGGCATCGTCAACCTCAAGACCTTCCTCGAAAAAACCGCCGGCTACCGCCGAAAGCTCCGCGAAGTCGAGTACGGCCCCCTCTCAGACCCCGACTTCCTCCTCTCCGCCTCGTCCATCACCCACCTCGACAAGATCAACGTCCCCCTCTTCATCGCCCACGGCTTCAACGACCCACGCGTCCCCGTCGACGAGGCCATGCAGGTCGCCACCGCGCTCCGCGACAAGGCCATGGCCAAGGGTGACATGTCCCTCATGCCCCGGCTCTTCATCGCCCCCGACGAGGGCCACGGCTTCGCAAAGCTCGACAACCGCATCTACTTCCACGAGCGCATGGTCTCGTTCCTCCGTGAGACCATCTCCCGCTGACCACCCCTCGCCCGCCGAGCCCCGCAGGCTCAGCGGGCTTTCAGTCCCAGCGCCCACTCGTCCGCGTCGGGGATGTAGTGCGGGTCGTTCTCCCGCCCCACGCTGCCCACGCCGATCTCCGGGTACAGCAGCCAGTCCGGCTGGGCGTGGTACGCCGCCACGCTTCCCTCCGCCCTCGCGGTGTAGCAGTCGCCCTCCAGCCGCCGCGTCCGATTGTGCCGGAACGCCGTCGTGGGAGACTCATTCTCCACCCACCCGTACCCGTCCCACAGCAGGGGCGGATCAAGGAGCGCCGAGTTGCGGGGCGGGTCCATCGGCACCAGCGCATCCGCGAACACGAAGAGTTCCGTCGGGCGCAGGATCTCGTGCAGCCGCCGCCAGGGCCGGCGTCCGATCAGCGAGCCCCACCCGGGCGTCCGCGAGGGCGACAGGTAATACCCGTTGTACCCGTACGTGCTCGTGGGCGCCGCGGCGCCGCTCTGCGGGTAGTACGTCCCCCAGGGCTGGTTCGGGCACTCAAAGACCGACCGGTTCGACAGACGCGAGGCGATGTACGGGCTGATGAACCCTGCCTCGTGGTTCACGGCGCCGGCGCCGCCATAACTCCCCCACCAGTAGACCGGCTCGCCCATCGACCCCACGTCCGCGGGGCTGGTGTATGCCAGTGGCATCACGCGCTCGCGATAGTCGTTCGCGTACGCGGTCCAGGCCGTGATGAGTTGCCTCTGGTTCGAGCCGCACCGCACCGCGCGGGTCGCCTCTCTCGCCGATGCCAGCGTCGGGAGCAGCACCGCCAGAAGCACCGCGATCACCGCGATGGTCACCAGCAGTTCCATCAGTGAAAACGCTCTCGCCCGCACTACAGACCCTCCGACTTCGGCACGCCCGGAGCCCGCACCGCGGAAGCCACCCATCCCCGATCCTCGGTGTCGGTCACCCCGTCCCGGTTCACGTCCGTGTCGCCCAGGCCCTGCTCCCAGGAGTAGAGATCGTCCACCGTCACCATGCCGTCCGCGTTCAGGTCAAGATCCGGCATGGTTGCCCCGAACGCGTGCAGGCCGTGCTCCCCCGTGGAGTACAGCACGGTCCCGGCCAGGGCCGCCGGGTTGCCCGGCCCGTGCGTCTCCGTCACCACGAAGTTCGGATCCAGGGGCCCCTTCCCGAGGTCGACGACGAGCAACTCCTCCGTCTGCTCGCCGGCGCCCCCGGGAATGAGCCCCACCACCGCGCGGCTGGCGCCCCCGAACTGCGACACCACGGGCTGCATCGTCCACCCGCCCATCGGCTTGTACTCGCCCTCTTCCACGATCTGGTTCCCGTTCAGGTCGGTCCACGTCGCCTCCGCCGTGTTCCACAGCAACTCGGCGCTGCCCCCGGTGTCCTCGTACAGCGAAAGCGCCGCCGCAGAGCCGAACTCCCCTCGCACGCCCTCGCTCACCAGCACGCGCCCGCCGGGCAGGGGCACCGGGATCGTCGACGTCCTGCCGCACGCAACCGACCACACCAGTTGCCCGCAGGAACCGTCCACCTTCACCAGGTTCGAGGAGGCCAGAGCCCCGGTGAACGCGAAGTTGTACGACGCCGCGTACACCATGGGCACGCCGTCCGCCTCTCGGCGAACGCTGACCCCCCCATAAAACCCGAGGTCGAGCACATTCGTAAACGTCCACAGCGGCTCCGGCGTGCCGGTCGCCGTCGCCGGGAACGCCAGGATGGACCCGGGCTCCGAAGGGGCGGGGGGTGTGAAGAAGCGCCCGTTGGTCGCGACGTACGCCACGCCCGCGTCGTACGCCGGCGAGTTGCCGCTGGTCCCGCCGATCACCCTGCTCCACACGATGTCACCGGGCTGATACGGGTTTGCCGTCGCGTCGAACGGGTCCACGTTGATGCAGTACAGCCGCCCCGACGTGCCCCCGCCGTTGAAGTCCGTCACGAAGAGCCGGTTACGCGGCCCAAGATCGCTGGTCACCACCGGCGACGCGTTGACGATGACCCGCGTGAGTTGCCGCTGCCAGCGCGGCGCGCCGGTCGCCCGGTCAAACGCCGCCACCACCCGCCCCGAGCACACGATGACCGTGCTGTTGCACGGGTCGAGCACCGGGCTCGACCATGAATCAAGCGAGGGAGACGTGACGGGCGAGGACCACACAGGCTCTCCCCGGTCGCGCGTGAACGCGAAGATGCGGGGTTCGTTCGAGGGCCCCCCCGGCCTCGAAACCCTCCCGAGCGCGAAGACCAGCGCGCCCGTCCCGGAACCGGACACCGCCACGCCCACGCTGTTCGCAAAGCGGATCGTCGCGCCGGTTTCGTCGCGCGTGCAGTTCCACGTCGCCCCGCCGCACCCCGGGAGCGGGCGCTCCACGAGCGACACCCGGCCCCCGCCCCCAGCGGGGCCGAGCCAGCCGTCGAGGGTCAGGGGGCAGGATTGCCCAAAGGCCGAAAAGGCGCCGGCGGCGGCCAGAACTCCGGCCGCGAGTGAGGGGGCATTCGACCCGCTTCCGGGCCAGCCGCCGCCGTGCGCCCGCGTTGATCCGCGTGCTTCTCTCACAACCGCGCGTCTCACCTTTGGGCCAGGCGCGCGTTCCCTCTCTCGGCCGTCAAGAACCGCGGCGTCGCCGCGATGCACGCACACCCACGAGCGCCAGCAGACCCACCATCCCCGGCGCTGGAACAGCCGACACGTCCGCAAGTGCCTCCACCTCGAACGACGCCGGCGAAGTCGACACGTTCGTGAACCGCACGAACGAAACCGCCGCAAAGCCCGTCCCCGCGAGATCGATCCCCGTCCCGCCACCCGACCCGTCGTACGCCGCCACAAGTTGCGAGAACGTCATCCCCGCCGGGTTCATCCCGGGGTTCACCGGCTTCGTGAAATCACTCACCACGCTCCCCGGAGCCGTCGCGTACGGGTCCGTCAGGTCCCGGTACCCGAGCGACGGAAACAGTGCGTCGATCCTCGCCGTCACCGCCGCCCAAGCCACCCCGTCCGGGCTCACCTCGACCAGGGGCAGCAGCCCCTCTCCGAAGAGCATCCCGTCCGCCCGGATCGTGCCGTCCGGGAAGAAGTCATCGATGAACCCGGCGTTGCCGAAGACGATCAGATCGACCCCGAACGGGTTCGCCGGGTCATCCGCCACCGGCTCGTCGAACGACACCATCAGGTGGCCGCCCGCGCCCACCGAGACCAGCTCATCCCCGCCCCAGGCCGGATTGAACGGCGTGACCGCTCCCGGGAAAATCCCCTCCCCCGTGAATCGCTCCGGCATCCCCAGCACCGAAGCCGGGTTCGAGTACGCAGGCACCGCCCCCGCACCCGAGGCGTACGACACCACGCGGTCCGCCCACGGGTCTGCCGCGTGCGCCACGCACGCCGCCAACCCCAATACGCCAAGACAACACCGGATCACGAAAGGCCCTGCCGAACCACGGCGTCATTCCGAATCGCGCGGAATGGTCCCTGCCGATTCGTGGGCTTCTCGCGAGTTCAAGCGGGGGATGGCACACCGGGACTCTGGTGCGCCAACGTCCGCCGGTCCCTTGCCCCGCCACACGGCGAGGCCCGCGAGGGCCGCACAGCTCTGTCAACGGCAGGTCTTCCGGCTGCGGGCTCCGCGAGTTCCGCCTTCCCGGCCTTGGGTTGCCCCTCGGCCAGTGGTGGGCCTTTCGGCCCGTGAACTCGCATCAGCACCCGATTACGGCGGCGCGTCCGCGGTGGAATCTCACCACACTTCCCTATTCACCCGGGCTCCAACACCCGGGACCGTCAACGGCCCCAGCTTACCGACTCCACCGGCCATGTCAACCGGACTGGGAACGCCCGAACCGCCGAATCCATCGTAACCGTCATCGGAACAACACCTTCGGTGACGTTATCCACAGACGGCCCGCCGCCCGACGGGGCTCCGGCGGCTCGGACTGATAGAGTCCTCCATGGCTTCCCCGCTCGCCGCCGCCATCCGAATCTCCTGGCTCCGCAACGCCTCCTACGCCCTCCGCCTTGTCGAGGACGTCCCGCCCGAGCGCTTCGTGGACGGCCTTCCCCTCAACCACCCCGCCTGGATCTTCAGCCATCTCAACACGTACGCCGGCATCGCCATCGCCCTCGCGCAGGGGCAGGCCTTCGCCGACCCCGCCGATCACCGCTACGGCGCCAAGTCCGAGCCCTCCCCCAACCTTGCCGACTACGAGCCCAGGGCTGCGCTCCTCGCATCGTGGTCTCGCCTCCACGACGAAGGCGCCCAGGCACTCGACCGCGCCACGGACGCCGCCCTCGCCGCCCCCACGCCCCTTGCGCGATGGCGCAGCCTGCATCCCACCGTTGGCGACATGCTCGTCACGCTGATGGTCAAGCATGAATCCGGCCACCTGGGCCAACTCTCCGCCTGGCGCCGCAGCCTCCGCCTGCCGCGCGTGCCCCTCTAGCCGCCCTCCCTCTACGATCCCCGTGTGAACCTCCTCGCGCTGGCGTTCCTCATCCCCGCCCTCGCGCAGCCCGAACTGCCGCGCGCCGCCAGCCCCATCGATGCCTCCCGTGCCGCGGTTGACACCATCGTCCCCGACGTTGAACTCGCCTCCCTCGACGGCGAGCCTGTCCTCCTCAGCTCGCTCCTGGGCCCGCGCCCCGCTGTCATCATCATGTCCAGCGTCGGCTGCCCCCTCTGCCGCACCTACGCCCCGCGGCTGGCCTCCATCGAGCAGGAGTTCGCTCCTCGGGGCATCGCCTTCGTGCACGTCAACGTCGTCGACGGCGAGTCCCGCGCCGACAAGGCCGAGTTCGTCCGCAACTTCGGTCTCTCCAGCCACTACGTGAACGACTCGCTCGGCAGCGCCCGCCGCACCCTGCGCCCCCGCACCACCACAGAGGTCTACGTCCTCGACCGCGCCCGCCGCGTCGTCTACCACGGCGCCGTCGACGACCAGTTCCGCCTCGGAGGCCGCGCGACCAAGATCACCCGCCACTACCTCCGTGAGGCCATCTCCGCAGTCCTCTCCGGCCAGCCCGTCAAGGACCGCGCCACCTCCGCGCCGGGATGCCTCGTGGACCTGCCCGCGCCCGACGCCGCGCCGGGCGAACCCTTCTATCCCCGGATCGCCGCGCTCGTGCAGCGGCATTGCGCCGACTGCCACGGGCGGGGCGGCGCCGGCCCCTTCACGATCTCCACGCCGGCAGACATCGAGGGCCGCGCCGCCATGATGGCCGCCGTTATCGACGAGGGGATCATGCCCCCCAACCACGCGCTCTCCACCGGACCCGGCACAGGCCGAGAGCTCCCCGCGCCGGACCGCGACGCCCTCCTCGCCTGGCTCCGCTCCGCCCGCGCAGTCGGTGATGCCTCCACCGCGCCCCCCCAAAAAGACCCGCCCACCACCTGGGCCATCGGTCGCCCGGACATCCACGTCCTCGCGGGCGAGCTCCCCGTCGCGGCGGACGGCCCCCCCGGCCACCAGCGCAGCCTCACCAGCCTCGGCCTCGACGCAGACACCTGGGTGCAGGCGATCGAATGCCGCCCCGTCATGCGGGACAGCATCCAGCTCGCGCTGGTGTGGCTCCTCCTCCCGGGAGAGGGTCTGCCCACACAGGACCAGCCGCCGCCGGGCGGCCGCCTCATCGCCACCTACAGCCCCGGCGAAGGCCTCGTCGCGTTCCGCCCCGGTGACGCGCTGCGCGTTCCCGCGGGGTCGGCGCTCCTGACCGACGTGTACTCCAAGGTCATGGGCCGCGCGATGACGGCACAACTCCGAATCGCCATGAAGGCCGCCGCACCGCCCCGGCGAGAAGTCCGCACGGTTCTCCTCGCCGCGCCGAACCTCCATCTTCCCCCGAACTCCGCCGCGATCGAGGCCGAGGCGGCTCTCACCGTGCCCCACGACCTCAGACTCCTCGGGGCTCGACCCGTCATGCGCTGGCGTGGCCGCACGCTCTCGCTCGACCAACTCCACCCCGATGGCCCCGAGCCAATCCTCACCCTTGACCGCTACGAGCCTCGATGGCTTCTGCGATACACCTTCCCCGACGAGCCCACCCTCGCCGCCGGCACCCGGATTGTCCTCCGCGCCACCTTCGACAACTCGGCCGCCAACCCCGCCAATCCGGACAGTTCCGTGCCGGTTTCGGGCGGCTTCGGCTACTTCGACGACTCCCTCATGCTCATCCTCGAGTACGCCGTCCCCCTCACGCCACAATCCCCTTGACCGTGCGCGCGTCCGGGCCGATACTGAGCACTCGGAGGGACCATGCGCACGCACCGCCTCGCCGCCCTTCTCGGCTCCGTCGGCTTCATCGGCACGATCGGCGGCGTGGTGCTGATTCGCCCCGAGCAGCCGCCACTCGCCACGCCTGACCTCGCCGCAGCCACCCCGTCCACCCCCGACGCGAGCGACGCGCGCCTGTCGGCGCCGGCCTCGCCGCTCCTCGCCTGCTCGACGGCCGCGCTTCCCGCCCGCCCCGTCCCGCCCGGCCGCATCTTCTCCGAGCCCGGCGAGTTCTGGGCCGCCCAGCAGCCGATCTTCGATGCCCTCCCACACCTCGCCAAGGACGACATCACCAAGCTCGAGTACTTCTGCCCCGCCGACTTCAACAAAGACGACTCCGTCGACGACGCCGACGCCCTCGCCTTCATGCAGGCCTGGGCCGACGAGTCCAGCCCCCTCTTCGGCTGGTGCGACCTCAACAAGGACGGCTTCGTCGACGAATCCGACGCCCACGAGTTCATGCGCCGCTTCCGCGAGAGCGACTGCGACCCCCTTCCGCTCACCGAGTACCGCCCCATCATCTGCTGACGTGCCGCCGCACCGCGCACTCATACCATGTGGCTCGCAACTCAGGAGCCCACCATGGCCGCGCACGCACCCGCCGACCCCAACAAGAAGTACCTCTCCCATGCCCTGGCCCAATGGGCGTGCGCCCTCGAGTTCGAGCATCTCAGCCCCCGGGCCGTCCACGCCGCCAAGATGTTCTGGTTCGACTCCATGGGCTGCGCCCTCGGCGGCTCCCAGCAGGAAGACGCCCGCATCCTCCTCGATCACTACAAAGACATGGGCGGCTCCGGCCCCTGCACCACCTTCGTCTCCGGCTTCAAGACCAACCCCGTCGACGCCGCCTTCCTCAACAACCACATGGTCCGAGCCATGGACTACAACGACATCTACTGGAAGGCTGACCCCTGCCACCCCTCCGACATCATCTGTGGCCCGCTCGCACTCGCCGAAGCCCTCAACAAGTCCGGAAAGGACCTCATCCTCGCCACCATCATCGCCTACGAGATCGAGCAGCGTCTCTGCGAGTTCGGCCAGCCCGGTATCCGTGAATATGGCTGGCACCACGCCACCCTCACCGCCTTCGCCGCACCCATCGCCGCGGGCCGAATCCTCGGCCTCTCCGTCGACCAGATGGTCCAGGCCATCGGCATCTCCGCCAGCCGAACCTTCACCCCCGGCGCCGTCACCGCCGGCAAGCTCACCAACATGAAGAACACCGTCGACCCCTGGGCCACCCGCATGGGCGTCGAGTCCGCCCTCCTCGCCAAGCGGGGTTTCTCCGGGCCAGAGCACATGATCGACGGCAAGGAGGGCCTCTACGCCGTCTTTGGCCACGTCCATTACAAGGGCAGCCCCGCGAAGTTCGACTCCGCCATGCTCCTCGACAAGCTCCCCACCGGCCCCGACCATCACTACCGCATCAACGACTGCGGCATGAAGTCCTTCCCCATCGAGGCCCTCTCCCACGCGCCCCTCACCGCCATGATGAAGTGCGTCAAGGAAAACAACATCCGCCCCGCCGACGTCGCCGAGATCAAGGTCGAAGTCACCGCACGCGCCGCCGACATCCTCGGCGACCCACACAAGTACCGCCCCGACTCCAAGGAAACCGCCGACCACTCCCTCCCCTACTGCATGGCCGTCGGCCTCGTCGACGGCATGGTCACGCCCCTCCAGTTCAAGGAAGAACGCGTCCTCGACAAGTCCCTCATCCCCGTCATGGACATGGTCAAGGTCGTCGCCAACGACGAGTTCGAGGCCCTCTTCCCCAAGTTCCAGCCCAGCCGCGTTACCATCACCACCAAGAGCGGCACGTCCTTCGCCAAGCGCGTCGACGTCCCCAAGGGCGACCCCCGCGACCCCATGACCGCCGACGAGATCGGCGTCAAGTTCCACGCCCTGGGCGACTCCGTCCTCGGCAAGGACAAGTGCAGCCGCCTCGCAGACATGATCCTTAAACTCGAATCCCTCGCGAGCGCCGGCGACCTCGCCAAGGCCGCGGTGAGGTAGAGACCGCGGCAGTTCGTCCCGCCCTACTCCGGCTCTCCCTCTGCCCGCCGACGCCGAAGATCGGTCAGGTCCGCGGGCTTCTCCTCAGACGGCGCCGGCGGCAGGTGCGGCGGGAATTGCTTACCCTGCCGCATCCACAGTGGCATCGGCTGCGGCTTCGGCCGCAACGCACACGCCTCAACCACCCTTGCCCGAAGTGCGTTGATCCTGATACGCAGCCCCGGCGTATCGCCATAGGCATTGTCCAACGTCTCCAAGAGGTGGTTCGCGGCCTGCGCGAACGGGTGCCGAAGCCCGTGCTCAATGACCGGGATCATCGCGGTCGCGCATGCCAGCTGCGACTCCAGAAAGGTCGACAGGCTTCCGTCGCCATTTCGGTGCCTCACGCCGCACCTCCTTTCCCGGCCGCCCGAGTCTGGGCGGAACGCCAAGACTCCTCCGCCGTCATATGCCACACGGTACGAAGGTCGACGGAATGTTGAGTCACGTCAACGAGCATGACTCTATCGCGCTGTCGGATCGCGATGATCCCGACCGGCTCCAGGAGCCAGTTCAGCGTCCTGCCCGTGTCCTCCGACATCGCGCTCACCAGGCACTTGGGCAAGTACTTCATGGCGCGATAGGAAAGCGGTAGTCTGCCCGCAAGGATGTCCTTCACCCATGTCGCGATGCTCGCACCAGACGCGCGGCACCTGTGTTCAAACTCTTGTCGGTTCTGCATTTGTATGGTCCTTTCGCTCTGTGTGGACTGAACCCGCTCAACCCAAGACACCGTGGGGCACTCGCTTGGAACTGTGATTCTTCTGGGAATCCGGCGGCTATAGGTGGCCGGGCACTTGCTTCTCTATTATATCGACTGTTGCGGCCCATTTTCGCGGCTTCTCGATGTTTTCTGATTCGCGGCACTCGTATGGGCTCTCGTTACTGATTGCATCTGTGGACGTAAGGACTTCACGCACCCACGCCGGTTTCAAGTCGCGATCGCACCCCGCCCTGTGGCCAGCGCTGGCCACTCCCTTGCACCCGCCGGGTATGCTCCCGCATGGCCACCAGAGGTTCGGTCAGCCTGCCCCTCTCGCGTCTCCGCCCCCACCCGCGCAATGCCTCGATCTACGGCAGTGATCCGATCGACGATCTCATCGGCGAGATTGACCGCCACGGCATGCTCGAACCCGTCGTCGTCTCCCCAAAGCACGTCATCCTCTCTGGCCACCGGCGCGTTCGCGCGGCCAAGGCCCTCGGCTGGAACTCCGTCCCCGTGCGTCTCGACCGTGGCCCAACCACCGCCGCCCGGCTAATCGCGTTCAATCGGCAACGCCGCAAGACCTGGACTCAACTCTGCTGTGAGGCCCTCGTCCTGCTCCCCGGCGCCAAACTCCGCGCTGCGCGACGCCGGTCTAGCGCAGCCCGCGGCCCAAGCATGGCTCGCGCATCGGGCCGTGCACTGACCGAAGTTGCCACCGAACTCGGACTCAAGCGCGAGGCGCTTCGCCGCCTTCTTTACATCCATGAACTTCATCGTGCTGGCCACCTCCCCGACTACCTGCTCGCCCACTTGAACTCCGGCAAGTGGACACTCCACAAGACATACCTCTCCGCCCGCGCGTTCGCGCCGAACCCGCACGGCACTCCCCTCGACGCCGCGGGCCGCTGGCGACGCTTCCTTGACGTGTGGACCTTCCGCTACTCGCTGCGAAGCGCGGGCGGTCCGGCCATCCCGCCCATCGACGAGCGAACCGGTGCACATGCGCCCCAGGTCTTCGCCAACCTTGTGCACTACTTCTCTCCCCCGGGGGGGACTGTGGTTGATCCGATGGCGGGCGGTGGGACAGTGCACGACGTCTGCGCCGCACTCGGCCGCCAATGCACATCGCTCGACCTTTCCCCGAGGAGGCCCTTTGTCCGAGAAAACGACGCTCGGCGAGTTCCCGAGGATCTTGCGCCCACGAGGTTTGATCTGATCGTCCTTGATCCTCCTTACGGCAACATGCTGAGGTACTCCCGCAAGCGCGCCGACCTCTCAAACATCTCTTCGACAGAGCGGTTCCTTGAGGTGCTGTCGGAGTGTGTCCATTCATGGCGGGCCGTTCTAGCACGCTCAGGTTTCTTCGCCCTGTTCATGGGCAACTACGACCACGATGGGGTTTGCACGGACCTTGCATGGCGAGTCGGCCGAATGCTGGAAGAACAGCTTGCCATTGTCCGCAGAATCTGGGTTCCGTATGTCCTGACTGAGCGCACGGGAATTCGGGTTGCTCGGGCGGCAAAGTTCAATCGACTTGCGACCCGCCAATGCGAAGTCTTCGTCTGCCAACACCGGAATGAGTGATTCCCGCCGGACAGGTCACCCCAGCCAGCCGCAGCGTTCCCAGCCGGGGGTTCGCCAAGGGGGCGGCACGCCCCCTTGGCATGTGCCTTCGGTCTTCACCCGCTCGTCTCGAATCACGGCGACCGCCTCGCGCGCAACCACGCCTCCCACACCCGCTTCACGCGCGACCCCAGCTCTCGCACGCGCCAACGGCCCCTCCTACACACCGCGCGCCCCGCGCAGCCCTCCCCCGCGCGCGCATTTCGAACCAATCCGTCCTCTCCCACCTCCCAGCACCCGCCGCCTGAGTACCTTCGCCAAACCACCCCCCGGTGGAGGCTCACCCGTGCAACACAACTCGCCCGACCGCTCCGCGATCTGCGGCTGTCCCACACTCCAGGGAGACACCACGCCTCAGAACCCCGCTCCGACCTCTCACAACTCGCCGCCCCCGCCCGCTGTTCACTCCGCGGCACCCGGCCCTTTCGCGCATCCCCACGATCCGTCCCCTCCGCCGCAGGCGCCGACCCCACCTCCCACCCCGCGACTCTCCGACTCCGACCGCGCCATCCTCCACGCCCTCCTCAACCCCGGCATCGGCATCGGCGTCCTCCTCCACGACACCGGCCTCTCCTTCC
>QWIH01000048.1 GCA_021405315.1 Leptolyngbya sp. PLA1
CACGCACGACCTGACGATGCACTATTGCCAGCCGGAGCCGGTGACGTACCGCGTGTATACGGATGATTCGCCCGTGCCGGGCACGCCGGGGTTGGCGACGACCCCCGCCCTCGGAGAGGACACCGAATGCACGATGCGGGCGCTTCTGCCGCAGATCGACGACTGCGGGAACCCGCTCAACGACACGAGGGAGTTGGTGACGATCACGGCGGCGGACGTGCTCCCTTGGTCGCCGTTCGGGTGGTTGAACGAGGGCGCGACGTGGCTGGACCCCTCGACGAACCCGCCGACGGAGCGCGCGGGGTTTGAACACTGCTTTCCCTTCAACGGCGGCACGGCGAGCCAGACGTGCGGGAACAACGTGCTCGTCTATCGCAGCGAGGACCTACTGAGCCCATACCCCGGGTTCGGCCGCATCTTCTCCGATCCCGGCGCAACGTCCGACGCCGCCGTTGCGGCCCACGTGTTCGCAACGGTCAATGCATGGCATGACAAGATGTACTCGCTGGGCTTCGACGAGGCCGCGGGAAGCCTTCAGCAGGTCAACGTTTCGGGGCACGGGGTTGGTGGCGACCCGCTGCTCGTAGCATTCAGGACGGGCATCGCTGGCTACGGCAATGTGGGCACGTTGAACGGCGAGACCGAAGATGGACAGCGGATGCTGCTCAGGCTTGGGCAGGGGCCCGGAGGCGTGAGCGCAGCGGTCGATTCAACGGTCATCTATCACGAACTAACGCACGCACTGACAGCCCGACTGCACGTCGGCGTCGTCACGTCCGGCGGCTCGCAGGCCACTGGCATGTGGGAGGGCTGGAGCGATTACTTCGCGATCGCGCTCACGACGCGACCCACGGAAAATGCCGACGCGAGCTACCCCGTCTTCTCATGGTCTGCGAGGCCGGGGAGTGGCCAGAAACACCACTACTACTACGGCGCTCGCCGCTACCCGTACGTGCGGAACGACACCCCGTCGCTGGTCCCCGGAGGCCCCGCGACAAACCCCATGACCTATGGCCATACGGACCCCGGTCCGCCCAACGGAAGCCCTCCAAAGGCATGGCCTTCCGGCGGCACATTCCAAATCGCGGGGTTTCCGGGAAACCCCCACGACAACGACGGTCGCAACAAGTACGTCGTCGGTGCGATCTGGGCAACCACCCTGATCCACGCCCGCGCCACGCTCGCCGATGAAGTCGGGGATGCAGTGGCGAACGAACTGCTGATGCAGATGGTCGTTGATGGGATGAAACTCAACGCCGGGGCGCCCAACTTCATCACCGCGAGGGACGCGATTCTTCAGGCGGACTTGATCCGTAACGGCGGAGTGCATCAGTACGCGCTCTGGCCGGGATTCTGTGACCGCGGACTCGGCCCGCTGGCGACCGCCCCGACGAATGCCCGCGGCGAGGGCATCACGGAGTCCGACGCCCTGCCTGCCTGGAAAGTCTCCGTGTTTTGCACGGACGAGGTCCCCATCTCAATCGCGACGTGCGAGCCGACGACAATCAAGGCGCTCATGGTGGCGCCATTTGGTCGCCTGGGGGAAGTGCGGGCAAACGCAGCCCCGGACCCTTGCTCGATTCGCCTCCCCGCACCGATGACCGAGTTCGCGCCCGGCGAGTACGCCATGGTCCTTGGCCCCGCGCCGTGCAAGCAGTCGTGGGACCTGTGGGTCGAGGCCGATGTGGAGTTTGACGAGCCGCCGCAGTCCGCCACATTCGTGGACGCGGTGCGCTGGCGCGTGATCGGGGGGACTCTGGACACGACCCCCGCGCTCTGGGATGACATGGATGGTGTGCCAACCGCGTGCGGACTCCCGGAGCCGTGGACGACAAGCATGGACCCGCCCTACCCGCCCGGTGCGCCAAGCAACGCAGGCGCGTGGGCGAGAGTCGACCCGGCCGGAGGGCCGGTGCAGCCGGCCTTCGATGCCACCCCGGGCGCAGGGCTGAACTGCTGGGTCACGCAGAATCGCACGAACTTCGGAGGGAGCGCCCTCCTCGACGACGTGGACTCCAGCGGCGAGGGCGTGGTGCTCACGTCGCCCAAGTTCAGCGTGCCGCCCGGCACGACGGCGGCGGTCGAGTTGTCTCTGTGGTACGTCAGCCAGGGCGGCGCTGCCACCGACGTGGAGTGCGTGGTCGAGTGGCTCCGTGACGGTCAGGTGGTCACGACCATCGCGGAGTTCCTGCCCGCAAGTTCGCAGTCGCGGTGGCGTCGGCTCCGATTCGCGGTGGACACGGGAACTACAAACGGGTGCGATTCGCAGATCAGGGTGAGGTTCGTGGACCCGCCTCCGGATTCGACCGTCGAGGGCGGCCTTGACGACGTTCGGATCACGGCCATCGTGGCGTGCCAGGAATGCTGCGATGGTGACATGAACATGGACGGCAGTCTGGACCAGGACGACCTGACGCACCTTGCCGCTGTGGTCGCGGGTCAACCGAATACCAGTTGCGTCGATCCGGACTTCAACCACGATGGCAATGTTGACCAAGACGACATCGCGGCGCTCATTACATACGTGGGAGGTGGAGGATGTCAGTGAGGCACTGCGTTCAGGTGACAGCGGCGGTGATCGGCGCAGTGGTCCTTGCGTCCGGAGTCGCCGCGCAACCAACGGACTACATCAACCTTGGCGTCCGCACCGTCTCAGAGACCCTCGTTGTTCCCGTTCACCTGCGGGCCGGAAACGACATCCGATGGTTCAAGATCGAGATCGCCGGGGCACGTGCGGACTCCGGGTTCGTTGACTTCTGGACGCTGCCGACGTATGTGGGCGACTTCATTCGACTGCCGCGGATAGCGATCTATGACTCTTTGGGTGCAAGACTCGGAGTTTCAGACTTGGTGACCCATTTTACTGAAGCCATGCTTACGTTTGGGATGGGCGACCCAAGGCCGCCGCTGACGGTGCCCCCGCCGCCGGAGGGTTTCGATCCCGAAGTCGCCCCACCGTTCGAAGGGCAGAGCGGCGCGCTGGCCCCTGGCGTGTATTGGCTCGCCACAGCGAGCGGGGTGGTGGCGTTCAACCCGACGAACTGGGATGTGCGGAGTGGGCAGGGTTCAGCATATCCGGACCGAGATACCGTTCTACACATCCGCATCCAGCCACCCGACGTTCCGTATTGCGACGGCGACTTCAACTGGGACGGCAACACCGACCAGGACGACGTCCTCTACCTCGCCAACGTCCTCGCCGGGGGCGACAACCCCACCGGCCGCTGGGCCGACTACAATCGCGACGGCAATGAAGACCAGGACGACCTCCTCGCCCTCATCCACACCATCGCGGGTGGCGGGTGCCCGTGACCGCGAGCCCGCCAACCCCGCCCACGCGTCGCTCGGCGAAGACGCCGAACCATGGCACCCGGCGACATGGACGCCGATGGAAGGGTGAACCAAGATGATGTGGCGTACCTCGTGAGCGTCATCGGGGGTGGTGACAACCCCGCGTGCATCGACCCAGACTTCAACCATGACGGGAACGTGGATCAGACCGATATCGCGGACCTGCTCTCATACGTCGGAGGTGACGGATGCCCGTAAATATACTCACGGCACAGTCGGGGTGGCGCGTGATGCCGCTCATGCTCGGGCTCGCCGCACTAGCAACACAGGCGGCGACCGCCCAACCCGAAGAGTACACCAACCTCGGGTCTCGCGTGACGGCACAGACGCTCGAACTCCCCATCCTGCTGGAATCTGGCGACGACATCAAGTGGTTCCTCGTCGAACTGCCGACGGTCGAAGCTGAGGCCGGGTTTGTCGAGATATTTACTCCGGCGCCCGAAGACTGCTTCTGGAACGGTTGTCCGGGGTTCATGCTGTTTCCACATGCGGCTGTCTTTGACGCCGCAGGCGGCCTGCGAAGTGCGAGCGTTAACGGGGGCGATTTCCCAACGGTCAAGATGAGTTGGGGGCTGCAGGACCCCCGGCCACCGCGCTGCTTCGTGTACGACGAGTTCGGCAACATCGCCTGTGATCACCCAGACGCCGGACAGTGGGGTCTGATGGAGCGCGGGTGGTATTGGATTGCTATTGGCAATGAGTTCTTGGCAGGGCCGGACAACTGGACCGTCCTGACGAATCGTCCCCCTTCGGACCCCGCACGCCACACCACGCTGACCATCCGCGTCAGCCCTCCAGACGTTCCATTCTGCGACGGCGACTTTGACTGGGACGGCAATGTGGACCAAGAGGATGTTTGGGCGCTTGGCCATATTCTCGCTGGCCACGGGAACCCCACCGGCCGCTGGGCCGACTACAACCGCGACGGCAACGAAGATCAGGACGACCTGCTCGCCCTCGTCCACACCATCGCGGGAGGCGGGTGCCCGGAGTAGAGCGGCGGGCCGGGTCCGCCAGAACCCGCCGTATGCTCTGACCACTCCGGAGGTTTTCGCATGCAGGTGCTGCTGATCGCGCTGGCGTTCGTGCTTGGGGCGCTCATCCCGTTTCAGGCCGGGGCAAACGTGCAGATCGGCAAGCACCTGCCCAGCACCGTGCACGCGACGGCGGTGAACTTTGCCATCGGGCTTGCCGTGCTTGTTCTCGCGGCGGCGGCGTACAAGCCCGTGGGGGTCAGCGCGGCGAGGCTCGGGCAGGCGCCGTGGTGGGCGTGGATCGGCGGGCTGATGGGAGCCGCGTTCGTGCTGGGCACGGTGCTGCTGGCCCCGCGGCTTGGGACCGTGCTCTTTCTCGCGGCGACCGTCGCGGGGCAACTGGTGGCGTCGCTGGTGATCGATCACTGGGGGTGGATGGAGCTGGGGGTAAGGCAGGCGACGCCGGGACGGATCGCCGGGGTGGCGCTGGTGCTCGCGGGGGTGGTGGTTATCAAACTCTTCTAGTCCATCTGTCCCGTGTGTAGGCACGGTGCGCGCCGGGACCTGCGTGTATCGCGGGCATGCCGGGGTGCGGCGTGGTCGATCTCAGGCGACCGGCGTGTCACCTCGGGCCTCGACCCGAGCACGTTGGGATCCGAAAGGAGCCGCCGCGTGGACCAGGTCAACCAGCCGGAGCAGTCACGGAAGCCCTCGTTTGGCAGTTCGTTGGTCCGGGTGCTGGTGCTGGGGGCACTTGTGGCCATTCCCGTGACCGTCGCGGTGAAGCGAACCTTTGTCGGAAGGGCGACAGCAGGTCCGAACCCGTCTGCGCCCACGTACACGCTCTGGGGTGTGTTCAGGGACTTCCGGGCGGATAACGTCAGGAACGGCCACCCCGATATGCAGATGACGCCTTCGTCAGGCCGCGGCGTGTATGAGCAGATCGCCGCGGACGTGCTAAACGCGGAAGGCGACCCCGTGTTCTCGACGACGGGTTTCAAGGCGAGCGCCCTGTCGCAAGACAGCTCGGGCAGGCCGATCATCGGGCGGAAGGCGCATCTGACCGAGAAGAGCGGCGACCGAGCTGGTGCGCGGGCAAGCACGGCGGGCGGTGCGGTGCAGTCCGCGGAGTCATTTTCCTCCTGGTTCAAGGATGTCGCGGGCGTCAATCAATCGGCGGGGTTTCCGATCGCCCTGGCGCACAGCAACGGCGTGTGGTCGATCGACACGGACCTGCTGACGCAGCGGGCCTCGGTGCCCGGCTTCGGGGGGAACAAGGTGTATTCGTACACCTTCGAGCTCGAAACAACGTTCGGTCATGACCCTGCGCAGGAGCGGTACGTAAAGGCCGGCGCGGATGATTGCCTGTGGGTGTACATCAACGGCCAGCTCGTGATCGACCTGGGCGGGAGTCACGACTTCGCCGAGCAGTACTTCGACCTCTCTCGGCTGCAGGGCGTGGAGGCGGGCCAGACGTGCACGCTGAAGGTGTTCTACGCCGAGCGGAACAAGGGTGCCTCGCGCTTCAAGTTCGAGACGAACATCCCGCTGAACCCGGTGGACTTGCCCTCGGTGTCGGGGCTGCATGACTGACGGGGCCGGGCACTTCCGGGCGAGATACCCTGAGGACATGCCGATCGATCACACGCACGAGGCGACGCTCCGGAGCTGGGTAGACGCCGCGAACGACCCCGCGAGCGACTTTCCGATTCAGAGTTTGCCTCTGGCGCGGGTGGAGGAAGCGGACGAAGGGGAGGGGGCGCCGGGCTGGGCGGTGGTCATCGGCGACCGGTGCGTGCTGCTGGGCGAACTGATCGACGACGGGTTCTTTGATGACGGGCCGGACCGGCTGGGGCTGGACCTGCTGGCGACCGAGTGCGAGCAGGGGCGTGGGCCGACGCTCTCGCGCGAGAACGCGAGGTTCGTGCGGGACCGGCTGTCGCGGGCGCTGCGCGCGGGCGCGGCGGAGGGGCTCCGCCGGGCGGTCGAGGGCGCGATGGTGCCTTCGAAGGACGTGCGGTTCCTGACCCCCGGGGCGATGCAGGGGTACACGGATTTCTACGCGTCTGTGCACCACGCGTCGACGGTGGGGGCTATGTTCCGCCCGGACAATCCGCTGCTGCCGAACTACAAGCACGTGCCGATCGGGTATCACGGGCGGGCGTCGTCGATCGTGCCGACGGGCACTCCGGTGAGGAGGCCGATGGGCCAGCAGTCGCCGCCGGAGGACAACCCGGGCGCCGGGCCGGCGTTCGGGCCGTGCAAGATGCTGGATTATGAGCTGGAGGTCGGGTGCGTGATCGGGCTGCACAACGACCTTGGGACGAGCGTGCCGGTGTCGCGGGCGATGGAGCACGTGGTAGGGCTGTGCCTGGTGAACGACTGGTCGGCGCGGGACATCCAGAAGTGGGAGTACCAGCCCCTGGGGCCGTTCCTGGCGAAGAACTTCGCGACGAGCGTGTCGGCGGTAATCGTGACGCTGGATGCACTGGCCCCGTTCCGGTGCCCGGCCTACGCGAGGCCCGCGGGAGACCCGGCGCCGCTCCCCTATCTGGCGGACGCCTCGGACCAGCAGGCTGGCGGCTTCGCGCTGACGCTGGAGGTGGCGATTCAGTCGGCGCAGATGGCGGAGCGAGGGCTGGCGCCGCACGTGGTGTGCCGCTCGGACGCGTTCAAGGACATGTACTGGACCTTTGCGCAGATGGTGGCGCACCACACCTCCAACGGGTGCAACCTGAGGCCCGGGGACCTGCTGGCCAGCGGCACGGTGCGCGGCAGGGAGCCCGGCACGCGGGGCTGCCTGCTCGAGGCCACGTGGGACGGCCCCGGCAAACCCCGGAAGCCGATCGAGCTGCCCTCGGGCGAGAAGCGGGCGTTCCTGGCGGATGGGGACACGGTGATCATGCGGGGCTGGGCGGAGCGTGAGGGGTACAGGCGGATCGGGCTGGGGGAATGCCGCGGAACGGTGCTGCCCGCCTCGGGCTGATCGCGGTACGCTTGGGGCGTGCACGACGCGCCGAGCCTGATTCTGGAGCCCATCTTCGGTCCGCCCCTGAGGCCGGTGCGGATCGATCCTGCGCTGGCGTCGAAGGCGCCCTGCGTGCTGGGGCGGTCGTCGTCGGCGGGGGTGCAGTTGTCGGACCCGCAGGGGGCGGTGTCGCGGACGCACGCCGCGATCGAGTTTGTCGCGGGCGAACCCTTCCCGTGGCGTGTGCGTGACCTGGGGAGCAGGCACGGCACGTTTGTGAACGGGCAGAGGCTCGGGGAGAGCGACTCCGCGGCGGTGGCGGCGGGGGACCAGGTGCGGATCGGGCCCTGGGTCTTCCGGGCCATCGTGGGAACACCCCCGGCCTCTCGGCGATTGACCCTGACCTCCGACCACGCCCGGGTTCCGACCTCCATCATGCAGCGCGTCGGCGAGCAGCCCCTCGCGCCGCACGCGCGGACGAGGCTGGCGCTGCTGATGTCGTGCGCGGCGGCGGTCGCGGCTGCGAAGACCGAGGAGGAGCTCGCTCACGCCGCGGTCGGGACGCTCCTGGAGGGCTCGGGCCTGTGCAACGCGGCGATGGTGAGGCTCGCGGGCATGGAGGAGGTGGAGGTGCTGTGCCGGCGCGGGCAGGCCGAGGCGGTGCTCAGCCGCTCGCTGATGAGCGTCGCCGCGGACCCCGACAATCAGGGTGAGACGGTGGTGCTGGATGCCTCGCGGGCACCGGCGACGGGGCAGAGCATCGTGTCGCTGGACATCTCGGCGGCGGTGTGCGTTCCGGTCATGGTGGAGCGGCTGCCGGCCCCCAGCGCGAGCGCGGGGTTTGTCTCGGGCGCGGCCCCGAGGCCGGTGCCGATCGCGGAGGCGTACCTCTACCTGGATGCACGCGGGTCGGGTCCCGGCGTGACGCTGGACAACGACACGGTGGCCTTCTGCCAGGCGGTCGCGAAGCTGTGCGGGCTGGCCCTGACGAGCCTGAAGCGGGCGGCTCTGGAGCAGGAGGACCATCGACGCCGGTCGGAGATCGAGGCCGCGCGGGATGTGCAGCGCATCATCATGCCCCCGGACAGCGGAGAAGCCGGCGGCGGCGCCACGGCGCTGGTGCGGTATCACATGCACTGTGTGCCGGGCCGATTCGTGGCGGGCGACCTCTTCGACTTCGTGCGGGTAGAGGGTGGGCGCGTCGCGGTGCTCTTGGGGGACGTGGTGGGCAAGGGCGTGGCGGCGGGCATGGTCATGGCCAACGTGCAGGCGCACCTTTCGCGCCTGCTCTCGCAGTCCGGCGATCCGGGGCGGACTCTCACCGTGGTGAATGAGCTTGTGGCCCGGTACAGCGACCGCCTTTCGGCGGAGCATGGGCGCGTGTCGCTGTTCGTGTCGCTCCTCGCCGCGGTGATCGATCCGGCCAGCGGGGAAGTCCGCTACGCCGACGCGGGCCACGGCTATGCGCTCCTGCGAGCGCCCCGAGGGCGGGTGGAGCGACTGACGGTCGCGGGCGGGCCGCCCCTGGGTGTGGCTCCGGACTCGGAATACATCGAGAGTTCGCTGATGATGGTGCCGGGGTCGAGGCTGGTGATCTACAGCGACGGGCTGGCGGAGCAGCGGTCCGCGTCCGGGCGAGCGTTCGCGGCGGTGGGGGCGATGGAGGAGGCGCTCGCGGGCACGCAGAGCCCGCGCGAGGATGTGACCTCTCTGATCGCGGCCCTCCGGGCCCACTCGGGCCTCCCCGAACCGCTCAGCTTTGCGGACGACGTGACCGTTGCCTCGATCGCCTTTGGGTGAACGTCGCTCGATGGCACCTACGGTTGGCCATGACGAGCGCCGGTGAAGGAGCGGCTGGGCCGCGGGGGATCGGGCGGTCGCTGCGGCTGCTCGCGGCGGACATCAAACTGGCGCACTCGGTCTTTGCGCTCCCGTTCGCGATCCTCGGGGCGTTTCTCGTGGGCCCGGGGCCTCGGGGCGACCGCGCCGCGTGGCTGGCCTTTGCGGGCAAGGTGGCGCTCGTCGTCGTGTGCATGATCGGGGCCCGCACGTGGGCCATGGTGTTCAACAGGCTGGCGGACCGCGAGATCGACGCACGCAATGAGCGCACCGCGGGGCGCGTCATCGCCGCCGGGAACGTCTCTCCGCTGATGGGCTGGCTCGCGGCGCTCGCGGCGGCGGGGGTCTTTGTGCTCGGCGCGTGGGGCTTCTGGTGGTTCTTCAGGAACCCGTGGCCCTCGTATCTGGCGGCTCCGGTGCTCGCATGGCTTGCGTTCTACTCGCTGACCAAGCGGTTCACCGCGATGTGCCACGTGGTCCTGGGACTCTCACTGGCGGCTTCTCCGGTGGCGGCGGCAATCGCTGTGAGACCGGAGGCTGTCTTCTCGACGCCGGCGGTGTGGTGGATCGCGGGGTTCGTGGTGCTGTGGGTGGGCGGCTTTGACGTGGTCTACGCGCTGCAGGACGAGGAGTTCGACAGGGCGAACAGCCTGCGGAGCATCCCCGTCGCGATGGGCACGAAGGGGGCGGTGTGGATGGCGAGGGCCTGGCATGCTGTCGCGGTTCTTGCGCTGCTGGCCGCCTGGACCTCGCATGCGGAACTGGGATGGGTGTTCGCCGCGGGAGCTGGTTTGGCGGTGTGCCTGCTGGTGGTGGAGCATGTTGTGCTCGCCCAATCCTGCCGCAGGAACCCCTCCAAGCCTCGCCTTCATGCAATTTTCTTCACCCTGAATGGTGTGGTGGCCCTTATTGTGGGGGGGGCTGGCACAGTAGACACCCTGATCCATCCGTAAAAGCCTGTAAAATATGGTCTTATATCTGCAACTAGGTAGTATTTCCGATTCCGGACCCTTCGGGCGGAGCGGTCTGGACTCTCGGGATAGCGGTCGGTATTATGAGTGAGTCATCCGGAAGGCCGGGTGGCTCACAACATGCCCCCCGAGGAGGCGGCGAGCGTGCAGCAATGCCCTCGTCGCCTTCGTTTTTTTATCCTGAGAGCATCCGGCGTTGGTTTGTGCAAACAGGCTGCATCTCGGGTTGAAGCCGAGCGGTTTGATCGGGTGGGGATGATTTCAAACTATTCTGAAACGACCGCTGGACGTCGGAAGTCCATGGGCGGATACTGCACGCGTGACCGCGGCACTGACCAAGGCGCAGGACCAGTTCATCGCCGTCTGGGGCCAGATGGCCGGGGCGTGGGGCATTTCGCGCACGATGGCGGAGGTGCATGCGCTGCTCTTCATCGTGGGCGAGCCGATGTGCACGGATGAGGTGATGGAGCGTCTGCAGATCTCGCGGGGCAACGCGTCGATGTCGCTGCGTGCGCTGCTGGACTGGGGGATCATCGAGCGATCGCACAAGCGGGGCGATCGCAAGGAGTATTTCTCGGCGGAGCAGGACGTGTGGGCGCTCTTCCGCGCCATCGTGCGGGAGCGGATCGCGCGGGAGGTGGACCCGCTGCTGGCCTCGCTGTATGAGATCCGGGACATGACGCCCGCCGATCGGACACGGCGCGGCGAGGCCGCGGAGGCCGACCGCGAGAGGATCGAGGCCCACAACAAGCGGATCGACGAGATGCTGGAGTTCTTCCGCGTGCTCGAGAAGCTCGGGCACCGCTTCGTGAGCCCGAGCGGGCGCGGGCTGCAGCTCGCGGCGATGCTCCTGGGCCGCCTGCCCGAGGGGGCCGGGGAGGCGAGATGAGCCGGCCGGCGGAGGGCAACGGGCTGCGGATCATGTGGGTGTACGCGCGCGGCGCGTCGGGCACATCGGGCGAACTGGTGTGGTGCGTTGAGCCCCGCGGGGAGGAGTGGGTGGCGCGGGCCTGCACGACAGGCAGAGAGGAGCCGCTCATCACGGTCGGGGCGGAGGTGGAGCGTGGGCCGGGCGGCGAGTGGATCGTGGCGACCGCGGGCGGGGAACTGCGGGCGGTGGTCGGGGGTGGAGAGAGCGCCGCTGCCTGGTACGCGACGAGCACGCTGTGGGCGGCGCTGGGGGTTCCGGGCGGCTGCTACGAGGCGCCGTCGGCGGAGATCACGCGAGCGCAAGTGGGCCAACCCCGGTGAACGAAAAAGGGCCCCGGCGGGTGCCGGGGCCCTGCGTGCACAGGCTCAGGTTGCGGCGATCACTCGGGGGTGGGAGAGCCCGGGGTGTTGGGGATGGTGGGCGCGGGCTGCGAAGCAGGCTGGCCGAAGAGCCCGAAGAGCATGGAGGGGTCGAACCCGCCGCCGCTCATGTTGTAGACGTAGGACGCGTCGAGCGCCTTGGTGATGCGTTGGCGGAGTTCGGTGAGGTGGGCCTTGGTGTAGGGGTCGATGTTGGAGTCGCCCTTGTCGAGGGTCTTGGCGATCTTGGCGTTGATCTCGCGGAGCTTGGTGGTGGCGAGGTTGGAGATCGTCCTGCTGGCCGCGTTGAAGCCGGAGTCGAGCGTGAGGTCGATGAGGCGCTCGGCGTGCTCGCGCTGGAGGGACCTGCGGAGGGATGAGATCATGGGCTTGCGGGCGGTGTAGCGTGCGTCGACGCCCTTGTCGATCTCGGACCAGATGGACGCGCTGACGGTGTCGAGGAGTTCGGGCAGCGTGAGCTGGTCCTGGTCGGAGGGGGTGATGAACTCGTTGTCGTAGACGCGGCGGAGCTTGCCGGGGTTCATGAGCTGGGTGAGAGTGGAGGACTGCACGCCGGAGATGCGGTCGTGCACGGCCCACTGGGGATCGGCGTTGGCGTTCTCGTCCTTGTTGACGCTCATCTTGGCGAGGAGCTCGGGGGTCAGGCCGAAGGCCTCGTCGTTGAAGGTGTTGTCGATGACGAACTTGAGGGCGTCGCGCTGGGTCTTGGCGTCGATCGGGGTCAGGGGCGCGCCGGCGTCGCCCTTCCGGACGCGGCTGACGCTCGTGCCGCCGATCCAGTTGGACATGATGTTGGTGGCGTTGAGCTGGGTGGAGAGGGTGATCTCGTACCCGCGGCGGGCCTTGGACCAGGGCTCGCCGTCCTTGACGAACTTCTCGAGGATTCGCCCGCGGGAGGCCTTGGCGAGGGCCATGAGGCTCTGGGCGTAGTCGAGGGGGTTCTTGGAGAAGTCGTATCGGCGGGCGAGGGGGTCGGGGCCGCCGGTGTCCTCGTCGGTGAGGTACTCGTGCCCGGGCTCGGAGACGCGCTTGAGCACGTCCTTGGTGTCTCCGAGGGTGTAGCCGTATTCGATGGCCCACATGTCGTAGGCGCCGACGCCGAGCATGTGGTAGTCACCCTGGACGGCGTTGGGGTCCATGTTGATGTTGACGGGGGTGTAGTCCATGACGGAGGCGACATAGGGCTTGCCCTTCATGGCTTCGGAGTTGATCTCCTTGAGGGTGTGGAGGGCGGAGGCCTTGAAGTTGTGGCGGAGCCCCAGCGTGTGTCCGACCTCGTGGACGGTGAGGTGGGCGAGCGCGGGCCCGACGAACCACTCGGGGATGCCGTCGAGCTTGTCGGCCTCGTCCTTCTTCTCCTTCTTGTCGCCCTTCTCACCTTCCTTGCCGTCGGCGGGCTGGTCCTCAAGGAGGCCCATGACGTCCATGTAGAGGCCGGAGACGGCCATGTCGCGGGCCATGCCCTCGCTGGCCATGCAGAGGCCGTAGCGCTGTCCGACGGTGGAAGCGAAGTCGGCGAGTTCGGGGGTGGTGGAGACGGCGGGGTCGGAGAGCGCGATGGCCAGCCCGCCGTAGCCCGTGACGCCCCGGCGGGCGGACTCAAGGGTGCGTTGGCGGATGATGTCATTGCGGCGTTCCGGGGCGGCGAGGCGGACGCGCGGGTCCCACTGGGGGCGCGTGTCAAGCCAGGCGAGGGTCTCGGAGGACATGCCCTCCATGGCGATGCTGGGGGCGAGTTCGTTGGCCTGGTACCAGAAGTGGCGGATCCAGCCATCGGTCAGCACCACGTCGGCATCGAGGATCTGGCCGGTGATGGGGTGAGCGCGGCTGGGGCCGATCGCGGTGCCGATGTCGTTGGAGAGCCAGCGGATGAAGTTGTAGCGGACGTCCTCCGGGTCCTTGTCCATGTGCTGCCCGGTTTCCTTGTCCTGGTAGTAGACCTCGACGGCGTCGCGGATGCCGACCTTCTCGAACGCGGCGTTCCAGTAGAGGGCGCCCTCCTTGACCCAGCGGCGGTAGCGTGCGGGGACGGTGTGCTCGACGTAGTAGACGATGGGTTCCTTGGGGGGACTGAGCTTGAGGTTGGGCTCGCGCTTCTCGAGCTTCCAGCGGTTGATGTAGCGGGTTTCGACCTTGTCGTCCTGGAACTTGCCCAGATCCCGGTAGCTGGTCTGGAAGTAGCCGACGCGTTCATCGGCGAGGCGGGGCTTGTATTCCGCGTCGTCGGTAATGAGGCTGATGGAGTAGTGGAAGCCCTTCAGGCGGCCTCCCGACGCGGGGGCGGTGAAGGTGACCTCGATGTTCTCGGGGAAGGCCTTGATCGAGCCGAGCTGGGTGAGGCGGGGGTTGATGCCGGCGGCGACCCCGCCGTAGAACGTGGGCGCGTTGTTGATGAGCAGTTCGTCGAGATCGACGACAGGCTGGCCGTTTGGCCCCATGGTGACGATGGGGACGTCGATGAGGACGCGGTCGACGAAGTGGTTGCGGATGGAGTCCTTGGATTCCTTGTCGCCCGTGGAGCGGACCTCGACGTTGGGCATGATGAGGGCGATGCGCTTGTCGAAGCGCTTCCAATAGACGTAGAGGTCACCGGCCTGGAGGCCGGCGAAGGTCTCGCCGGTGGGGACGGTCATGGCGAAGAAGTGCTTCTGGCTCTGCCAGTTGCGGGGCAGCTCGGCGAGGAGCTGACCGTCCTTCTCTCGCTTCCAGACGGAGTAAAGGGAGGGTGCGCCGTCGATGGTGGAGACCACCTGGGTGTAGTCCTTGGAGACTTCGGCCCAGGGTCGGAACTCCTCTTCCTTCTTCTCCTGGGCGAGGACTGGGACCGCCCACCCGCACGCCGCCAGCATCGCAGCCGCACTCGTCCAGACTTTCTGACTTGCCATGACCGACTCCTTGGGAGAAACGAAACACACAGGCCGCAAGCGACGTGGGGGTCCACGCCGGGCAAGCGACCACCTGGGATGGAGGGTGCGCAGCGGCACCCCGCCCTCGCGACAGGGCACTGTACCCAAAGACGCGGGAACGGTCCGGACCCGTCAGCCGGGGCATGGGGGGGTTGGGCGGGGTCGAAGGACTGTCGGTTGAGGGGGCAGGAGATCAGAAATCGGAGGGTGGCACGCGATTTGCACTTTTTCTGGTGGGGGCGGGGTTGCCCGGCGTGACCGGCGGCGCGATACTCAGCGTGCGACCCGAGGCGCGGACTGTGGTGGGGCGTCGGAGCCCCGCGCGATGAGTGCGTCATCCGGGTGACGGAATCACACGCACCGGCGCGAGCAGGACCGGTGTTCAACATGGAAGGGGCCTTTCAGATGTCATTCGAAGCCGCCGTGCACGCCCAGGCGATCGAACTCGGCCGGTTGTCGCTGGAGATGTGCGCCGCCTCGGGGAGCGGGCACCCGACGAGCGCGATGAGCATCGGGCACATCGTGACCGTCCTGATGTTCCAGCAGATGCGGTGGACGCCCGACTACCCCGATTACCCGACCAGCGACCGCCTCGTGCTCTCCGAGGGGCACGCGGTTCCCGCGGTCTACGCGGCGGCGGCGAAGCTGGGCGTGATGGTGGGCAAGGACCCCGCGAAGCGGCGCAAGCTGACGCTGGAGGACCTGAGGAAGCTCCGGTCGCTGGAGAGCGAACTTGACGGGCACCCAAACCCCATGGAGGGGTTCCCCTTCTTTGATGCGGCGACGGGCAGCCTGGGGCAGGGGCTCTCGATCGCGGCGGGTCTGGCGGAGGCCGCGAAGCTGGACGGGTACGACAAGAAGATCTACTGCATCGTCGGGGACGGGGAGAGCCGCGAGGGCCAGATCGCCGAGGCGATGGACTTCATCGTCGACCGCAAGCTGCGGAACCTGCTGACCATCGTGAACTGCAACGAGTACGGGCAGGCCGACCGGGTGTCGGGGCAGCAGTCCGCGGCGACGCTGGCGGCGAAGTTCGAGGCGTACGGCTTTGACGTGCGTGTGATCGACGGGCACAACCCCGCGCAGATCAAGAGCGCGTTCGACGCGTTCGCGTCCGGCAAGTCCGCGAAGCCCGTGGTGGTGATCGCCCAGACGGTCAAGGGCTGGGGCGCGCCGAGCATCCAGGGCAACGGGTGGCACGGGAAGCCCCCGACGGGCGACGCCCTCAAGCGGGCCCTGACGGAGCTGGACCAGAAGCGGCTGGAGGTGACCTCCGCCCTCGCGACCACGGACGCGTTCACGATCGAGCCTCCGCCCGAGGTCGCCGCCAAGAGCCCCGAGCCGGGCGAGGTGCCCACGCTGTCGGAGTTCATGAAGAAGAACGACATGGAGAGCCTGCTGCAGAGCGGGAACATGGCGACGAGGCGAGCGTACGGGATCGCGCTCCGCGCGATCGGGCAGACCAACCCCTCGGTCGTCGTGCTCGACGCGGACGTGAGCAACTCCACCTTCGCGGAGATGTTCCGCAAGGACCCGGCGTGCGCCGCCCGCTTCGTGGAGTGCAAGATCGCGGAGCAGAACATGTTCTCGGTCGGCGCGGGAATGTCCGCGGGCGGGAAGGTCGCGTTCGCGTCCACGTTCTCGAAGTTCGTGACGCGGGCGTACGACCAGATCGAGATGGCCATCTACTCCGGCGCGAACCTGAAGGTCGTGGGAAGCCACAGCGGGATCACCCTCGCCGCGGACGGGCCCAGCCAGATGTCCCTGCCCGACGTGGCGTGGTTCCGTGCGTTCACCACGATGCGCGATCACCGGGGCAACCCGGGCTGCTACGTCCTGCAGCCTTCCGACGCCTTCGCGGCGTACGCGCTCACGCAGGTGATGGCGGAGTACGAGGGCGTGTGCTACATGCGCACCCTGCGGCCCGACACCGAGTTCATCTACAGCGACGACGTGGTCTTCAACCTCGGCGGGTTCGAGGTGCTCAACGAGGGCAAGGACATCGCGATCCTGGCGGCGGGCTACATGGTGCACGAGGCGAACCGGGCGGTCGAGCTGCTCGACCAGAAGGGAATCTCCGCCTCCCTGATCGACCTGTACTCGCTCCCGTTCGACGCGGAGGGCGTGCTGGACATAATCGGGGCCGCGGGCGGGAATGTGATCACCGTCGAGGACAACTTCGGCGGCGGGATCGGCTCTGCGGTGGCGGACGCGCTGCTCGACAGCGGGGACGCCTTCACCCTCAAGCAGATGCACGTGAAGCGCATCCCCAAGAGTGCCAGAACGCCCGAGGAGTTGCTGAAGGTCTGCGGGCTGACCTCGCAGGACATCGCGAAGACGGCGATGGAGATGCTGGGGGTGTGACCCGGGGCGGTCAGGGGCAGGGGCCGCCGGCGATGATGTGGATGATGGCGGCGATGTCGTCCTGATCGACGCTGCCGTCCCGGTTCACGTCGGGGTCGAGCCCGCCCGGGTTCTCACCGCCGGCGACGGTGTTGCGGACGTACTCCACGTCGTCCTGATCGATGTTTCCGTCGCGGTTGCGGTCCGGTTCGCACGCGAGCCGCAGGTGCGAGGCGATGAACGCCGCGGACTGGACGCCGGAGGTGGTCATCAGGCAGTCGATGGAGTGACTGCAGGCGGTCTCGGAGTAATCGACCGGGATGCCACGTGCGAGGAGGTAGTCGCGGAACTGGCGGTTTCCGCCGACGAGCGCTCCGACCACCATCCTGACCGGGGGCATGTCGCGGAGAACCGGCGCGTGGTCGGTGGACCAGCGCCGGGGCGAGAACTGATCGAAGTACGTCTCGTCATTGCCGAAGATGCCGAGCGCGAGATCTGGGTGAGACTGGAGCATGGTCTGCCAGGTGACGATCGCGCCGTCGTACTCGACGCAGGCGGCGAAGAGTTCGGGAAACTTGGCGTAGGTCTTGGTAGCGCCGAATCCCCCCATCGAGAAGCCCTGGATGATGCGTTGGCCCGGGTAGGCGATGGTGCGGAAGCTGGCGTCCACGTGCGGGATGAGCTGGAGAACCAGATCGGTCTCTGCGGGCTTGTCGCCCCCGATGCTGTCAGACCAGAAGGCGTCCGTGTAGCCGTTCGGGAAGACGATGATGACCTTGCCGATGAGACCCTCCGCGTGCGCGGCTTCGAATGCGCGTGGCACGGAGGTGTTCTGCTGGCCCCCCTGGTTCCCTCCGATGCCGTGGAGGTGGTACACAACCGGGTACCGCTCCGTGGAGGTGTCGTAGCCTTCGGGAAGGTAGACATTGAAGTTGACCGTGCGGCCGGTCACCGGACCGACGAAGGACCGCTGCTCGACGCGGCCCCGCAGAGGCTGGGCGTGGGAGTCGAGGGCCGCGAGTGCCTGCATCAGGACCACGAGGGCGAGTATGAGCGGTCGCATCTGGGCCTCCGGACGACGTCCCCACGCGGAACGCCGCGGCCGGCTGCCTATTGCGGGTTACGGCGTCGGCGGAGGTGTCCACCCCGGGTGGGCGGCGTCCGGCTCCAGCATGGCGAGCATGGCCATGGCGGTTCCGAAGGCGGCCGAGCGCTTGAAGACCCGGTCGTTCCAGGTGCCGTCCTCCTGCCGCGTGACAAAGAGCATCTGAAGGACGCGCCGGCGGTACTCCGCGCGCTCGCCCCGGGGGAGCAGTTCGACGGATTGTGCGGCGTAGAGGTGGGCGAACATGAAGTAGTACGGCGCGACGTTGTACGGCGCGACGTGCGTGCCGGTCTTCGCGCGGCGCTGGTCGAGCCACCCCCAGTGCACGAGGAATGCGTCGAGGGCGGAGCGCACACGCTCCGGCGATGACTGGCCCGCCCGGGAAAGGACGGACTCCACGCAGTTCATGCGGCCCACGGCGCCGGGGGTCGCGTTGCTGGTGCGGTCAAGGTCGCGGGCACCGGCCTCGCCGGAGTAGACGACGGAGCCCGTGGCAAGGCGGGACTTCTCGAGGACGCGCAGGCCGCGCTGCACGACCTGAGGGTCCACGGATTTGCCGAGGGCGGCGGCGGCGAAGAGGGCCTCGAGCGCCGGCCCGGTCATGAAGGGCGAGGGGGCGCCGGGGTTCTCGGCGCCGGGCGGGCGGGCGTAGTTCCAGCCTCCGACGCGCGGGATCTCGATGCGCTGGAGGGCGGCGAGGTACCACTCGAGCGCTTCGCCGCAATCCTTCTTCAAGGATTCGGGCGTGAGTTCGAGGCGTTGGAGCAGGCAGAGACACTGGACTGCCTCGATGTAGCCCCAGGCCCGCACGTCGTAGCCCGCGGCGTAGTCGTCGATGCTCATGCCGGGGTGCGCGCGTGCACCGCAGATGAAGTCGACGGCGCGGGCGACGGCCTCTCGGCGCGGCGCGTCCTCGGCGTAGCCCGGGGCGCGGGCCAGGGCCATGACGACGATGGCCGTGCCGCCCACGCGGTACCCGATGGGGATCTCCCCCTTCTCGCGGTACACGCCCTCGTAGGGCCACTGGTCGTGGTTCTCACCCTCCTGCATCGCGAGCAGAACCTCCACGCCCTTGGCGAGAGATTCTCTGACGAGTTCCGGCGTGACGTCGGGTAGTTCGGCTGGCGGTTTGGGTGGTGTGACGTTCCTGGGCGTGGGCTGGAGCATCGCGGGGCTGGCGTGCGGGATCCGCCGCGCGGCGCAACCGAGGAGGGGCGTAGCCGCGAGCAGGGCGAGCGTGAGAAGGCGAGCATCGAGCATGGTGGAAGCCTCCGAGGCGGGCAGCATACCAGCAGTCTCGCGCGGAGCGGGGTACATTGGCACGACGATGGTCCCGGACGTACAACCCTGGTCGCGCGGCGTGACGTTCGCGAGGGCGACGGCGGTCGTGATGGTCGTGGTGCTGCACGGGGCCATCCCGTACGCGCTGGCGGAGCTGCCCAGTCTGAAGTGGCACGTGCGCGAGCCCGCCGCCCGGGTGTTCGACGTGCTCTTCTGGGCGTGCTACGCGTGTGCAACGCCCCTGTTCTCCGCGCTCGCCGGGTTTCTGGCGGCGGGGTCGGTCGATCGGCATGGCCCGGGCCCCTGGGCCCGCGAGAGGATCCGGCGGCTGGGCGTGCCGCTGGTGGCGGGGACGCTGCTGGTGATGCCTCTGACGTACCTCGTGTGGTTGCGGGCCTGGACGCTGCGGGGCCTCGCGAAGCCGGACCACCTGCTCTTGGGGAACTTCGCCCCGGGTCTCGAGCGGGCGCTGTGGGGCCTGGGGCACCTGTGGTACCTGGAGTACGTGCTGGTGCTCTCGCTGGGATTCGCTCTGCTGAGGCGAGCGGGCACGGCGGGTGAGGCCACTCGCGGGCGAACTCCGCCCGCAGCGGTGGTTGGCGCCGGGGCGCTGCTCACGGCGCTGATTCTCATGCTCGAGCCCGGCGTGATGCTCGACTTCCGGAACTCATTCGTGCCCGATCTCGCGAAGCTCGCCTATCACGGGGTGTTCTTCGGCGTGGGCGCGTCGCTGTGGGCGCATCGTGACGCGTGGGAGCGGGTGAGAGCATGGGCCTGGGCGGCGGTGCCCGCGGCGGGGCTGTGCCTGTGGCTGCTCATCGCCCGCATCGACGCCGGGCGTGGCGGGCGGGAGCCCTGGCTGGGCGTCGCCGGAGCGGCGTATGTCTGGAGCGCCCTCGCGGGCATCGCGGGGCTCGGAACCTTGCTCCGGCACGGGCGAGTCACGGGGTTGATCTCTCGTGCCTCGTTCACGACGTACATCCTGCACCTGCCCGTGCTTGCGGCGGTGCAACTGGCGCTGATGGGTGCGGGGCTCAGCCCGTGGCTGAAGCTCGGCGCGGGGGTGGGGGTCACGCTCGGCGTGTGTCTCGCGCTGCACGCGGCGCTCTCGCGGGGCAGGCAAGGGTGGGTGCTGGGCGCGAGGGACGGGTAGCGCCGTCCTACAGGCGCTCGAACCCGGGCAGCGGGCCGACCAGGGGCAGGCAGTACTCGATGAACTCGCGGCTGACGTTGTTGTGCCCTTGGAAGAACGATGCGGGCATGTGGCGCGTCTTCGCTGCGACGGCGGAAAGATCCACGCGGCGATAGGTCGCCAGGTAGGGCTGCCCGTTGTCCTTGCCCAGCCACAGCTCGCTGCCCGAGCCTTGGCGGACGATCGAAACCGAGCCGTCGTGCTGGCCCGCGAGGGCGAGTTGGGCCGCGTATCGGCCGGCGCGCCGGGCCTCGACCTGGTCCACGGGGCTGGGGTCGGGCCAGCACCGCTGCACATACCCGAAGGTGTCCGCCCGCACGCGCGGGGGCTTGCCGCCGGCGGGGGTGAGGGCGGCCTTGAGCAGGTCGCCGAGCTGGTCGCCCAGCGCCCCGGAGCCGGAGAGCTGCACGTTGCCGTGGGCATCGGTCTGGGCGTTCTTGATGAGCGTGGCTCCGATGGGCGTGCCCTTGGAGTCGCTGATGCCCTCCGACACGGCGATGTGGCAGCGACCCTTGGCGCGGTAGACAGCGTCGACATCCGCGATGAACCGTTCGGTGTCGAAGGGAACCTCCGGGCAGTAGATGAGCTGAGGGCCGTCGGAGGAGTCGATGCCCTCGCTCGTCCAGTCGCGGTCGTGGCGTCGGGCGAGCGCGGAGGCGGCGGTGAGGAACCCGGCGTGCCGCCCCATGACGACGTTGATCTTGATGCCGGGGAGCGAGATGTTGTCCATGAAGTCCGCCATGCAGGCCATGGCGACGAACCGAGCGGCGGACGGGAAGCCCGGGCAGTGGTCGTTCTCCATCAGGTCGTTGTCGATGGTCTTGGGGACGTGGAAGCACCGGAGGTCGTAGTTCGAGCGGACGGCCATCTCGCGGACGAGGCGGCAGGTGTCCGACGAGTCGTTGCCCCCGATGTAGAAGAAGTAGCGCACGTCGCCCTTCCGGCAGGCATCGAGGACGCGTTCGCAGTACGCCGCGTCGGGCTTGTCGCGGGTGGAGCCCAGGCCGCTGGAGGGCGTGCAGGCGAGCCTGTCGAGCCGGTCCTGGTGGGTATCGGTGAAATCGAAGTAGTCGCCCCGGGTCATGCCCTTGACCCCGTGGCGCATCCCCAGGACCCGGCCCACGACCCCGGCGGCGTGAAGGCCCGAGCGCAGTCCCTCGATAACGCCGACGAGGGACTGGTTGATGACGGAGGTGGGGCCCCCGGACTGACCGACCACCGCGTTGCCGCGGGGAAGGTCGCCGGACTGGGTTGTGGCGATGGGTGGCACGGCCATGAACGTAGGCCGGTGACGCCGTGACCGCGCGCAGGGCGGGCGCGCGCGGGGGCGGTCTCCACTTTATTTCTCCGGCCGTTCGAGCCTTGAGCCGGGCCGTTCCGCGCGGTCATCGGAGAGTCGGGGACGGGGGTGCGCGCGCACATTGGGGCGGGCCGGGGGACTGATGGCGGCTCGGCCCACGCGGGGCACGCCAGCGAGGACGACCCATGAACAACACCAGCAGCGCCGGCCCGACCCTCACGCTCGCAACCGCTGCCAAGGTCGCCGAGGATCACCGGCGCGACACTATGCCGCGGCTTCGCAGGCTCTGGGCGTACTACCGGAACCCGATGACGCCGGGAGGCGGCGGGCGTGCGTATCGGCTGGCGCAGGAGGCCGGGCTGCCCGCACGGTTCACGGGGGATGGACAACTGCGCGATGACCGGGGTCGGGGCGCTCGCGAGGTGGTGATCGAGAACGACATCGGGTGGCGTGTCCATTCGATGGTCGACTTTCTGCTGGGCAAGCCCGTGAAGGTGCTCAGCACCGCCGTCGACGAGGCTCGGCGCCTGCGCGTCGAGCAGTTTCTCGATCTGGTGTGGGAGCAGTCCGGGGGTATCGCGCTCCTGCAGGACGTGGCGCTGCTGGGGCATGTGTACGGCTATGTCGACCTGATCGTCAGGGTGGACGCGGGGGCGCTGG
>QWIH01000005.1 GCA_021405315.1 Leptolyngbya sp. PLA1
CACCGGAAGCGGCGGAGGAGGCGAGGAGGGCGGTGCGGGCGGCGGTGGGGGCGGGCGAGGCTCGGCTCCGCGTCAAGAGACCCGGCCCGAGCCCCGAGAGAGCGCTTCAGGGGCTCGCAAGCCCGAGCCTGCGAACCAACCTCAGCGCCCGCGGTCGCTCTACGGCTCCAGCCGACGGAAGCTGAACCCGAGCGAACTGAACAAGCGCCCGAAGCCGGAGTGATGGGGGCAGGGCGGTATTGACGTGGCGGGTATGCTGCCGGATACACCGGAGGCTTCGCCATGTCCATCCTTTCTCTTTCAGTCATCGGGATGTTGCTCACGGCGGACCCGCGGCCACCGGTACCGGTGGATACGGCGGCCCTGCGCGCGGCGCTCATCGCGGCTCCGGAGGTGGGGGAGAACGGCGCGGTCGTGTGGCTGCCCACGGGAGAGGTGGGCGATGAGCCGTTCGAGGTCTGGAGTTCGCCCGTCATGGCTCCGGAGCTTGGGGCGAGGTTTCCGGAGATTCGGACGTACGCGGCGCGGAGTCTGCGAGACCCGAGCGTGAGTGCGCGGCTGGACCTGTCTCACAACGGGCTCCACGCGATCGTGCTGCGGGGCGGGCGCGGGGAGCTACTTTCGGCTGTGCCGGGGCAGCCGGGGCTGGTGACGCGCGGGATTGTCGGCCAGGGGCACGAGGGGTGGGAGTGCCTTGTGCCCGGAGGCGGGGGCGGCGGTGCCCCGACCTGGGCGGAGCGCGGACCGCTCTCGCTCCGCAGGCTTCGGGCCGCGGTCGCGTGCACGGGCGAGTTCACGGCGGACGCTTCGGCGGCCCAGGGGAGGGCGCCGAACCTCGCCGACGGGCTCGCGGCGGTTGTGACGATGGTGAACCGTGCCAACGCGTTGCTGGAGCGGGACGTGGCGGTGAGGCTCGAGCTCGTTCCGAACAACGACGTCCTGATCTTCCTGAACCCCGCGACGGATCCGTACAGCGCGACGGACAGCGGCGCGAATCTCTCCGCGAACATGTCGACGTGCGCCGCCCGCATCGGGAATGCGAACTTCGACATCGGACACGTGCTGACGCGCATTCCGGGCGGAGTTGCGTACTTGCAGGCGCCGTGCACAAACAACCGCGCGGGGGGCGTCTCGGGCCTGCCGCGCACGGACACGGGCGACCCGTTTGATCCGCAGGTTCTGATGCACGAACTGGGGCACCAGTTGGGAGCCAACCACACGTTCAACGGCAGTATCGACCGGTGTCTGAACAACCGCAACGGATCGACGGCGTGGGAGCCCGGCTCGGGCACGACGATCCTGTCATACGCGGGCGGGTGCCCGGTGGGGAACGTGCCGCCGGGCGACAACATCGTGATCAACCGTGACGTGATGTATCACTCGGGGAGCCTGCTGGAGATGCGAGCGTGGCTGGCAGGCGCGGGCGCGAACTGCGGTGCGCCGCTGGCCGTGAGCAACCAGCCGCCGGTGCTGGACAGCATGCCTCCGGCGACGGGTCTGTACATCCCGCGCGGGACACCGTTCGAGCTTGGGGCGACGGTGAGCGACCCCAACGGGGACTCTGTGACGCACTCCTGGGAGCAGTTCGACCTCGGGCCGCAGCAGCCATTGACCGGCGCGGACAACGGGCTTTCACCGCTCTTCCGGAGCTTTGCCCCGCGGGCCGATGCCGCGAGAGTGTTTCCGCAGTGGAGCGACGTCCTGGGCGGCCTCGCGACGCCGGGTGAGCGTCTGCCTCAGGTGGGCCCGGCGACGCGCAAGTTTCGCCTGGTGGCACGGGACAACTTCCCGAGCGCGGGTGGCGTGACGATCTCGCACAACATTGAGGTGCAGGTCGCTCAGGGCGCCGGGCCGTTTGCGGTGACGGCGCCGTCGGCGGGCCAGACCGTGTCCGGCGTGTCGGTGGCGCGATGGGACGTCGCGGGCACGGACCTCGCGCCGATCAACGCGTCGCACGTGAGGATCGATCTCTCGCTCGACGGCGGGGCGACCTTCGGAACCGTGCTCGCAGAGAACGAGGCGAACGACGGCGAGGCGGCGCTGGAGTTTCCCGCGGTGGACGCGGCGGCGGCGAGGGTGCGCGTGCGGGCAGTCGCCGGCATCTTCTTCGCGGTCTCCGGCGAGTTCGCGCTGCTCGCGTGCGCGCCGGACTACAACGGCGACGGATCGGTGGACCAGGACGACGTGTCGAGGCTCATCTCCATCGTCGGAGGCGGTCCGAACGATCAGGGGATTGACCCAGACTTCAACCGCGACGGAGCGATCGACCAGGATGACGTGACCGCGCTTGTTCACACGGTGGCGGGGGGCGGTTGCCCGTAAGCGGGTGCAGATCGCGCCCACAAATCTGAACGCGTCGGACGGTGGCTCGCACGACGACGTGTGCCGGAGTCAGGTTTGCGCGCTGCCCGGGGCCACCGAATCTGTTCACTCGGGCACGCGCAGTTCACGTGACTGGTCCGCGTTGCGTCGATAGTCCCAATGGCGGCGTGCCCCGCGACGGAATGGGGCGGAGCCATCGGGGGTGGCGGCGGTGAACGTGACTGATTCTGACTCGAGCGTGCTCGTCACGATGGCCCGGGCCATCAACGCGAGCGGGCGTCTGCAGAGGCTTCCGGGCGTGCCGACCCCGGATTGGTGCGAGCGTGCTGCGGCGGCGCTCGTGGTGCTGGTGCCTGACGGCGGCGTGGTGGTCGGGCTTGGGAGGCTGGGGACGTCAGGGAGCGTGGTGGAAGTGGTGGGCGCGGGCGCCGCGATCGGCCCTCTAGCCGTTGGCGCGCCGAGCGCACTGATGCTCCGGTCCGCGTTCGAGCGCCCGCGGGAGTTCTGGTGGTCTGCGGAGTGTGCGGGGCCCCTGTGGGACTGGATCACGGGGGCTCGCCTCGCGTGCGCCTCCGCGCCACTGGAAGGGGGCCGGGCGGCGATGCTCGTCTCGGCGGCGGCGCCGACGGGCGCTGCGATGTGGGAGGCCGCGCTCGCGAAACTCATGATCCCGCTGACGGAGGCATCGCGGCTGGCGTTTGGCGACGGGACGCTAAGGCCGTCGGAGTGGCTGAGTCCGCGGGAGCAGGACGTGCTGTCGGGGCTGATCGTGGGGAAGTCGATACGCGAGATTGCAGCGGAGAGCGGGAGGAGCGCCCACACGGTGCATGATCATGTGAAGAATCTGCACCGGAAACTGCGGGCGAACTCGCGGGGCGAGCTTGTGGCGCGGGCGCTGGGACATGCCGCGGCCTGGCCGCCGGCCGGCGGGCCCGGCGAGCGGTGAGCCGGGCTACTTCGGGGCCGCCAGCGCGGACTCGACCTTGCGTGCGAGCCTGGCCTCGAGTTCCGGGTCCCGCGAGACGGCGACGGCGTAGCCGATCCACACGCCCCGGTCGGAGAGCGAGGGGTCGCGTGAGATGGTGGTGAGTTGGATGGAGCGCGGGTTGGGGCGCACGCCCGGGGACTGCACGCGGGAGACCGTGACGGTGACCACGCCGGTCACGGGCTCGCCCTCCGCCGGCGCGGGCTCGAAGGCGACGCGCACCTCGCGGCGCTGGCGATTGAAGAGATCGGACGTTTCCTGTGTGGGCGTGGACTGCTCGGTGTCCCAGGGGGTGGCCCAGCCGGCGGAGGCCTTCGGGAGCGTGGTGATCACACCCGCGCGGGCGTCAACGCGCTCGATGTCAAAGCCCGAGTCGCGGAGCACGGCGCGGGCGGCGACGAAGGCGTCGTCGTATCGGCCTGCGGGAACGGCGAACTCACCCGTGCCTCGGGCGGCGCACCCGACCAGAACCGCCGCGGGCAGGAGCAGGAGGAGTCTCATGCGGGCAGCGTAGTCTGGGTGCGGCGGGCCGTACGATCCGCCATGCGCCACGCTCTTTCCCTGCTGATTGCCCTGGTCATGTGCCTCGGGCTCGCCGCGCCCTCGCCCGCGCAGGAGACCCTTCTGACGCTGAAGGTTCCGTCGCTCTCTTGCGAGGGCTGCCGCTCGTCGGTGGAGGCAGCGCTGGGCCCGGTGAAGGGTGTGCGCGCGGTAGAGATGAATCTGGCGACAAAGGCCGTGCGCGTGTTCATGGACGAGGGCGGGAGGAGCGCGACGCGGCGGGTGGTCGATGCTCTCGCGGTCCATGGCAAGAAAGTGACGGAGCGGACGGAGAGCGCGTTTGAGGGGATGCGGGGCGTGCCTCGGGAGCGTCTCGCGGTGCTCGCGCGGGGTGTGGCGCTGAAGGCGGGTTTCGAGCCGGTGCCGCCCTCGGACCTCGCGGCCCTCCGCGAGGCGGGTCTGACGCACGTGCGTCTCGAGTTCGAGCCCGGCAGGATCTGGGATGCGGAGTCACACCGTGTGCGCAAGCCGGAGATGGATGCGGTTCGCGGAGCCGCTGCGGCGGCGTTGAACGCGGGGCTCGGCGTGGTGCTGGTGGCGGCGGGGTCTGAGGCGCCATGGACGACGCCCGACGAGCAGGGCGTAGTGATTGAGGTTGAGCGCATGTGGTCCGAGGTGGCCCGTGAGATGGCGGGCCTGGACCCCGCCAAGACGATGTTCGAGGTGGCGGGCATCGGGGCGGCGGTGCCATCAGACGAGCACCGCGAGGCGGCGCAGCGAGCCCTCCTGCTCGCGGTCCGCGAGGCGGCGCCGGACCACACGGTGGTGCTGTGGACACCCTCAGATCGGCACGGCGGTGCGGGATTGCTCGCGAACGTGGTCTTCGCATTCGAGTGGGAGTTCGGGAAGGCGGCGAAGGACGGCGCGGCGAAGATCGCCGCGTGGGGGAAGGAGCAGAAGGCGCCGCTGTATTGCCGCGCACTTGGGGCGCTGGCCCCTTGGGAACAGTCCGGCGGATGGACGATCGAGAAGGCGGTGAAGGACCTGGAGGCACGGGGGATCGGCTGGGCGACGCCGGGGCTGGACATGCCGGCGGGCCCGATGAGCGGTGCGCCCGGGGCGAGGCGCGTCGAAGGGGCGCAGCGTGCCGCTCTCGGCCTTGCGCCGGCTCCGTGAGAGCATCACATGCGCGAAGACGACCTGCTGTCGCACGTTTACCGGCGGTCTTCCGACCTCGAGCGGGCGTTCCCGTGGGTCGAGGCAGGGCCCGGAGACGACTGCGCTGTGGTGCGCGTGGGGCAGTCCCGCGTGCTGATGAAGACGGATCAACTCGTGGAGGGGCGGCACTTCGTGCCCGGAACGCCCGTTGCGATGTTCGCGCGAAAGGCGGTCACGAGGCCCCTCTCGGACCTTGCGGCGGCGGCGGGCAGGCCCATCGCGGCGCTCGCGGCGGCGGTGCTGCCCCCCGCATGGCGCGGCGGGAGGGCCAACGAGGTCTTTGATGCGCTCTCCAGCGTGGCTCGGGGGTTTGGTTGCCCGCTTGTGGGCGGGGACATCGCGATGACCGAGCTCGGGCCACTGGTCCTGACCATCAGCATCGTGGGCGAGCCGCACGCGGCGAGGGGGCCCGTGACACGGCGCGGCGCGCTGCCGGGAGATGGCCTGTACGTGACGGGCCGGATCGGGGGCTCGTTCGGCGAAGGGGGGCTGGGCCGGCACCTGGCGTTCGAGCCAAGGCTCGCGGAGGCGGCGGCGTTGGCCGACGTGCTCGGTGGCCGGCTCCACGCGATGATGGACCTCTCCGACGGGTTGGGCATCGACGCCGGGCGTCTGGCGAAGGCCTCGGGGGTTCGGATCGAAGTTGACGCCGGAGCGATCCCGCTTGCGCCCGAAGTCCAGGGGGTGGAGCGGGCGATCCGTGACGGGGAGGACTACGAACTGCTCTTCACGGCGGAGGGCGAGGTCCCGGGGGTGCTCGCGGGCACGTGCGTGACGCGCATCGGCCGGGTGGTCGCCGGGTCGGGCGCGGTGCTCGTGACGGGGAGCGGAATGGTGGAGATCTCCGGCCAGGGCTGGGACCACGGTGCGAGGTAGGCGCCACTACCATGCGGTCCTCATGAGCGGCGTTGTCATCGTGGTCGGCGGGGGAATCGTCGGGGCGTCGTGCGCCTACGAGCTGGCGCTGCGGGGCTGGCGGGTCACTCTGCTGGACGCGTCGCGGGTCGGGGGCGGGTGCAGTCAGGGCAACTGCGGGTATGTGTGCCCGAGCCATGTCTACCCGTTGGCCCGGCCGGGAACGATCGCGGCGACCCTGCCGCTGGTGTTCAGACGGAACAGCCCGTTTGCGGTGCGTGCGAGGCTGGACCTGCCGCTGTTCGCGTGGTTCGACGCGTTCCGCCGGTGCTGCACAGAGGCGC
The DNA here is from genome assembly GCA_021405315.1 of Leptolyngbya sp. PLA1. Classification (GTDB taxonomy): domain Bacteria; phylum Planctomycetota; class Phycisphaerae; order Phycisphaerales; family UBA1924; genus RI-211. The sequence goes on from QWIH01000005.1 coordinate 6,226, forward strand.
AGGTCGAGGCGACGATGGGTGCGCTGCACGACCTCCTGGCCGCCGGGAAGGCGCGGTACGAGGAGGTGATCCGCGCGGAGGGGATCGACGCGGAGTACGAGCAGCAGGGGTGCCTGTTCATCTCGAAGGACGAGGCTCACCTCGACCACTTCGAGGCCGACAACCGCCGGATGACCGAGCGATTCGGGTACGGAGCGCGGCGGATCGATGGGAAGTCGCTGGCGGCGATGGAGCCGACGCTTCGCGATGGGCTGGGTGGTGCGTGGATGTTCGACTGCGATGCGCACCTCAGACCGGATCGCTACATGGCCGGGCTGCGGGCGGTGCTGCTCCGCCGGGGGGTGCGGGTCTGCGAGGGAACACGCGTGGTCGCCATCGAGGGCGAGCACGGGCGTGCGACGGGCGTGCTGACGGAGAGCGGGCGCATGGAGTCGGACGCGATCGTGGTCGCGACCGGCGCGTGGACTCCAGAACTCGCTCGTTGCATCGGGGCACGGCTGCCCATCGTTCCGGGGAAGGGGTACAGCGTGACCCTGTCCGGCGGCCAGCAACTGGCGCGGCGCCCCATGGTCTTTGAGCAGCACCGCGTCGCGGTCACGCCGTTCCGTGGGGCGGTTCGCATCGGGAGCACGATGGAGTTTGCCGGGTACGACGCGACGATCCGGGACGAGCGTCTTCGGCTGCTGACGGAGAGCGCCTCCCTCTACTTCAAGGAGCCGGTGCGGGCCACTCGCGAGGGGGCGTGGTTCGGGTGGAGGCCCATGGTGCCAGACGGCAAGCCGTTCATCGACCGGGCGCCGAGGTTCCGCAACGTGATGGTGGCCGCCGGCCACAGCATGATCGGCATGAGCACCGGCCCCGGGACTGGCCAGGTCGTGGCGCAGCTGCTCAGCGGGGAGGCGCCGGCGTTTGACCCGGCGCCGTTCCGCATCGGCCGCCGGATGGGCTGAGTCAATACGAGCCGCGATCTGGCGGGTTGATGTCGTCCTGCTCCTGCTGCCAGGTGTACTGGTCGACGCGTTCGATTTCGGGGATGAAGTAGGGCGCGGGGAGGGAGGTCTGCTGGGTCGGGTGCGCGCGGGCGTGAACGACGTGCCAGGGCTCGGTGCCGCCCTCGAGGCGCACAGTCACGAGCTGGTAGATGGGCTTCCCCTCGGGGTCGGCGCCCAGTTCCGGCATGGGGCGAAGCACGTCGACAATGGCGGTGTTGAAGCGCATCCAGACGCGGGTCACATGGAACGTGGGCTCGCCGGAGTGAACGACCTCCGGTGACATGGGGCGGCACTGGGGCCCGATCTCCGCGGCGATGCGCTCGTAGTAGCTCCGCCTCAAGCCCCGGGGGAGGTTCACGACACAGGCATAGGGGACGAGGGTGCTGGCCTGGTCCTTGGCGCTGGCGGCTTCGAAGTTGAGCGAGCCGGGCGGGTAGCGGTTGGCGACGTACTGGATGCTGCGCACCATGGCGGTGGCGGCGGCGGGCTGGTTGGGGCTCTCGGGGATGCCGCGAGAGGTGGGGATGCCCGGGGAAGAGACGTACTGCTGGCATGCGGCCGGGAGGAGCGCCAGGGACAGGATCGTCGCGAGGCGCAGGACGCGGGGTGTCTGGAGGGCGTGCTTCATAGCGCGGGACTGTAGCCGAGGGGCCGAAAGCGGCCATCCCCGACGCGGGAGATACGATCCGACATGCAAGGTGTCCAGAAGCGGTTTGTGCTTGGGGTGTCGGGGGCGTCGGGGGCGTGCTACACCCTGAGGTTTCTGGAGTTGCTGCTCGCGGGTGGGCACGAGGTGCACCTGGTGGTGACGGACTATGGCCGGCGGCTGCTCGCGGAGGAGGCCGGGATCGAGTCGCTCAGTCGCGAGAGGCTGTGTTGTGCCTCACCCACGGGCCCCGGAACGCTGGTCGTACACCCGAACAAAGACGTGGGGGCGGTGATCGCCAGCGGGAGCTTTCTGCATTCGGGGATGGTCGTGCTCCCGTGTTCGTCCGCGTCGCTTGGCGCCATCGCGACCGGGAGCGGGAGCAACCTCCTGTGCCGGGCCGCGGCGGTCACGCTGAAGGAGCGCCGGCCCCTGATCATCTGCCACAGGGAGATGCCCCTGAGCCTGATCGACATTCGGAACATGGAGACGCTGGCGCTGGCGGGCGCGACGCTGTGCTCACCCAACCCGGGGTTCTACCTCGGACCGACGCGCGTTGAGGACTTGGTGGACTTCGTCGTGGGGAAGGTGCTGGACCTTCTGCATGTGCCGCACACGCTGGCGACGCGATGGGACGGGTCGACCCGTCGCTAGTCGGGCACCCGAACCGCGGCGGGGTCGAAGTGAGGCGGCGGGGGCCGGAGTTGGAGCGATTGGAGTTCGTGGATGATGGCCTGGGCCACGATCAGGTTTCGGTACCACTTCTTGTCGGCCGGGACGATGTACCACGGGGCGTGCCGCGTGGAGCAGCGGGAGATTGCCTCCGAGTACGCCTTCATGTAGGCCGGCCAGTGGGCGCGCTCCTCGATGTCACCCAGCTCCATCTTCCACGCCTTGAGCGGGTCGTGGATGCGCTCGAGGAGGCGCTGCTTCTGCTCGGCCCGCGAGATGTGCAGGAAGAACTTGAGGATGCGCGTGCCGGAGGCGTGCAGCAGCTTCTCAAAGTCATTGATCTGCTCGAATCTGGCGGACCAGACTTTCCGGGGCACCAGGTCGTGCACCCGGACGATGCCGACGTCCTCGTAATGGGAGCGGTTGAAGACCACGACTTCTCCACGACGCGGGCATCGCGCGTGCACGCGCCAGAGGAAGTCGTGGCCGGACTCCTCCGGTGTCGGACGCTTGAAGGAGAACACGCGGCAGCCGAGCGGGTTGACCCCGGAGAAGACCTTGCGGACGGTGCCGTCCTTGCCCGAGGCATCCATGCCCTGAAGGACCACGAGGAGGGCGAAGCGTTGGTCGGCCCAGAGTTCCTGGACCAGCCTGCCCAGCTTCTCATTGAGATCGGGAAGAGCTTGCTCGCCCTCTTCGCGGGTGGCCCCCGGGGTGGCTCCGGGGTCGAGATCGTCGAGCCTGACATCGGAGTCGGGCGCGATCTGGTGGCGAGAATGGAGGTTCATGTCCACAGGCTATCAAGCGGGGGTGGGGCGGGTAACGCCCGCGGCTGAGCGGGCGTAGGTAGACTACGGGTCCGGGTGCGGACTCGAAGAACGAGATTGGGGGCCCAGTGCGAGGATTGCGGGCGGGCATCGTGATGGCCGGTGTGACCGTGGCTGTGGGCACGCCGGGAGGGTCGCACGCCGCGTGGGCGGGACCCCTGGATCGCGGCTGCGTGGATCGGTCTGCGCACTGGGTGGTGCACGTCAACAGCGAGTTACTGACGGCGTCGGAGGTGGGCCGGGCGATGCTCGCGGATCGGGACGGGCCGGTGGCCCGGGCCGCGGCGAGGATCGAGGCCCTCTTCGGCCTGCGGGTGGACCGGGATCTGCTGGGGCTGACGTCCTATGGCGTTGGTTCCGGGGGCACCGTCACGGTGCTGGAGACGACACCCAGAGCCGGTGAACTGGGGGAACACCTCACGCACGCGGGGGTGCTGGACCTTCGGTCGGGCACGGAAGGCGGCGTGGCGTACCTGTCCTGGGTGCTCCGAGGCGAGATGACCTATGCCGCGGTGAGGCCGGGTGCGGAACGCGGACGCAATCGTGTGGTGCTGTGCGAGTCGAAGGAGGCATTGCTGCGGGCGTGTGCGGTGTTGGATTCGCCCCCCAGCGGGGTCGCGTGGGCCCACCCTCTGAACGCGGAGCCTCGCGCGGCGTCGTTTGTGTTTGCGGCGGTTGGGCGCGCCGCCACTGTGGGGCGCGACCTCGCAAAGGACAGACTTGGCCTCGCGCCCGCGGGTCCTGCCGGTGGCGGTGCCCCGTTCGCAACCGAGGCGATGATTTTCAGGGCGGCGGAGGAGATGGTCTTGGATGTGGGCCAAGCCGAGCTTTCCCACCCTGAGGATGGCGAAGACCTGTACCTGAATCTGAGGCTGTGGGCCGAGAACGAGGAAACCGCACAGGACTGCGAAGCAGTTATTAGGGGCATGTTTGCATCGGTGGCGTTGCAGGCGCGGGAGAGATCGGAACTGGCCCCGGCGGCGTCGCTTGCGCGGAGCGTGCGGATTGAGCGTGAGGGCTCGCAACTTCGGTTGACGACGGAACCGAAAGTCGAGGTGGTCGTACAGTTTCTGAACGGGTTGCGAACGCCGCGGGAGGCGGTAGCATCTGAAGTGGGTGAAGGGAGTTGAGTGGCGGCAGCATCTCGACAGACGGTGGCGGGGATCACGGCCGACCTGACCGAGGTCGCGGGGGCCACGTCCGAGCAGCTCGCGGTGCGAGCGGCGTCCGGGGATGTGATGGCGCGCCGCTGCTTTGGTGAACTGGTCGAGCGATACCACGCGAGGTTGTTCAACTTCCTGCTCCGTCGGGTCCGTTCTCGGCACGACGCGGAGGATCTGACGCAGGAGACGTTCGTCCGCGCGTGGAACCGCATCCGTTCGTACAACCCCACGTGGCGGTTCTCGACGTGGCTGTTCACGATCGGCTCCCGGCTCGCGATCACGCACCACCGGCGCAGCCGCGACCCGGTGGGAGGGAGCGTCGTGGAGGGACTGAGCGAACGCCCGGCGTCTGAGCGGCGCTCGCGTGGCGGAATCTGGGCGTTGGCGGCGGCGTGCCTGACGCCCGAGCAGCACGAGGCGATCTGGCTCAGGTACGTGGAAGAACTCGCGATCGCCGAAATCGCGATGGTGATGAACAAGTCTCAGGTGGCGGTGCGGGTGTGTCTGTTCCGTGCCAGGCAGGCGCTCGCGGAGCGTCTGCCCGCGCCAGATCAGGAGAACGTGGATGTAGCGCCGCGGGTCGCCGCGGCGCTCGCTGGGGGCATGTAATGGGCAGGAAGCACAGAGGCTCGCATTCGCGCGTGCGGCATGCGGAAGTGGAGAGGTTGCTCTCGCGGACCGCGCCGCCATGGGTGGATCCTTCGCCGGAAGCGGCGGCGGCGATCGAGCGATCAATCGACGAATCGACGCAGACGCCGATTCCGCTCGAACTCCCGTGGCTTCGCCAGACGCGTTGGGGCGGGCTCGTGGCGGCGGCGGTGGCGGTCGCCGCGGTCGGCGCGTTCAGTTACGTCATCGGGCACAGGTCGCCCGTGCCGACCTCCGCGCCCGTGTCTGTCTCCCTGGCTCCCGAGCGGCCCTTGGTCATCGAGCCGGCGGGGAGCGTCGAGACGCCGGGATCGCGGGCCGCCGCCCACGCCTCCGCGGTCGCCTCACGCGCGGGGCGCCCGTTGGAGAGCGAGATGGAACTCGTCCGGCGCGACACGCAGCGCGCGGTCGGGCAGGTGTTCTCGCGGCTGCCGATCTTCGAGCCCCGCTGATCCGGCGCCCTGGCGATACAAGAGGCCGCGTCAGAAGAAGTCACTCATCGAGGGCGCCGGCCCGGCGAAGATTGCCCCGGCCTGCGCCAGCAGGTCGTTGTTGCCTTGGACAAGTCCGGCGAGCTGAGCCTGCGTCGGAGAGAGGAACGACGTGTAGATCGCCGCGAGGCCGCGGATGTCCAGGGAGAGCGCCGGGCCGGAGGCGCCGCGAGCCACCTTGGCGGTACCGTCCCGGACGGTGAGGGTCCACTGGCCGGCGTTGGAAGGCACGACCTCGTCGCGGATGTCCAGAGCGAGCGTCGCGGAGATGCCCGCGGGGTATCCGCGGGCCTCCAGGGCACGGGGCACGTGGCAGACGCGGAGCATCCAGGGCTCGTGGAGCGTCACTCCGCCGTGGTGGTGGGGCATGAGGAGCGAGAGCGGGTGCGACGCTCCGGCATGGAAGACCACGTCGTCGGCCATGGTTGCGAAGCCCGCGAGGAACGTGGAGAGCGCCGCGACCGCGGCGGGCGTGGTGGCCACGAAGTCGTTCAGCACCAGGTCGTGGTGGCCCGTCTCGGGCTTGCGCTGCTGGCGGAGCGCGACGTAGCCCTCGAGCTCCCCGCCCGCGCGCACGCCGAAGCCACGAAAGACGTCATCCCGGTTCTTCCAGATGCGAGACCAGCAGTATTCGCCGCGGAGGAGAGATCCCTGTTGAGCCGGGGCGGCGCGTTCGTAACAGGCCCGGGCCAGAGGCAAGTCCGCGTCGGAGAGGGGCGAGACGGGGGCGGAGCCGGGAAGCCGGGCCAGCCGTGCGACGGGGAGACGGTGCGAGAACCGGCAGCCCGCCGCCTCGTAGCCGACCTGTCGGTACAAGGGGCGTGTGGAGGCGTAGAGCGTGGAGAGCGCGGCGCCCTCCGCCGCGAGCTCGGAGATGACGCGGGCCATCATGTCGCGGGCCAGCCCGGCGCCGCGGTGCACGGGGCTGACAGCGACGCCCGCGATCCCGACCATGGGCACGGGTCTCCCGCCGAAGTGCTGCGCCATCGGGATGCGGATGGCGCACGAGATGGGGCGGTCTTCGTCTCGCACCACGCGGACGCTGGAGAGCGAGTGGGTGCGGACCCACGCCTCGGCGGCGTCGGCGGGGCCGGCGAAGGCATCGGTGATCAGCGAAACGAGCGCGGGGACATCGCGGTCGGCGGCGGGCAGGAACTCGCGGGCCATGGACGTGACTCCGGATCAGGACGGGCGGAGAAACCCGAGGTGCAACTCGGCGTGACGGAGGTGGAGGGTGATCCACTCGCTGTGGGCCAGGGGGCCGAAGACCGGGTTCGGGACCGACGGCGCGGTCTGCTCGAGGCGGTCAAGGGCCCGTCTCAGGCGTGCGAGCGCCGCCGGGAAGGGCGCCTGGTCGGCGCCGACGGTGCCGCCCCTGATGCCGGGGATCTTGACGCCCGCGGGGAGGCCCCCGGCGAGCATGGCTCGCTTGCGCAGGCGGAGGAGGGCCTTGATGAACCAGGGCGGATTGCTGAGTTCGGGCGGGTAGCCGTCGTACGCAAACTCGATGAACGCGGCGAGGTGGGAGAAGATCTGGCCCGGGGTCCAGTTGCCGCTGGCTCGCAGCGATCCCGCGATCTCGCCGCGCTCGAGCGTTGCAAGGTCGGCCCGCAGGTCGGCGAGTGTCGTGAATCGCAGTCGGCGGCGGTCCGACACCTTGGAAGTGTCCACCTGCGGCTGTGCGTTTGTCATGTCGTCACCAGATTGCCGGCTCGGAGGAGTTGCTCGGCGGCGTGACGCCAGGTCCAACCCTTCGCGACGAAGGCGGGGCCGGCGGCCCTGGCCTTGAGGCGGAACGTGTCGTCCTTCACGATGCGTCGGATGTGTGAGACGTAGTTCTCGAAGCTGGGTTGCAGCACCATGCCGCCGGACTCACGGTGGACCTGCGTGCGGCTGGCGATCTTGAGGGCGAACTCGCCGGTCATGAAGTCGTCCGACGACCCACCGGAGGTACAGATGACGGGCACGCCGCATGCCGCGGCTTCAAGCGCGGGCATGTTGAATCCCTCGGCGAGGTAGGGGCAGACGTAGGCGTCCGAGGCCTGATAGAGCTCCGCGACCTGGGCCATGCCGAGTGAGGCGCCGATGTACTGGACTCGTGAAAGGAGGCGCTGGCGGAGGTCGGGCGGCAGCCCGCCGCAGACGCGTTCCACGACCTGGGAGGAGGTGTAGAGCGCGTCCATGCCCTTGATGGCGAGGGTGAGGCTCGGGATCTCGTCGGCGAGGACGAGCATGGCCTCGAGCATGGCCTCGACGTTCTTGTTCCACCCCAGCGAACTGTTGTGGAAGAGGACGAATCTGTCGGTCCAGCCCAGGCGAGCGCGGGCAGCGGCCCGGGCGTCGGCGGTCGCGGGCGAGAAGACCTGTGGATCAACGCCGCAGATGACCATGGCCATCTGCTTTGCCTTCACGCCGCTGCGGAGGAAGCCCTGCTGGGACCACTTGGTGCAGGTGACGGCGGTGTGTCCGGAGTCTGCGACGGCCTTGGCGATGGGGGTCGCGCCCTTGACGAAGTTGTTGGGCACGATGCCGTACTCGGCCGTTCCGAAGACCAGGGTTCGAGCCGCGGGGCTTGGGGAGAAGTCGTAGGGGAAGACGATGCGGGCGAGGAGGTCCGGGCGGAAGTCCGGCGGGGGCGTGGGGATGGAAGCGATGCGGGCGGCCTGGTCGGCGGGGAGGACACCGCGGTCCGGAGTCCAGCGGGCGTCGGGCACGGGCGCGTCGAGGAAATAGACGTTCAGGCCGGGCCGATGGCTGAGTTCCAGGGCGAGGTACATCGCCCACAGCGAGTAGGAGTGAGGGAGGAACCGCCAACCTTCGATCACGACGGAGGGCATGAGCCGGGATGGTACCGGGGCTGGGGGCGGAACACCCCCGCGGGTGCATTTTGGGGCCCTGTCGGACGCCGGAGGGGCGACGGGCCGATGATTGTGGCCATGCCCAACGCGCCCACCGACGACCGACGCGAGGAACAGCGATCATCCGCGGACCCCGGCTCACGCACCATGGCGATCATCGCGTGGGTCGTCCTGATCGTGCTGGTGCTGGGCACGGTGGTGGTAAACCAGTCGGAGCTCTTCGCCCCCGCGCCGGCGGCGGAGAAGGTGAGTGAGATCTCGGCCCCCGGATCCGACGAGTTCACGCTTGTGGCGAAGGCGATGGTGAAGGTGGCGTACGTGCCCGGCATCGGGAGCACCGAGACCCGGACCGCGTACCTGGGCAACGTGCGTGACGCGGCGAAGGAACCGCTCGAACAGTTGCGGGCCGCGATCGTGGCGTGGGACCTCGCGGGTGAGAAGGAAGCCCGGAGGTTGCTCGACAAGCTGCAGAAGCAGGAGCAGAAGGCGGAGGAGCCATCGGAGGTGCTGCTCGCGGAGATTGAGCTGGTCCGCCGCATGGTCACGGAGGGGCCGTCGTCGCTGAGCGAGGAAGAGCGAGCCGGCTTGAAGGCCCGGCACGGCTGGTTCGCGGAGCTGGCGATGACGCACGGGCTGAAGGAGAGCGATCCCGCGCGTGCGGCGCTGCTGCGGGGCGGCGTCACGATCGTCACGACCGTGCTCGCCGGGATGGCGGTCGCGGGGGTTGTGTTTGTGGCGGGGTGCGTGATCTGCGTCCTCGCGATCCTGGGTCTCTCGAAGGGGCGGTTCAGGCCGGTGTTCGTCCCGCCGGCGGCGGGGGGGAGCGTGTTCGTCGAGACCGTGGCGGTGTTCGTGATGCTCTTCCTGGTGGTGATGAAGATCGGGTTTACCGCGGTGGTGGCGTCGATGCCCGAGCCGCCGGAGTGGATCGACGCCGCGGGGCTCCTGGCGCAGTGGGCGCTGGTCGTGGTGCCGCTGTGGCCGCTGCTGAGGCGGGTGTCGTTCGCGGACCTTCGGGCACGGATCGGCTGGCACAGCGGACAGGGTGTGATGCAGGAGATCGGGGCGGGGATGTACGCGTATCTCGCGGGCCTGCCCCTGCTGGTGTTCTCGATGGCGGTGTCGGTGGTGCTGATGCTGGTGTACCAGCTGGTGATGTCGGCGGTGTTCAACCGGCCGGAGGCGGGCCCGCCCCCGAACCGGGTCGCGGAGATGATCTCGTCGGTGTCCGGGTGGAAGCTCGTGCTTCTCTTCTCGCTTGCGACGATCTGGGCACCGCTGGTGGAGGAGTCTCTGTTCCGCGGGGCGCTCTACCGGGCGCTTCGGACGGGCACGGGCGTGGTGTGGGCGGCGCTGATCTCTGCGGTGGTCTTCGGTGTCATGCACGGGTACGCGTTCTTCCTGCTGATGCCCGTGATCACGCTCGGGTTCATCTTTGCGCTGACTCGGGAGTGGCGCGGAAGCCTGATCGGGCCCATGGTGGCGCACGGGCTGCACAACGCATCGGTGCTCACGCTGGCGATCATCGTGTTCCGGGCCATTCAGCAGTAGACGAGGCGGGTTTTCGGACCCTTCTGTGACCCGCCCCCCGGCGCTTGGTCGATGGATGCCGCCGGCGGGCCCCGCGAACGTCGGCGGCCCGTGGGGCGTAGGAGTGTTCCGGTCCGCATGAACCAGGCATCGACAACCCAGGACCCGCCGCGCCGGCCTCTGCCCCTCGCGCTGGTGAAGCTTGCGCGTCCGCACCAGTGGGCCAAGAGCATCTTCGTGCTGCTCGGGCCGCTGTACGGGCTGCGCGAGTACCGGGGCGAGTGGACGGACCTGGCGGTGGACGCGCTGCTGGCGTCCGGCGCGTTCGCGCTGGCGTCGTCCGCGTGCTATGTCGTGAACGACCTGGCGGACGCGCCGCTGGATCGGAACCACCCGCGCAAGAGGCTGAGGCCCATTGCGCGTGGAGAGGTGACGGCGGGCCAGGCGGCGGTGTTCGCCGCGGTGTTGCTGGCGTGTGCCGCGGGGCTCGCCCTCGCCTCGGGCGGGTGGGTGCTGGGCGTGCTGGTCGGGGCGTACGTCGTGAACGTGGTGGCGTACTCGCTGCGGCTGAAGCACGTGGTGATCGTGGACGTGATGAGCCTGTCGCTGGGCTTTGTTCTGAGGGTGGCGGGAGGGTGCGCCGCGGCGGGGATCGCGCCGAGCACGTGGCTGCTCAACGTGACGTTGTTCTTCTCGATGTTCCTGGCGCTGGGCAAGCGGCTGGGAGAGCGGCGGAGCCTGGGCGATGGCGCGGGGGCGGCGCGCAGCGTCCAGAAGTCGTACACGGACGATCTGCTGCGGATGCTTGTGGTGGTGACGGCGGTGGCAACGCTGGTGACCTACGCCGCGTACATCGTGGGCCGGGCCGACGCGGGCGCCGTGGTGAGGCTCTGGTCACCCGGGGGCGACGTGAACGTGCTGTGGGCGACGCTCATCCCGGCGACCTACGCGCTGCTCCGCTGCATCGTGCTGCTTGAGCGGGGCGAGTACGACGACCCGACGGAACTGGCGACGCGGGACTGGCCCACGCAGGCGGCGGGGGTGCTCTTTGTGCTGGCGTCGATCGGCGCGGCGCTCTGGCATCGGCTCGCCGGCGTCTAGGGCTTCGCGATGGCCTTGAGGAGCTCGATCTCGCCCTGGCGGGCCATGTCCACGGCTTCCGCGAGGATGCGGGCCGACTCCTGCGGGGCGTGGAACCCCATGGAGTTCTCGGCGGAGATGAAGTCCAGCCGCCACTGCGCCTTGCGCTGGAAGTCGCGGGGGCGGGCGAGTTGTTCGTCGGTGGCGCCGTTCTTCTTCGCCTCGGCGATGGAGTTGATGAGCGAGAAGACCGCCTGCTCGCCCCGGTCGAGCAGGCCCTTGGTGCGGTCCTGGATGGCCTCGACGCGGCCCTTGATCTCCGTCTCCGTGTAGTTGTGGCAGGTCTGGCAGGCGTGGGCCACGTTCAGCATCGGGCTGCGGACATGGTGGTCGCTGATCTTGATCGCACCGTCCCGTTTGTACGGCATGTGGCAGTCCGCGCAGGAGACGCCGGAGCGTGCGTGAATGCCCTGGCTCCAGAGCTCGAACTCCGGGTGCTGCGCCTTGAGCGCGGAGGCGCCGCTGTCGGCGTGCTTGAAGTCCGTCCACTTCACCTCGTCGTAGTACGCCTCGATCTGCTCGACCTTCAGGCCCTTGTGCCAGGGGAACGTCACGAGCTTCTTCTCCCCCGCGAAGTAGTACTCGACGTGGCACTGGGCGCACGCCATGCTGCGCATTTCCTGACGGCTGGCGTCCAGGTTCGGGTCGTACGGACGGCTCCTGGGACCGGTGCGCCAGCGTTCCACGCTCGGGAGGTGCGGCACGGGCTCGTTGGAGGCGGCGAGCGCACGGATGCCGTTCATGAACCCCGGCCGGGTGACCCGGAGGGCCATCGTCGACGGGTCGTGGCAGTCGAGGCAGGTGACGGGATGCTCGACGAGCTTGGTGGCCTCGGCGTAGGGCATGGCGCACACCTGCTCGAAGCCCTTCTGAATCTGCTCCATGCCGAGGGCGCTGGTGGCGGGGTCGTCGAGGGTGCCCGGCGCGCCGGCCTTGATGCCCTGCTCGCGGTAGGCGACGACATTGCTGGCGTGGCAATGGAGGCACGCGCCGGGCTGGGGCTTCTGCTTCACGCGCTCGGTGTCCCGCTGGTCGCTGAGCATGTAGGCGTGGCCCCGCTCCTCGCGGTAGTCGATGGCGAATGCGTAGCCCTTGAAGATGGTGCGCCACACGGGGTCGTCGTCGAGGTGCTGGAAGGCCTCGCTCCCGCCGTGCTTGGTGCGCTGGGTGTCGACGGTGCGAAGGTAGCTGTCGTACTGCCTGGGGAAGTTCTTGCCCCACTCCTTGGCGTCGATGGTGGTTTCCTTGAGTTCGGTGAGGGCGAAGGCGGTCTGCTTTGCCTCCTTCTTGCGCTGGGAGATGTTCTCGCGGAGGAGCATGACGCCCACCGTGGCGCCGGCGACGACGATCATCGTGAACCAGTAGAGGCCCCAGGGACGCTTGGCGGGTGAAGTCATGAGTCGGCGCTACTTCCTCGGGCCATGCCCGACATCGGCGTGACAATGAACGCAGTTGGCGGGCTCTCCCCGTGCAATGCCGTGGGACGTGATCTGCTCCACCATGGGCTCATGGCAGCGGACGCAGTTGTTCTGCACGACATCGAGGCTGCCCGGCGTGATGCGGATCGGTTCGTGGAAATCCTGGAGCGTGAAGCCCTTGCTGTGCCTGAAGCCATGCTCGGCCTTGACGGCGTATTTCCCGAGCGGGTCCACGGGAACGTGGCAGTCGTTGCAGGTTGCCCGGGCGTGGTGGCTCCCCTTCTGCCACCCGTCGTACTGATCCCGCATGATGTGGCAGTTCACGCACGCCTTGGGGTCGTTGGAGAGATAGCTCGTGCCCTCTGCGTAGTCGAAGGTGCTGAGGCTCAGGCCCAGGAACAGACCGGCGAGGATCGCGAGGGCCAGGCCTGCCACGCTGAGGCCCGCCCAACCACCTGCCGATCTCGAACGGGTCCCGGCCATGAAAGAAGATACTGACGTCGGCAACTGGAGTCAAGGAACGCGAGGGGTCAGACGAGCACGCCGCTGAGGATGAGGATCGCCATCCCGAGGTAGATGAGAGTACCGCTGGCGTCCATGAGTGTGGCGACCATGGGGCTGCTGGCTGTGGCGGGGTCGATGCCGGTCCTGCGCATGAGGAGCGGGAGGGTGGACCCGAGCAGGATGCCCCACATGACGACGCTAAAGATCGACCCGGCGACGCTGAGCGCAAGCCACTGGGCCCATTGGGGATCTCCCGGGCTCTCCGCGCGGGCGTGCCCCACGAAGGTAAAGAACTCGACGCAGAGCCATCCAAGGAGCGCCAGCGTGCCTCCGAGCAGTACGCCGGAGACGAGCTCCTTTCGGACGATGCGCCACCAGTCCCGGGGGGTGATCTCCCCGAGCCCGAGAGCACGGGTGACAAGTGTGGCGGCCTGCGACCCGGAGTTTCCGCCGCAGGAGATGACCAGTGGCAGGAACATGACGAGCACCGCGGCCTTGTCGAGTTGCTTCTGGAAGCCGCCCAGCACGATGATGGTGATGGTCTGGCCGATGAAGAGTGCGGCGAGCCAAACACCCCGCTTCTTGAACATCTCCAGGTGCCCGGCCTGCATGTAGGGCTCGTCGAGGGCTGCGACGCCGCCGAGTTTCTGGATATCTTCGGTCGCTTCCTTCTGGGCGACATCGGCGACGTCATCGGAGGTCACGATGCCGACGAGCGCGCCGCGGCTGTCGACGACGGGGAGCGCGTTGCGGTCGTAGCGGGCCATGAGCGCGACGGCGTCCTCCTGGGGCTGATCGCCCCGCAGCGTGACAAAGCTGCGGTTCATCAGGTCCTCGATGCGGGCCCCCGGGGGAGCGAGGAGGAGGGATCGAAGGCGCATGTCGTCGATGAGGCGGCCTTCGTTGTCGATGACGTAGACGACGTTGATGGTCTCGGCGTCCCGGCCGTAACGGCGGATGTGGTCGAGCGCCTCCGCGACGGTCCAATCGGGCCGGAGGCGGACGTAGTCCGGCGTCATGAGGCGTCCGACGCTGCGTGGCGGATAGCCCAGGATCGCCTGTGTGACCTTTCGGGACTCCGGGCTGAGGGAGGCGACAAGGCGCTGGCAGACGTCCTCGGGGACTTCGTCGAGGAGGTGCGCGCGGTCGTCGGGGGTCATGGCCTCGATGACGCGGGAAGCCTCCTCGTTGCCGAGCTGAACGATGAGGTCTTCCTGGGCCTCCGGGGAGAGGTAGGAGAAGACGGCGGCGGCGTCGTCGCGCTGGAGGAAGCGGAAGCAGACGGCGGCGTCGCGGGGCTTCAGCCCGGTGACGACGTCCGCGACGTCGGCGGGGTGCACCGCGTGCAGTGCCTCGCGGAGCTCGCCGAACCGCTGTGAGCGGACCAGCTCCTCTACCTCCGGGATGAGCAGTTCAGCCGTGGGGGTCACGGGCAAGCCTACCCCCGAGGCGTCGGGCGGGGCGAAGCCGGGTGCAAGTTCGTGGCGGAAGGCGTGGAACGCCGGGGCTCGGGTGTGGTAATCTTCCTTCTCACCCCGGAGGGGGGCCGCCCGGAGTTTCAGCCGGGGGTATTCGGATCGGACCGCACCTTCGCGCAAGGAAACCATCCATGACTGGGACCATCCGCCTGTGGTCGGCGATTTCGGTGATCGGAGCGATGGCGCTGCTGGGCGCCTGCGAGAAGAAGTCGCCCGCGCCGGCACCGGCGGGCGGCGGCGGCACGCCGGCGGCCTCGGCGCCCGGCGAGATCACCATCGGGCACTATGGGTCGCTGACCGGCGCTCAGGCGACGTTCGGCAAGAGCACGGACAACGGCATCAAGCTGGCGGTGAAGGAAGTGAACGCCGCGGGGGGCGTGACCGTCGCCGGGAAGAAGTACACGATCCGTCTGGTGAGCGAGGACACCGAGGGCAAGCCGGAGAAGGCGGGCACGGTGGTGACCAAGCTCATCACCAAGGACAAGGTGGTGTGCGTGTTGGGTGAGGTCGCGTCCAGCGTCTCGCTGCAGGGCGCTCCGGTCTGCCAGGAATACGGCGTGCCGATGATCACCCCGAGCTCGACGAACCCCGACGTGACGAGGGTCGGGGACATGATCTTCCGCGTGTGCTTCATCGACCCCTTCCAGGGCGAGGCGTGCGCGAAGTTCGCCAGGGGCGAGCTGAAGGCGGCGAAGGTGGCGGTGCTGTTCGACCAGGCGTCGGCCTATTCGGTGGGCCTGAAGGACGAGTTCAACAAGGCGTTCAAGGCGGCGGGCGGCGAGATCGTCAGCGAGCAGGCCTACACGCAGGGGGCGAGCGACTTCAACGCCCAGCTCACGCGCATCCGCGAGAGCACGCCGGACGCGATCTTCATCCCCGGGTACTACAGCGACGTCACGAACATCGCGCTGCAGAGCCGCAAGCTCGGCATGAAGATGCCCCTGCTCGGCGGCGACGGCTGGGACAGCGAGGAGCTGGGCAAGAACGCGGGCGAGGCCATCGAAGGGTGCTTCTACTCCAACCACTACGCCCCCGACCAGCCGACGGCGGAGATCCAGGCGTTCGTGAGCAAGTACAAGGCGGATTTCGGCGGCGTGCCCGACGGGCTCGCGGCGCTGGGCTACGACGGCGCCCGGCTGCTCTTCGAGGCCATGGGGCGGGCCAAGAGCCTTTCGGGCACCGACCTGCGAGACGCCATCGGCCAGACAAAGGGCTTCAAGGGCGTCACGGGCGCCATCACGCTCAACGACCACCGCGATGCCGTGAAGAACGTGGTGATGGTGGAGCGCCGCGGCGGGCAGTGGGTGTTCCGTGCGTCCATCGAGCCCAAGTAAGACACTCTTCACGCGGCGCGCATGGACCAACTGCTCCAGACGTTGAAGGACGGCATCGCCATCGGCAGCCTCTATGCGCTCATCGCGCTGGGCTACACGATGGTGTACGGCATCCTCAAGTTCATCAACTTCGCGCACAGCGATGTGGTGGTTCTCGGGGCGTGGCTCTCGCTGGTCTTCGCGAGGAAGCTCGAGGCCGCCACCGGCTGGACGGCCCCGCCCTGGTGGGCCGGCGCCGTCGTGCTGATCCTCGCGATGGCGGCGTGCGCGCTGGTCGGCTTCTGCATCGAGAGGCTCGCGTACAAGCCCATCCGCGGCGCCCCGAGGCTCAACGTGCTCATCACGGCCATCGGTGTCTCGCTGTTCCTGCAGAACATGGGTCAGCAGGAGTGGATGTTCGGCACGCGCCCCGCGAACATCCCCGCGCTGGTCCACGACGCGACCTTGTTCAGCATCGGGCGGGTGAACTTCACGCTGCTCGACGTCGCGGGCGTGGGCACCGCGCTCGTGCTCATGGTGGGCCTGGAGTGGCTGGTCTTCCACACCAAGATCGGGCGCGGCATGCGGGCGGTCAGCCACAGCACCACGACCGCCTCGCTCATGGGCATCCCGGTCAACCGCGTCATCAGCACGACGTTCGTCATCGGGTCGGCGCTGGCCGCGGCGGGCGGGTTCCTGTGGGCGCTCAAGTACAGCCAGATCAAGCAGACCGCCGACACAAGCTGGACGCTCCTCGGACTCAAGGCCTTTGTCGCGGCGGTCGTCGGGGGCATCGGGAATGTCCGCGGCGCCATGCTGGGCGGGCTTGCGATCGGGCTGCTCGAGATGTTCGGGGCGGCGTATCTCTGGTCGAGCATGACCGACGTGTATGTCTTTGGCCTGCTCATCGCCGTGCTCCTCCTGAGGCCCGGCGGCATCCTGGGCAAGGCGGTCGTGGAAAAGGTTTAGCGTGAACACCTCGGCGGCACAACTCCGGGAGCGGTCACGGGCGCTGGCGCCCGGCATGGGCCTCGCGCTCACTCGGGGCGTTGCGCCGCTGGCGGTGTGCCTCGTGCTGGCGGTGGCGCTGCAACTGGCGGTCCGGCCCCTCCTGGGTGACTACGCCGCGAAGCTGGTGCTCGACATCGGCGTCGCGGTGATCCTGGCGGTGTCGCTCACGATCGTGAACGGGTTCACGGGCCAGTTCTCGATGGGTCACGCCGGGTTTCTCGCCGTCGGGGGATACGCCTCCGGTGCGGTGACCTACTACGGATCGCTCAAGATCTGGGGGTCCGCGGTGACGAACGGCGGAGTGCTGTCCGGGCGGCCCATGAGCGTGGACCCCTCGACGCTCCCGCTCATCGGCAGCGGGGATCTGCTCTTTGTGGGTGCGCTGCTGGTCGGCGGGCTGACGGCGGCGCTGCTGGGCCTGATCGTCGGGCTTCCCAGCCTGCGGCTCCGCGGGGACTACCTTGCCATCGTCACACTCGGATTCGGTGAGATCGTGCGCGTCTGCATCCAGCAGACCGGTCCCGTGATCCGGACGGCGGCTGAGGCGGCCCGGGTGCCAACATGGAAGCTCGCGACGTCCGTGGGGGGCGCGCTCGGGTTCACCGGCATCCCGAAGTACACGAGCCTGTTCTGGGTCTGGCTGATCGCGGGGATCACGATCCTGGTCGCGTACCGGCTCAAGCGGAGCACCTACGGGCGTGCGTTCCTGTCGATCAGGGAGGACGAGATCGCCGCGGAGGCCATGGGCGTCAACACCACTCGGTACAAGGTCTGGGCCTTCGTGATCTCCGCGTTCTTTGCGGGCATCGCGGGCGGGCTGTTCGCTCACACGCTGGGCGTGGGGCTGTCGGCGGAGGCGGCGGGCTTCCTCAAGAGCTTCGACATCATCATCATGGTCGTGCTGGGCGGGCTGGGCTCGGTCAGCGGAGCCGCACTCGCGGCGATGGTGGTGACCCTCCTCCCCGAATGGCTGCGGGGCAGGCACGTGGGTCCCGTGAACCTGTCCCAGTACCGGCTCGTGATTTACGCGCTCGCGCTGATCCTGATGATGATCTTCCGGCCCAAGGGGCTGCTGGGTGTCGCGGAGCTGTGGGACCGCTCGTTGTGGACGTCGCTCGCGTCCAGGCTGAAGCGTCTGACGGGCGGGAAGGGCGGCAACCCGTGACCGAGACGGACGCCATCCTCGAGGTACGCGGGGTCTCCAAGTCCTTCGGCGGGCTGAAGGCCGTGCAGGACTTTTCGCTCTCACTCTCCCGCGGCGGGCTCAAGGGCCTCATCGGGCCCAACGGCGCCGGCAAGACGACCGTCTTCAACCTGCTGACGGGCGTGTACCGGCCGGACGCGGGCACGGTGCGCCTTGGCGGCGTGGACCTGGTCGGGCTGCGTCCCTGCGCCATCGCCGAAGCGGGCATGGCCCGGACGTTCCAGAACATCCGGCTGTTCGGGCAGCTCTCCGTGCTGGACAACGTGAGGCTCGCCTGCCACCTCCGCGCCGGCGGGACGATGACCGGGGCGGTGCTGGGGTCGATGTTCGCGCGCGGGCAGGAGAGGGCGATGACCGAGCGGGCCCGCGAACTGCTGCGCCTCTTTGACCTCGCGGACCGCGAGAGCGAGGAGGCGAGAAACCTGCCCTATGGCGACCAGAGGCGGCTGGAGATTGCCCGGGCGCTGGCGACGGGGCCGGCGGTGCTGCTCTTGGACGAACCGGCCGCGGGGATGAACCCGCAGGAGAAGGTGGAGCTGAGGCAGCTCATCCGTCGCGTGAGGCAGGAGTTCAAGGTCACGATCCTGCTGATCGAGCACGACATGGGGCTGGTGATGGATGTCTGCGAGCGGATCACGGTCCTGGACTACGGGCAGGTCATCGCGGAGGGGACGCCGGCGGAAGTGCAGTCGAACCCGCGGGTCATCGAGGCGTACCTGGGCGAAGCGACTCCGGAGGCGGGCCATGCTTGAGGTGCGGGACATCTCCGTGGCGTATGGGGCCATCAAGGCCCTGCACGGCGTGAGCCTGAGTGTTGCCCAAGGGGAGATCGTGACGCTCATCGGGTGCAACGGCGCGGGCAAGTCGACCACGCTTCGCGCCATCTCCGGGCTGGTGAGGCCCGGCTCCGGGGACATTGTGTACGAAGGCCGCTCGCTGCGGGGCGTGCCACCCCACGAGATCGTGAGGCTTGGTCTCGCGCAATCGCCGGAGGGCCGTGGGGTCTTTCCGAACATGACGGTATCCGAGAACCTGGACCTGGGGGCGTACGCACGGAAGAGCTCCGAGCACGCGCAGATCCGAGTGGACCGGGAGAAGGCGTTGGATCTGTTCCCCAGGCTGCGGGAGCGGCTGAAGCAGAGCGCGGGGACGCTCTCAGGCGGAGAGCAGCAGATGCTCGCGATGGCTCGGGCGCTGCTGGCAAGGCCCAGGCTGCTGCTGCTGGATGAACCGAGCCTGGGGCTGGCGCCGCAGATCGTGCAGTTGATCTTCAGGATCATCCGCGAGATCAACGCGGCGGGGACGACGATCCTGCTGGTGGAGCAGAACGCGCACATGGCGCTGCAGGTGGCGAACCGCGCGTACGTGCTGGAGGTCGGGCGGGTTGTGATGTCAGGAGACGCGAAGGAACTGGCCCGAACCGACGAGGTGAGGAAGGCCTATCTGGGTCACGGGTAGGGCCCCTTGGCGTGTGCGGCCGGGAGAGAACTGCTAGACTCGTCCGTCGCGGATGGCGGGTCGCTGAAGTCGTGGAGCGTGGGGACGTGAGCACAGGCCTGAGTAACTCGTTCGTCTTCTCGCCCCTGCCCCGGGAAATGCCCGCGGGACTCGGGGCGGCGCCGCTCTTTCCGCACGAAACCGGCACGCTTCGCCTGAGCGTCGTGGTGAGGCGTGAGCCCCGCCCGGGCGAGGGGCGTTTCATCGTGCTCCGGGAAACGCTCGACGCGAGGGTCTACCTCGGCTGTGCCGTGGACAGGGCGGGCCGCGTGCGGGAGTGGCTCGAACTCTGGGTGCAGGACATTTCCGGCCTTGCGCAGGCCACGGTTTCGTACCGGGAGGCGCTGAACAACGCCGTGCTGGATTCCAGGTGGGCGAAGCGGTGCGAGCTGCTGGCGAAGTCGGGCGGGCTGGTCGCCACCGGTTTCGAAGGCCAGCACCCCGCCCCCGTGCTCATCGACGTCAAGGGGCTCGCGCCCGTCGCCGCGAGAGATGCGCAGGGCGTGGCGTGGGCCCTGTGCACGGACGACGGGCTTCTCGCCCGCAAGCAGACCCCGGCCTACGGCTCGACGCTGGGTCGGCATCTCTTTCAGCCCGCGCTGGGAGACGAGACGCCGCTGCTTCCGGCGGACCTCGCCGACGCCAGGTCGCTCGGCGCCCCTGCGGGGTGCGAGGCCTTGAACGCCGGCGGCGGTCTGATGATGGTGCAACCGTTTGCGCCGTTTGGATATGAGCAGGTCGTGGATGCGCTCTCGGGGGTCGATGGCGAGGCCGGCCCCGCGGACAACGTGCTGCAGGTGGCCGCGGCGGCGGCGAGGGGGGTCTCAGGGAGTCTCAACCCCGCGGGGGGATGGCTCATGCTCTCCGCGGCGGGCGCTCCCGCGAGGCTCGTCGAGTCCCTTCACGTGCGGCTCGCCCTCTTCGCGCAGGCGGCGGCGGCGGTCAGGGCGCACGTGGGCGAGACGCTCGCGCCGATGCTCAACGTGACGGGCCGCAGTTTCCGGGTGTCTTTCGCCGACGGCGCCGGGGCCGTGCCCCTGTGGTGGACGACGCGGGTCTCGCTGGTGGAGCCCGGAGAGGGTGTGGAGCTTGCGATCCCGTCCACCACCGCGCGGTACTTCGTCGCCGGCAAGGGTTCCGGCCTGTCCATCTACTCGCCCGCGGCGGTGTCGGTGGCCGGCACAGGACGGGGTTGGTTGAGGCTGAGGAACGTCGTCGCCGGTGACGCGGGCGGTGTGATCCTGGAGGGCACGCTCTCCACGCAGGACCGGGTGATCCCGGGCAGGCACGACCTCGTCTGGCTTCGCTGCTCGGTAGGGTCCTCGCGTGTTGACCTGTACGCCACCGTGGATGCCAAGGGATCCATGGTGCCCGGTGAGGTGCGCCTGCGGACGATTCCGCAGCAGTTCTCCGAGGACATGCAGGCCCGCCTCAGGCAGGCGCTGGGCGTGCCGATCCCGGATGTGACGTTCGAGATTGTTCCGCTGCTGTCTTCGCCGTGCGACCTGTATGCGCTGGGTGTGCTGGGGGTGCGGACACTGCTCTCGGGTCCGGGGACGCCTCTGCCCGTCGCGCTGGACGAACTGCTGAGCCTGGCTGGGGCCGCCGCGAAGACCGCGGACAGCGGGGAGACGCTGGAAGCGCGGATCGGGAGGCTGTTTGCCACCGAGAAGAGGTGGGGCGAGTCGCTCGGGCCGCAGGTGCTCTTGCCGGGAGTCGCGGCTGGCGACGCGGCGGAGGTCATCCCCCCCGCGTTGTGGCACGGGGTTCTGGCGGCGATTGTTCGGTGCTTTACGGGCCTCGGGCCCGACAGCCGGTGCAAGGATTTCGGCGACGCCCCCCAAGGCGGCCTCCACAGGGTCTTTGACGGGTTGATCGATGACCTGTACGCTCTGCTGACCGCGTGCCGAACATTGATCGTGAGCGACTACGGGCTGAACTCAGAGGTGCGGGGAGTGGTGCAGGCGTGTCTCCAGTCGAATCGGTAGCGGTCGAGGTAGGGACAGGGTTGGAAGAAAGGCAATCCACGCCGCCGAAGGACGGGGCGTGAGACTCATCAAGAAGGGGTTCTCCATGAACATGCTGACTCGCGTGGTGATGACGGTGGTGGCGGCGGCGACTGCGGTTCTGGCGACAGGCTGCCAGCAGACCGTGCGGGGCTGGAAGGGCGACCTGGTGATCACGCCGGACGCAAGCCTCCGGGACTCCTCCGGCAAGATGCCCCCGGTCGAAGTCGACGTGGTGGCCATCAACGAGACTGACGAAATGGTCCGCAGCTACCCGGTGGACAACTGGTTCTCCGGCGAGGACAAGCAGCGGGCGTCCTGCGCCCCGTATACCAAGTCACTCGCCTTCGGGCCGGGGGCGGAGGGCGCCGTCGTGATCTCCAAGAGCGACCCCATCTGGAAGAAGTGGGAGGAGCGCGGCTACAAGGACCTCGTGGTCTTCGCCACCGCCCGCAGCATGAAGGCCTCTCCCGGGGGCTTTGACGGTCGGAGGAAGGTCATCCCCTTGACCAACGACAAGTGGGACGTCGGGCAGATCAACTTCGAGGTCAAGTCCAGTGGGGTGGAGTGCCCCACGCCCATGAAGCTCCAGAAGTAGAACCGGCCTAACCCGGACGTTCCCGCAGGAAAACATGCCGAACTTCGGAAGAGTTGAGGCCTACGACGAGTTTGGCTCGAGCGGGCCCTACGCCGTGTGGCGCGCACGCCCTGCCGGGACCGAGGGCCCGGGCCCACTGGTCGTCAAGACCTGCCTCACCCAGGACATGCTCGCCGACGAGCAGGTGGTGGAGAAGCGGGCCGCCCGGTTCCTGGCCGCCGCAGAGTTCCAACGCGGCCTCTCGGGTGAGGGCTGGGCGCCGATCAGCGACGTTGGTCGGCTGCCGACGCACGCGTACTACGTCACCGAGTGGTACCCGAGCACGCTGGAGCGGGTGATCGAGGCCCGGAGCATCGCGGGGCTCGCGGAGGAGGACCCGATCTCCGGCGCCAAGGCGGTGGTCCGCCTGGTTTCCGGGATCACGGAGGGGCTGGAGAGAGTGCAGGCCGGTGCCGGCCGGGGCCACGGCAACCTCAAGGCGACGAACGTACTTCTGAAGCTCGGAGACGACGGCGACCTTTCAGGGGCAACCGTCGCGCTCGCCGATCCGGCGCCGCCGGAGTCCATCGGCTCGGATTCGGCCCGGGACGACGCGCGGGCGCTCGCGGGGCTTATTCACCGTCTTGTGACCGGGCGGCCCGCGCCCGGCGCCGGCGCGGTGCAGGTGGGCCCGGAGTGGTCCCGGCTCGGTTCTCCCGGCCCGGGCGAGGAGCTTCGCCGGGTGTGCGAGGCGCTACTGAACGTGCAGGCGGGGACCCCGCCGCCAACGCTCGCGCAGGTGCGCGATCAGCTCGAGGCGTGCCTTCGCGCGAAGATGGTGCGGAAGAAGAGCCCGGTGCCGCTCATCGCGTCCGTTGTGGGCGTGCTGCTGGTGGGCGGGGGTGTGGCGGCGTACCTGCTCATGGGCGATGATCAGCCCAAGCGCCGGCCCGGGGCCGACCCGCGGGAGCCGAGCCCCCAGGAGTGGCAGGCGAGCACGCAGAAGGTACTCCAGGACGCCGAGAGCACCATGCTCACCGTGCGGCCCTGCATGACCGACGACCAGCTCGCGCGATCGGACGAGCTCGGGCGCCGGCTCGCCAAGTCGGTGGAGGGACTGCCGGTGCTGGCGGCGGCGGCGTGGCCCCAGGGCGAGGGCGAGACAGTCCTTGCGGAACGGGCGGCGCTCGCGAAGCAGATCGAGGAAGCAGAGGCAGAGGTCGGCGCGATCAAGGCCGCGGCGCAGGGTCTGAAAATCGAGGTCGGCGACTGCAGCGAAGAGGTGGACCCGAGGCGGCCCGATCGTCAACAGTGGCTGTCGGAACGAGAGAGCCGCCTGAAGGCGCAGATTGCGGCGATGACGACCGAGCTCGGCGCGGAGCTCGCCGCCGCTCCGGACGAGACGCTGCGAGGGTCTGTCACGAGCCTGACGGACCAGGCGACGGCGATGATCCAGAAGCTGGACGCGGTGCGGGCGCAGGAGTGGCCGACCGTTGCGGCGGGCGGGGACTCGGAGGCCATCAAGACCGCGCGTGAATCGCGGGCCCGCATCCGCTCGGACGTGCAGAGCCTGGCGACCGAAGTGGGGCAGGTGACGCAGGCGGCGGAGAAGATGCTGCGCGACAGCCGCGACCGCGTGAAGAGCTATCTCGACGCCCGTTCGCGCGACCGGGACAAGGTGTCCGCGTCGGACAGGCTGCGCGAGGCGTTCGCGGTGGCGATCTCCGCGGTCAAACGGACGGACCCGACGTGGACGGAAGCGAAAGCCAGGGCCGACGCTATCCAGGCCTGGATCGGCGCCGTGGACCGCGAACTCGCGGTCGAACTCCAGGTGGCGCTGCCGCCGGGCTCTCAGGTGCGACTGGACCCCGCGGGGCGCTACTTCAGCCAGGCTCGGGAGCGCGCGATCGAGGCGGCGGTGAGGCCGGTGGAGGATCGGGGCGGCATCCCCAACTCCGAGGCGGACCTCTCGCTCGCCACGAAGGAGAAGGCGGCGCTCGTCGCTCTTGCGGAAGAAATCAGGACGCTCCTCACCCAGGCCGGCCGCATCGAGCAACTCCTGTCGCGGGCCAGCGGCTACGACGAGCGCACGGACGGCGCGAGCGTCAAGGCTTTGCTGGAGGCCATCGAGGCCTCGCCCCGGCTGGGAGACATCGAGGCCGCGGTGGAGGTGGTGGTGGAGCGTGCCCGGCGGTTGCGCACCGCGGACAGCGCCACGGGCGTGGCGCCCGCGGTCGCGGGTCTCAAGGACATCGGCGGGGATCCCGCTCGCGCCGCGGAGGCGATCACGTACTGGCGCACCTTGAGGAAGGCGGACTACCCGGCGGACGCCTCGCAGATCGTCGAGGCCCCGGCCCTGGTGAACCAGCAGCTTCTTCCCGCACTTCGCGGCCTGGGTGACAAGGCACGGGGCGAGGCGCTCGCGGGTGAAGTCATCGAGGCGCTGCGTGGTGCTTGGTTCACCTTCGTGCACGAGAAGGCCGGCGGGGATGCCGCAGCGGTCGATGCCGCGTTCAGGGCCTCGGAGTCCTATGGCCTCAGCGAGCAGGACCTGGACGCGCGCCTGGAGCCCTTCGCGAAGTTCAACAGGGAGCGGTGGAAGCTGCTGGCGAGCCTCGACAGCGTCGCCTCGGTCCCGGACCGCAACCAGCAGATCGCCAGGTTGCAGCAACTGGCCGCGGGGCTGCAGGGTGTGGCGCAGTCGTTGGGTGTGGCTGGCCGGGCCGACGTTCAGGACCTGTTCACGAACAAGCGCAAGCTGGCCCCGTATCTCGCGGGAAAGTTCTCGAACTTCGAGGAGGTTGGGCCCGCGACCCCCGGCGTGGCGGCGCGATGGAAGATGGAGGCCCAGGACGAGGACAACGGGCTGTGGGCGGAGTACAGCCTGGGCGGGCACCGTCTGCGGTTCCAGCGAGTGGGCGAGAGCGAGGAGCCCGCGAGCTTTGTCTGCACCAGCGAGGTGAGCGTCGGGCTGTTCCAAACCGTCATGCAGACCGCGGGGGCGTGGCAGGACGTGCGGGGCAAGCTCACCATGCTCCCCAAGAATGACCAGCGGAAGGGCCCGCGCGCCTGGGTCTGGGATGACGCGGGCCTGGCGATGGGCGTCAGCCAGCCGGCGAGCGGGGGGGACCTCAATGGCCGGGGCTGGTTCCGGGTGCTCCCCGGCGACATCAACGCGGCGAACGGGCCGCAGGTCGCGTTGTATCCGCAGGGGAGGGAGCCCGCGCCGCCAACGGCCGCGAGTCCCGTGAACTACGTATCGACCGATGGTGCGCTCTTCATGGCGGCGCTGATGGGGTGCCGGGTGCCCACCGCAGAGGAGTGGGCGCAGGCCGCGCGGCTCGGGGGCGGCACGGCGAACCGGCGTGACACGGTGTGGCAGGGGCAGCACGCGCACCTGCGCGCGCAGCTTGAGGCGGCTCCGGAGCGGGACCGGATGAGCCTTCAGAACAACTTGCCATGGCCCGGGGCGGACATCTTCGTGCCGCCGGACGCCGCCACGACACCCGCCGCTGCGGACGGCGATCCGGCCATTTCGCAGTCGGACTCCGCGCTGTGGTTCCAGCCGGTGACGGAGGGCACGACGACGTTCGAGAACTTGGAAGGAAACGTGGCCGAGATCGTGCTGGCGAACGAAGCGGCGTACGCACGAGCGCCCGTGCCCCCGAAGGAAGGGTTGCTCGGGGCGATCAAGGCCGCGGTCAAGTCCGCCGACGTCCGCGTGGTGGGCGCGTCGGCGCTCTCGCCGGGCGCGGTCTCACCGACGACGCCCTACGGCGTGAAGAGCGTCAGCGCGTACTGGTCCGATGTCGGGTTTCGGCTCGCGTTCACGGCGAGCGCCGGCGGGGGCGGGGGCGGTCGACTCACGGAGAAGCTGCGCCGGATTCTGACGACGGATACCCCCTATCTCACCCGCGCGGGCGGGTGACGGGGCTAGTGGTCGGAGTTGGACGGAGCGGACGCGGTGGAGGTGGCGGCGTTGTTGTTCCGAGCCGCAACGGCTCTTGTGGTCTGGGATTGCGACGCGAGCGCCGCGCCCAGGCTGTCGCTGGCGGCGATGTTCCCGCCCTCGCGGTGCCCGAACGTGAAGATGCCAAACCCCGAACCGCGGGAGCAGCCGGTCCCGGTGAGGCAGAGGAGCGCAAGGCCTGCTCCAAGGGTGAACGTACGGGCGCGATGTGTCATCGGCGAGTCCTCCTCGTGAGGTGGACTCATCGACGGTCCGGGGAGGCATCCGGAGGAGCCTCTCCGAGGCGGGGCTCGAGCCGGGTGGGCGGCACCGCCGAGCGCGACTGTGCGGGGCGGTTGTCGGACGAATCCGCCGACGCGGTTCGGACGGTGTTGCTGGGGCGGGCGTCCGTCCGGTAAGATGGGTACTCTGTACCGCAAGGCGTCCCGTCGGGGGCGGGGTTGTGGCGTGGGCATTGCGTGGGAGGAGGCGGGTTGATCGAGCCAACGAGCGAGACGGGCCGCAAAGCGATGACGCTGGCCAACCGGCTGCGCGTGCTCTACGCGGAGCTATCCGACCAGACGGGGGACATGAGGGGCGAGCAACTTCGGGACGAGGTACAGCGGGCGCTTTCCTCGCTGCAACCCGCCGCGCGGGAGCCCTTCCTGCAGGAACTCGTGCGCCAGTTCCCGCTGTGGTCTGCGAACGACCGTGACCAGGTGCCGGTGGCAACGCGGGCGGCGCCAGCACCGGCGCAGGTGGCGACAGAGCCCAAGGACCCCAAGTCACTCGCCGAAAAACTGATCGAGGTTACCAAGGGCCTTGGAGAGGCGGAGAAGCAGCAGATCGCGGCCAGACTCAGCGTCGCGGGGCTTCTGGCACGGCCCACGGCGGCCGCCGCTGCTCCCGCGCCCGCCGGGCCGAGCGGGACGGTGAGCGCGTCGGGAGCGGCGGATCTCCGGAAGCAGCTCGGGATGCCGGCGGACGCGCCCATCGACGCCGCCCGCGCGGTGGAGCTGGCGGCGGTCCTCGCGGAGTTCGTGCTCAAGCTCGAGCCCTACGCGTGCATGTTCTGGAAGGACATCGCCCCGGACGCGAAGAACCAGGTCTATCAGACCCTGAACAGGGACCTGGGCAAGTTCATGGCGGGCGACGAGAAGGTCAATCGGGAGGCGGTGGCCAAGGGGGTGTTCAATCTTCGCAGCCTGGTGTCCCTGCTCCTCAAGGGCGTGTCCGACGCGGGCAAGCAGTTCTCCCGCGACCACATCTCCCGCTTCTCGGTCGACGAGATCTCCAAGGCTGCGGGCCCGGGCACGCTGATGACAAGCAAGGACGTGCTCTGCTGGAAGCAGTACGTCAGGCAGATGGAAGGAGTGGATGCGGCGTCGTTGGAGAAGAGGCTCAAGTCCGTCATCGCCAAGGACGTCGATGCGGGTCTGAGTCAGGTCATCAAGTGAGCCAGGCCTGAACGACGCCTGGTTCGCACCCGAGTCATACCCGTCGAACCGCCCGCGCGGCGACGACTAGAAGGACTTTGCCATGTCAAGCATCGGACATGTTCACTGGCACGAAGGGCTCTTCCTTCAGCCCCACCACCTGCAGACCATGCACAGGGACCTCCTGGAGGGGTCGTGGCGAGAGCGAAGACTGTCGTGGGCGTTCCCGTACGGCGTGATCGAGCTCCGCATCTCCACCGACGCGCTGGAGAACATGCTCATCCGCGTCGATCGCCTCCGCGCCGTCATGCCCAGCGGGCTGGAGATCGATGTTCCGGGCAACGCCGACCTGCCCGCGTTGGACATCAAGCGGGTGTTCCAGGCGTCGTCGGGGTCGTTCCTCGTCGGCCTGGCCGTGCCGGTGTGGCAGTCCACGCGGGCGAACACGGTTGATTCAGGTGGCGGCGGCCTTGGGGCTCCCGGGGGGGCCGCGCGGCGGGCCCTGCAGGATGAGGCCAAGGTCAAGCGGCTGTACCGGGTCGCGGAGATTCAGAGGCCGGACGAGAACACGGGCGAGAACTCCCAGGCCATGATGGTCCGTCGTCTCAACGCCAGACTGGTGGTGGAGGGCGAGGACCTCAGCGATCTCGAAGTTCTGCCCCTGATGCGGATCATGCACTCGGCTGAGGAGCAGACGCTCCCGAGGCCCGATCCGTCGTTCATTCCGCCGTGCATGGTGCTGGGGGGCAACCCGACGCTTCGGAACATCGTCAGGGATCTGGCCAACGCCGTCGACGCCAGCCGCAAGGAACTGGTGAATCAGATGACCCGCGGCGGGTGGGTGCCCGAGAACATCAAGGGCCCGCAGTTGCTGATGGTGATGAGGCTTCGGACGCTGAACCGGTTCGCGGCGACGCTCGCGCCGCTGGTGAGCGGCGGGGTGGGCGTCGCTGGAACGATGAGCCCCTTCGACGCGTACCTGGCGCTGCGAGAGCTGCAAGCGGAGCTCGCGGCCCTCACCCCCGACCGGGATCCCTTCGAGGGGCCGAAGTACGACCACGACAACCCGGGCGCCGTGTTCATGGAGATGGACAAGCGCATCCGGCCCCTGCTCAGGGGCGACGTGCAGAAGCGGTTCCTGTCGATCCCCTTCACCAAGGACGGAGCGGCGATCTCGTGTGCGCTCACCGAGGAGCACCTCACGCAGCCCAACGCGTACTTCCTGGGCATCAAGACCAAGACGGACGCTGCGGTGCTCGCGAAGCTCGTCGAGGACCAGGACAAGTTCAAGCTCATGCCCAAGAGCATGGTGAAGCTGAACATCTACGGCATGAAGCTGGTCGAGGACCGGCACCCGCCCCTGGAGCTGCCCAGCGCGAACGATCTGCACTACTTCCGTGTGGAGATGGCGCAGAGCCAGAAGATGTGGGAGCGGGCGGCGGGCGAGAAGGCGCTGGCGATCCGTTGGCCCGAGCTTGAGCCCCTGGACTACCAGGACCTGAGTCTCTACATGACCGTGCCCTGACGCCAACCAGGCCCGGAAGCCGGGCGGGAGAAACGAATGACCCTTGTCGAAATCTGCGAGCCGGTGTTCCAGTACGTCTGCCGCCTGAACCGGGTGGGCCGCAAGGGCGGTCGCGTGGACTACGGGACGGTGCGGGCCGAGCTGAAGGCGATCTTCGCGGACATGAAGTCGAGGGCGGACGCGGCGGGGCCGCTCTCGGGTGCATACGCCGAGGTGGAGCAGGTGCTGGTCTTCTTCGCGGACTCGATGATCCTCAACAGCAAGCTGCCCCCGGGGTGGAAGCCCCTGAGTCATGAGCGGGGCGAACTGGGCTTTGAGGAGAAGTTCTGGGATCTGCTGGAGGAAACACTGAAGGATCCTTCCGACAGCGCGACCCAGAGGCTGGGGGTGTTCTACGTGTGCATCGGGCTCGGCTTCACAGGGCTGTACACGGGGCAGCCGGACTACATCCGCCGGAAGATGCTGGAAATTTCCGCGAGGCTGCGCGGGATGATCGACGCGGACCAGGCCGGGCGCATGTGCCCCGACGCGTACGAGAACGTCGACACCCGCAACCTCACGCAGCCCCCGAACCGGAGCATCGTGGGGATGCTGATCGTGCTGGTGGTGATGGTGGGCGTGCTGCTGGTGTCGTACGTGAAGCTCTTCCAGGACTCGAGCAGGCGTCTGACGACCTCGCTCGAGCAGGTGCAGAAGGCCGGGGAGCGCACGGGCGGGTGATCGGGCGGACGCAGAGGTAGACCGAGCGGGTGTCGGACAGAGAAGGAGTGTTCGGATGCTGGGCAGCTTTGCCAACCTCCCAAGGCCGGTGCAGGCCGTGGTGATGCTCGCGTCGGGCGCGAGCCTGACGTCGTTCGTGCTCGCCGCGGTTCCCGGGCCGTACCAGAGCTTCTTCCTCTACGTCACGATCGGCATCGTGGCGGTGGTGGTGCTGCTGGCGCTCTTCAAGCTCGTGCTGATGCTCCGCGACAAGGCCAAGAGCGGCCCGTTCGCGAGCATGCTGAGCAAGGGCGCCCGCGGAGCCGCGGACCCCGCCCTCAAGGCCCGCATGGACGATCTGCGGCGGAAGTTCGAGGAGGGCGTGACGACGTTCAAGCAGGCCGGCAAGGACCTGTACAGCCTCCCCTGGTACCTGCTGGTGGGCCCGCCCGGCTCCGGCAAGACCGAGGCGCTGCGTCACTCGAACGTAGGCTTTCCCCCGGGGCTGCAGGACCCGCTGCAGGGCTCCGGCGGCACGCTCAACATGCACTGGTGGTTTACGAACCACGCCGTCGTCATCGACACCGCCGGGCGGATGTTCATGGAGGGCGCCGACGAGGGGGGCGGATCGGAGTGGCGCGAGTTCCTGAAGCTGCTGAAGAGCGCGAGGCCCAACTGCCCGGTGAACGGGCTTCTGCTGGTCATCTCCAGCGAGAGCCTGCTGAAGGACGGCGCGGAGAAGATCGAGCAGACCGCGGGGGCCATCGCCCGTCAGCTTGACGTGGTGCAGCGGACGCTGGACGTGCGCTTCCCCGTGACCGTGGTCGTGACCAAGTGCGACAAGATCGTGGGGTTCAGGGAGTTCTTCGAGCACATCGGCGACCCCAACCTTCAGCATCAGATCCTCGGATGGAGCAACCCCTCGCCTCTCGACGAGGCCTTCAAGCCCGACCAGGTCGACAAGCACCTGGAGTCCGTGCGTCAGAAGCTGATGAAGCGCCGCATGGGCCTGATCCAGAATCCCGTGCACACCACGGATGCGAACGCGCGCCGCACGGACCAGATCGACGAGATGTTCGAGCTGCCCGACAACCTGGTGCGGATCGCCCCGCGCCTGCGCCGCTACCTCGAGATGATCTTTGTCGCGGGAGAATGGAGCCCCAAGCCGCTGTTCCTGCGGGGCATCTACTTCACGAGTTCGATGCGGGAGGGGCAGGCACTGGACGTTTCCCTCGCGCAGGCGCTGGGCGTGGACGTGGAGTCCATCCCGGGCAGCCGCGACTGGGACCGCGAGAAGTCGTACTTCCTTCGAGACCTCTTCATGTCGAAGGTGTTCAAGGAGAAGGGCCTTGTCACCCGCGCGACCAACGTCAGCAAGGCGCTGGCGAAGCAGCGGACGATGCTCGTGGGCGGCGCGATCGCGACGGCGGTGGTGCTGGGGGGGCTCACGGTTCTGGGGTATTTCCAGTTCAACGCGTCCCTGGGCCCCCCGAGCAAGACATGGGCCGCGGTGCGCGGCGCCATGGTGGGCGACCCGGAACGCGATGTCACCCCCCTTGACCCGAAGGAGACGAGCCTGATCGGTCGTTCCTCGGAGGCGGGCGGCACGGGCTGGGTCTACCAGGGCCGCAAGGACTTCACGAACCTTGACGTGCTCGGCTCGGACATCGTGAATCCGGTGGAGTTGATCGTCGAGACCGGCTCGTACAAGGCGATCGATCCGCCGTTGATCGCGCGGCCCGCGGCACCGATGCTGGGCTTCCGCAACTCGTTCCTGGATTCGCAGGAAGCGGCGCACCGCCGGGTCATCGAGCAGACCACCGTGAGCCCGCTGCTGGAGGCCGCCCGCAGCCGATTGGAGCAGGAGAAGGACTGGGGGCCGGATGCGGTGGCGGCGCTCGCCCAACTCATCCGCGTGCAGACGTATTCCTACAAGTCCAAGCCCGCGTTCGATGAGGGGCCGAGCCTCGCCGAGCTCAAGGATGCGGCCAAGGAAGCCCGACTCCCCGCCGAGCGGGGCGACATTCCTGCGATCGACGTGGATGCGCTCTTCCGGTACGTGCTGGGCCCGGCGGCGGACGAGGCCAAGGGCTACGCCGGCGACCGCAGCAAGATCCGCGAGGCCGTGAAGCGTGCGTACCCCAACGGGCTCGGGGCGATCGAGATGTCGTCATTGCTTGGCGGCAAGGACGAGACGAACCGTCGTGCAAACGAGCGGGCCGCGGCCAACCTCGCCGAGCGGATGAGGACCGGGGGATCACCCACCGGTGACATGGGCGCCCTGCTCATGCTCCAGAGCGGTCTCGCGGAGTTTGCGGCCGCGGAGGCGCAGCTCCGCGCACACCCGATGCTGCGGGCGGGCGCGAGCGGGGCTTCGAGCCTGCCCCGCACCGTCGAGCAGTACGACACGTTCGCCAAGGATGCGAGCGCGCAGTTCAAACGTCTCGCCGACGCCAAAGCCAAGATCGATCAGGCCGTCACTCGCCTCGGCTCAAAGGCCGACAACCCGCTGGACGCGCTGACGGCCGCGGGCGAGCAGTGGGAGCGCGAGGCCGGTTCGTTCTTCGATCAGCTCATCCAGCAGTTGCCCAAGGGACTCGACACCGGCCTTGAGGGCAAGGCGGCGGAGCTCGCGGAGAAGGCGTTCAACGAGCGCACGCCGGAGGAGCTCAGGTCGCTCCTCACCAAGCTGGTCGAGCACCGCAAGACCGTCGTAGCGGCGGTGAAGACCTCGCTCGAGACCGTGCGGGCGGACATGCAGCGATCGGCGCCTCTCGCGGTGCCGGGGCGCACCGCGGCCCAGGTCGACGCCCGCGCCTACGCCGCCCGCTACGCGCTCTACGAGCTGGGCGCGGCGGAACTGGCGGCGGCGGCGCAGCCCGTGGGAGAGGTGAAGTCTGTCACGGCAAAGATCGATCAGATCGACGCCGGCCCGAGGCGGGTGGGTGAGCAGGCGCAGGCCTGGCTCTCGTGGACGCCCTCACAGGGCGGCTTGAAGGGTCTGGCGCCGGACCAGGTGGCGTCACTGACCACCGACCGGGACGAAGCGGAGCGCCTCGCGCGGCGGGTGTCGGAAATCGCGGGCGCACGCCGCGTCTACGAGGCGATCCGGCAGGCAATCGCGGACTGGCCGAAGGACGTGCCCGCCCTTCGCGAGCGCGTGAAGACCCTGGCCGACGCGAAGATCGATGGAGGCGCCCGCCGCGCCGAGCGGCCGAGGCTGCTGCTCACGGAGATGAAGGACGGCGGGGAGTTTGATCGGGTGTACTCCGTCGAGGCCGGACGCGAGGTCATGGGTGACTGGGCCCGGGTTCGGACGCTCATCGAACCCGCGTCCGGCGCGGAGCGCCAAGTCATGGACGCGGAAGCGCTCCGGGGCGGGGGCTACCTCGCCGCGGGCCGTGTGACGGAGGACTACGTGGTGGAGTACGCGCGGTACTGGCGTCGTCAGGCGACGGACGCGACGCAGGTGAGTGCCAACACGTGGGCCGACTTCGCCGCGCAGATCGACGACATGATCCCCGACAACATCGCGGACCTGAAGCAACTCCAGGACGCGACCACCGCGGCTCTGGACGCGATCCCCGGCGTGCTCATGGCGCCCGCGGCGCTGGCCGACCACAAGGCGGATGTCTCCAAGGCCTTCGCCGGGCTGGCGACGGAGGCCTTCAGCCGCGAAGGCGCGATCCGTGATTCGCTCCGCAACTGGCGGCGGCTGGCCGGCGTGCAGGGGGGTCCTGAAGGTGCCGTCGGGCTTCTCCGCGCCTCGTACAACGCCGGCGATGCTCAGGCGGAGTACTTCGCGCAGTACGGCAAGGGAGTCGCCTACTGGGACGGTGTGGTGCTCCGCGGCATCGAGCTGCTCACCGAGGCGACACAGGGCGATGTGGCCCGCGCCCAGAACCTGCTCATGTCTTCGAACAAGGCACCGCTCTGCTTCGGGCCGGCGTCGATGGGCGACCTGACCCCGGACGAACTCCGCGCCGTCGCCGCCGCCGCCACCAAGGTCGCCAGTGGGAGCGGAGGCACCGGCACCGCTGTCAAGCCATCCGCGGGCATGGACCCGCGAGTGAACGACCTGCTTTCGAGGCTGTTCGGCGCGAACTTCATCAAGGCCACCGCGGAGCGGCAGACCTGGTTCACCCGCCTCCAGAGGGTTCTTGACTCGGTTGCGGGCAAGGATCCCGTTCGGCTGAGTCTCAACCTGCTTTCCGATGCACCGCCCCAGGGGGCCGGGGGCAAGACACCCGCGTTCGAGAGTGGCTACAAGTTCGCGGCCCTGTACGTGAATGACAAGAAGGTCGGCGAGGCGTTCAACATCTTCAGTGCCTCGACCATCCCGGCTGACAAGGCCAAAGACCTGGTCATGACGCTGCCGGTGCAGTCCAGCTCGATCGGCCTGTTCCGGGATGATCCCGGGCGCTCGGACCGAGCCCCGGACGAGCGGATCGTGCTCCCCGAGCACTGGAGCCTGCTGGGTGCAATGCTCAAGCAGGAGCAGAGCGATCGGATCGGGCCCGGTGTGTGGCGGGTGATGGCGTCCAACAACACGATGTACCTGTGGCTGACGATCAAGATCGAGCCGGACGTGCCGGCGCGGGCCGACTGGCCCAGCGTCACCACGTGGCCCGGGCAGTGAGCGGGGATAGAAAGGACTATCGGAGTGGGCAAGGAAGGGCCTGTTCGGAACGCGCGCGTGCACCTGGCAGCCTTCGGGAAGCACCCGGGCTGGGACGATCACATCGAGGAAATCGGGCTTGATCACGAGGATCTGGTCCGGATCAAGAGGGAGCTCTACGCCGAGGGCCTCGCGGGGAACATCGACTCGGGGGCGTGGGAGAAGCTGCCGGACGAGCAGCGCCTGCCGGCGTTCAAGCATCTGTTCTACTGGCGGCGTTCCGCGGGGCTGGTGATCGGGCGGATGTGGTCGAGCCGCGACGGCAAGGGTCGCACCAAGTACCCCATGGTCGTGTGCGCCATGATCGAGGGCGTGCCGGATGCCTGGGCCATTCAGCAGGTGCTGCCCCGCCTGGAGCAGGTGGAGGCCAAGTGCGTTCAGACGAACTCGGCGGAACTGGTAAGGCTCGCGATCGGAGAGGCGCGGCGCGGACTCGATGATCAGGCGGCGCTGCTCGCGAGTTCGGGCGTCAGCCAGTCGGGTGACGACGCGGGCGTCCTGAAGGCGCTCCTGACAAGCCCGGGTCTGAACATTCCTGAGGAGTCGGGTGGCGGGCTGACCCGCGTTCTGTACGAGATCGACCGCGAGATGGGCGAGTTCAAGGGCGGTGCCGGCGCCAAGCGCACCGCCTCAAAGATCGTCGGCGAGGCCGGCGCCCAGCACATCCGCGTCCCGCGCTGCCTGCAGCCCGCCGGTGAAGCCGCCCGCGCGTGGATGCTCCTGCTCGCGCAGGACATCGCGGATTCCACTCCCGTGCTGGTCATCGAGCCCATGGACGCGGCGTTCGTGGACATCATCGTGGGCAACCCGCGCCCGCAGCAGTTCTTCTGCGTCCGCGCGAGCGACAAGGGGCTCGCGCTGACCTCCGAAGTGCCCTACACCATCGATCCGGCGTTCAAGACCGCGACCGCGGAGAGAGTGAAGGCGTGGTGCGCCGGCAACGTCAGGCTTCCGGGGCGCAGGGGCGCCATGGCCGGCGGTGCGCCCGCGGAGGGCGCCGGAGAGAGCAAGGGCTTCCCGCGAGGGGTGCTCATCGCGGCGGGCGGTGTGATCGCGGCCATAGTCATCGGCGCCGGCGTCTTGGCCGCGCTCTCGGGCCGGTCGGAAGAACCGAAGCCGGAGCCGGCCCCCGAGAGTCCCGGGCCGCAGGGCAACGCTGTGCCTCAGGCCACCCCGCCGAAGGCAACCGAGAAGCCGACACCGCCGAAGGCGGCGCCGTCGTATGGCGCCGATGATCCGCGCGCCGGCTGGGACATCGACGATCAGGTCACCCGCGCGCGAGCGCTCCTCGCGGCGCTCGAAGTCGAGCTCGCCGCTGAGGGCCTGAAGCCCGATCCCGCGGTCAAGGCCCGCATCGACCGGGCCGCGGACCGGGCCGACAACTTCGTGCGGGGCCGGGCACTGTCGGCGGCGTCGCGGGACGCCATCGTGAGCGATATGGCCTCGGTGGACGGCGAGATCAGAGCTGTCATGACCGCCCTGAAGGGCGACATTGACCGCAGCCACGAGCGCGTGCGGGCATTCCTGGATGAGGAAGCCTCGCAGGCCCAGGTGAAGAGCGATGCACTGAAGCGAGCCTGGAGCGCCGGCCTTCGCGCGATCGATCACACCAAGGGTTGGGAGCACGCGCGGGCGCGTCATGCCGCCGTCGTGGCGGCCCTGAAGGAGGCGGAGGAACTGCTCGCGGCGTCGGGCGAGCTCAAGGCCCCGACACTGGCAGAGGTGCAAACTCCCGCCCTTGCCGCGGTCATCGACGCGAGGCGGGAGAAGGCGATGCAGGAGGTCGCGGCGGCCGCCGGGACCGGCGACTCCGCCCGCTCCGGGGCGGTCGCCCGCGAACTCTCCGCGTGGACGGAGGGTGCGCGATCGCTGTTCGCGCAGGCGGGCCGGCTGAGCGAGCTTCTGGCAGGCGGGTACGCGTGGTCGGAGGCGGCTGCCGGCGGAGACTCGATCAAGAGCCTCCACGAGCAGTTGCCCGGGATGCCCGCGTGGAACGAGTTCAGCGCCGCGCTCGCGGGGCTGGATGCCCGCTGCATCGCGCTCAGGGACATCGCCGCGGGCGGGGATGCCCGGTCGCTGATCGCGACGATCCGGAAGTCACGGGCGGATCTTGCGAAGCTCGGACTTTCGGAGGCGAACACCGCCTGGGCGAGGCTGGGAGAGGTGCCGGGCTGGCCATCGACGCCGGAAGACGCACGCGACGCGGGCCGGGTCCTGAAGGAGGACATGCTCGCGATCATCGGGCGCGAGCCGTCGGCGGAGAGGCGAACGGAACTGGAGGCAAGCGCGAGGAAGGCAGGGGCGCAGGTGTGGAGCCGCTTCGTGTCGACGGCAGCCGTCGACGCCGCGGGCGTGAACGCGGCTCTGGACACACGGGGTGTGCTCGGGGCTGATGACACCGCAGAACAGGGCGTGCCGGACTGGGCCAGGTTCAATCTGGCAAAGGGCCGGCTGTCGAGGGCGGTCGACGCCGCGGACGCCCTGCCCGGACGCGCGCGGGTGGATGCCATCCGCGCGGCGATGGAGGGCTTTGTGGCCCTTTCTTCCTCGCTTCCGGTCGCTTCCCGCGCCGAAGCCAAGCAGTTGATCGATGCCATGAAGGACTTGCTCGACTCGCCCGGAGAGATCGATCTGGCGAAGTTGGGGCCGGGCGGCGCGGGATTCGAGCTGGTTTCGTCGGACGCGGAGTCGGTGGTCTATCGGCTCGGGAGTACCCCTGTCGAGTTCCGCCGCCTCGAGCCGACGGGCGAGGGCGTTTCGTTCGTGTCCACCACAGAGATGTCGGTCGGGGGGTTCATTGATCTGGTCGGTGGGCGGGGCGAAGAGTTCCGGAGCATCATGCCCCGCTCAGACGCGGGCGGGGTGGATCCCCGCGTGGGGCCGCGAGTCTGGGTGTGGCAGGGTTCCGCGCTGGCGGTCACTTCGCCCGCTGGGCCGGGTGACCTGGGACAGGGGTGGGTGCGGATCAAGACGCAGATGGCGGGGCGCGAGTACTACCCCCCGGGGCTGAAAGTCGATCCCCCGAGCAGGGATCACCCGATGCAATATCTCTCGCCGCACGCCGCCGTGCTGGCCGCTCGACTCGCTGGGTGCCGCCTGCCAACGCTGGACGAATGGACGGCGGCAGGAGGAGCGGTGGGAGGTACGAACTTGCGAGATTTGTCTTGGAAGAAGGAGCATGACCACCTTCGCCAGTTTGCATCCTCCGGGCCGGAGTTCCCCGGGGCGGGACTCTTCTGGCCCGCGGGAGTCACACGCAAGAGCCCGTTGGAGGACGATCAGGCAGCCGTAAGTACTGATGATGGATGGGTTTGGTTTGCGCCCGTGTCCACCGGAGATGGCAGGTTCAAGCACTTGGCCGGCAACGTCGCGGAGTACGTGACCCACGAGGCGGTGGATTGGGATGGCCTGGTCGCCACGCGGGAGGCGGTAGACGCGGCCGTTGGCAAGGGAGAGAAAATCAGGATCGTCGGCGGTTCGGCCCTGTCCCCATCAGACGTGAAACTGGACCAGCCCTACCCGATCACCCCCCAATCGCGAGAAGGATACTCAGATGTCGGATTCCGCCTGGCGTTCGGCGCTCCGAAGGCCGCAGCGGCGGCGAGCACCTCGGAGCGAGTCCGAAAGGCCTTGGGGGCGTCGGGATACCTTTCAGACCTTCAGCGCAAGTAGTGCGCGTTTGAGAAGAGAAATCCGCTCCGCTTGACGGTGGGGCGGCGGTGATCTAGGTTGGGTGGAGTTATTCAGTGCCCTGAGCGGGCACGATCGGTGTTCGGGAGGGGTCGGCCGGGCCTGACCTCCCGGTGATCGTGCCGCTTGACAGTCACGTGGGCGAGGGTGTGATGCCTGAGAAAGAAGGTACTGGGATGAACAACGAGCGAATGGTGGGGTCGACTGTCCTCAGGCGGAACGTCGTCGCGAGGCTGCGAAACCGCTGGTGGTTGACGGCGGTCGGAGCGCTGTGCGTGGCCGGCCCTGCGGTGGCGCAGCCGAAGGAAAACCCCCCGCCCCTGGACGTGAACGCGATCCAGCCGGCTGAGAAGCCGAAGGCCCCGGATGCGCCCGCCGTCAAGGCCGAGGCCCCGGCACCCGCTGCCGCCCAGGCCCCGACGGGTCCGGACATCAATCCGGAGTATGACGGAGAGCGGTACCCCGTGAGCCGGTTCGTATTGGAGTATCGCAGCGAGCACCCCGAGCACATCCCGTTGGAGACACTGGCGGACGAGGTAGTGACGCTGGGGGTGACCCCCGGCGGCTACGCGGAACCCCGCGAAGGCATGCCCTCGGTGGACATGCGGATCGGTGATGTCGTGGAGGGTGCGGGCGGTTCCTTTTATCGCAGCGGCCTGAACGCCGTCGCCAAGGCGCTGGCCCGGGGCCTGACTCGCCGGGGCTTCATCGGTCACTTCGTGGAGTTCCACCCGGAAGACATCGACCCCGCGACCGCCGCGGACAAGAGGGGCGGGGCCCGCAGCGAACTGCGGCTGCGGCTGTGGACGGGCAAGGCGAGCGAGGTTCGCTCGATCTCGTCCGGCGACCGCCTGAAGTCATACACGGGCGGGAATCCGGCGCTCCGCATCAACAGCGACGATCCTGTGCAGGCCCGCATCCGCGCCACCTCGCCCGTGCAGGCGGGGGAGCTCCTCCGCAAGGACTACCTCGACGAGTACGTCTTCCGCCTCAACCGTCACCCGGGACGGCGCGTGGACATCGCCCTCTCGCCCGGCGAAGAGGACGAGGCGGTCGTCGTGGATTACCTCGTGCAGGAGAGCAAGCCCTGGTCGATCTACGCCCAGATCAGCAACACCGGCACGAAGACCACGAACGAATGGCGTGAACGCTTCGGGTTCGTTCACAACCAGCTCACGGGGCACGACGACATTCTCCGGCTGGACTACACCACCGCCGGCTTCGACGCGTCGCACGCGATCGTCGCGAGCTACGAGTTCCCGCTGCTGTCGGACAGGCTCCGCATCCGGCCGTACGCCTCGTACACCGAGTTTGACGCCTCGGAGGTCGGGCAGTCCGGGCTGGACTTCAGCGGCCGGACCACGACCGCCGGCGTGGAGGCCACGGGAATTCTCTTCCAGAGCCGCGAGTGGTTCCTTGACGGGACCGCGGGCATCCGGGGCAAGAACGAGATCGTGGAGAACCCCTTTGGCGGCGAGGGCGACGAGGTCTTCTGGATTCCCTACGTCGGCCTGGAGCTGACCCGCGACACCGAGTCGGCGTACACCGCCGCGGGCCTGACGTTCGAGTACCACCCGTCGGACTGGGGCAAGCCCGATCCGGTCCAGATCGATCTGCTGGGCCGCCCGTCGGTCGACCGCGAGTGGCACGTGCTGAAGTTCCACGCGGACCAGTCGTTCTTCATCGAGCCGCTGATCAACCCGAAGGGCTTCAAGGGTGACGCGTCGGCCAAGGGACCCAAGTCTCTGGCGCACGAGATCGTGCTCTCGGTGCGGGGCCAGTACGGGTTCGACAACCGTCTTCTGGCGAGCGAAGAGGAAATCGCCGGCGGCATGTTCAGCGTTCGCGGCTATCCGGAGTCGGTCATCGCGGGCGACAGCGTCATCATCGCCAGCGCCGAGTACCGCTTCCACGTGCCCCGGGCGTTCGGGACGCAGGAACCCGGCTACCTCATGGGCAAGAAGAACAATATCTTCGGCCCGGACTTCCGCTGGCAGCCCCAGTCGGACTTTGGCCGGGGTGATTGGGACTGGGTGCTCAAGGGGTTCTTCGATGTCGCCCAGAGCCGCGTCAACGACAAGCTCGCGGGTGAAGAGGACTACACGCTGGTCGGCGCCGGCATCGGCACCGAGCTGCAGTGGAAGCGGAACTTCACGATGAGGCTCGAGTGGGGCTTCGCCCTCGAGGATGTGGACGACCCCGCGAACGAGGTTGACGCCGGCGACAACGAGATTCACTTCCTGATCACGGTGCTCTACTAGCGATCTGTCCGGGTGTGGCGCCCCGCGGAAGCGCGGGGCGGGGATGAGAACGAAACCGAATGCTCCGCCGCGGCGCACATGCAAGGCCCGGCAGCGGGTGGAAAAGAGGTCTGAGATGGGCAGCAACACGATGTCGGCCAGGACGGGCAACGCCGCGAACCTCGCGCTCCGCGCGCAGTCGTTCACGCATGGATGGTTCGCGGGCGTGGGCCGCGGGATGGGCTGGTCCGCCGCCCTGGCGGGCGCGCTGATCGGCTCGGTGTGCGCCGAGGCCATCGCGGGCCCCGAGGGCGCCCAGGTGGTGCGGGGCCAGGTGAGCATCAGCCGGAACGGGGCGGACACGCTGATCCGCGCCGGGAACAACAGCATCATCAACTACCGCAGCTTCGACATCGCCCGCGGCGAGTCCGTGCGGTTCATCCAGCCCAACGCCAGCTCCCGCGTGCTGAACCGCATCAACAGCGCCGCACCGACCCGGATCGACGGGTCGCTCATCGCCAACGGTCGGGTCTACATGGTCAACCCCGCCGGGGTGATCTTCGGGCAGAGCGCGGTGGTCAACGTGGGCGGGCTGTACGCCGCCGCGGGCAAGCTCTCCAACGCCGACTTCCTCCGCGGCATCGACCGCTTCAGCGACCTTTCGGGCCAGGTGTCGAACTACGGCACGCTGACCGCCGACTTCGTGACGCTCGCGGGCTCGGGTGTGGCGAACGCCGGGCAGATCATCTCCCCCCAGGGCACCGTTGTCATGGCCTCGGGCGAGGACGTGATGGTCGGTGAACGGTCAGGCAACCTGTTCGTCAAGATTCAGGGCTCGGCGGCCCCGCAGGCGACCGCCGGGGCCGGGGTGGAGAACACGGGCAGCATCGCCGCCGCCAGGGTGCGCATGGGCGCCGGTGACATGTACTCGATCGCCGTGCGCAACGCGGGGCGGATCAAGGCAAAGGACGTCCGCCTCGAAGGCCAGGGCGCCGGCGAGGTCCACGTCTCCGGCGAGATCGACGCGTCGTCCTCCACGGGCAAGGGCGGACAGGTCCGCATCCTGGGTGAGAAGGTCGGTGTGACCGATGCGTCCATCAACGCCTCCGGCGCTACAGGCGGCGGGACGGTCCTGATCGGCGGCAACTACCAGGGCCGAGGTCCCGAGCAGAACGCGGACCGCACGTTCGTGGGCTCTAGCACGCGCATCGACGTGAGCGCCACGGACAAGGGCAACGCCGGCACCGCCATCGTGTGGGCCGACGACATCACCCGGTTCCACGGCGAGGTCAAGGCCACCGGCGGAGCGCAGGGTGGTGACGGCGGGTTCGTCGAAGTCAGCGGCAAGCACAACCTCGCGTTCACGGGCAAGGTCGACACCCGGGCGCCGAATGGCCGCACCGGCACCCTGCTTCTGGACCCGGACAACATCACGATCCAGACCGGGGCGGGCGCCGACGACAACCAGATGAACGCGGGCGTTCCCTCGGGTGATCCGGCGGACGTCATCAACTTCGCCGACGGCGGCGCGACCGACTTCGTCATCGGGCGCGGCACCATCCAGGATGCCACCACCAACGTCATCCTTCAGGCCAACGTCGACATCACGCTCAACACCAACATCACGATGAGCAACGACGGCGTCGGCATCATCATGCAGGCCGGCGACGACATCATCCTCAACAACTCCATCACCACCCGCGGCGGGCAGATCACGCTCACCGCCAACGACAACTCCAACAGCACCGCGACCGGCGACGGACGCATCCAGATCAGCGGCGACCTCGACACCACCGGCAACAACCAGACCGGCG
The DNA here is from genome assembly GCA_021405315.1 of Leptolyngbya sp. PLA1. Lineage (GTDB taxonomy): Bacteria > Planctomycetota > Phycisphaerae > Phycisphaerales > UBA1924 > RI-211. The sequence goes on from QWIH01000005.1 coordinate 48,232, forward strand.
GCGCCGTCACCCTCACGGTCAGCGGCGGGACCGGCGCGATCACGCTCGGCGCCGACGTCATCACCAGGGGCGGCGCCGTCACGTTCGCCGGCCCCGTCACGCTCTCGGGCGCGACCCGGACCGTTGATGCCACCGACGGCGGCGCTACGGCGGCGGGTGCGGCGGTCGCGTTCAACTCCACCGTCAACGCGGGCAGCAACCTCATCGTCAACGCCGGCACGGGCGGGAACGTCACCTTCACGGGCGCCGTCGGGGGCACGACCGCCCTCAACGATATCACCCTGACGGGCAACGCCGTTTCCCTCGGCGCGGTCACTACCGCGGCCAACGGCGACGTGAGCGTGACCAATGGCGGGGCGTTCACCATCGGCGGCGACTGGTCGCTGGGCGGCACGCTCACCCAGAGCGGAGCGGGCACGATCGACCTCGGCGGCAGCGTCACAACGTCCAACGACAACATCACGCTCGCCGGCGCCACGACCGTGACCGCCGCGAGCACCACGCTCAACTCCGGCACGGGGACCACGTCCGTGGGCGCGGTCGATGTCGGCTCGAACGCGATGACCGTCCTTGCTGACGAGATCGCATTCACCGGCGGCGCGAACAGCATCACGGGCTCGGGGTCGTTTACCGTGGATGTCTCGACCGCGGCCCGGGCGATCAACATCGAGAACGGCGCGACGGGGCTCAACATCTCCGCCGCCTCGCTGCTCGTGTTCGATTCCGCGCTTGGCTCGCTCACCATCGGCTCTACCAACGCGGGCAACCTCACCGTCGGCGGGGCGACCACGTTCAACGGCAACACCACGCTCATCACGGGCGACAACTTCGATAACACGGGCGCCATCACCGCGACCCAGATCGCCGTTCAGGCAGCGGACGCGCTCACCGTCAGCTCGAACATCACCGCCTCCACATCGCTGGCCCTGCACTCGGGCACCGATGGCACGGGCAACATGACGTTCAACAACATCGTCGTGGATTCGCCCTCCATCAGCCTCCGCGCGGGCAGCGGTTCCGGCACCACGGCGTTCGTCGACGCCGGCACCAGCACGCCCACCTTCCAGAACGGTGGCGGAACAAACCCGACGACATTCTCGTTCCGCCAGGACGCGGCCGTGTTCGAGTCGCAGCTCCCCGGCACCCTCCAGTGGGGCGCGGGCGACGCGACGGGTATCGCGATCACCGTGCAGTCCGACGGCGGGAACATCGACCTGAACCTCGGCGCCGACCCGACTCAGCTCGACAACTCCGCCCTCACGCTCATTACCGCGGGCGCCAATCGCTCGCGCATCCTCTCGGATCTTGCGCTCGCGTCGCTGAGCGTCACGGGCAACGCCACCCTCTCCGCCAATGTCACGACGCCCGGCGGCACGGTCAACTTCGGCGGACCCGTTACGCTCGGTGCGAACGCCACGATCGACACGACCAACGGCGGCGCGGTCGCCGCCGGCAACAACATCTCCTTCGGCTCGACCGTCGACGGCACGACGGCCTCGTCGCAGGGCCTCACGGTCCGTGCGGGCACCGGCGGAAACGTGACCCACACCGGCGCCGTGGGCGGCACCACGCAGCTCGCCGCGTACAGCATCACCAGCGCCAACGACTTCTCCGCGGGCGCCGTGACCACCACCAGCTTCACTCAGGTCGCGGGCAACGGCACCACCACCATCACCGGGCGCCTCACCGCGAACGGCGCGGGCGGCGTGAACCTGACCGGCACCAACTTTGCCCTCTCCGGAGGCGTGGACACCGCCACCGGCGGCGCCTTCACCATCGACAACTCCGGTACCGCGACCTTCAGCGGCGGGGCCTCCGGGCGCCTGCTCCTCGACGGCGCGTTCACCAAGAACGGCGCGGGCGGCGTCAGCGTCGGCGTGGACATCAGCACGACCGACGACAACATCTCGTTCAACGCCGGCACGCTGACCATGACCGCCGCCGCCACATTCGGCGCGGATACCGCGACGGTCACGCTCAACACCACGAACCTCAACGGCCAGAACCTGACGCTGGCTGGCAACGGAATCGACTTCGGCGGCGGCGCTGACTCCATCACCGGCACGGGCGCCGGCACCCTCACGCTCCAGGCCGCGACCAATGCCACAAGCATCGGCGTCGCGGGTGGGGCGGGCACGCTGGACATCAGCACGACCGACCTCGCGGCCCTTGCCGACGAGGCCGTCGGCTCGCTCGTCATCGGTGCCGCCTCGGGCACCGGGACGGTCACCGTTGCGGGCGGCACGTTCCGTGATGCGGTCACCTTCCGCTCGCCCACCTCGGGCACGGTCGCGGTGACCGGGCTCGTGACGGGCAGTCAGTCGGACGCATCGATCACCTTCTCCGCGCCAACGATCACGCTGGCAGCGGACGTCGTTACCGCCGGCGGGGCGATCAACATCGGAACTGCCGCCGGCCACGCCGCGAGGCTCGACGCGAGCGTGCTGCTCGACACGACCGACGGCGGCAACGTCGCCACGGGCGGGGACGTCTCCTTCGCGGGCACGCTCAATGCCCTCGCCGCGGGCACGCAGGGGCTGACCATCGACGCGGGCACGGGCGGCGTGGTGACCCACACCGGCGTCGTGGGAGGCACCACCGGGCTCGGGGCCTACACCCTGACCAATGCCAACAACTTCACCGCCACAGGCGCGGTGACCGTCGCGTCCTTCACCCAGACGGCCGGCCAGGGCACGAGCACCTTCAACGGGCTGCTCACCGCCAACGGAACGCCCGGCGACATCAGCCTCTCCGGCAACGCCGTCACGTTCAACGCCGGCGTCACAACGCTCAACGGCGGTATCCTGAACGTCACCAGTTCCGGTGCGCTCACCATCGCGAACACGGGGCTCTCGCTCGACGGCGCGTTCACCAAGGCCGGCGCAGGCAACACCCTGCTCGGTGCGAACATCACCACCAGCAACGACGATATCACCTTCGGCGGTGCGGGCGCCGTCAGCCTGACTGCAGCTTCGACACTCTCCGCGGGCACCGGCACGATCTCGATCGGTGCGGCGGACCTTGACGGGCAGAACTTCACTCTCGCCGCGGACGAGATCGACTTCACGGGCGCCGCGAACACCGTCGTCGGGAACGGGATCGGGAACCTGACCCTCCGTGGCGGTGCCGCAGGCACCTCCATCGGCGTGGTGAATGCCGCCTCCACGCTCGAACTTTCGGCGGCCGACTTGGCCGCCCTCGCGGACGAGGTCGCCGCTTCGATCATCATTGGTGGCGCGGGGGTCAGCGGCGACATCACCGTCGGCTCGGCGGTCTCGTTCCGCGACTGGGTGACGCTGCAGACCTCGGGCGCGATCGCCATCACGGGCGCGATTACCGGGTCCAACGCGGACTCCAATGTCTCCATCGACGGCGGCACGGTGAACCTTGCAGCGAACATCACGACGCAGGGCGCGGCGGTCTCGATCGCGGGCGCCACGACGCTCTCCGGCGACGCGACGATTGACACGACCAACGCGGGCGGTGCGGCAGCCGGTGCAAACATCAGCATCACGTCCGCGCTCGATTCCTCGGCCGCGGGCTCCAACACGCTTTCCCTGGAGTCAGGAACCTCGGGTGATATCTCCATCGCGGCAATCGGTGCCGCGACGCGGCTGGGCGGCTTTGAGATCCTCGGGGCTGACAACGTGTCGGCCCAGAGCATCCGCGCCACGTTCATCAACAACACCGTAGCCGGTACCGCGACCTACTCCGGCGCGCTCGACACGACCGGCCTTGCCGGTATCACGCTCTCGGGCGCGGGCGGCCACGACCTCACCGCGGGCGCGACCACCACGGGCGGCGGCGTGTTCATCGCAGACGCCGCGGGCACGCTCACGGTCGGCGCATCCGGCCTCTCGCTGGACGGCTCGTTCACCCGGTCCAACGGCGCCACCTCGCTCGCCGGCGACATCACCACGACCAACGACGACATCAACTTCAGCGACGCGGCTTCCGCCGTGACGCTGACCGGCAACTCCGTTCTCACAGCTGGGACGGGCACCATCAGCCTCCGCGGCGTCGCGATGGGCTCGCAGGATCTCACGCTCGCGGCGGACGGCATCGACCTGCTCGGAGGGAACGACTCGGTGACCGGCGCGGGCTCCGGCACGCTGACTCTCCGTGGCGGCTCCGACGCGACGTCGATCGGCCTTGCGGGAGGCGCGGGCACGCTGCAGATTACCCAGGCGGACCTGGATGCGGTCGCTGTCGGCGCCATCTTCGAGATGCTCATCGGATCCGCGACGGGCACCGGTGACATCACCGTCCCCGCCGGCGGCGTCTCGTTCAACAACGATGTCCGCTTCCTGGGCGACACGGCGACACTCGTGCTGAACGGCCCCATCACCTTCGCGAACCCCACGGGCTGCCTCACGTTCGACCTCGCGGTCGACCTCGGGACGGATCTGACCGCCGCGTGCATCATCTTCAACGACGCGCTCACCATCACCGCCGCGGGCATCGACCTGTCCGTGGGCACCGGCAACATCGACTTCAACAGCACGGTCGACGTGGGCGCATTCGGGTTTGATGCCACCGGCGATGACATCAACTTCGCGGGCGGGGCGGACAGCGTCACCGGCACCGGCGCCGGCACCGTGGGGCTCACCGCGGGCACCGTCGGCAACATCCGGGTCGGTGCAGCGGGCAGCGGGCTGGTCATCAGCTCCACCGACCTCGCGGCCTTCGCGGACGGCTTCGGCTCGCTCGTGATCGGCAACTCCTCCGACGCCAACACCATCACGCTCGGCGCCGCAACCTATCGCGATCCGGTGAGGTTCGAGACTACCGGCGCGGGCGCCATCAACGTCACCGGCGCGATCACCGGAACCGGCGACGCGTCCTTCGCGTTCGGCGGCGCCACGAATCTCGGGGCGGACGTCTCCACCGCTGGCGGCGACATCGATCTGGAGGGCGCCACCCTCCTCAACACCGATGTTGTGCTCAGCGCGGGCACGGGTGCAGTCACCGCGAGTGCCGGCCTTGGACTCGACGGCAACGACCTCACCATCGCGGCGGACGCGATTGACTTCGCCGGCGGTGCGGACTCCGTCGGCGGCGACGGCACCGGCACGCTCACCCTTCGGGGCGGCACCGCCGCCAGCAGCATCGGCGTGGGCGGGGGCACCGGCACGCTGCAGATCGACGACACCGACCTCGCGGCCCTGGCGGATGGTGTGGCCGGCCAGATCGTCATCGGCCAGAGCAGCGGTACCGGGGATGTCACCGTCGCGTCCTCCACGTTCCGCGACGCTGTGGTCTTCCGGACAGGCTCGCTCAACTCCGTCATCGTCAGCGGGCTGCTCACCGGGTCGACCGCGGACGCGAGCGTCACCGCGGAGGGGGGCGCAGCGGTCCTCTTCGCGAACATCGTGACCCTGGGCGGCGCGGTGAACCTCGACGTTGCGACCACGCGGCTCGGCGCGTCCGCCGCGATCGACACCACCTCCGCGGGCGGCGCTGCGGCGGGGGGAAACATCACCTTCGGCGGGGCCCTCCGCGGCACCAGCGACGGTGCGCAGGGCCTGGTCCTCAACGCCGGCACCGGTGGTGCCATCCTGATCACCGGGGCGACGGGTTCCACCAGGCTCGCGGGCTTCACCGTGCTCGGCGCGGCAACGCTCTCCACGCAGGGTGTTCGCTCGACCTTCATCGATTCCACCGTCGGCACTTCGGCGACCTATGCGGGGCTGCTCGACACCACCGGCGCGGGAGGCATCGGCCTGCACGGCGCGGGCACGCACACCCTCTCGGGAGGGGCTACCACCACAGGCGCCGGCGGCTTCACCGCGGACGCCGCCGGCCTGCTCACCATCAACACCGCCGCCCTCAGCCTCGACGGTGCCTTCGACCGCTCCGGCGGCGCCACCAGCCTCGGTGCCGGCATCAGCACCACCGGGGACAGCGTTTCCTTCGGCGGTGATGTCACCGTCACCTCTGATCTGGCCATCAGCACCGTCGCGGGTGGCAACGTCACCGGGGCGACCGTGACATTCGCCGGGGCCACCGACGGCGACGCCCCGGGCCGCGACCTTTCCATCGACGCCGGCACCGCGGGCACCGTGACCTTCGGCGGGGACGTGGGCGCCACGCAGGCGCTCGGTTCGCTGACCGCCGTCGCCGACACATCCGTGACCTCCATCTTCCTCCAGAACGTCATCACCACCGACGGTCAGAGCTACACCGGCTCGCTCCGGCTCGCGGGCGACCTCACCAACACCGGCTCGGGCGACATGCTTCTCGCCGGTCCGGTCGAGCTCACCTCCGATGTCTCCATCGTCAACTCCGGGGCCGCCGGCGATGACATTTCCATCACCGGGGCCGTCACCTCGGACGGCACTGCGCGGGCGCTGACCCTGGGCGGCGCGGGCAACCTGGGCAACGTCACGCTCCTTTCCGCTGCGGGGAGCCCCAACCTGCTCTCGGCGCTCACCGCGGTCGGCGGAACGATCACAACATCCTCGGTCTCCACCACCGGCGATCAGAGTTACACGGGAGATGTCATCTCCAACGGCAACCTCTCCGGCGCCGCGATCAGCGTCACGGGCGATCTTCTGGCCAACGGCGATCTCTCCGGCACCTCCATCAGCGTCTCCGGCAACATGCTGGTCGGTGTTGATCTGACGGTGAATGCCACCGCTTCGTTCGGCGTGGGCGGCACCACCAACTCGGAGGCCACGGAGTTCAACGACCTCACCATCAACTCGCCCAACATCTCGCTGACCGGAGCCGTAGGCGGCGTCGACGCCCTGGGGGCCATCACCACGGACACCGGCGGCTCGCTCGCCCTGGGCGGCGGGTCCGTCACCACCCGTGACGGCCAGACCTGGGGAGAGAACATCACCCTCGGCGCCAACACGACATTCACCAGCACCAACAACGGGACCATCCGCTTCAACGGCACCGTCAACTCGGACGGCAGCGCTCGCGACCTGGTGGTCAACACGGGCGGCGACTCCATCTTCACCCAGGCGATCGGCAACACCTCGGCACTCTCCGACTTCGAGACCGACGCGGGCGGTACCAGCACGTTCAGCGGCAACGTGACCGCGGGCGGCAGCATCGAGGTCGGGGACGCCGCCGTGCTTGCCGGGAACCTGCTCTTCACGGCGCCCGTCATCGAGTTCGACGGCACCGTGGACTCCGACGGCACCGCCCGGGACCTCACCCTCAACGGCAGCAGCAGCGTGACGTTGGCGGGCAACGCCGGCGCAAACTCCGTGCTCTCGACGCTCTCGGTCACGAGCCCCAGCATCAGCCTCCGCTCTGTGGCCACGACCGGCGCCCAGACCTACAGCGGCTCTGTGACGCTCGACGGGGCACTCGCCGCCTCGGGGGCCGCCGATGTCGTGATCACCGGGGCCCTTGCCCTTGGCGGAGACAGCTCCGTCACGACTGGTGGCGGGAACATCAACATCTCGGGCGAGGTGAACTCCATCACTACGCCATTTGCCCTCGCGCTCAGCGCGGGCGCCGGCGATGTCATCCTGGGCTCGAACGTGGGCACGGGGAACGCCGCCAACCAGGCACGCCTCGCCTCCTTCTCCGCGAGCGGCGACGCGATCACGCTCCGCAGCGTGCGCACCAGCGGGCTCCAGTCCATCACAGGGGCCACGGTTTCTCTCAACGGCAACCTCACCGCCGTCGACACCGGCCCGATCTCCATCGCCGGGGCGCTCACGCTCCTGGCGGACACTCAGATCGTCGCGAACAGCGGGGCGGTGCAGTTCGGCGGGACTGTGAACTCCGACGGCACGGCCAGATCGCTCACCGTCACCGCCGGCGGGAGCGAGGTTCTCTTCTCCAGCGGCGTGGGGACCAGCAACGCCCTGAGCACCTTGACCGTCGCCGCCACCTCCGCCCGGTTCGACGTCTCTGATAGCGCCCAGCGCCTCGTCCGCACCAACGGCGATCAGACCATCAACGCCGCGGTCCTGCTCGGCAGCGACATGACCTTCGGCGGCAACGACATTACCTTTGGCGGCACCATCAACAGCGCCGACACCACCGCCCGCGCTCTGACCGTCAACACCAGCACCGTCTCCGGCGACACGGGCGTCACCACCTTCAGCTCCGCCATCGGCGCGGTCAACGCCCTTCTGAGCCTCAACACGAATACCGAGGGCATCACCATGGTGGGTGCCAACATCACCACCACCTCGGGCATGACCTTTGCGGACCCGCTGCGGCTCACGGGCAACGCGGTGCTCGACGGCGGCGCGGGGGCCCTCTTCTTCCGCTCCACCATCGAGACCGATGCCGGCGCCGCGAACGACGCGGATCTCACGCTCCTTACGACCCTCAACGCCAACGCCGACACCATTCCGATCAAGTTCGGTGCGAACATCGGGGTGGGTCGCCGCCTGCGATCCCTGAGCATCGGTGCTGATCGGAGCACGCCGCAGCAGGCAGCGACCGCCGTCATGAGCGACGGGTTCGACGCCAACGGGGTCATCGCCGGAAGCAGCTTCCAGACGACCGACAGCTACACCATCAACACCGGGACGGGCGGCTTCACCATGGGCCGTGGTCAGAAGCTGACCGCCCTGGGTCGCCTCAGCATCCTGACCTCCGGCGCGGTGGTTCTCAGCGACCTCACCTCCCTGGGCGACATGACCGTCCGGGGCACTTCGATCGCCATCAAGCTCCGGCCGGGCGGCACGGTCTTCGACAACGTGTTCCAGAGCGCCGACCAGACCGTCACTGACCTCAGCGTCGACTTCGTCGCCGCGGGTGAGATCTCCTTCATCGACCTCAACAGCACGCCGATCGCGCCGACGCTGATCGCCTTCGGCGACGCGCGCGAGCCCACGTTCGCCACCAACTCGGGCAACCGGCCCATCAACCTCAACGGCTTCAACTTCCTCCAGTTCACCGACGTCAACGGGCCTCTGAGCTCCGCCTTCTTCATCGACCCCCGGACAGGCAACGGCGGGCGTCTGCTCGGGCTGGACATCGTCGCCAAGGGCCCGCCTGTGGACGACCTTGCCACCTCGATCGCCGGGGCCATCCCGCGCGATACCGAGAGCCGCGAGAACGCACCGCCGGTCACCATCTCCGCCGCGCTGCGCGAGCCGCTGCAGGAAATGGGAATCTCGGTGCGGGACCTCGAGTTCACCGAGCTCGTTGAGTACCTCGTCGGCCGTGCCCTCTACCGCGACCTGCCCGGCAAGCCCTCGCCCAGGCCCGAGGACATCCGCGTCACGGTCAATCGCCTGGCGTCCGAACCCGTGCAGGCGCTCATCGCGGCCTACCGCGGCCTGCTCTACAAGGAGACGACCAACCCCGATGGCACGACCGAGCTGGTGCCCAACCAGGACGCCGTCCGCACCGTCCTGGAGGATGCGTGGAATGTCTACGCCGAGGAAGCGGGCGATCAGGCCTCCGGCAAGGGCTTCGCCGCCTGGCTCAGCACTCGCGGTGCCAGCGCCAGCCCCACGGAGCGCGAGGCCGCACGGATCTTCGACGGCATCCGTGACGTGCTCGACAAGATCTCCGCGCTGGGCCTGTCCCCCGCGGAGGCCCGCATCCCGCGGGATCGCCTCCTGGGCGAACTCAAGCCCCAGTCCATGACCGATGAGCAGATGCTCGACGCGGTCCAGATCGAGGCCGAGCCGCTCGCCATGCGTTGATTGTCACGGGAGGACCGGGGACACCCGGTCTTCCCGCTTTTCCCCCCAGGGCGTGGTGCCCGGGCGTTGAAGATGGGCGGTGCTTCGTGGGTGTGATCAACGTCGAAAGCCTGACCAAGGCGATTGAGGGGGAGAACCCCTGCGGCGAGAACCTGCGCTGGGACCGCGGGTTCCTCGAACTCGAAACGATCGCCAAGGGCAAGGAAGAGAACCAGTTTCAGGCCGGCGAAGAGCCCGACTGGCGCGAAGTTCGCGACAAAGGGGTCGAACTGCTCGCCCGCGGCCGGCACCTGCGGCTGGGCGTCCTCATCACCCTCGCGGCGATCCGGCAGGAGGGCTATCCCGGCCTGCGCGACGGCCTCGCGGTCATTCGCGGCTGGCTCGAGCAGTACTGGGACACCATCTGGCCGATCCTTGACGCAGAGGACAACAACGACCCCACGGAGCGGGTGAACTCGCTCGCGGCCCTCGCCACCCCTCTCTTCACGTTCGGCGATACAACGAAGCTGCTCGACCGGGTGTACGAGGCGCCGATCTGCGAGTCCAGGCAGCTCGGGATGTTCTCGCTCAAGGATCTCGCCATCGCGGCGGGCACTCTTGAAGCGCCGCCCACGCCGGAGGGTCAGGAGGCCAAGCCCCGTCCCACGCTCGACATCATTGACGGTGCTTTCGCCGAAACGGACAAGGAACGTCTTGAAGAGTTGGCAAAGGCCGCCGAGGACGCCGACGGTCACCTCGAGGCGATCTCCAACATCTTCACGGAGAAGTGCGGACACGGCATCGGGCCGGACGTTCAGCCCCTCAGGACGATTCTCAAGGATGCGATGACCCAGATCCGCCGTCGGCTGGGCCAAGAGGTCGGAGAGGAAGCCGCGGCGGGGGGCGGAGAAGGAGGCGAGGCGGCGGCGGAGGATGGGGCGGCGATTTCGGGCAATGTTCGGACGTCGCGTGATGCCCTGGGGGCATTGGACAAGGTGATCCGGTATTACGAAGTGAGTGAGCCGAGCAGTCCGGTGCCGCTTATCTGCCGGTGTGCGCAGAGGATGGTGGGCCGGAGCTTCGAGGAGATCTCGGCGACGTTGACACCGGACGTTGTCGCGATGTTGAAGAACATCGCGAACCCGCCGGCTGCGGAGTGACGGAACGGATTCGGATAGAGTTGTGAGTCGGAGTGTGGTATTCTGTGGTCTCGATGGGGAGCGCGTCAGTCTGGGTCGACCGGGCGACGCATCCCACAAGGAGTGAAGCATGGCGAAGGCGAGCAGCCAAAAGTTCATCGCGCGAAATCGCGCTCCCCGTGTCCAGATCGAGTATGACCTGGAGCTGTACGGCGCACAGAAGAAGGTGAACCTCCCGTTCGTGATGGGCGTGATGGCGGACCTGTCGGGCAAGCCGGCCGAGGCGCTGCCCGGGGTCGCCGACCGCAAGTTCATGGAGGTGGACGTCGATAACTTCGACGAGCGTCTCAAGAGCTGCAAGCCCCGCGTGGCGTTCCAGGTACCCAACACCCTGACGGGCGAGGGGAACCTGAGCGTGGACGTGACCTTTGAGAGCATGGACGACTTCTCTCCCGCCGCCGTCGCCCGCAAGGTCGAGCCGCTGCGCAAGCTGCTCGAAGCGCGGACGCAGTTGGCAAACCTCCTGACGTACATGGACGGCAAGAGCGGCGCCGAGGACCTGCTGGGCAAGGTGCTCCAGGACCCCGAGCTGCTCAAGAGCCTCGCCGCCGCTCCCAAGCCCCAGGAAGGCTGATCCGGACCCCCGCAACTCGCACGCAGGCCCAAGAAGGAACCATCGATGTCGCAAGCGCAATCAGGACTCCAAGGCATCCAGTTCGGCGGGAGTGAGCTGGAATCCCTCCTGCAGAAGGAGTTCAAGCCGAAAACCTCGAACGCCAAGGAGGCGATCGAGTCCGCCGTCAAGACGTTGGCCCAGCAGGCCCTGGAGGGCACGAAGCTGGTCTCCGACGACGCCGTGAAGTCGATCGAGTCGATCATCGCCGCGATCGACAAGAAGATCTCCGACCAGGTGACCGCCATCCTGCACCACCCGGACTTCCAGAAGCTGGAAGGCACGTGGCGCGGGCTGCACTACCTCGTGAACAACACCGAAACTGACGAGACGCTCAAGATCCGCGTCATGAACATCTCGAAGAAGGACCTGGCGAAGACCATCGCCAAGTACAAGGGCACCGCCTGGGATCAGAGCCCCCTCTTCAAGAAGCTGTACGAGGAAGAATACGGCATGCCCGGCGGCCAGCCCTTCGGCGCCATCATCGGGGACTACAACTTCGACCACACGCCCCCGGATGTCGAGATCATGGCGGGCATGGCGCAGATCGCCGCCGCGGCCCACGCGCCGTTCCTCTCTGCCGCCGCCCCCACGCTCATGAACATGGAAAGCTGGCAGGAGCTCTCCAACCCGCGCGACCTCACGAAGATCTTCCAGTCCCCCGAGTACGCGCCGTGGCGCAGCCTGCGCGAGAGCGAGGACGCCCGGTATCTCGGCCTCACCATGCCCCGCGTGCTCGCCCGCACGCCCTACGGAGCCAAGAGCAACCCCATCGATGACTTCGCCTACGAGGAAGACACCGAGGGCGCGAAGCACGACAAGTTCACGTGGATGAACGCCGCCTACACCATGGGCGTCAACATCACCCGCGCGTTCAAGCTCTACGGCTGGTGCTCGCGCATCCGCGGCGTGGAGTCCGGCGGTATGGTCGAGGGGTTGCCCGTGCACTCCTTCAAGACCGACGACGGCGGGACGGACATGAAGTGCCCGACCGAGATCGCCATCACCGACCGGCGCGAGGCCGAACTCGCCGCCAACGGCCTGATGCCTCTCTCGCACTGGAAGAACACGGACTACGCCGTCTTCGTGGGCGCGCAGAGCCTCCACAAGCCCGCGCAGTACGACGACCCGGACGCCACGGCCAACGCCAACCTCGGTGCGAGGCTCCCCTACCTCTTCGCCACCTGCCGCTTTGCCCACTTCCTCAAGTGCATGGTCCGCGACCGCATCGGCAGCTTCGCCGACGCGCAGCAGATGCAGGATTGGCTCAACAAGTGGATCAGCAACTACGTTGACTTCGACCCGGTCAACTCCAGCGAGGCCTACAAGGCCCAGCACCCCCTCGCCGGCGCCGAAGTCGTCGTCGAGGAAGTGCCCGGCAACCCGGGCTACTACACCTCCAAGTTCTTCCTCAAGCCTCACTACCAGCTCGAGGGTCTCACCGTCTCGCTCCGTCTTGTGTCCAAGCTCCCCTCGCAGAAGGGCGGCTAATTTCAGGTTCAGAACACGCACCCCGGCGGCGTCGCCGGAGCATCCGCGTAGGTACTCAGCGACCCCCTCGGGGTAGGAGAAACTCAGATGGCCTTTGATGCATATCTCCAGATCGGCACCGTGCCCGGCGAGTCCGCCGACAAGCAGTTCGGCGGGTCCGCCGGCTGGATCGACGTGATCTCGTTCACCTATGGCGTCACCCAGTCGGGCAGCGCCTCCAGCCAGGGCGGTCTGTCCGCCGGCAAGTCCAACTTCCAGGACTTCACCTTCACGCAGAAGGTCCACTTCGGCTCCCCCGAGATGTTCCTCACGTGCGCGAACGGCAAGGTCCACAAGGCCGCGCACTTCGTCTGCCGAAAGGCCGGCGAGACCCCGCAGGTCTATCTCCAGATCAAGATGGAGCAGGTGATGATCACCTCCGTCACCACGCAGGGTGCCGGCGGCCCCGACGAGATCCCCACCGAGACCGTCTCCATGACCGCCGAGAAGCTCGCGGTGTGGTACGGCCAGCAGGACGAGAACAACAAGATCAAGGCCGACAAGGCCACGGGCTGGGACCAGAAGAAGAACGAGCAGTGGAACGGCCACGGGCTCAAGAAGTTCTGATCAACCCCGCCCGTGCGGCGGCGTGAACCACGACGCCCTCACGGGGAGACCTTCCCGTGAGGGCTTTGCATTTCCCTCCCCCTCTCCACCCGAGCACGCATGACCCCAGAAGAACTCCTCAAGCTCGGCAGGCCCGATGACTGCCTCCGCGAACTCGAGAACGCGGTCCGCAAGGACCCCTCGAACGCGAAACTCCGCGTGTCACTCTTCCAGGTTCTTGCAGTGCTCGGCCAGTGGGACCGCGCGCAGAATCAGCTGGGGGTCGCCGCGGAGATGGACGCGGACTGCATCCTGATGTCCCAGGTCTGTCAGCCCGCCATCCTGTGCGAGCGACTCCGGGCGGAGATCTTCTCCGGCCGCCGCTCGCCCCTGCTGCTGGGCGAGCCCGAGCCCTGGATGGGCATGGTCGTTCAGGCAGCGGTGCATTCCGCCCAGGGCAACCATGCCGCGGCGGAGGAACTCCGCGCTCAGGCCTTCGAGCTTGCGCCGGCGGTCGCCGGCCAGATCGATATCGGTGCCACCGAAGACCAGGTGACCACGCACGAGTTCGCCTGGATCGCCGACGCCGACCCGTTGCTGGGGCCGATGCTCGAGGCCATCGTCGACGGCAAGTACTACTGGGTTCCCTGGTCGCGCATCAGCCTCCTCAGGCTCGAAGCACCCTCCGACCTGCGGGACACCATCTGGCTTCCGGGGCAGGTCGTGTGGACCACCGGTGCGCAGCAGGTGGTGCTGATCCCCGCCCGGTACCCGGGATCGGAGTCGAGTGCGTACGACAACGCGATCCGCATGGGCCGACGCACCGAGTTCACCGACCGCGGCGGCTACGAGGCGCCGGTGGGCCAGCGCATGCTTGCGACCGACCAGGGCGAGTTCGGGCTGCTTCAGGTCAGGGCTGTGAGGCTGGGCGAACAACCCGCGGAAACAGTGGGCTAGCCGGAGGGGCGCGTGGCGGAACTGACGACTCAGGAAAGGCTCCAGCCCTCGCTCCTCGATCGTCTGATCGACGACGAGCCCCAGGCGCGCACCGAAAGCCGTGAGCGTCGTGTGATGTCCATGCGCCAGCTCCGCCTCGCGGTGCTGCGCGACCTGGAGTGGCTGCTCAACGCTTCCTGTCGTCCGCTCGGCGACGACCTCCACGCCTACCCGCTCGCGGGGTCGAGTGTGCTGAACTACGGCATCCCGGACATGACGGGCCTCGCGTCCTCGGGAATCTCACAGGCTCGCGTGGAGCAGATGGTCCACCAGGCCATCCTCAACTACGAGCCGCGGGTGGTGGGGGCGAGCCTGGGGGTCCGCGCCGTTGCGTCGGACGACGTCGTGAACAACCACATCGTGTTCGAGATCGCCGGCGAGCTGTGCCCGTTGCCGATGCCGGAGGCTCTGTTCGTCAGGACGGACCTCGACTTGGAGACGGGGCAGTGTCTTGTCCGGGAGAAGCAGCGCTGACGCGGAGCACCCATGGACAGACGCCTCTACCCCTACTACGAGAGAGAACTCCAGCACCTGCGCTCCGTGGGCGTTGAGTTCGCGCAGGAGTTCCCCAAGGTTGCCGACCGCTTGGCATTGGGCGATTTCAAGTGCCCGGACCCGTACGTGGAGCGTCTGCTCGAGGGCTTCGCGTTCCTGACCGCTCGCGTGCAGCTCAAGATCGACGCGGAGTTTCCGCGCTTTACGCAGAACCTAACCGAGGTCATCTACCCGCACTACCTGGCGCCCACGCCCTCCATGTGCGTCGCGCAGTTCACCCCCGACCGGGGCGAGGCCGGCCTCGCGGAGGGATACCGCGTCCCGCGGGGCACGGTGCTCCGGGGCGTCGCGCAGCCCGGCACCACCTCGTGCGAGTTCCGCAGCGCCCACGACCTTGTGCTCTGGCCGGTCGAGGTCGCCGAGTGTCGCTACATGACCCGGGAAGTCGGCATGCTCGACCTCGGGCGGCACTGGGGCAGCCCCGATGGCGAGCGCCGGGGGGCGGGCCCACCCCCGCGGGCCGCGCTGCGCCTCCGCCTGCGGGCGACGGCGGACCTGACGTTCGACAAGATCAGGATGGACCAGTTGGTGCTGCACTTCCGCGGGCCGGACGCGACACCCTGGCGCCTCTTCGAGGCGGTCTTCGCCCACGCCAGGGGCGTTGTGGTGCGGCCCGTGATGCAGGGCAGTCAGGTCGGTGACTGGCAGGTCTCCCTTGACAAGGAGGCCATCTCCCGGGTCGGCTTCATGGCGTCGGAGGCGCTGCTGCCGTACGACGCGCGCAGCTTCCAGGGGTATCGCCTGCTGCACGAGTACTTCGCCTGTCCGCAGCGGTTCTGCTTCGCCGCGGTCAAGGGTCTGCGGGACGCGCTGGCCAAGTGCCGCGGCCCGATGATCGACGTGATCATCCCCCTCTCGCAGGAAAACCCGGACCTGGAGGGCGCCGTGACCAACGCGAACGTCGCGTTGCACTGCACGCCTGCGGTCAACCTCTTTCCGAAGCGGGCCGACCGCATCTTCGTCTCCGACAAGGCCAGCGAGTTCATGGTGGTGCCCGACCGCACCCGTCCGTTGGACTTCGAGGTGCACTCCATCGCGTCGGTGGTGGGGCACGGCGAGAAGGTCGACGACGAGCGGGTGTTCCGCCCGTTCTACGCCGCGACCGACGCGGATGTCGCGGAGGGAACGCTCGGCGCCTACTACGCGACGCACCGCGTTCCCCGGGTGCTGTCGGAGCGGGAGCGCCGCGCCGGCCCGCGCACCAGCTACGCGGGCAGCGAGGTCTACGTGAGCATCGTGGACGCGAACGCCGCGCCATTCAGCACCGGCGTGAAGCAGCTCTCGGTTCAGACGCTGTGCACCAACCGCGACCTGCCACTGCAGATGCCGGTCGGCAAGGGCAAGACGGACTTCACGCTCGATATCGGGGCGCCCGTGGAGAGTGTCCGCATCGTCGCGGGTCCGACGCTCCCGAGGTCCAGCCATGTGGACGGCGAGTCCTCCTGGCGCATCGTCAGCCACCTGACGCTCAACTACCTCTCGCTCAACGACGAGGACCGCGACGGGGACGGGCGGCTCAGCGCCGATGAGAGCCGGGGCGCCGCCGCCCTCCGCGCGCTCCTCCGTCTCTACGGCGACGTGGGCGAGCCCGTCATCCGCAAGCAGATCGACGGCCTGCGGTCGATCCAGACCCGCGGGATCACCCGGCGTGTGCCGGCGCCCGGAGTGGTCGCCTTCGCCCGCGGCCTGGAGGTCACGGTCACCTTCGATGAATCACAGTTCGAGGGCACCGGCTGCTTCGCGCTCGGGGCGGTGCTGGAACAGTTCTTCGCTCGCTACGTCTCCATGAACTCGTTCTCGGAAACCGTGGTCCGGACTGCAGACCGCGGGGAGGTAATGCGTTGGCCGGCCAAGTTGGGACATCGCCCGGTTCTGTGAAGACCCCGGCACCGGGTGTCAACGGTGGTCCGCGCCACGCGCGACCGGCCTTTGCTGCGCGCCCCATCGATCGCTCCCAGCTCGAGACGATCTTCGACCGGCTCAACGTGGAGCCGTGGGCGTACGACTTCTTTGCGCTGGTCCGGCGCATCGAGGCGGTGCAGCACGACGTCCCCGGCTTCGGAGCGTCCAACCGAGTCGCGGAAGACCCGGTCCGGTTTGCGCAGGAGCCCGCGCTCGCCTTCCCCCCCTCCACGGTCTCCCAGTTCCACTTTCCCAAGACCAACGCCCCCGCGCGGCTGTTCGTGACATTCATGGGGCTTCTGGGCCCCATGGGCCCGCTCCCGCTGCACCTCACGGAGTTTGCGTACCAGCGCATCCAGCATCACAAGGACCGCACGCTCGCGCGATTCCTGGATGTCTTCAATCATCGCGCGATCTCGCTCTTCTACAGGGCCTGGGCGGCCAGCCAGATGCCCGCGTCCTTCGACAGGGCCGCGCCCGTCTCCGACGCGTGCGATATGTCCGACCTCGAGAGGCAGCAACTCCTCGCGGCGGATCGCGACCGCTACGCGGTGTACGTCGGCTCAACGTTCGGGATGGGTACCGAAGAGGTCCGACACCGCGACGCCCTGCCCGACGCTGCCAAGCTGCACTTTGCGGGCCGCCTCGCCGCCGCCACCAAGGGGCCGGAGGGTCTCGCCTCCGTCATGCGAGCCTATTTCGGCGTTGACGCGGATGTCGAGGAGTTTGCCGGGCGATGGGTCGAGCTCCCGCAGGCCGATCGATGCCGCCTGGGTGAACGCGGGCCGGGCTGCTCGCTCGGCACGCTCAGCGGCGGGGGCGCGGTGTGCGGCTCGCGCGTCTGGGAAAGCCAGGGCGCCTTCCGTGTCCGTCTTGGCCCCATGAGCTTCGATGAGTACCAGCGCCTTCTTCCCATGGGCCTGCCGGATTATCGGGAGGAAGTGTGGCGCCAGAGGTTCGGCGGGAAGGGGCGCGCGCCGGGGGCCACTTCAGCACGCCGCGTCGAGGCCTGGATCCGCAACTACCTCGGCGACGAGTTTGCCTGGGAGGTCACGCTGGTCCTGCGTGCCGCCGAGATTCCCAAGGCAAGGCTCGGCGGCGGAACCCGCTTGGGCTGGACCTCTTGGATCATGTCCGGTTCATCCCCGGAAGACCGGGGAGACCTTTCTCTCCGGAGTCGTTTCTAGCGCCCGTTACCCCCGCCGCACCGGCAGCAAACCCGCCCGTCCGGCCCGTTGATACAGGAGCTCCCGCGAATGTCTGGCATCTCTCGTGCAGCGCTCTTCGGCAAGCTGAACTCCATCGGCTACAAGGCCCTCGAGGCCTCCGTCGTCTTCTGCAAGCTGCGTGGCAACCCCTACGTGGAGCTTTCTCACTGGCTCCACCAGCTCATGCAGGCCCAGGACACCGACCTGCACCACATCATCCGAGCCTTCGGGCTTGATGTCTCTCAGCTCGTCTCCGACGTGCAGGCGACCCTCGACCGTGCCCCCCGCGGGGCCAACGCCTGCGACCTGTCCACCAGCCTGGCGGACGCCGTCGAGCGGGCCTGGACCTACGCGAGCCTGAAGTTCGGCGAGACCTCCGTGCGCAGCGGGCACGTGATCTTCGCCCTCGCGAACGATACGGCACTCAAGCCCCAACTCGTGAAGATCAGCCAGCAGTTCAACAAGATCAACGCGGATCAACTGGGCGAGCAGTTCCTGAAGCTGACGGACGGCAGCCCCGAGGCCGTGCTCGCGGCGGCCGCGGATCGGGGCATCTCCGGCGCGCCAGGCGAGGCCAGCGGCGCCATGGCGCCGGCGCAGCTCGGCAAGCAGGAAGCACTCAACAAGTACTGCAAGGACCTGACGGAGAACGCCAAGGGCGGCAAGATGGACCCGATCGTCGGGCGCGACGAGGAAATCCGCCAGTGCATCGACATCCTCATGCGCCGGCGACAGAACAACCCGATTCTGACCGGCGAGGCCGGCGTCGGCAAGACCGCGGTGGTCGAGGGCTTCGCCCAGCGCATCGCCAAGGGTGACGTGCCCCCCCAGCTCAAGGATGTGAGGCTTCTGGAGCTCGATGTGGGCCTGCTTCAGGCCGGGGCGAGCATGAAGGGAGAGTTCGAGAACCGCCTGCGCCAGGTGATCGACGAGGTGCAGGCCAGCCCGAGACCCATCATCCTCTTCATCGACGAGGTCCACACCCTCATGGGCGCCGGTGGTGCCGCGGGCACCAACGACGCGGCCCAGCTTCTCAAGCCCGCGCTCGCCCGGGGAACCCTCCGCACCATCGGCGCCACCACACAGAGCGAGTACAAGCAGCACTTCGAGAAGGATCCGGCGATGACCCGCCGGTTCCAGGTCGTCAAGGTGGATGAGCCGGACGAGGCCAAGTGTCTCCTCATGATCCGCGGCCTTGCGGACGTCATGGAGAAGCACTTCAAGATCCAGGTCCTTGACGAGGCCCTGGAAGCAGCGGTGAAGCTGAGCAAGCGTTACATCCAGGGACGCCAGCTCCCCGACAAGGCCGTGAGCCTCATCGACACCGCGTGCGCCCGAGTCTCCGTCAGCCTGCACGCGGTCCCCGGCGAGATCGACGACCTGCAGAAGCGGATCGACGGCCTGAACCGCGAGCTCGCGATCGTGGACAAGGAGATCAAGCTCGGGGCCGACCACTCCAAGCGTCGCGAGGACATCGTCGCGAGCATCGATGCGGAGAAGGTCCGCCTGGGCGAGCTGCAGGCAAAGTACGAGAAGGAGAAGTCCTTCGTCACGAAGATCATGGAGCTGCGCGCGAAGCTCACCGCGGCTCCGGAGGCCACGCCCCAGACCGAAGCCGCGCAGCCCGCCCCCGGCGCCCTCAGCGACGACGAGCGGGCAGCGATCAAGGCAGAACTCGCCAAGCTGAAGGGCGAGCTCGAGACGGTGCAGGGGGAGAACCCGCTGATGTCCCCCAGCGTGGACATGCAGGCGGTGTCGAGCGTCGTCTCCGACTGGACGGGCATCCCGCTGGGCCGCATGGTGAAGGACGAGATGAAGACGGTCCTGAACCTCGGTGCCACGCTGGAGAAACGCGTGATCGGCCAGCGCCACGCGCTGGACGCCATCGCGGAACGCATCCGCGTCAGCCGGGCGAAGCTCGACAACCCGGGCCGTCCCGTGGGCGTCTTTCTGCTCGTCGGCCCCTCCGGCGTCGGAAAGACTGAGACCGCGATCGCGCTCTCCGAGGCCTTGTACGGCGGTCCCCAGGGGCTCATCACCATCAACATGTCGGAGTTCCAGGAGGCCCACAAGGTCTCGCTGCTCATGGGCTCCCCGCCCGGGTACGTGGGCTACGGGAAGGGCGGCGTGATGACCGAGGCCGTCCGCCGCAGGCCGTACTCCGTGCTGCTCCTTGACGAGGTGGAAAAGGCCCACGCCGATGTGCACGAGATCTTCTTCCAGGTCTTCGACAAGGGCAACATGAAGGACAGCGAGGGGCTGGAGATCGACTTCAAGAACACGATCATCCTGCTCACCAGCAATGTCGGCACCGACCTCGTGATGAAGATGTGCAAGGATCCGACGCTCAAGCCCGACCCTGACGGGCTGGTCAAGGCCATCCGCGAGCCCCTGCTGAAGGTGTTCCCGCCCGCGCTGCTGGGGCGGCTCAACATCGTGCCGTACTACCCCATCAGCGACGAGATGATGCGGGCCATCATCCACCTTCAGCTCTCTCGCCTCGGCCAGCGCGTCAAGGAAGGACACAAGATTCCCTTCACGTACGACAAGGACGTGGAGAACCTCATCGTCAGCCGCGTGACGGAGCTCGACAGCGGCGCCCGCGCGATCGACGCGATCATCACGCGCCAGATGCTCCCGACGATCGGCCGAGAGCTGCTGGAGAGGCTGATGGAAGGCCGTAGCGTGAACAGGATTCACGTCGGCGTCAAGGACAGCCAGTTCGTGTACGACTTTGAGTAACCGGAGGTTCGGGGCGGGAGATGGCGACGTATATCTCGGACAGTTCCGACGAGTTCGGCCGGAGCGTGGCGCAATCCAAGCTCGAGTCCAAGGTGCGCGCCGACTTTGAGCTCACCGGCTTCGTGCGGGACTGGATCCTGATCGTCCGCCCGTTCCAGAAGATCATCGCCGAGCACTCCGACATCATGGTCCAGCAGGGGGTGATGACGCGCGAGGAGGCTGTCCACTGGCTCAACATGCACTGGGAACTGATCTGCTCCGAGCCGAAGCGCGTGGCGGCGGGGTGTGCCATCGCGGCGTACGGCCGAGAGAGGCAGACCCGCGCGGTCGTCCACGTCAAGCAGGAGTCGTTCGTGGGCTACAGCCGCATCAGGCTCAAGGCGGAGACGTTTGTTCTCCCCCGCTCCGGCGCCGGCGAGGGCGAGGTGGACCTCGACGAGCTCACGGTGGCGGGGGTGTCCCAGCGGCGCGCCGGGGCCGCCTCGGAGCCGGTGAACCCAGAGATGTCGGGTGAGGCCCCGTCCGGGGGCCTCGACCTCGAGGAGTTCCCCTTCGCGGGCATCGAGGTCCAGGAAGACGAAGGATCGGGCCGTGCAAACCGTGAGTGGGGCGTCGGCGAGGTGTGGGCCAAGGTCGATTTCGACGACGACTACTACGAGGCGATTCTGGAGTTCTGGGGTGTTCTCAAGGAAGAGAAGCACGCCGAACACCTGGAGATGGCCGAGGAGGCGGCGGACCTGCTGGGGGGCGAGCACCCCGATGGGGAGGATGGAGCCGGGTCCGACGACGAGCACTACCCGGAGGTCGCGCCGGGCGAACCGTTCGGCATGGCTGGGGTGTACCGTGTCCGTGAGAAGAAGCAGGGGATCCACCAGCCGGGATCAAAGAACTTCATGAAGGGTCGGAGCGTGCTCGAGCACCCGAACCCGCAGGCGCTCCTCGACCGGTGGGCGGGCACTGGCATGCCCAAGCAGGTGCACAAGAACGGCTTCGTCCAGAGGGAAGTGATCGACTGCCGCAAGGTGATCGGGATGTACTACGAGCAGGGGAGCAACCTGCCGAAGCCGACGACCCGCTTCATGATCCACTACAGCCCCAAGAACAACCAGGCGCACATCGTTCCAGCGCGCCCTCGAAGCGATGACGAAGACGACGAGTAGGAAGCGGAAGGACTAGACCATGCCAACCTGGACCCAGGACAAGCGCAACATCGCCATCAACACCCCGCTGGGCAAGGACGTCCTGCTGCTGAAGTCCTTCAACTTCAAGGACGAGATGTCCCGCCCGTTCATGTGCGAGATCGAGCTGCGCAGCCAGACCGCGGCGGTCGATTTCAACAAGATCATCGGCGAGAACGTCACCATCAGGCTGAATCTCACCGGGGGCAAGGTTCGCTACTTCAACGGCTACATCTCCCGCTTCCAGCAGGAGGGTGACCCGGTGGAGGGCGCCGCGAACCACTACCGGGCCACAATGGTCCCCTGGCTGTGGTTCCTCACACGGACCGCGGACTGCCGCATCTTCCAGAACAAGAGCGTGCCGGACATCGTGAAGGCGATGTTCGATGAGCTGGACTTCAACGACTACGAGTTCCGGCTCACCAGCCAGTACAAACCGAAAGAGTACGTGGTTCAGTACCGCGAGACCGCGTTCAACTTCGTCTCACGCCTGCTGGAACAGGAGGGCATCTACTACTTCTTCGAGCATGAGAACGGCAAGCACCTGCTCGTGCTCACCGACTCGCCCGCGAAGCACAAGGCCGCGGAGGGCTACGCCAACGTCCAGTACAACCCGGTGACCTCCAAGAACATCGGGATGGAGCGCGTCTGGGAGTGGACGGTGGAGAAGCGCATCCAGCCCGGTGTCATCGCGCTGGTGGACTACGACTTCAAGGCACCCACAAAGAACCTCTACGCCGAGAAGTCCGCGCCCGCCGGGCACGCCAACGCGGGATACCAGGTCTTCGACTATCCGGGGCTGTACATCGAGCACGCGGACGGCCAGGCGTACGCCGCGATCCGCAACGAGGAGCAGGCGGCCCAGCACGTGGCGGCCCGCGCCATCGGCGACATCCGGGGCCTGTTCGCGGGTTGCAAGTTCAAGCTCCAGGGCTACCCCCGAGCCGACCAGAACATCGAGCACATCGTCACGCTCGCCTCCATCTACGCCAGCACGGACGAGTGGGACACCAGCAAATCCGGCACCGGAACGGAGGCCTGCAAGATCGCCTTCAGCACCCTCCCGGCTCAGACGCAGTTCCGACCCGCGCGGACGACCCCCAAGCCGAAGGTCGCCGGGCCCCAGACCGCGATCGTCGTCGGCGCCACCGGAGAGGAGATCCACACAGACCCGGACGGCTTCGGGCGCGTCAAGGTCCACTTCCACTGGGACCACCGCGCCGCAGCGGACGAGAACTGCTCCTGCTGGATCCGCGTCTGCATGGGATGGGCCGGAAAGAAGTGGGGCAACTTCTTCCTGCCCCGCACCGGCCAGGAGGTCGTGGTCGACTTCATCGAGGGCGATCCGGACCAGCCGATCATCACCGGGCGCGTCCACAACAACGACAACATGCCCCCGTACAAGCTCCCCGACTACAAGACCATGTCCACCATGAAGAGCCTCTCCAGCAAGGGAGGCGGCGGGTTCAACGAGATCCGCTTCGAGGACAAGAAGGGCGAGGAGCAGATCTTCGTTCACGGCGAAAAGCAGCTCGACATCCGCATCAAGCAGGACGCCTACGAGTGGATCGGCGCCACGCGACACCTCATCGTCTGCAAGTCGCAGTTCGAGAACATCCACGGCGCACGGCACACGAAGGTGGGAGGAAAGGACCTCCGCTCCGTGGGAGGCGACGACAATCACGTGGTGAAGGGCAAGCAGCACGTGGAGGTCGAGGGCGACGCGAATCTGTGGACCGGTGGCAAGTATGTCGCGGGGGCGACAGGCGATGCATGGCTTACGTCCGACGGCAAAATTCAGATCGGTGCCACCGGCGCGATCATCATTGATTCGAGCGCCGGCATCACGCTTTCATGTGGCGGAACCTGCGTGGTCATCGATTCCAAGGGTGTCACTCTCAAGGGCCCGCAGGTCATCGCTGACGGCCAGCAGGTGCTCATCGCCTCCGGACCCGGCTCGTCGCCCCAGGCGTACTCAGATCCGAGCCCGGAAGCAGCAGAGGTTGCCTCCGGTGCTCACGAGGCCGACAAGGCCGACCCGGGCGAAATGGCCAAGATCAAGGCCGAGCAGCGTCAGTCCGGCAAGGGCAAGTATGGCAAGACCAAGGTCGATCCAACCCCGGGCGGCGGCGGTGGCGGCGAGACTCCGCCCCCCGGCAAGACCTGGTACGAGTTCAAGATCACCAGCGACGACGGGACGCCCATCCCCAACGAAAAGACCAAGGTCATCCTCTCGACCGGCGCGCCGCAGGAGCTCACCACCAACTCCGACGGCGTCGTGAAGGTCGAGACCGATGAGGGCGTCAGCGCCGAAGCCGGGTACCCCAACTACACCGATCCCGAGTGGCGCCCCCAGGGCGTCGAGGAAGTCTGATCACTCTGACCGCAACCACCACGCGAGTGTGAACCGATGACCAAGACCACGTCAGGACACCCGGAACGGCGCAGAGTCTCAACCCTGCTCCCCGTCCGCTACCAGATTTCCGTCATCTACCTGGGTGACACGCGCATCCGGCCGGACATGAGCAGCGACCCCACGGCGGACATGACGATGCCCCCGCCCTACAGGTGCCGATACCGCCTGCTGGAGCACACGGGCGCCGATGGCGCCGAGCGCTCTGTCGCACCGCTCACGCCGATTCCGAACCAGGTGCGGGACTTTGACACCGGCGCGACCAACGACGCCGCGGCCAAGTTCTTCAGCGCGGGAGGAACCGCCGTCAACCCCACCCGCGACGGCGTCTACAAGATCATGGTGACGGACAACCACGGCACCCGCACCGCGGAGAACCTCGATCTCCTGGGCGACAACGGCGATACAAACTCCAACCCCGCGTACTACAAGACTCGGGGCTGGATGGGTGATGTCATCCCGGCCGTTCCCTTCCGCATCGTGGTCCGCCGGTTCATCGGCAACGATCAGTTCGACGTGCCCTCCGGCTTCAAGGCCGTGGTGCAGGTGAAGGACGCCAAGGAAGAGCTCGACCAGAACGACGGCCGCCGCCGCACGTTCCTCAACGACTTCTTCAAGAAGTACAACCGCAACGACGGGCACGACACCGAGGGCGATGACAACATGCTCGCGCGGTTCGCGCAGAACGCCGACCTGTCGAGGGAGGCCAATCAGCACGGGTACAACGCCACGAAGGTGCTGAGGAAGCTGACGTACGCCTCGCAGCCCCTGATTGCCACGTCAAGCGCCACCCTCGCGCAGCAGCAATGGTCCGACACCTCACCGGCCCAGGCCGCCGGCACCGAGGCCAGAGCCGCGAAGTTCGACCTGGAACTCAAGGATGAGACGCTTCCGAACGGCACCACAGTGAAGACGGGTGTCGCAGACTTTGTGTTCACGCCCTATCCGGCGGGCGGCGACAACCACCGATTTCTCATCGGGCTCTTCAAGGGGTCCGATGACGTTCGTGACACCCGCGAGCAGCGCCGCACCGTGCAGCTCACCGACGACCAGGACAGTGTGATCCGCAAGCCTCGCATGTACACCACGCCGAGGTTTGTCTTCTGGCGCCGCATCGAGTGGGCCCTGTGTGTGCTGGCGAACAATCTCGACGAGAACGCGCTGGACTGGGACGCCATCGTCGCGATGTACCGCAAGTGCTTCATCGAGGTGAGTCGTCCGGCCCACTTCACCAGGCTGGCCCGCAATGCCTGGCGGCAAATGCTGAGGGATCTCATCCCCCAGAACCCCACGACCACGCCGATCTTCAACGATGACACGAAGTGGACCGAGGCCGTCTACACCGAGAGGTTCTTCCCGACAGACCTGCACCCGCTCCCGGAGTTGCGGGGCCCGCAGGATGCCTCGGGGCGGGACACCTTCGGCAACTCCATGGACATCCTCGACCAGTGCATGCGCCGTGCCATCCGTCAGGCCTGCACGGGCCTCTCGCTCCCCGACCCCGGCGCGGGCGATGCGCAGACGAAGCAGCATGACGGGAACGGCGCGTACATGTTCCTGGCGCACAACACGCGCCCCATGACCTTCCTCGGCGCCTACACCGGCGACCGCATGTTCTGGTTCTCCAGGCCGCCCGACTCTCCGTCGCAGAACGCGACAAGCACCGGTGCGCACGAGTTTGCCCACCTCCGCTCCATCCGCCACGCATTTACCCGAACCGACTCCTACTCCTTCACCGACAACGGCGGCACCAACAAGGCCATCGAGGTCATCAACCCCCGCAACGGAAATATCTTCCACCACGACCACGACGGCCATGATGCGTTCGCCTGCCTGCAGGCCTACACCCGCCCGCTCGACGCGGAGCCCTGTGGCCTGTGCGCGCTCTGCCTCCGCTTCTACGACCGAACGGTCATGCAGCAGGCCGCCAACTACAAGCGAGAGATCGATCAGCGTTACGGCACGCCCATCCTCGCCGCCGTTTCCGACTCCGGAGGGAGCGCCACCAACGCCGGCGACACGATCGTCGAGTGCACAGGCGGCACGCTCAACCTTGCCGTCGGTGCCACCGTCGATATCCTCGCGCTGGGCCCGGAGTTCCGGTTCACCACGCGCGGCGGAGACACGAACGACGGCAGGCTCAACCTCACCTGGTACCGGCCCCAGCCGATCACCGGCAACGGCTTCGCGCACTGGAGCAAGAGCAACAATCGCTGCAGCTTCGCCGTCGCCCGCGACCGCACCTCCGGCGTCAGCGTCCGTCTGACCGGCGTTTCCGCCGGCGATTGCGTCCTTTCCTGCACCTTCAACGGCACGACCGTTCGCGTGACCATCCGCGTCGCCTGACCATCTGCCGGGAGCCCGTCGAATGCCCTCCTCACTGAAACTCTCGATCTCCCTTGCTTCGCCGGAGATCTTCCGGGGCGAATCAAACTTCTTCTCGGTCGTCCTCAAGAACGAAGGTGGGCAACCGATCACGAACGCGCCCACGTTCGCCGCGGAGAACGAGGCGCTCTCGGTCTGGGTCACTCCCGTTGATGCCGTCCCGTCGACGCCCACCGAACTCGGCCCGGTCGTGGTGCCGGGTCGGCGCACCGCGAACGACAAGAGCTTTGAGTGCCGCCAGGGCATACACCGCCACGGCACGGGCGAGGTCTCCCGCGCGCCGCTGTCGCCGGGCGGCCAGTGGACGGCGCGCGCCGACCTGCTTGAGTGGTTCGGTGAGGTTCCCCCGGGCACGTACAACGTGCAGGCCGCGTACAACTCGGGCTACGACGTCATCGAGTCCGCGCCCGTGCCGCTGAAGATCCTCCCCTGGAAGCCGCTGGCCGCCGCCGCCGCGCGCCACGGCGCACGCAGCTACTCCGCCCGCGCCACCGCCGCGGCGATGGGCTCCGGCCCGAACGGAAAGTTCATCCTCGCCCAGTCCAATAGCGACGCCCTCCCCAAGGTGCCCTTCCACGCCATCCGCGTCCCCCTCGAAGCCGCCGGCCCTGTCGAACTCCGCCCCGCCTCGGCACCGACCGCCGCGGTCAACACCTGTCACGTGCTCTGGTCCGAGGGCAAGCAATGGCAGGTCGCCGCGGCTCCGCTCACGGGCGGCGCGGCGAAGGTCAGCCCGCTCCAGAACGTCATGCCCGGCACGGTACTCGCCTCTCCGCTCACACACTCGGACGGAGGGCTGGCCGTTCCCTTTGCGGACGCCGAGCTCAATCACCTCTACCTGCTCCGATTCGCCGCCGACGGCAGCCTCTCGTCCGCGCCGGAGCTCCCGTTGGACGTCCCCGGGCCCATCGGTCCGCACGCCTGCTGCTGGCAGAGCGACGCGACCTTCCACTTCGCCTGGTGCCGCGCCGGCGGCCGAGAGGTGCGCCTGCTCTCGCGAGAGATCGACAACGCCGATGCCCCGGTGCAGCACCGCATCCTGGGCAGTGCCCCGGGCAAGGTTCTCTGGATCGACGCCCGCATCGACGCCGACGAGGCTCTGGCCGTCCGACCGATCTTCGTCGAAACCGGCGGCGATGACCCTCGGCACCAGCAGACCCCCATCCCGCTCACGCTGAAGGCGTGGGCCATGACCGCGACTCCAACCGTTCTGACCTGCACGGAGTTCAGCGCCGCATCCAACCGCGTGCGCACGGTCAATCTCCGCCTGCCGAAGGAGCGCACGCTCACCCCGATCTGCTCGATCATCCGGCCTCTGGGCGATCTCGCCGCCATCTGCGTCGATCAGGATGAGGAGCTCTGGTACGCCTCGACGGCGTCAGGCCTGATCTGCCCGCTGAGGGAGGTCAGCCGAAAGACCATCGGCCCGTCGCAGTTCCCGTCGCTGTTCGCGGCGAGCTCGCGCGGGTCGCTTCCCTGGGTCTACCTTCGATACCTGGACGCCGTCGAGGGACGCCTGGCCTTCGTCAAGCTCGAGCCCGTGGGCGAAACCGAGCCCTGCGAACACGAACACGCCCACTGAGCCCGGGATACGCTGGGACCATGCGCATTCTGCTCACGAACGACGACGGCATCCGCGCCCCCGGCATCGTGGCGATGCACGACGCGCTCATCGACGCCGCGATCCCGGGCCTCCCGCCCCACGGCGGGCCGCTGCTGGACCACTCTCCGGGCGCCGTCACACGAGCGCCGCGCAGCGTGGTCTTCACCGTCGCCCCGCTCACGGTGCAGTCCGCCACCAGCCACGGCGTCACGTTCCACGAGCCTCTCATGGTCAGGCACGAGCGCATCAGCGAGCGATACGCCGGGCTCGCGGTCGATGGACGCCCCGCCGACTGCGTGAAGCTCGCCATAGCCAATCTCTGGCCCGACCACTTCGGCGATGGAGAGCGCCCGGACCTGCTCATCAGTGGGATGAACGCGGGCGCCAACTGCGGCATCAACGTGATCTACTCCGGCACCGTCGCCGCCGCCATCGAGGCCGCGTTTCTGGGTGTCCCCTCCATCGCCGTCAGCATGACGCTCGGGCACGGAGCGCCGAGGTTCGAGGTCGCGGCCCACTGGGCCCGGCAGGTGATCGAGCGCATACTTCGCGCCGGCCCGCTCCGCGCGCACGAGTGCCTGAGCATCAATATCCCGCCCACCGATGAGGCGCACATCGACCGGATGCCTGATGTTCGTGTCTGTCCGATGAACACGCACGGCCTGGTGGATCGCTACGAGAAGCGCACGAGCCCGCTTGGCGGCACGTACTACTGGGCCGCGGGGCACGGGCTGGACTTTCACCGGACCGAGAGCGGCTCGGACGTGGACCTGCTCAGACAGGGGTGCATCACGGTCACACCGTTGCAGTTCGACCTGACGCAGAAGGACCGCTTGGATGCCTGGCGTTCGAGGCTCGGGTGAGCGTCCGGGCCGGCGCGGAAAGGGCGGCCGAATGTTTCCATTCCGCCGCCCGGAGGGAGAAAGAGAGAGTCTGTGCGCCGCGCGGGGCGGCGTTGATCAGCCCCCGAGCACGCTCGCGGCGTCCTTCGCGGTGGCGGCCACCTGCGCGCGGATCTCGGCGAGCCTCTCGGAGGAGAGTTTCAGGGTGTCGAGCACCTCGGCGCTCACCTCGGTGGTGAGCAGGTCGAGGCGGAATCCCATGCCCGTCTCCGCCGCGAGGCGGTCGGCGACGTAGATGACTGATGTGAGCGTGCGCAGCTCCTGGGGAAGGCCCGTGGGGTTGTGGTGGTGCCCGGTGACGTAGGTGAAGCTCTTGGGGAACTTCCACTTCTCGCACAGACCGGCACCGAAGTCCTGATGAGTGGCCTCGAAGACAGCGAGCTCCGCCTCCAGCATGTCGCACGCGGGCACGCCCTTGCTGTCGGCGCCGGTGCGGCGGATGACTTCTGTCAGTTTGTTCCGGTCGTACTGCATCTCGATCATGATGCCGATGTCATGCACCAGGCCGGCAAGGAATGCCTCGTCCGAGAAGCCGAGCTTCAGGGAGTGCGCGATCAGCTTCGCCGCTGCCGCCGTGACGTTGCTGTGTGTCCACAGGTCTCTCGCGGAGAACGAGGGAGTGAGGTCCCCACCCCGGAAGAGCTTGGCGAGCGAGGCGGCGATCGCGATGTTCTTCACGGCGTTCAGGCCGAGCATGACGATGGCGCGGTTGATCGATCCGATCTGACCGGGTAGCCCGTAGAAGGAGGAGTTCACCACCTTCAGGATCCGGCTGCACAGCGCCGGATCGCCGGAGATGACCTTGTGCAGGTCCTGGGCGGTGCTCTTCGCGTCTTCGACCAACTCGACCACCTTCACGGTGATCTCGGGCAGCGTCGCGATGTGGCTGATCTCGCGGATGGCGTTGTTGACGGACTGCTCGCGCTGCGGGGCGACGGTGCTCATCTGGTGGACTCCCTCCGGCGACGCCGGTGTCTCCACCATCGGACGATTGTGGGTCTTGCTTCACGCCCCACCGCTAGTACGCGCAGACCTTCCGCCTCAGCCCGGCGACATCCGCCCCGGAAAGCAGGTCGGCAATCCGCGTGCCCGCACGGCCATCCCCGTACGGGTGGGTTATTTGGGACCTTTGAATCGTCCTGGCGGTGCGTACGCCCGTCTCGAGCGCCCCCGATTCCGGTGTATCCACCTGAACGGCGTTGCCCGCTCTCTCGCGGCCGTGCTGCCTCGGGCCAACGTTGACCACGGGCAGCCGGAGCGCCGCGGCCTCAACAAGCCCCGCGGAACTGTTGCCGACCAGCACCCCACCCCTCGCCGCGAGGGTCTTGAGCATCCCGACGAATCTGGGTCGTGTCATGTGCGTG
Organism: Leptolyngbya sp. PLA1; assembly: GCA_021405315.1. Classification (GTDB taxonomy): domain Bacteria; phylum Planctomycetota; class Phycisphaerae; order Phycisphaerales; family UBA1924; genus RI-211. The sequence continues at coordinate 78,979 of QWIH01000005.1, forward strand.
CCGACGAAGGCGCCCGCCCGATGCTGGGCCTCCGGGTGCGCTGGCACCCAGGCCTCGATGGCCCGGACGATGCCGTTGCGCCCAGGGTCCAGGTTCGGGGGGAGAGCGAGCACGCGCTCGCCTTGGAGCCCCGCCAACACCGCCGCCATGTCCGCCTCTTCCACCTCGTCGCTTCGCCCGATCGGATGCATCAGCACGACAACGGTCGGCGCGCCGAGGCCCTCGAACTCGTCCGGGTCCATCGCCGGGATCGCCGCCAGGTCATCGATGGCGGGCGATCCCACCACGTGCACACGGTGCGGCTGCTCGCCCATCCTGATCAATCGCTCGCCCGATTCGCGGCTCGCCGCGAAGTGGAGGTGGGCCAGCTTCGAGATGGAGTGGCGCATCGCCTCGTCCGCGATGCCCTCCGCACGGTCTCCGCCATGAATGTGCGCGAGCATCCAACCACCAACGCTCGCCGCTGCCGCCGCTGCGAACGCCTCGATGCGGTCGCCGAGCACGACGATCCACGCGGGGCCAAGCCTGTCGAAGACGCGTGCAAACCTGGAGACACCGACGCCCAGCGCCTCCGCGTCGTCCCGGCGGGTTGTACGTCCCGCGACCTGCATGGGTACGCCCTCTGCGAGGTGCGCGCCGAACTCCGCCCTCACCTCGCGGAACGTCAGCGAGGGCAGCACGAGGTGCGACCCCGCCGCCACGACGGAGAGCGAGAGCGCCGGATGCTGTGCCACAGCGTGCATCACGGGCCTCAGAAGCCCGAACTCCGCGCGAGAGCCCGTGACGACACACACGTGCCGGCGGTCCGTTGTCACCGGTGCGTCCATGCGGCCCCCGTTCTTCAGACCCTGTCCCGTCTCACATGCAGCGAGACCTTCCGCTCGAGATCGTCCACGGGCTTCGCGACCAGGTCGTACCCCTCGCTCTCCACCACCACGCAACGCACGAGCTCGCCGGGGCTGAGCGCCTGACGGCTGTGCACGAACGTCACGCCATCGATCTGTGGTGCCTGGGCGAAGGTCCGCCCTTGGTAGAGCTTCCCGCCCGCGGACACGCCGCTGGTCTTGCGTCCGGTCGTCCGTAGCGCGGCGTCGATGAGCACGTCCACCTTCGCGCCCCCGGGCGTCTCCGCCGTCGCGGCGTTGCGTGCAAACACGATCTTCTGCTGCAACTCCATGATCTCCGCGCGGCGCCGGGCCTTGTCCTCGGCGCTCACCGCCAGCTTCGCGTCCTGCTCCATCGTTCCGGCCACGGTCCCGGGCTCGCGGGAGTACTCGAAGACGCCGACGTTCTCAAACGCCATCTCGCGGACGAACTCCATCAGTTCGCGGTGATCCGCCTCGGTCTCACCCGGAAAACCGGAGATGAACGTCGTTCGGATCGCAATCCCCGGGACGGCCTCGCGGAGGGCCCGGATCAGGTCTTCCTGCTGGCGGCGGGTCACGTGCCGGCGCATGGCCTTCAGCACCGCATCGCTGCCGTGCTGCAGCGGGATGTCAAGGTAGGGCAACAGCCGCCCCTTTCGGGTGAGCTCGCCGAAGGCGTCGATGATCGGCCGCGCGAAGGTCGTCGGATAGGCGTACATCAGGCGCAGCCACCCGGAGCCGGACGTCTCGGTGACGGCGTCCGAAAGTGCGCGCAGCAGCGCGGGCAGGCCGCCCGTGCCGTCTGGGTGCAGGCCCGCACCGATGTCATCGCCGTAGCTGGTCGTGTCCTGCCCGATGATGTTGAGCTCGAACGCACCGTCCGCGAGCAGTTCGCGGGCCTCGCTCACGATGCGGTCCAGGGGCTTGCTCCGCATCTTTCCGCGGATGCTCGGGATGGTGCAGAACGCGCAGTTCTGATTGCACCCTTCCGACACGCGCAGGTACGCGTAGTGTCGGGGCGTCAGCCTCAGCCTCGCCGAGTCGTCCTCGAAGTACCCGAGGCCCTTGCCGTCCTTGCCCTGCACCGTCAGGCCCACGGTCTGCATGCCACGGTCTCTCGCCGCGGTCAGCGCGTTGGCCGACACCCAGTACGCCGGGGCTTCCTCCCCGGGGTGCCGTCTTGCCGCGGCCTTCACCTCCGGGTCGCCGAACGCCGCCTCGACGATCTTGTCCCGGTCGAACACGCCGACCATCGCGTCGATCCCGGGGGCCCACTCCAGCATCTTGGCCCTGTGCCGCTGCACCAGGCACCCGGCGACCACCACGCGGCCTATCTCTCCACGCTCCTTCGCCGCGATCGCCTCCTTGATCACGCCCAGGCTTTCGTCCTTGCTCGCTTCGAGGAACCCGCATGTGTTGACGACCACGGCATCCGCCCCGCCAAACGAGGCGTCGTCCGGATCGTGCGACACGGGCAGCACGCCCGCCTGGGCCAGCAGCCCGAGCATCTTCTCCGAGTCCACCAGGTTCTTCGGGCACCCCAGACTGACGAAGGACACCGTGCGGGGGCGGGGCTCCTCACGACGGGGCTTGCGGCTGGGCTTTCCGGGTCGGGGGGCCATGTGGCTAGAGGGTAGGGGTCGCCCCGCCCTCCCGCGTACGGACGAACTCCCGCACCGCCCGCGCCGCCCCAAAGCTCATTTCACCCCGGTCGAGCAGGCCCGAAAGGAGCGAACTGAGTGGGTCGGCCTCGCCAGCCCCGGTGGCGGCGCGCAGTCGCTGAATCAGCCCGTCGAGCCTCGCCCGCATCGTCGGATACGAGACGCCGTAGGCCGCGGAGAGCTCCTTGATCGAGCCGGAGACCAAGACGAACTGGGTCACCAGGTCCAGGTCGGCCTTCGACAGGCTGGTAATGGGATGGTCCGGGTGGGTCACGGTCAGACTGAATAATATCAAAGAAAGATTTCGAAAACAAGCTCACGAGTTTATGATTCGAAAAAGCAGGTTTAGAATAGCGAAACCGTTCTGAACCTGCATGTCGGCGTCCGAGCCGCTGACGCGCGCCCGGGATTCCTGCTGCTACCGTTTGCCGATGCCGCAACTGTCCGTGAACATCGATCACGTCGCGACCATTCGCCAGGCCCGGTACCGCGGGACGAAGGACTACGGCGAGCCGGACCCCCTGTGGGCTGTGCACGAGGTTCAGCTGGGCGGGGCGGACGGCGTGACCGTCCACCTCCGCGAGGACCGCCGTCACATCGTCGATCGCGACGTCGAGCGAATCCGGGACTCCTGCCGCGTGCGGTTCAACCTGGAGATGGCTGCGACGGACGAGATGGTTGGGATCGCCTCTCGCGTGCGTGCTCACTCCGCCATGCTGGTGCCGGAGGGACGCACGGAGGTCACGACCGAGGGAGGCCTGGACGTCCGGGGTCAGGTTCCGCGACTGCGAGACGTAGTCTCCCGGCTTCGTGCGGCGGGCTGCATCGTCTCGGCCTTCATCGACGCCGACCCGGCTCAGGTCGCGGCGGCCCGAGACTGCGGCTTTGATGTCTGCGAGGTGCACACGGGGCCTTACGCGTCCGCGTTTATCGAGGCTGGGGGCGATTTCCGCAAGCCTAATCTGGCCAATGCCTTGCGCCTCGTGCAAGACGCGGGCAGCCTCATCGTCGCCGCGGGGATGCGCTTCAACGCGGGGCACGCGTTGAACTATGCGAACGTGGGTCCGATTGCGGCGAGCCCGGGGGTATGCGAACTGCACATCGGGCACGCGATTGTCAGCCGCGCAATCTTCGTGGGTCTCCGTGCCGCGACACGCGAGATGGTCGGGCTGGTGCATACGCCCGGGATGGGGGAGATCGATGCACAGGATTGATCACTTTCGGGGGCTTATGGCCTACGAGTCATGGGCGACGGAGCAGGCGATCGCGTCCATCGAGAGCGTTCCGGAGTCAGCCCGGGGGTCAGCGTCGTTTGATCGTGCGCTCCGGCTGATCCCGCATGTGCAGCTTGCGCGGGCCGTGTGGCTCCACCGCCTGAAGGGGGAGCGATACGACAACCCGAAGGACTGGTTCCCGCGCATGGATCCCTCGGACATGCGGACGCTGAGCGCACAGGTCGACGACCGGTGGCGCGGATTCCTTGCCCCCCTCAGCGAGCAGGATCTGGACCGGGAATGCACGTACACCAGCAGTGAGGGTGCCGGGTACGCCAGCCGTGTGGGGGATGTCCTCGCCCACGTCTTCAACCACTCGACGTACCACCGTGGCCAGGTCGCGCGGCTGGTTGCCGAGAGTGGGGGGCAGCGGGCGGCGACCGACCAGATCATCCTGACGCGCCGACGTCTCGATCATCGACCTTGACCGGACTGCCTGTTCCGTGCAGAATGGTGTGCGCAAGCCCCTTGTCGCGCAAGCAGCGGCGCGTCAAGGGTCTGTGAATCGGACACCGACATCGCGCAGGGATGTGCGCGAAACTCTGGTAGGATGCTCCAATGCCCAGCGGCGAAGGCAAGGCCACACGCAGACGCGAGGCAGTTTCGGCGGGCAATCAGCACGGGGAGCGGGGGGGGCCGGTCACGGACCAGGGCTCGGACCAGCATTCCGTGAGCGCCATTCTTGCCTCGCTCAGCAACATCGAGACCACCCGGCCCGAGTCTCTCGACATTCCGCGCGCCTTCAACCTGGCTCGCATGCAGCGCCTCATGGATCTGCTCGGGAACCCGCAGAGCCAGATCTGCTGTGTGCACGTCGCGGGAAGCAAGGGAAAGGGCAGCGTGTGCGAGATGACCGCCTCATGCCTCGAGGCGTGCGGCTACACCGTGGGGGTCTACACGAGCCCGCACCTGGTCGATCTCCGCGAGCGCATCCGCATCAACCGCGACATGGTGTCGCGCGAGCAGTTCGCGACGCTGATCCGGCGCGTGCACGGCGCGGCGCTGCAGTTGCCGGAGGACCTTGGCCGCGCGTCGCTCTTCGAGGTACTGACCGCTGCCGCCTTCGTGCACTTCGCGGAGATGGCCGTCGACATCGCCCTCATCGAGGTCGGCATGGGCGGGCGGCTGGACGCCACGAACGTGATCCGTCCCGCGGTGTGCGCCATCTCTCAGATTCAGCTCGAGCACACGGCGGTGCTTGGCGACACCCTGGAAAAGATCGCTTCGGAGAAGGCGGGCATCATGAAGCCCGGCGTGCCTTGTGTCACGGTGCCCCAGACCGAGGGAGTGATGGCGCAGCTCCGCGCCGCCGCGGCCGGCGTCGGCACCACGCTCGAGCAGATCGGGAAGGACATCGACTTCTCGTACCGAGTGGGAAGCACGCCCGAGCTGGGGCCCCATGCGCGCGTCGTCCTCACCACGCCTCGCAGCACCTTCGAGCACCTGCCGGTACCCCTCCGTGGGGAGCACCAGGCGGTGAACTGCGGCCTGGCGCTGGCGATTCTCGACAAGCTCCGCGGGGCCGGCTACGACACGCCCGAACCCATGGTGGCCCAGGGGCTGGGCCGAACTCCGGCGCACGGCCGGCTTGAGCTGGTCAACGAACGCCCGCGCATCCTCGTCGACGGCGCACACACGCCGGACTCCATCGCCGCGGTCATCCGTGCCGTCAGCACGCATGTGAAGTACGACTCGCTGGTGGCGGTCTTCGGGTGCGCCGCGGACAAGGACGTGCCGCGCATGCTGGAAGCTCTCGCGACGGGGGCGGACAAGGTGTTCTTCACGCGGGGGACGGATCACGCCCGGGCCGCGGACCCGCGCGAACTGCAGCGCCGGTTTGCGGAGGCCTCTCCCAAGATGACGCAGATCGCCCCGACGGTGCGCGAGGCGCTCAACCTGGCGGCCCGCGCGGTGCAGCGGGACGATCTGATCCTCGTGATCGGGTCGTTTGTGGTGGCGGGGGAGGCAAAGAAGCTGCTCGCGGAACGGAACGCCGCGCGGCGCAGCGAGGCCATCCGCGAGGTCAAGCCGAGCGGCATTGCGCCCCAGCCCGGCGAGCGCCGCCGTCGGCCATGATCAGGCGGGGATCGGGGGCTCACTCTTCACGAGCCTGATCTTCCGCCAGGAGCCCCCGAGAAACCGCACCAAGACGAAGACGCAGAGGAGAGCGATGTAGCTCGCCGCGGCGACCCATGCGCCAAGCGATTCCAGACTCGGGGCGAGGTGTGTGAGAGCCGTGCCTCCCGCGACGAGCACGGTCCAGGCGAGCGCGACGGTGGCCAGGCCGGGAACGAGCGTGTCTCCTGCGCCGCGGAGCGCGCCGGAGATGGTCATGGCGACGGCGTCGAAGAGCTGGAACGCCGCGGTTGCGATCATGAACTGCCCGCCCAGGGTCACGAGGGTTCGGGCCGCCTCGGGCGGGGTATCACTTCTTATGAAAAGCCTGACCAGCGGCTCTCGGAAAACCACGAAGGCGACGGCGCACAGGCCCATGTAGACGATCGCGGACGCCACCGTCAGCCACGCGCGACGCGCGGCAAGGTCGCTGCGGTTCATTCCCTGGTACTTCCCCACCAGCGCCGAACAGGCAACGGAGAGTCCTACCGCCGGCATGAACGAGAGGGACATGTACTGGTGTGCGATCCACCCGGCGGTCGCGTGATGCACGCCGAAGTGGCTCACGAGGTGCACCATGAAGTAGCCCCAGCAGATCATCTCGTTTCCGAACATGGCGGCCTGAGGCCAGCCGACGCGGAGCAGGTCGCGGATGTGTGCAGCCGAGGGACGCCACGCCGCCCGAGTTCGAAGGGCCCGGTTCATCTTCGGGCCCAGGAACACCGCCGCGGGAATGGCCAGCTCGACCACCGTCGCGATGACGGTGCCCCACGCGGACCCTGCGACGCCCATCGCCGGGATGTGGAGTAGCCGCGCCACCCACGCGGCCCACTCGCCGGGCGAGCCGAGCTGGGCGGCGGGGTCGGGTCCGAAGATGAGCACGGCGGAGAGCGCGAGATTGACGAGGTTCGCGGAGACGCCCGCGACCATGACGACCCCCGCGCGGTGCATGCCGTAGAAGAAGTGACCGACCGCGCGCGTGGAGAGGTTGATGCCGGCCCCCCACAGGAGGATTCGTCCGTACTCGGCTCCGAGCGTCGCCTGGGCCTCATCGACTCCGGCGGAGCGGAGCACCCAAGGCACGGCGAAGGAGTACGGGACGAGAAGCAGGGCCCAGTAGAGCAGCCCGAGCCAGAGTCCGTTCCACACATACGCCGGGCCGCGCTCCGGCTTGCCCGCGCCCATGTTCTGCGCGACGAACGGGTTGATGACGTTCAGCAGCCCGTAGGCGAGTGAGATGGGGACCCACGAGGCAAGCCCCCCGTTGCCCTGTGCGCCGACGTAGATAGGCTCCGGGCCGATGAGCGAACAGAGCCACTTGTCCGAGAACGTCATCGCCGTGTAGCTCGACATGGTGGCCACGGTCGGCCCGGCGATGCGGAGCATCTCGAGAACGGCGTACTTCCCGGATTCGTGCGGTTCCCTCGTCACGCGGGCGGAGCGTAGCGCAGGTCCGCGCTCGCCACGCCAACCCGCCCCGCGCGGTCCGGATTACGCGGCCTCGCCCGCGCCGAGCATCATGCTGGCTTCCATCCCGGCCATGGGGCAGTGCTTCTCCAGGGCTTCGCCGAGCGCCAGCGCGTCGGCGAGGACGAACTGGCAGCAGTGGCCGATGCGCCACCCGGTGAACTTGAGGGCACGGGGAAGGGAATCCTGCGTGGTGCAGGCGATCAGCTCGTCGCCCTGCCACTGGAGGGGCAGCACACGGAACTGCCACGCCTGGCGTCGGGTGATGGCCTCCAGGGCGCGGGCCTGCACCGGGTAGTTTCGTGGGTCGATGTGCGGGCAGAAGTGGGAGTACTGCTCCGCCCAGGCCCGCTCCACCGCCGCGGGGCTGACACCGAACATTTCTTCCGCCAGCACTCCGAACGGGCCGCCCCGGTCGCGCTGAGCCGCGAGCACCGCGTCGCGCTGGTCACCGGTCAACACCCCATGCCTCACGAGCAGGTCGCCCAGTTGCACCGTCCTCATGCCACGCTCCTTCCTCACCTCGCGGTGATGGCAAGAGCATCGGAAGCCGGGCCGCCCGCGTGAAGCACGGGGCCACCAACTCCAAGCTGGTCTGCGGCGGGCGGCGCCTGCACGACCTCGCGCGCGTGTGGCTGCCGTAGGGAGAGCGCCGCGCGGAATTGTGCACGCCCGCGCGACTTTCCTTGCCGGCCGGGAGTTCGTATGTTCGGGCGGGCGGCACGTCCCGGAATACCGGCCGCGGGAGCGCGCCGGGGGCGGGTGGCCGCGCGCCGACTCAGCCCCGGGTCCCGCGGTACCAATCCACGGTCCGCTTGAGGCCTTCTTCAAGGCTGGTCGCGGGCTCGAAGCCGAGGAGTTCGCGGGCCTTGGTTCCGTCCAGGCACCGCCGGGGCTGACCGTCTCCCTTGGTCGTGTCCCACACCGTTCGCCCCCGGTACCCGGTCAGGCGGGACACAAGCGCCGCGAGGTCATGGATCGAGACTTCGACGCCCCCGGTGAGATTGATGGGAGTGGGGGTGTCGACGCGCTCCGCCGCCAAGAGGACGCCCCTCGCCGCGTCATCGATGTAGATGAAGTCTCGCGTGGGCGCGCCGGAGCCCCAGTTCACGACCTCCGCGTCGCCTCTGCTCGACGCCTCCACGTACTTCCGGACCAGCGCCCCCGCGACGTGGGAGTTGGCGGGGTCCATGTTGTCACCGGGGCCGAAGAACCCGGTGGGTATGACGTACGCGCTCCGCAGCCCGTGCTCCAGCCTGTAGGCCTCGAGCATCTGGAGTGTCGCGAGCTTGGCGACGCCGTACGAGGCGATCTCAGCGTCCGGGAGCCCGCGGAAGAGGGATGACTCGCGGTAGGGAATCGGAGCGTCCGCGGGATAGGAGCACATGGTGCCGATCTGGATGAACTTGAACGCGGGGGAGATGAAGCCGGCGCGCCGGGACTCTTCCAGCGTGTGCATGGCGATGGCCATGGTGTCGAAGAAGAACCGCGAGGGCCACTTTCGGTTCGCTCCCAGCCCGCCTACGAAGCCGGCGCAGTTGATGACCAGGGTGGGCCCTGCGCCGCCCCAAGGCGAGCGAACCGCGCTCGCGGCCTGCGCCGGGTCGCGCAGGTCGCGCTCCGCGGAACGGAACCGCACGATGGCGCTCTCCGGCACGCCCGAGGCGAGGAGTCGCGCGTGGACGGCGCGGCCGAGGAACCCGTGCCCGCCCGTCAGCAGCACCCGTTGCGTGCGCCAGTCCAGCATCGCTCCAAGCGTAGCGGACGCGCCGCCCGTACCATGGTCCGTGGGCACGCGGAAGCACAACCCGGTGAAAGCCTCCTCCGCGCCGTCGGGCCTGGCCCGCGAGATCCATAAGTCCGGCCCGTTCTCCAGCCCCGCGCAGGAGGCCTACCTCAACCTCGTCCGTACGTTCGCCGTGCTCTCGCAGGACTTTGACCGGCTGTTCAGGCGGCACGGGCTCTCGGGCTCCACCTACAACCTCCTGCGCATCCTCCGCGGGGCGGGCCACCAGGGCCGGACCTGCGGCGAGATCCGCGATCACATGATCTGGCGCGTGCCGGATGTCACTCGCCTCGCCGACAACGTTGTCCGCAGAGGGCTCGCCTCCCGCGTGCGGGGCGAGGGTGATAAGCGCACGGTGCGGCTGTTCATCACCGTCAAGGGAGAGCGGCTGCTGGCTCGCCTTGATCAGGCAGTGCTCGACCTTCACGCCCGGCAACTCGGACACATGGCGGAGACGGACCTCGCGTCGCTCTCGGGGCTGCTTCACGCCGCCCGCAATCCCCCCTCGGAGTCCTAGCCGATGCTCACACTCAGGCCCGACCAGCAGCGTGGATTCTGCGACTTCGGCTGGCTCCAGGCGCGCCACTCCTTCAGCTTCGGGTCATACAACGATCCCGCGCACATGGGGTATCGAACGCTGCGCGTGATCAACGAAGACCGCGTGGCGCCCGGGCAGGGCTTCGACACTCACCCGCACCGCAACATGGAGATCATCACGTACGTGGTGGAGGGGAGGCTCGCCCACAAGGACTCCACGGGCGGTGCCGGCGAGATCCGGCCGGGTCAGGTGCAGTGGATGAGCGCCGGCTCCGGCGTGCACCACAGCGAGTTCAACCCGGACCCCGCCCGCCCGCTGCACCTCCTTCAGATCTGGATTCTCCCGGACAAGTCCGGCTATGCGCCGGCCTATGACCAGCTCAACCTTCCCGCCGGGAACGGGCTGCATGTCGCCGCCTCGCCACACGGGCGGGATGGGGGCGTGCCCATCCGTCAGGATGCAACCCTGCTCGTGGGGCGATTGGGCGCGGGACAGGCTGAGGAGCGAGCGCTCGCCACCGGGCGCGGGGCATGGGTGCAGCTCATCCGGGGTGAGCTTTCGGTCCTCGGACGGACGCTCCTTCCGGGCGATGGCGCGGCCATCGAGGATGAGCACGTGGTTCGCCTCCGGGCCGGCGCGACCGCAGAGTTCCTGTATTTCGACCTCGCGTGAGGGGGCCAGGCTTGGCGGGTACGACGCCGCCCGCGCGTCCATACACTCGCCCCATGCCCCTGCTCCAGGCGGTCAACCTCCGAAAGTCATACGCCGGCCGCGTGGTCGTCGACGGCGTGGGCTTTCACGTGGAGCGGGCCGAGGTCGTCGGGATCCTGGGGCGCAACGGCGCGGGCAAGACCACGTCCTTCCGCATGACCATCGGCATGATCGACCCGGACGGGGCCGACAGCCGTGTGTTCTTTGATGGCAAGGACGTTTCCTCTCTTGCGATGTACGAGCGTGCGCGGCGGGGGATGGGGTATCTTTCGCAGGAGCCGAGCGTCTTTGGGCGGCTCTCGTGCGAGGACAACCTGCTCGCGATCCTGGAAACACGCCCGTACACGCGCGCCGAGCGGAGGGCCAAGGCCACGGCGCTTCTGGAGCAGTTCGGCCTTTCCCATAAGGCGACGCACCAGGCTCGCACGTGCAGCGGCGGTGAACGCCGCAAGCTGGAGATCGCCCGGGCACTCGTTACCGAGCCCCGGCTCATCCTGCTGGACGAGCCGTTCAGCGGCGTGGACCCCATCGCCGTCGAGGATCTGCAGGCTGAGATCCGGCGTCTTGCCGACCGGGGCATCGCGTTCCTGGTCACCGACCACAACGTGCAGCAGACGCTGCGCGTCTGCGACCGCGCGTACATCGTCGAGGGTGGAAAGAAGCTCGCGGAAGGAACGCCCAAGGGCCTGATCAATGATGAGGCGGTGAAGCGTGCGTACCTGGGAAACCTCTTCCGGGGCGACGAGTTCGACGATCGATGAAGGAAGGTGCCATGGGACGCATGACACGCGAGACACCCACGCCGCGAGCAACGCTCCCCGCGCTCTGTGCGCTGCTCTCACCCTTGGCGCTGTGCGGAGGCTGTCTTGATCGCACGCTGATCATCACCTCCGACCCGCCGGGTGCCAACGTCACCGTGAACGACGTGGAGGTCGGTCGCACCCCGGTCGAGGCCTCGTTCACGTACTATGGCACGTACGACGTGCTGCTCACGCTCGAGGGTCACGAGCCCCTCCGCACGCGTGCGACGGCCAGGGCGCCGGTCTACGAGTACCCACCCGTGGACCTCATCGCCGAGGCAGTGCCCGCGCGCGTCCGAAGCGAGGTGAGGTGGCACTTTACGCTCCAGCCCTCACCCGAGGCCTCGGTTCCAGCAACCCGGCTTGAGGCCGATGTGGCGGAACGGGCCAGGGCGCTCCGCGAGCGGCTTTCGCCCGCCGGCCAATAGACCGTGCCCACCGACCCTGACAGCGCGGGCAACCCCCGTCCGGTCCGGCGCGGCCGGCGGTGGATGCCGCTGCTCCTTGGCGCTCTGGCGGGGGTGCTGGCGTGGGGTGCGTTCGGGCCGGTCGCCGCAACCCGGAGCATCGCCGCGGCGCCGGGTGAAACTCCCGTCGAGTGGCGACGCGGCGAGGGGGCGCCGATCAACGGCCTCTGGGTCGTGGACCATTCGGCACTCCGTGCTCCGGCGCGCGGCATCCGGGAGATTCGCGCGGACCGCCCGGTGGAGGTTGCCGAGCGCGTCCTCGGCGTGGGAATCCGACGCACAGCACTCAATCCGCGCGGCGAGTGGACGATGATCCCCGCCGGGCTTGAGGTTGCGGACGCGATGGCGTGCGCTGTGATCGGCGCGCTGGTGGCGTGGGTGCTGAGCGCAGTGGCAAGCGCGGTGCGACGGGTCTCGCCGGAGACTGCCATCGGCCTGCCGGTCGCGACGCCGGCCGGTGGCCCCTGGTGGCCAGGCCTCGCGGCGGTGATCGTCGCCGCGCTGGTGCACGGCGACTGGGCACTGACCAGCCCGCTCATCTTCTGCCCGGACAGCATGGACTACGCCGTACGTGCGATCGAACTGCTGGAGCGAGGGGACTTCCAGACGTTCGACGCACTCCGCACGCCCGGCTTCAGCGTCGTGCTTGCGGCGCTCTCGGCCGGGCACCTCCCCCTCGGCCCGGCGCTGGGTGTGCTTCACGCCCTCGTCGCGGGCGTCATGGCTTGGGTGGTTGCGGACCTCGCGGTTCGATGGCTCGGCCCAGGGCGTCTGGCGGGCGGGTTCGCCCTCGTGGCGGCACTCGCCGTCACGCTGGATCCGGTGGTGCTGCTCTGGTCCCGGCACGCGATGCCTGAGATGCTCGCGATGGGCGCGGCGACCGTCGCCGCCTGGGCTGCATGCCGTGCGGGCGGGCGTTGGGCCCTCTGGGCGCTGCTCTCCGGCGTGCTCGCGGCGGTCGCGGCGTACATGCGTGGCAATCTCCAGATGGTCGTGGTGTTCTGCCCGCTCATCGTGTTCCTCTCTGCGGTCCGCGACCGCGGGCCGGGAAGGGCCCTCGCCGCGGCGGCGATCTGCCTCGCGAGCGCGGTCGCGCTGCTCGCCCCATGGGGCTTGCGCAACGCGAGAACTCTGGGCGTTCCGGCGCTCGCCGTCGGCACGCAGTACGCCCGGATCCTCAGCGCCTCGGACGCGGGCGTCCTGGATATCAATCAGTCCGCGGCATTCGACCGCACGCAGGTGGCGCGGCTTGCATCGGGGGACGTTCGATCGGGGTTCGAGGTCATCCGACTTGTGGACGGTTCTCGGCTGGCGGAGGGGCCTGCGGGCCCGCCCACGCACCCGTGGATCGCCAGCGAGGACCGCCTGCGGGTCATCGCGGACGAATCGGCGCACCGTTGGCCCGAGCGGCACTGGCGAGCCGCCGCGAGGGGGACCGTGAACCTCTCGGGCCTCTGGCCCCTGGGCGACCCCGGCTTCCGCGAGCATGAATGGTGGGCAGGTGTCTGGCGTGGTGCCGCCCGCCCCAACTTCTGGAACAGGCCGGAGGACTACGCGCACCTCAACCCCGCGATTGCCCGGCGTGTCTACGACCAGAATGTCGTACAGGTCGCCTATAGGATCTCCGACGCAGCGTGGAGGTCCCTCGGCTGGTGGGCGACGGTCCGCTCAGCCCTTGCGGTCCTGTCGCTGCTCTCGTGCATCCTTTTCTGGGGTGCGGGCCGGCGTGCGGAAGCGGCGCTCTGCCTTCTCCCCTGGGCGCACGCGATCGCGCTGGCGGTACTCACAGGCACGGGCATCGACCGGTATCAGGCGCCCATGCTTCCGCTCGGCACCCTCGCCGGGGTACTCGGACTGTGGTGCCTGCTCCGATGGGTTATGAGACTCGCGAGATCGCGCACCTCCACCCGGACGGCGTGAGCCGGCGAGCTCCCGCTCCACACCCGACACCGGCGGACCGATAGGCCGGTGGGTGTCTCCGCGACCACCCAACGAGGATGCGACGTGGACAAGAGACTCACAGAGCAGGTGAACGCGCCCGCGCAGCCGACCAGAGAGGCTCGACGGGGCGTGTCGCTGGGCGCCATCAGCGTTGCCTCGGCGGCGCTTGTGCTGGGTGTCATCGCCTCCTCGGGCTGGTGGACGTTGCGCACGCACCACCGGGCCGGCATCGAGGCGCGCCGGGCGCAGGTTGAGCTCGTGGGTGAGCTCATGACTCAAACCTGCGAGCGCACGCTCGGCGATGGCGACCTCACCTCCGTTCTCTCCGGCGTACGGGCCATGGTCGCGGAGTCCGCGGCCAGGTACACGTTGGACGAATGCCGCATCGTTCTTGGTGACGGCACGGTCCTTGCGGACAGCCAGGCGTCCCAGATCAGCCGCGCCATTCCCGATACGTGGCCCGCGGTGTCTGGCGCGTCGGCCGCGTCCACGGAGGAAGCGGAGGGACGGGTGGTGATCCGTCGTCCGCTTCGAATCTCGGGCAAGGGCGACGCGGTCCTCGAACTCTCGGCCAACCTGGTGTCCGCCGGCATGGAGGACCCCACAGCGCTCTACGGCAGTGTCACCATCGCGCTGGGCGGCATCGCGGGGCTGGTCGCTCTCCGCCACCTCATGGAACGGCGATGGAGATCTCTCGGCGCGATCGGTGGCGTGCTCCGTCTCGCCTCCGCGGGCGAGGGCGGGCGTGGCGCGCTCCGGCTGAACCCGTCCCTGGGCCCCGAGGCCGCGGCGCTCAATGCCATTCTCGAGGAGCGGGACCGCCTGCGCGACGAGAGCGGGATCGCACGCTGCGCCGGCGAGCTCGCCGCGGGCAACTCGGCCGGGAGCGAGCTTGGCGGTGCGCTCGAAGCCATGTGGCAGGGTGTGGTGGTTCTCGGGCACGATGCGAGGGTCATCTACGCGAACGGTGCCGCGGGTGTGCTGCTCGGTGGGCCTCGAGGCGACACCGCCGGCGCTCCCTTCACGGATCTCACGGACGACGAGGCGCTCCGCGCGGCTGTGCAGGCGGCGTGCGGCGGGTCGAGCCGGAATCGCGTGGAGGTCGAGGTCCGCCGCCAGGCCGCTCGCGGCGAGCTCACGATCCTCAAGGCAACCGTCCGCCACCTCCCGGGCGAGCGAGCGGCGGCGCTCGTCGTCGTGGAGGACGTCACGCAGCAGCGCATGGCCGACGAGAGCCGCAACGCCTTCGTGGCGCAGACCACGCACGAGCTCCGCACGCCCCTGACGAACATCCGGCTGTACGTCGAGGCGCTGGTGGATGAGGGCGATGACCCCGCCGTCCGCTCCAAGTGTCTCAACGTCATCAACACCGAATCACGGCGACTCGAGCGCATCGTGGGAGACATGCTGAGCGTGGCGGAAATCGAGGCGGGCGCGATGAAGCTCCGCGTCGCCGAGGCGCGGCTGGACGGGGTCTTCGAGGAGTTGGAGGCGGATTACCGCGCGCTCGCGCAGGACAAGGAGATCACGCTGGCCTTCGAGCTCCCGCCCAAGCTCCCCGCGCTCGAGGTTGATCGTGACAAGCTCATGCTCGCGCTCCACAATCTGCTCGGCAACGCATTGAAATACACGCCCGCGGGAGGTCGTGTCACCGTCCGCGTCGCCGATGACGGCCCCACGCTCCGCGTGGACGTGGTCGACTCCGGCATCGGCATCAAGCCCGAGGAGCAGGAGCTTGTGTTCGAGCGGTTCTACCGGGCCAAGGACAAGCGCATCGCCGGTATCACCGGCTCCGGCATTGGTCTGGCGCTCGCCAGGCAGGTCATCCGCCTGCACGGCGGGGACATCGGCCTCCGCAGCGAGATCGACAAGGGAAGCACTTTCACCATCACCATCCCCAAGCCCGAGTCCGGCGCACGGGCCGCCGCCTAGCACTTCCGAGAGAGCCCCATGGAGATCGTCGAGAGCAGACAGGGCGCCGTCACCGTGCTGAAGCCCGTGGGCCCGCTGGTTCAGGCGGACGCGGCGCAGTTCCGTGACGGGGTGGGCGACGCGACCGGGCGCTCCATGGGCCGCCTTGTCATCGACGCATCCCAGATTCCCTACGTCGATTCACAGGGACTCGAGGCCCTCCTCGCCGCGAGCGACCTGCTCGGCGCGGGCGGGCGCACGCTGCGCCTCTGCGGCGTGTCGGAGACCGTTCGCGAGGTGCTTGACCTCACTGGGCTGGCGGATCGCTTCGAGATCTTCGAGGATTCCACGCAGGCCGTACGGAGCTTCCTGTGAGCGGCAACCCCTTCCAGTCCGGTGCGGATGACGCGGCGTGCCCGGCGCCGGGACCCGGGGGCAGGCCGCGCGTGGGCGACGCGCTGCTGGCAGAAGGGCTGATCACGGCCGAGCAGCTCGACCAGGCGTTGGTGGCGCAGCGCCAGACCAGCCGCATGCTGGGCGAACTGCTCATCGAGCAGGGCGTGGTGAGCCCTTCGGCGCTTGTGCAGACGCTGGCCCGGTGCCTGGGCGTGAAGGGTTGCACGCTGAGGCACGGGCTCATCGACCCTGCGCTCCTCAAACTGCTGGGCGCGGAGCAGTGTGAGCGTCTGAAGGTCATCCCGATGTTCAAGGTGGGCGACACCCTGACCGTCGCCATGGCGGAGCCCCAGAGCCTGCCGGTTCTCGACAGCGTGACGCGGGCCACGGGTCTGAAGGTCCGCGCCGTGCTGGCCCTCGAGAAGAACATCCTTGAGTTCGTCCGCAAGTACGGATCGGGCGACGTGGACGTCGATGAGTTCCTCACGAAGCTGCAGGACAGCGCCGTCGAGGTGGTGGAGCGGGAGCAGGTCGACGAGGGGCCCGCCACCGACCTTGACCGCATGGTCGCGGGCAGTCCGATCGTGAACCTCGTGAACCTCGCGCTCGTCACCGCCGTGAAGGATCACGCCAGCGACATCCACATCGAGCCCGACAAGAAGGGCACACGGATCCGCTACCGCATCGACGGCACGCTGCGAGACCTCATGAAGCCGCCCGCGGGGATGCACGCGGCGGTGGTGTCCCGCGTCAAGGTCATCGGGAAGATGGACATCGCCGAGAAGCGGCTTCCGCAGGAAGGGCGGGTTCGCATCATGGCGGAGGGTCGCGAGATCGACCTGCGCGTCAGCAGCATGCCGACGCTCCTCGGCGAGAAGATCGTGGTGCGCATCCTCGACAAGGCCAACCTCCGCGTGCGCCTGGAGGATCTGGGGCTGAGGCCCGCCTCGCTCGAGTCCTTCAAGCGCTTCCTCAACCAGTCTCACGGCATGGCGCTGGTCACCGGGCCCACGGGCAGCGGCAAGACCACCACCCTCTACAGCGCGCTCGACCTGCTCCGCGGGCCGGACGTGAACATCGTCACCGTCGAGGATCCCGTGGAGTATCAGCTCGATCTGGTCAATCAGATCCAGGTGTCGGACGCCATCGGGCTTTCCTTCGCCCGCGCGCTCCGCAGCATCCTGCGTCAGGATCCGGACGTGATCATGGTCGGCGAGATTCGCGACCAGGACACCGCGCGTGTCGCGGTGCAGGCGGCGCTGACCGGTCACCTCGTGCTGGCCACGCTCCACACCAACGACGCCCCCGGGGCCGTGGCGCGGCTGGTGGACATGGGCATCGAGCCATACCTGCTGAGCGGTGCGATCAACGGCGCGGTCGCGCAGCGGCTGGCCCGCACCATCTGCTCCGCGTGCGCCACCAAGTACTATCCGGCGGAGCACGTGCTCGCGGACGCCGGCCTCTCCCACGAGGTTGGCCGCCCGTTCCGCAAGGGCGCGGGCTGCCAGCGCTGCCACGATTCGGGCTTTCAGGGCCGCATCGGCGTGTACGAGGTCTTCGAGGTCACCCCGGACCTCCGCCGCATGGTCCACGCCGGGCGCGCCACTCACGAGCTGCGAGCCAAGATGCGCGAGCTGGGCGGGCTCACCCTCCGCGAGGAGGGCGTGCTGCTGGCGCTGGAGGGGAAGACGAGTCTTGAGGAGGTGCTGCGCGTGACGCAGAACGACGACGGCTCTGAGCCCGCGGGCCATGCCCCCGGCGCCGGGGCCGGGGCGCGGAAGGAGGCCGCGTGAAGTTCCGCTACCAGGGCTACGACCGGACGGGCGCAGGCGTCAGCGCGCAGATCGAGGCGGGCGACGAGGCCGGTGCCAGGGAGCAGCTTGCGCGCAAGGGCATCGCGGTGGCGGAGCTCGTGAAGGTACGCGAGACTCCGGGCGCGGCGGGGGGAGGCGGGTTCGGTTCCGGGAAGCGGCGCGAGCAGGTCGCCGCGTTCCTCCGTCAGCTCTCCGTCCTCGTCGAGACCGGCACGCCGCTGGTGGAGGCCATCACGTCCATCGAGAAGCAGCTCGAAGCCGGCCCTTGGAAGTCGACATTGGGGCGGGTGCGTGAGCGTCTCGAAGAGGGGGCCCAGTTCTCCGACGCCATGGCCGCGCACCCGGCGTACTTCGATCCGGTGTGCCGCAGCCTGGTCGCAGCGGGCGAGTCCGGCGGGAAGCTGGGCGACATGCTGTCGCGCCTCGCGGTCTTCATGCGTCAGCAGGTGAAGCTCCGTCGCACCGTGACGGGCGCCATGGCCTATCCCTGCCTGCTCATCTGCGTCGCCTTCGTCGTCGTGGTTGCCATGCTCGGCTTCGTGATGCCCCGGTTCGAGGGGTTGTTCAAGTCCATCGACGCCAAGCTGCCCCCGACGACGGAGATGCTGATGAGCGCCAGCGCCTTCGTTCGCACCAACTGGTACTACTTCGCCGCGCTCGCGGTTGCCGCACCCGTCGCGGCGTGGTTCTCGTTTCGCACGGATGCGGGCCGGGCCGCCACAGAGCGAGTCATGCTCCGGGCGCCGCTTCTGGGGCCCGTCACGCGGGCATTCGCTACGGCCAAGCTGGCCCGCGTGCTCGGCGTGCTGCTCGAGGGCCGGGTGCCGATGCTCGAGGCGCTCCGGCTGACGCGCTCGGCCGCAGGCCGCGACGCCTATGCAAGGCTCGTCGCTAGGGCCGAGGACGCGGTCACACGGGGTGAGAGCATCCTCGGGGCGTTCAACGACCCGACCCTCATCAACCCCTCCGTCGCGGAGGCCATCCGAAGCGGCGAGCGCACCGGACGTGTGGGCGCCGTCCTCGTGCAGATCGCGGACCACATGGACGAGGACAATGACATGGCCCTCAAGGCCGCCGTGGGCCTCTTGGAGCCCCTCATCCTCATCGGGCTTGGTTTGGTCGTGGGCGTCATGGCAATCAGCATGTTCCTGCCCCTCTTTGACCTCGCGGCATCGGGCGGAGGTGCCCACTGATGCGCTACCTCCCTTCGTACTCGCCGATCGGGCTGGACCTGGACGGGCGCTGGCTAAGGCTGGCGCAGACCGTCCGCGTGAACGGCCGCGAGAGACTTCATGCCGCGGCGCGCGTCGAACGCCTCGGCTCGGGGGCACTCGACCGGCGCGAGGCCGAGTTTATCTCAAACCTCATCGACTGGCACGGGTTCCAGCGTGCGCCCCTCGTGGTCGGGCTACCCCGGGCCGCGGCGGTGTCGGCGGCGCTTGAGCTTCCCCCCGTCGTGGGCGGAGCACCCGCCGCCCAGATCGCGCGGCTCGAGCTCGCCCGTTCGGCCCGCTGCGAGCCCGATGAGATCGACGCGGCATTCTGGCCTGTCCCGGCGCCGGCGCGATCCGGTGAGGGCCTGCACGTCCTCGCTGTCGGCGCGCGCCGAGCGCTGATCGGTGACATGCTCGATGCGCTCGACGGGGCGGGACTTCGGGTCGCGGCATTGGACACGCGGGAGTGGGGGCTGGTCAGGGGTGGTGGTGCGTGGGTGCAGGGCGCGGGCCTGCGGTGCCTCATCGAGGTTGGGTGGGAGGCCACGACCCTTGTGCTGTCCATCTCCGGCACCATCGTCTTCACGCGTGTCATGGAGCTCTCGGGGCTCGCACGGCTCTTCGAGGTGGTATGCCAGCGACGTGGCATCGCGACGCCCATCATGGACGCGCTGCTCGAGCGCCCGGAGAGCCAGGCCTCGGCGCACCTCTGGGAGCAGTGCACTCCGACGCTCAGAGACTTCTCGGAAGCGCTGCTGCCCGAGATCCGGCGCTCGCTCGCGTACATCGGGCAGCGGCACCCCGGCGTTGAAGTCACCGGCGCGCTGCTGTGCGGGGACGGGGCCGCGATTCCTGGCCTGGCCGCAGCCGTGGGCGCAGCGGGCGGTGTGGCATGCCGCATCGTGAGCCCCGCGGATGTCATCGCCATGCCGGAGGGCGCAGGCCGGGCGTGCGCGAGCCCGGGGATGGTCTGCGCCCTTGGTCTCTCGATGCACCAAGCCGCCCTGGCCGCTCGGAGTGCCGCCGCATGAACGGTGTGAACCTGCTCTCCCCGAATCGGCTTCGTGCGCACGCCGCACACACAAGGCTGTGCCGCTGGGCGCTGATCTGCGGTGCCTACGCGGTGCTCTCGGGCATGCTCGTGCTGGTCGGGGTGGCGAACCGTGGTTCACAGGCGAGAAACGCCCGCAATCTGGACGGCCTGACCGCCAGCGCCGAGCAGAAGGACAAGGAGATTCGGGCGGTCCGCGCCCGCATCGCGAAACTGCAGCAGTCCGAACTGCTGGCCCGGGAGATCACGCGTCATCCGGACTGGGGCCGTCTGCTCGATGCCCTCGCCGCCACGCGGGCGGACGGGGTTGTGTTTGAACGGCTGGAGTTCCGGGTGTCGCCCCGCGCCACACAATCAAAGCCCGGCGTGTCGAGCGCCACGGTCCGCATCACGGGTGTTGCCGGCTCGCAGGTCGACGCCGCGCGGTACGCGGTGTCGCTGCAGGACCTCGGGCTTTTCGATAGCGTCTCGCCCGTGGAGACGCGGGCCAAGGGCGCGGGCGGCCAGTCGGGCACGGAACTGGTGACGTTCTCGCTCACCGTTGGAATCTCCTGCTCCGTATCGGAGACCGCGCCATGAAGATCACCTGGCCAACGTGGTGGATCGACGCCGGTGGAGTTGCGTGCCTCGCGGCCCTTTCGGCCGGCGCGTTCGCGCTCGGTGTGCGTCCGGCGATCGAGGCCCGCGCACAGTCGCGCCTGCTCGACCAGAGTGCCCGGAGTGCGGAAGCGCTGCTGCAGGAGAGAGTCACCGAGCTGCGTGGTCTGACCGAGACCGAACGCGCCGTGCGGGCACGTCTGGACGCGCTGCCCTCGGCCCGCGCGCTGTCGGAGAGGTCCCGCGTGATGACCGGGCTCGCGGAACTGGCCCGCGAGATGGGGGTGAGCGTTCGCGAACTTTCGCCCCGAGAGCCCCGCCGGGAGGCACGCTCCGCCGTGGTCGCCGTGCGACTCGCCGGGGATTGCACGCTCGACCAGCTACGCTCCTTCGTGGCCGCGCTGTACGCAAAGTTCCCGGACGTGGAACTCGCCTCGCTCGACCAAGGTGCGTCCTGGGGCATGGCCGACGCGCCCGGGCCGTTCTCGATGGACCTCTGGTGGTACGCAGTTGCGGAAGACTCCGGTTCTGCGGGCGCGAAGCCGGCGCGCCCGGCGGGTTCGCCTTGACACCTCCCAGTCTGAATTGCTCTGTTGGAGCGTGGAACTCACCAAACGGCAACGACTCTGCGTGCTCGTGCTCAGCCTTTCAGGCGGAGCCCTGCTGATCGACAAGGTCCTCCTCGGCGGAGGAGGCCCCAGCCCCGCCGAGGCAAGTACGCCGGCCAATCCGCAGTCGCCCGCGGCGGAGGTTCCGGCACCCGCCCCGACGCCCGTGCACGCCGTCCCCCAAACCCCCACGCTCGAGTCGCGCCTCGCCTCGGTCGTTCAGCCGGGTGAGGAGGCCACGAGGTTCTCGGCCGCGTTCATGCCCCCGGCGGAGTGGCTGCCCGCCGCGGTCAAGGCCGAGCCGGTGGTTGCCGAGGTCAAGCCAATGCCGGCCATTAAGGTCACGATGGTGGTCACCGGAGAGGGGAAGAGCTCCGCGCGGATCAACGACCAGCTCATGGCCGTGGGAGACACCATGGGCGAGATCACGCTGATCGCCGTGGAGCGTGACGGGGTGGTCGTCGAGGTTCGCGGCGAGCGTCGTCGTGTGCGCATGGCCGGGGACACCCCCCGTACCGGGCAGTGAGCGGAGCCAGCAGTGCTGGATGTGCCGAGTGTGATGTCTCGCACGGGCGGTCCCGCGGCGCGATCTCTCCCCGCGGCAAACCCCGCCCGCGATGCACCCGATGCATCATTGGCCCCCGCGCGTTCGGGGCTTAGCCCACACGACACCACCCAGATGGATACGGAGGATTGATATGGCCATCGCTCGCACCGCACGTCGTTCCGGTTTCAGCCTGATCGAACTCGTGATCGTGGTGGTGATCATCGGTATCATCGCGGCGATCGCGATCCCCCGCATGAGCAAGGGCGCCGCGGGCGCTTCCGAGGCCAGCCTCTCCGGCAACCTCACCATCCTCCGCAACGCCATCGACCTCTTCCACACCGAGCATGGCGGCACCGACTCCGACTGGCCCAAGGTCGCCACCTTCGAGGCCCAGCTCACCACCTACACCAAGCTCGACGGGACCGCCAACGCCACCAAGGACACCGCCACCGGCTTCGTGTACGGCCCCTACATCCGCGGCGCCATCCCCGCCCTGCCTGTCGGCACCAAGAAGGGCGCGAACGGCGTCGCCGCCGCCCCCGGCGCGGGCATCGGCTGGCAGTACGACGAGAACACCGGCACGATCAAGGCCGCGCTCGCCGATGGCGAGGTTGACAGCAACGGTCGCAAGTTCAACGCCTACTAGCGCGACGCGCCGGGGGGCGCCAACGCCATGAGTCACGATCCCGTCCAACGCCCGGCTCGCAAAGGCCGGGCGTTGGTGCGCGCGGGCTTTACGCTTCTCGAGCTCGTGATCGTCCTGGCCATCATCGCCATCGCCGCGGCCATCGCCGTGCCCCGTTGGGCGAGCTCGCACCAGGCCCGCCGCGTGGAAGTGGCCGCCGTCCGGGTCTGCGCCGACATTGTGAGCGCCCGCGAACTTGCGTGCGCCTCGAGCGCGCGCGTGGCGGTGGAGTTCACCGACGGGTCGTCGTCGTACCGGGTCCGTCCTGCGGCGCCGGGCGGGGCCGGCGGGTTTGTCACCTCCCTGGCCCAGCCGCCGTACGAGGCGTGGATCGCCAGCCCGAAGTTCGGGTCCGGAACATCGCTCGAGTTCAACGCTCTTGGGGTGCCCACCTCGCCCGGGGTCGTGCACGTGCGTACGCAGACGCTCCTGTCAATCATCAGCGTCGACTCCTCTGGCACCTGCACGTCAGCCCCGCCCGTCAGCGTGACCCGCGGCCAGCCCACGGAGGCCAAGTAATGCTCCGACGCGCTTTCACGCTCGTTGAGATGCTTGTGAGTCTGGCCACTGTCGCCGTGATCGCCGGCGCCATCATGTCGACGATGGTCGTCGCAGCGCGGTCGCTGCCCGCGGCGGGGGATCGCACGGATCGTGCCACATCCGCCCGCCGCGCGCTCGCACAGCTCACCGCGGAGGTCGCCCTCGCTTCGGAGGTCGCATCGCTCTCCGCGTCATCCATCGAGTTCACACACCCGGACGTAGACGGCGACAAGTCCCCCGATCTCATCCGCTACGAGTGGGGGGGCAAGGCCGGCGACGGCCTCGTGCGGACGCAGAACGGCGTACCCACGACGCTCCTCGACGGGCTCGCGGACTTCAGCCTCGTTGCGACGACGCGCGACGCACGCATCGAAGGTGCTGGCTCTTCGGAACTCGGTGCCGAGCAGCTTCTCGCGTCGTTTGATGACGACCACACCAGCGAACTGCCGCTGGGGCTCACGGATGCCCAGGCCCAATACGTCCGTCCTCTGCTCCCCTCAAACGCCACGCACTTTGCCGTCACCCGGGTCGAGGTGCGCGCTCGTCGGGGCGGCAGCACGGCAGCGGTTCTCAACGCCGCCATCCACGCGGACAGCAACGGCCCCGCGCTTCTGGCGCTCCAATCATCAACGCTCACCGCCTCCGGTGCCAAGGGCACGAGCGGCCTGTTTCCCGCGACGTTCCCCGTGCCCGTGGAGCTCCCGGCGGGCACCGGCGTGTGGATCGTGATCAGCAGCACGCTGGGCACCTCCGACGCGCTCTGCGCCAAGTCGCCGGTTGCCAACGGGCTCCAGAAAGCAGCTTCCGGGACAAAGGTGCTCGCCACCCTTACCTGGACGCAGCGCCCCGAGGGTTCTCTCCGCTACAAGCTCTACGGCATGGTCCGTCGTCCCACGGACCTTCAGGTCACACGCGTCGATGCCATCCGCGTGGCCCTGGCCATAGACCAGAGCTCTGAAACGCACTCGGGTGGCACCGTTCTGCACGCCGCACCCAGGCTGATGTCCGTGCCCCCCCTTGACCTGCTGCCCGTAAAGGTCGATGACGCGATCCCCATCGACCTGAAGGTCTCTGCGGAATCCGGGCCGCCCGGCGGGGGTGTGGGTTGAGGACCACCACGTCATCACGCCCCGGGTTCACGCTCATGGAATCCGTCATCGCCTCCGGCGTGCTTGCCCTCCTCGTGGTCGCGGGGCTCAACGCGACGGGCGCGCTCGGTGCAGCCAGGAGGGACCTCGGCGATCGGGCCCTCGCCGCGGGACTCGCCGCCGCGCTCCTGAGCGAGATCACGTCGAAGCCGTACGAGGACCCGACCAACGCGGAGGGGAAGCTCGGCCAGGAGTCCGATGAGACGCTCGCTCGCGATGCGTTCGACGACGTCGACGACTACGCGGGGCTCATGGAATCCCCCCCCTTGGATGCCTCGGGCATCGCGCTCACGACCGAGGCCGGCTGGGAGCAGAGCGTGGACGTGCGGTTTGCCACTTTCGACGGCGGGGCCATCACCGAGATCTCCGACGACCTCGGCCTCAAGCAGATCACGGTGACCGTGAAGCTTCGTGGCAAGGTCATGGCCAGTTTCAGCGCCATCCGCGCCAGGGGGTGGGATGATGCCAAGCCCTGACCGCGCCGTGCGGACGCGAGGCTCCGTGTACCTGATGGTGCTCTCCGCGGGCATCGCGCTCACCACGCTCGGCATCGCCGGCCTGGCGCTGGTCCGGTCACAGCGCCGTGCGGAGCTGCTCCGTCACGACGCGGAGGCCTGCCGGCTTTCAACCCAGAGCGCCCTGGACCTCGCGGCGTGGCAGCTCGCGACGGACCCTACCGGTGCCAACACCTGGCGCAAGGACACTTCGGCCACGATCTGTGACACGTGGCTCGGGAACGCGCAGATCTCCGTGCTCGCGGAGGACCCGCTCGACGCGGACCTCTCCGACTCGCCCGACGACCCCGTGCTGCTGACCGCGAGCGCCCGTCGCGGCGCCGCGCGGCAGATGGTGCGTGCCAGATTCGACACGTCGCTCGCGAATCTCCCGTGCCTCAACGCGGCCGTCTGGACGGGCGGCGCCATCTCCTTCACCGCGGCAACGGTGTACGCGGACGCGGTGGTGGGCAGCAACGGGGGCGTCGCGGCGTCGACTTCCACCATCGGAGCCGGCGTTGCGGGGGCCTCCATCACCGGCTCCACGTATCTCGGGCAGACGCGGGTCATCACCCAGACGCTGGACATGCCCGACGCCACCTCGATCGACGTGTGGTCACGCAAGGGCGTCGTGATCCCGTACGCCAGCATCCCGGGGGGTGCCATCACCAACCGTGTGCTCAGTGCCGCCTCCAACCCGTTCGGTGCCACAAGCCCGTCCGGGGTCTACGTCATCAACTGCGCCGGCAATGCGCTCACCATCGATCGGAGCCGCATCAACGCCACGCTCGTGATCATCAATGCCCGCTCCGACTCGAAGATCGGCGCGTCCTGTCTGATCCAGGCCCCCGCCGGGCAGCCCGCCCTCCTTGTCGACGGGTCGCTCATGCTCGAACTCCGCGCGAGCGACCTCGCCGAGTCGACCGCCGGAAACCTCAACCCTCCCGGGACGCCCTACCTGGGCAGCAGCGACTCCGACACCAGCGACACCTACCCCGCCGTCATCGAAGGGCTCGTGTTCGTCACGGGGAATCTGTACGTGACCAGCAACGCGGACGCCACGGTCGAGGGCGTGGTGCTCGTGGGCGGTTCGCTTCGGGTGGATACGAGGTTGAACGTACGGCACCGGGCGCCGGAGACGCCCATCGAGGGCTTCCGACAGGTCGTTGGCTTTGCCCTGGATCCGAACTCGGTCGAGCGCATCGTCGACTAGTCAGGCCATCGTCATGCCGCCGTCGACGACCAGGCACTGCCCGGTGAGGAATCCCGACTCCTCCGACGTGAGGTACTCCACCGCCGCCGCGATGTCCTCCGGCGTTCCCAGCCGCCTCACCGCGATCATCTTCTGGAGATCGTCCTTGATGTTCTGGGGCAGGTTGTCGGTCATGTCGGTCGTGATGAACCCCGGGGCGAGGGCGTTGCAGGTGATGCCCTTGGCACCAAGCTCCCTGGCGATGGTCTTGGTCAGACCGATCATGCCGGCCTTCGCCGCGGCGTAGTTCGCCTGACCGGCATTGCCCACGACGCCGCTGGTGCTGGAGATGTTCACGATGCGCCCGAACCGCCCGCGCATCATGTGGCGAGCCGCCGCCCGCGTGGCGACGAACGCGGACTTCAGGTTGGTGTCCAGCACGAGGTCCCAGTCCTCGTCGCTCATGCGAAGGGCAAGGCCGTCCTTGGTGATCCCGGCGTTGTTGACGAGAATGTCCAGGCGTCCCAGTCGCTCCGCGACGGAATCCACCGCCGTCTGCAACGCCTTGGCGTCGCCCACGTCCACCGCTAGCACGGTCGCCTTGCCTCCGGCCGCCTCGATGACGGCCTTCAGGTCGTTCAGGGGTCCCTCGCTCCGCGCGGAAAGCACCACGTGCCGGTTCGCCCTCTTGGGGTCAGCAAGGCGGAGCGCCACCGCCCGGCCGATGCCCCGGGAGGCGCCCGTCACCACCGCCACACGCTGCGTCGTGTCGCTCATCTGTCCATCTCCGGCCCCGCGTGGGGAACTGTTCTGCTTGGTTCGATCAGCCGCCCGACGGAGGAATCGCGCCGCGACCCGGCCTGGGCCCGCCCGGCATGCCGGAGCCCGGGATGGTGGGCATCACCCCCCCGGCGGCCCGCACGCGATCGATCGGCAGACGCAGAATCTCCGCGATCCACTGGATCGTCTGTTCCTCGGTCACCGCGCCGCCCGTGCTCGCCGCGGCGGCCTTGCCCGCCATTACGATCCGGCCCAACGTCTCGTCGCTGATGTCGATCCCCGATTCGATCATCCGCTTGGCCTGCTCGTCGAAGGAGGCCATCCGCGCCTTGAGCTCCTCGGAGTTTCCCATGCCCAACTGGGTCAACTGCTCCGCGGCGAGGTCGCGTCCCGTCGCACCGACGATGCGCTTGTTGAGTTCACCAAGCGTCCACGCGACGATCATCAACTGGTTCATGCGAGCGTCGACGTCGGGGGAACTGCCCGCCGTGCCCGCGTACGCCGCCGCTCCGCCATCAAAGTCCGCCGCGCGAGTGCGGATCTCCCGGGAGGCATCGGCCCCTTCGAACAGCCACAGATCCCCGCTCTTCTTCCCGCGCCACCCGAGCACGTAGGCCTTGCCGGGCTCCTGCACCGCGGTCTGGAGCAGCACCTCGCTCGCGGTCGCCCGCTCGGCGCCCGGGGTCTCGTTCATCATCACGACGCGGAGGCCTTCGATCTTGCCCGTCGCCGCTTCCCAGTCGCCGGAGGCCTTCAGCATGGCGAGTGCGGGCCGCGCCTCCGGGGCCAGCAGGGCTTCCATCCCGGTCGCGTCGCCCTTGGCAAGCGCGGTCCCCAGCTTCACGATCGCCTCGGCGAGCGTGCGGTCCACCGGCGCGTACGTCTGAGGGAACACCACCCGCTTGTCCGCACCCATCGACTGGAGCACGCCGTCGATCTCCACCGGCTGCGGCGGGGGTGGCGGCGGGGGTGGCGGCGGGGGTGGCGGGGGCGGGGGCGGGGGTGCCTTCGAGCACCCTGTCAGCGTGGCCATCGGCATCGCCGCCAGCGCGACAACCCCGACGGTCAGCGCGGCCGAAACCACGGTCCGGCAGGCACTCGATCCGATCACCCTCAGCACGCCTCGTTCACGGTGCGTCATGCGATGTCACCTTCGTCTCTTTGTTGATCCGCCTCATGAGCCCGGAAAGCGTCCGTCCCGGGGCCAGCTCGATGAAATCACCCTGTACGTTCGCAGCCATCCACTGGCAGGACTGCGACCACCTGACGGGCAACGTGAGCTGTTCCATCAGCCGCTGCTTCACGCTCCTGCCGAAGTCCTGCCCGGAGAAGGCTGCGTGTGGCAGCGCTGTCACGTTTGACACGACCGGGCACCGGGGCTCGCGGATGGTGCACCTGGTGAGGCCCGCGGCAAGCTGCTCCGCGGCCCTTGCCATGAGGGGTGAGTGGAACGCGCCCGCGACGACCAGGTGAGAGAACTTGATCCCCAGCTTCTCCGCCTCGCCCGCCGCCCGCGCGCACGCCTCTTTGTGTCCGGAGAGCACGATCTGCCCCGGTGCATTGAAGTTGGCGCACACAAGCACCTGCGAGCCCCGTGCCTTCGCGCAGATGTCCTCCGCCTGCTCCTCGGTCGCGCCGATGAGCGCGGTCATCCCGCCGCCTCCGCCGGCCCGGGCCTCGGGGCTGTCGGCGCACTCCTGCATCGCCCGGCCGCGCAGGGTCACCAGTTCCAGGCCGTCCTCGAAGGTCATCGCACCGCTCACCACCAGCGCCGTGTATTCGCCCAGCGAGAGCCCGGCGGCGCACGCCAGGGGCAGTTCACCGTTGCCCATGCTCCGGGCCGCCAGCAGCGCGCGCCAGCACGCCAGGGACGTCACAAAGATCGCCGGTTGGGAGACATCCGTCTGATTCAGGCGTTCCGCGGGCCCCCCGAAGCACAACTCGCTGATCGGAGCCCCCAAGCGGCCGGCCAGTTGGGCGTCCGCCCTTGCGAACACCGCGCGGGCTTCCGGGGACGCCTCAGCCCAGGCCTTGCCCATGCCAACCGCCTGGGCTCCCTGGCCCGGGCACAGCACGACAGTGGGGGATGCGCTCATGGGGTCATTCTAGCGACGGCCGGCCCCCGGGGGCCGCCGGGCGCCTCCCCGGAAAGCCGGTGCGCCAGCAGGAACGCGATTTCGAGCGACTGCTGGTAGTTCAGCCTCGGGTCGCAGGCCGTCCCATAGTTGGTACCAAGGTCCTCCGGTGTCACGCCGTGCGCGCCGCCCAGGCACTCGGTCACGTCCTCGCCGGTCAGCTCAAGGTGCACCCCTCCCAGAGATACTCCCGCCTCCCGGTGTGCCTCGAGTGCCCCTTCCAGTTCGGTCTTGATGGCGTCAAAGGAGCGAGTCTTCCGCCCCCCTGCCACCGTGCCGTTCGCGTGCATGGGATCGCACAGCCACAGCGCCCGGCGTCCCTCTGCCGCGACTCCCCGCAGCAGCGGCGGCAGGAGGTCCCGAACCGCCCCGGCCCCCAGCCTCGTGATGAACACCAGCTTCCCCGCCTCGTTCGCCGGGTTGAGCGCGTGGCTCAGGGCCACCACCTCCGCCGGCGTGGCGCCGGGACCGAGCTTCACCCCCACAGGGTT
Source organism: Leptolyngbya sp. PLA1 (assembly GCA_021405315.1). Taxonomy (GTDB): domain Bacteria; phylum Planctomycetota; class Phycisphaerae; order Phycisphaerales; family UBA1924; genus RI-211. Next base: position 108,208 of record QWIH01000005.1, read on the forward strand.
TCGCACGCCACGGAAGAACTCCACGTGCGCCCCGCCGATCGCGCGCGTTCGCTCTCCGATCCAGGGCATGTGGGCCGTAAGGCAGTAGAACCCCTCGCGGCGGGGCACGCGCCTCGTCTGCGCCGACTCGTACCACAGGTTCAGCCCCTCGTGACTCGTAAAGAAGTCCGCCCGAGTCATCTGGTCGATCGAGCCCTCGCCGATCGCCTCCATGAACCGCAGCCCGTCCGCGAGCGTGCGCGTCATCCGCTCGTATTCCTCGCGCAGCCCCGCCGCCAGCGTCCCCCGGCGCACGAAACTCAGATCCCAGTACTCCGGGTGGTGCAGGTCCGCGAAGCCGCCATCGACCAGAGCCCGGACGAAGTTCAGCGTGATGGCGGCGTGCTGATAGCCGGCGAGCAGCAGACCCGGGTCAGGGCGTCGGGCCTCGGGCGTGAACTCCGCGCGGTTGATGAGATCGCCGAAATAGCTGGGCAGCGTGACCTCCACCCCGTTCACCGTCCGCCGCTCACCGGCGCTGGACCTGGGCTTCGCGTACTGACCGGCCATCCTCCCGATCCGTACGACGGGCTTCTTCGCCCCGTGGATCAGCACCAGCGACATCTGCAGCAGAACCTTCAGCGTGCTGGTCACCTTGTCCGGACGGCAATCATCCAGCGCCTCCGCGCAGTCTCCCCCCTGGAGCACAAGCCGCTTCCCGGCCTCCGCCTCCGCGAGCAGTCCTCGCAGCTTCTCGATCTCGCCGCTGGTCACAAGGGGCGGCAAGGACGCCAGCTTCCCCACGGTGCGCTCGAGCGCCGCCCCGTCGTCGTACGCGACGATCTCCGCGCCCGGTCGGGTCACCCACGACCTGGGCGTCCAGCTCGCTGCTGCCGTGGTATGTGCTCCGTTCGCCATGGCGTCAACTGTACCCGCCCGGGCCGGAGCCAAAACCACGTGATTCTTGCGAATCCCGCTTATACGACCGGCGCAGACCGTCGATCCAACTCTCGCACGGACGCACCCCACGGGCACGGATGCCCTTTCACTGACCAAGAGACAAGGAACGCGCATGCCCACTCGCACCACTCGCAAGAATACCACCCGCAGGTTCAGCACCAAGACCGTCACGCGCAAGACCCCCACGCGCAAGAACACCACGCGCAAGAGCACCAGTCGCGCGGCCAAGGCCACCACCAGGGCTGCCGGCAAGACCGGCAACAAGGCCACGAACAAGACCACCAAGTGGACGGCGAAGAAGGCCACCCGCACCAACAACACGAACAGCAACTTCTCCTGGGCCACCAACGCCTGGAAGTTCAACCGCAAGAGCTCCAGCCGCAAGACCACCGCCAAGCGCACCACGCGCAAGGCCGCCTGAGATCACGCCCGCGCCGGTCACCGCCGGCGCCGGGTGATTCCGCAGCCCCTAGGCTTCGCCCGCGTGAGCAACCCCTCGCTCTTCAAGAAGCTCGGCCCGGCGGGCCCCATCGCCCTCGCGGCGGTCATCCTCCCCCTCGTGGGCTGGCTCGTCATTCCCTCAAACATGGACCGCCTCGCGCCCTGGCTTCGTGAGCACCGCGCCGAAGGGCTGGCCCTCTACATCGCGGGATTCGTGCTCCTGACCGGGCTCGCCCTCATGCCCACGCATCTCCTCGCCGCGCTCGGAGGTTTCGCCTTCGGCATGGCCTGGGGTGCTCCCGCCTCGGTCCTGGGCTTTATCCTGGGCGCGGCACTGGGCTACGAGATCGCCCGCCTCGCCAGCAAGGACCGCGTCCTCAAGATCATCGATGACAACCCCCGGTGGCGGGCCATCAGGCTCGCGCTCCTGGGTGAGAGGCAGTCCTTTGGCCGCACCCTCTGGATGGTGACGCTCACACGCCTCCCGCTCACGCCGTTTGCTGCAATCAACCTGCTCCACGCCGGCGTCGGTGTTGCCAGAGCGCCGTACCTCCTCGGCACCTTCCTGGGCATGACTCCCCGAACCGTGCTTGCCGTCTTCATCGGCGCCGGCCTGGGCGAGACGTTCTCGTCCGAAGCCGTCAAGAGCGGGAGCCCGGCCTGGGTCATGTGGACGGGCATCGCCATCACCGGGGCCGTGGTGATGTACGTCGGGCACCTCGCCAGCCGCGCCATCGACAGGCTCGCCATGCAGCAGGAGCCCGTCGGCGACCCGCCCGCGGGATGAATCGCCCTACCCCAGCAGACCGCACGGACCCTCGCACTTCTCCTCGCGTTCAAACCTCCCGGCGAGCATCCCCCGCGCCGCGCCGTCGATCACCGCACGAACGCCCTCCACGTCGATCTCCTCCAGCGAGATGGTCCCGCGCTGACCGGTCGCCAGCAGCCAGTACTCCGCGACGCCCTTCGGGGCCTCGCCGGTGAGGTGCGCGAGCGCGATGGCGTACACGCCCATCTGCAGATCGTCGGCCTTGGGTTTCAGGTGCTTGGACGCGGGCCTCAGCGAAGTCTTGTAGTCCACGATGCGGTGCCCGCCGCCGGGCAGCAGGTCCAGCCGGTCGATCTTCGCCTCCAGCGTGTGCTCCACGCCGTCGATGACCCACGGCACGCGGACCGCCCGTTCGATCTCCACGATGTGGTCCGTCGGCTTGTGCAGCCCCGTCAGCACGCCCCGCAACTGCGCGAGCAGCACGTCCAGATCCTCACGGCTGGCGGGCGCCCCCTCGGGCAGCGATGCGAGGTACGCCGCCCGGCCCATCCGGGCCAAATCCTCCGCGCCGGGCGGAGGCACCCCCTCCGCCTCCGCGTGCCTCACACGATCAAAGAACTTCGCGAGCACCTCGTGCGCCAGACTTCCCAGGCCCAGGCTCGGCGTCGAAGGCTCGGGAAGGCCCATGCACTCCCGCAGGTAGAAGCAGCGCGGGCATTTCAGGTAGTTGCTGACGCGCGTGTAACTCAATCGAAGGGGCGGCGGCATCGCGCGGGGTGCGAAGTCCCCCGCGCCCCTGGTCCCGAGTGCCAGACGCCTCGCCAGACCCCGCACCACCTCGTCGGCGCTCTCCGCCCATGCCCCCGGGCTTTCGCCACGTTCCATCGCGCCGATCGCGGCGAACCGCTCCGCCGCCCGGGCCAAGCCCTCACGAGATCCCCGGAGGTCCGTCGCCGCCTGCTCCAACGCCCACGCGGCCTCGGCCCTCGCGCGCCCCCGCGCCTCGGCAACCGCTCCCTCCA
>QWIH01000049.1 GCA_021405315.1 Leptolyngbya sp. PLA1
CGTTGCCGTCGCGGTTGTAGTCGCCGTCGCACTGGTTGCAGTCGTCGATCCGGCCGTCACGGGGCCAGATGTCCAGCACGGGGTCGGCCGTGATGTCCGAAGTGTCGTCCACGCCGTTGCGGTTGCAGTCGGACCACAGCTTGAACAGGTAGGCGAAGTCGGCGACGGGCGTGGACGGCGCGGTGTCGAAGAGTCCGTCGCAGAAGGAAGGTGTGCGGCCGGCGTGGCCCGGCTGTCGAGTGCCGACGTGCCAGTCCGCCGGTTGCGGCGGACGAATCCGTCGTAGTCGTGCGTGCTTCCCGTGGTCGGCGCGAGGAGGTTCACGGCGATGTCGGCGAGGACATCGCGCGGCGCAGGCTGGCCGTTCTCCTGCGCCGTGCAGAAGAGTTCCGCGAGGCCGAAGCCGGCGTGGATGTTGACTGGGTTCTCGGCGGTGCCGATGTGGCCGGTGGACTCGATGTGCCGGATGTGCCCGCCGTAGGCAAGGACATCGCCGCGGATGCCCTGACTTGTCGCCGGAAAGGTAAGGCCAACCAGGATGGACCGGATCGAGCAGAGCGCGGGGGCCATGTTCGTCGGCCGCCCGATCTCGTCCCCGGCGATGATCCGCCCGGTGATCGATTTGGCTTCAATGTGCTGGATGCTGTAGTCCAGTTCCTCACCGACATCGTCGGTGAGTCGCAGATCGGGCCATGTGGCCTGGACATCGTCGGCAATCACGCCGTCAGTGACCTGCAATCGGAAGACCTGACCCGTTAACACCTTCCCCGTGAGGTCGCCGCTGATCGCCGCGGCGAGTACGACCTTGGTCTCCTGCGCGACAGTGTTTTCGACCACAAACGCGTCGTCTGAGCCACCGGGCAGCAGCGGCAGGCCCCAGTGGCGACAGCCTGACGTTGGTATGACCGTGTCAAAACTGGCGGGGAATCCGACATCGAGCATCGCGCCGAGCAGGATCCTGACTTCAGGAATCGAGGTCGCGTCACTGCAGTAGAGGCTCACGCGGGAGATGTCGCCTCGTGGAGTCGCCGTGTCCATGACCCGGATGAACTTGAACTGCTGGAATGTGTCGTTGATGTCCGCGACGTCGATCCGAACGTCCTGGCCGTACTCGAACCAGCCGACGGTGTGCTCGACGTCAGAAGCGTCAATCACACTGACGCGGATCGACTGCGCACGTGCCGTCATGACACACATGATGAGGAGGAGCGGCGCGAAGATACGCAGCACTACAGACCTTGCATTCATGGACGGATCTCCGCTTCCGATGGGTACCCCAGAGCCCCGTCAATAGCACAACAACCCCTGTTGACGGCGCTGGGACCGCCGAGGCGATGCGAAAGCCGTAGGCATAGTCGTGGATGCTCGGTGGGACGGCGCCGGCGCCACGAATGCTATCGGCTTGACCTGCAGTGGATGCCCACGCGGAACCTCTGACGACCCGGTACCTCAACCCCGCTTCAGCCGGATAAATCGTCTCCGTATACTCCCTCGTCGCTCCGGCCACGTCGAAGAGGCCCCAGGGGCTTTGGGTCTGGGGGTAGTCGCCGAGTGGGACCAGAAACTGCGCCTCGCCAGGGGCGATGAAGCCGGCGTTGGCCTCGCCGCTGCCCCCCATCGACTCGGGCATGCCATAGATCGGCCGCACGTCGGACGTGTTGTTGTATTGCCACCAGCCGCCCACGCTGCCGTCGGGGTTCTGCTTGCCGGGGTCGTAGTGCGCGGCTTTCAGCCACTCGTCCATCGTCGGAATCCAGTACCGCGCGCCGGGCGAATGGGCCTGCTGGTCCGTGAAGTTGCCGTTGGCATCGTATCCGAACGTCGAAACGTCGTACGCCCCGCTTAGGAACGCGGCACGATCAAGGCTCTTGTTGTTGTGCAGCCAGTTGGTGAAGATGGCGCAGGTGCGCCACGTGACGCCGCCGACCGGAAGCATGGCGCGGGACCCCGAGACGCCGAACGGCCCGATCTGACCACCGACCCACTCTCCCGGAATCTCGACCCACGGGATGGGGTCCGGGCGCATGCGCGCGGCGTTCATGAACTCCACCCACTGGCCGGTGGTCATCTCGTACCGCCCGATCTTGTACTCATAGGCGACCGAGCCCCGGTTGTGCTCGAAACTCCGCGGGTCCGACGCCTGATAGGCGGCGTTGCCCGGCGCGCCGATCGTCACAAAGTCGATGCCGGAGGGGTCGGGCTGTGCAAGGGCGGGTGCGACCCACAGCCCGAGAACCAGGCAGGCGAACGGGAACGCGGAGACGAACCGGCGGCGCGGCGTCATGCCTCAACTATGCCACAGGAACCCGGACGCGGCCATCAAAGTGGCGGATTTGGACCGAAGTGTGCGCGCAGGCCGGGTCAGGGGGGGGGGGGGGGCGCTGGCCCCGGGCCGGGTCCGATCTGGCCCCGGTCACTTCTCCCACCGGAACCCCCTGCTCGCGGCCTGTTCACGCACCGCACGCCGGAGGGCGGACTCGAACGTCTCCGATCCCGGGGCGGCCTGCTTGCGCTTCTCCTCCTCCAGGAACGCCGCCCGCTTGGCGCTCTCCTCGCCGATCTCCTTGCGGAGCTGCTCGCGGCGAGTCCGCTGCTGCTCCACGTGCGCACGGCGCTGCTCGAGGGTCATCCCCCGCATGTGCTCGGGCAGGTCCTCGGCCTTCACGGACTCGATGCTGACGCGTTCCTTCTCGTCCGCGGCGTAGACACGGTCGACCAGATCCCAGGTCGCGCGGTACAGGAAGCCCGCCTTCGTCGCGGCCCGGCTGGCTACCGCGGCCGGGGCCGCCGCGGCGGCGTTGGAGTCCTGGCGGACCTGGTTCTCCGCGGCGAGGTTGCCGGCCTCGCCCATGGGGATGTACGTGCCATTCAGGGCCGCGCTCAACTCCGCGAGTTTGCTGTCGTGGGGCGTCGGGATGACCTCGTTCTTGTTCTGATCGATGGCGAAGAACTGGCCGTCGGCCAGGCTGGCAACCTCCCGCCAGGCGGGGGCGTCCGGACCACCCTCCGGGCCGCAGTAGATGGCGTTGACCATGATTCCTTTGGCGATGGCGTCGGCGCTCGCCTTCTTGTACGAGACCTGCTGATCCTGATCGGCGGACTCGTTGCCCGCGACGATGATGAGCTTCAGCCCGGCATCGGTGGACCATCCGAGATCGGTGGTGGCCTTGGAGACGACGCGACCGACATACTCGGTGCCGCCGTTGGTCGTAAGGGCAAAGAGCTGGTTGGAGACTTCGTCGAGGTCGGTGGAGAATGGGAGAAGGACCTTGACCCACCCGGACTCCGGCGTGTACCCGTCGTTGCCGAAGCTGAGCAGCGCGACGCGGAGCGCGGGCCTGGGCTTGGCCGTGGCGAGGTCGTTGACGACGTCCCAGAGCTTCTGGCGGGCGGCGTCGATCAGGCCGTCCATGCTGCCGCTGGTGTCGAGGCAGATGGCCAGATCAACGGGCTTGGGTGCGGGCTCGGTTGGGCTGGTCTGGGAGAAGGCGAGGCCCGAGGAGAGGGAGAGGAGCAGGGCGGCGCGGGTGAGCATGGTGGAACCTCCGGGTGGGGCGGGAGTACGACCCACTAGGCATATGCGCGAGCGGGCGCCGGGTTCCGTCACTGCTGCGTAACGCGGGCGGCGGCGTCGGCCTCGGAATAGAGCTCCGCCGCCAGCTCGCTGAGAAAGAACCGGCCCTTGGCCTTGGCCTGGGCGTACCACGGGTTCATAAGCACGGACCGCAGGAGGAACACCCCCTCCGCCTCGTACTCCGCCTTGGAGACTCCCAGTCTCTCCAGGAAACCGGCCACCGTTTCCGCGCGATACTGCGCAGGCCGGATCACCGTGCGGCTGACAAAGAACCGCTGGTCGTAGACGCGCTCCGACCCGGAAACGGAAAACCGCTCGTAGACCTCGCGATTGAGGCGATTGATGTCGGCGAGGGACGCGGGCTCGGTGAAGCGGAAGGCGTAGCAGACGATGTTCGACGCGGGGGGGCAGAGTGCCTCGCAGCGCACGCGCCGAGGCGTGGGGTCCAGCGCGGGATAGGTCGACAGGAGCGCGTGCAGCTCGCTCGCCTGGCGGACGGTCTCCCGCACGAGCACCCCGTGGCCCGTGGTGTCGAGCGGGATGAGGGAATGGCTGAGCCAGACCGCGGCGGCGGCGGCGCCGGGCTTGCTGCCCTCCAGCACGTACAGGCCGACGGACTCCGACGTGCGTTCCGCCTCCGGGTCCGCGGGCCTGTCGCTGAGATACGGCGCTTCCTGGCGGGTGATGGGCTTCACCAGGTTTGAGCGGAAGCAGACAGCACCCGCGGGGTAGGGGACGTAGCCCAGCTTGTGCGGATCGATGGTGATGGAGTCGCACTCTCCCAGGCGTTCCAGCGCCTGGCAGGCGTGGTGGTGCGGGAGGTGGAGCGGGATGCGCTGCACCCGCCCGGCGATGCTGACCGACGTGGCCTCCTCGCCGAGGCCGATCCGGGCGGGAACCGTCATCGTGCGGAGATACCCGCCGTACGCGGCGTCCGCGTGCAGCCAGAACGACCCCAGCCCCGCGGCATGTCGGCGATCCCGGAGTGCGAGAAGCTCGTCGATCGGATCGACGGCCCCCTCCTCGGTGGTGCCCACGACGGCAACCACGGCGAGCGCGTGGCGCCCCGACGCGCGCAGCCCGTCCAGTTCCTTCTCCAGCTCCGAGGGGATCATGCGGAAGTTCTCGTCGACGCGGACGGAGACGACCGCGCGCCGCCCAAGGCCCAGCACGTCCATGGCCTTCTCGAAGCAGTAGTGGTGTGATTCGGGGAGCAGCAGCGCGGGCTCGCTCCCCAGGCGTCGCGAGACAGCCGCCTGCCCCTGCTCGACGACGTTGTGGGGTGAGTCGAGGTACGCACGGATGACGGGCGCACCCGGGGGCGCGTCGGCGAAGACACGGGCAAAGGCCTCCAGGGACCTGAGGGGCTGCGTGCCCAGACCCTGCACCGCGGGGTCGGGGGGCAGACCGAGCGTGCGCCGCATGTCCGCGACGATCAGGGGCAGGCACGAAACCGTGCGAGCCACCCAGAGGGCTTCGATATTCGCGACGGTCCCCCCGCTGGTGAGGTGCGCCCAGCTCCCGGAGTCATAGCCGAGCATCTTGGAGATGAGGCGGCAGGCCTCGAGCTCGAGCGTGACGGTGACGGGGGCGCAGTCGGCGGTGACGTTGTTGGGGTTGTAGAGCATCGCGGCGAAATAGCCGGCGATGGAGGGGAGGGTCTGCTCGGCGATCATGTGCGCCGCGTAGCGCGGGCTCTGGAAGGGGAAGTCCGCCTTCAGGCGACCCAGGAGCTCGAGAAGCCGGTCCTCGAAGGCGTCGCGGAAGTCCTCGTTGTGGCGGCGGACCGAGGCGTCGATGATCACGCCGTCTTCCGGGAAGTAGTTTCGCCTCCAGGCGTGATAGTCCTGCACGATGCGGAGGACGACCTGGGTGAACCACTCGCCGTTCTCGGCCTTGGGGCCGGCGAACCAGCCCGCGATGTCACGGTGATCGGGCTCGGGCATGAAGGGAGGTTATCCCGGAGGGCCGGGGCCCCGGTGGCCTGGGACATATCCTCAGCCCGGTGAGCAGCCGCCCGTTCCAGGTTGTGTCGGCGTTCAAGCCCACGGGGGACCAGCCCGAGGCGATCGAGCGCCTGACGGCGGACCTGACCGCGGGACGCCGGCACGTGTGCCTGCTCGGCGCCACGGGCACGGGCAAGACCTTCACGATGGCGCACACCATCGCGAGGCTCGGCAAGCCCACGCTGATCCTCAGCCACAACAAGACGCTGGCGGCTCAGCTCTTCGAGGAGATGCGCGAGCTCTTCCCCGAGAACAGCGTCAACTACTTCGTCTCCTACTACGACTACTACCAGCCCGAGGCCTATATCCCGCAGCGGGACATCTACATCGAGAAGGATTCGTCCAGGAACGACGACCTCGACCAGCTCCGCCTGCAGGCGACCAGCAACATCCTGTCCAGGCGTGACACCATCGTGGTCGCGAGCGTGTCCTGCATCTTCGGCCTCGGCTCGCCGCTCGCCTACGGGCAGCGGGTCCTGACCATGACGCGGGGCGGACGGGTGAACCGGAGGGAGTTCCTCCTCGCGCTCTCCGCCATGCAGTACCAGCGGAGCGAGATGGAGTGGAAGCGGGGCCAGTTCCGCGTGCGTGGGGACTCGCTCGAAGTGTGGCCCGCCTACGAGAAGTACGCGGTGCGCGTTGACCTCTTCGGCGATGAGATCGAACGGCTGGAGCTGGTGAACCCGACCAGCGGAGAGGTGCTGGCGGAGGAACGGCAGTTCTTCCTCTTCCCCGCCGTTCACTACGTGATGCCCGAGGACCAGTTGCACGCCGCGCTGGCCGCGATCAGGGCTGAGCTTGATGCTCGGGTGCTGGAGCTGCGGAGCAAGGGGCGGCTCCTGGAGGCGCAGAGGCTGCTCAGCCGCACGAAGTTCGACCTGGAAATGCTGGAAGAGACCGGCACCTGCCCGGGAATCGAAAACTACTCGCGGTTCATGGACGGGCGGATGCCGGGCGAACGGCCCTACACGCTGCTGGACTACTTCGACTTCGCGCCGCCCGCGGGTGGCGGGCCCGGGCTTGTCGCCGGCTCGCCGGAGGGCGCGGGCCTGATGGAGGAGGGCGTCCGGGGATACCGATCGACGGACACGGACCGTCCGACGGCGGAGCGGGCGCCGCGTCCCAACGCGGGCGACTGGCTGCTGATCATCGATGAGAGCCACGTGACCATGCCCCAGATCCGCGCGATGTTCAACGGGGACCGCGCACGGAAGGAGGTGCTGGTCGAGCACGGCTTCAGGCTCCCCAGCGCGCTCGACAACCGTCCGCTGCGGTTCGAGGAGTTCGAGTCGATCGTGCCCCGGCTGATGTACGTCTCGGCGACGCCCGGGCCCTACGAGCTTGGCAAGTGCGAGGGCGTGGTGGCGGAGCAGGTCATCCGCCCGACGGGGCTGCTGGACCCGGACGTGGTCATCAAGCCGACGAAGGGACAGGTGCCGGACCTGCTGGAGCAGTGCAAGGCGCGCGTCTCGCAGGGTGAGCGCGTGCTGGTGACGGCCCTGACCAAGCGGTTGTGCGAGGACCTGGCGTCGTACCTCGCCGACCGCGGTCTCAAGGTGCGATACCTCCACAGCGACATCGAGACGCTGGATCGAGTGCAGATTCTTGCCGAGCTGCGCGAGGGACAGTTCGACGTGCTGGTGGGCGTGAACCTGCTCCGCGAGGGGCTGGACCTGCCCGAGGTGTCACTCGTGGCCATCCTCGACGCGGACAAGGAGGGCTTCCTTCGGAGCCCGACGAGCCTGATTCAGCTCATGGGCCGCGCGGCTCGGAACGTCAACGGGCTTGTGATCATGTACGCGGACTCGATGACGCCCGCGATGCGAGGCGCCATCGAGGAGACCGAGCGCCGGCGCGCCAAGCAGCGCGCGTACAACGCCGCCAACGGCATCACTCCCGAAACCGTGCGGAAGGCGATCCGGCGGGGGCTGGAGGTGGAACTCAAGGCCCGCAAGACGGCGCGGCAGGCGGTGGCCACGACCGAGCCGGAGTTCGAGATCGCGGAACTCATCCGAACGCTCGAAGAGGAGATGCTCACCGCCGCGAAGGACCTCGAGTTCGAGAGGGCGGCGTCGCTCCGGGACCAGCTCGGAAGACTGAGAAAGCGTCGTGAAGACCTGGCCAAGGCGGGTCTGCCCGAGAAGGCCCGTCGGAGCGATGCGGAGGGGACGGCCCGCAGGAGCGAAAAGGGGCCCGCGGGGATGCCCGGGGCGAGGCCCGGACGGCGCGGGAAGCGGGGCTGAAGGGGTCTGACCTCAGAGCAGATACCAGCAGGTATTGGCGTGCCGGGGCCGGTTTGGGGTTCCGGTGCACCGTGGTTCGTGCTAGAATCCCAACGAACGGGCCGCGAACGGCCCGGGGAAAGGGCGCATGAAGCAGTTCGGCAACATGCCGTGTGAGCGGTCGGCGGGCGAGGGCCCGCTGCGGATCTCATGAGCGGCGCCCGACTCCACAGTGGTCTCTTGGCAGCAACCGCGGACGCAACGCGTCCGTGGGAAGGAGCGCACCAGAACGTATGAGCCGATTCAGCCGTGATCAGGGTCCGATGCAGCAGCGTACGCGCGTGAACATGATGATCCGCATCTCGCCGGTGCGCGTGATCGGTCCGAACGAGGAGATGCTGGGCGTCCTCGAGACCAACGTCGCCTTGCAGAAGGCCAACGAACTTGGCATGGACCTCGTGGAGATTTCTCCCGACGCCAGGCCCCCCGTCTGCAAGATCATGGACTACGGCAAGTACAAGTATGAGCTCGGGCAGAAGCAGCGCAAGGCCCGGGCGGCGGCGAAGTCCACGGAGCTGAAGGAGCTCCGACTCGGGCGATCCGTCAAGATCGATCCGCACGACGTGCAGATCCGCATCGATCAGGCCCGCCGGTTCCTCATGCACGGGCACAAGGTGATGGTCACCCAGCGGTTCAAGGGCCGCGAGATCGCCCACCGCGAACTCGGCCTCTCCAACCTGAAGGAAGTCGCGACCCAGCTCGCCGACATCGCGAAGCTCGAGCAGCCCCCCAGGTGGTTCGGCAAGTCCGCTTCCATCCTGCTCGCCCCTGACAAGAACAAGGTTGAGGGGCTGAAGCGCAAGCTCGAGAAGGAGCGCGCCGCAAAGATCGCCGCAGGCGAGCACGTCGAAGAAGAAAAGTCGATAGAGGCGCTGGAGGCCGAACTCGCTCTGCAACAGGTCGACGACGGCCCGGACGATTCGGACATCGACGGCGAGGATTGACGCCGCGGACCGAACCCGGCGAAGTTTTCGTTTTCCTCGGCTTTGTGTCCGGACTCGCCGACATCACTAGTTCTCACACACGATCGAGCCGCGGGATCCCCCCCGCGGCTCGTTTTCGTTTGCACCCCCACCCACCGAACCGCCGTGCCGCTCCCGGTCGTGTTGCAACACACCGACGTGGTTCGATAGATTTGAGCATCTCTTGGGAGGCAATCCGATGAAAGCATGGCATGCAGCGGTGTGGGGCGTGGTCGCGTGTTGCAGCATGGCAGCGGGCCAGGGCTCGCTCGGAATGGTGATCGTTGAGGACCCCGTGGGTGAGCCTGAGCCGCCTACCTGCGGCGTCGGCGCGACCTACGAACTCGTCGCGTCCTCGCCGGCGATCTATGAGGTGTACGGCTGGCCGGGGGGAGTCCGCACGCTGGTGGGCGTACTGGGGATGACGGACGAATCGGTGGTCGCGACGGGGCTGCCCGCCGCCATCAATGAGAATGAGGGCACGTGCGAGTGGTCGATCGGCACCGGCCTGTTCGTGGCTTCGGGGAGCCCCACCGCGGTGGAGGTGGGGCTGATCAAGTCTGACGCGACGCTTGCGCCTCCCGGGGGGGAGTCGTACCACATCCGGATCGGTACGTTCGTGCAGCCTTGGATCGCCGCGGCGAACGGGGCGGTGGTGGAGGGTTCGGGAGAGGTTTCCGTGGTTCTGGAGGGCGAAGAGGAGGTGCCGGGGGAGGGCGGCGGGACGGGTGCAAACCTGTCCCTGGGAAGCAGTTGCAGTTGCCCGGCGTGCCCCTTGGGTGGCCGCTTCTGGATACCATTCGTGGTGATCGGGATCGGGCAGTCGCCGGGCGGGATTCAGTGCTGCCGCACGGCGTGCGATACGGCGTGCACGAAGTTGCACGACGGAATGTCGGAGGCAGAGGCGTACGCGATCGGGCAGGGAACGTGGGTGCTGTGCATGGTCTGCCAGTGAGCGGGGAGGCCGGAGCGGTGAAGTCAAAGGCGGGCATGTTGCTGGCCGCAGCTTTGCTTCTGGGCGTCCTGGGAGGTGGCTGGATGTACGCCGTATTTCAGGGAGGGCCTCGCGTGACCCAGGAGGGCGACGAGGTGGTGGTGACCAACACCGGGCTGGCGATGCACAACGCAACGGTCGACGTGACCGTCGGCACCCAGACGTACACCGTGACGCTGGAGACGCTCCCAAAGGGCGTGACAAGGCTGAAGCTCGGGGCGTTTGACCCAGCATTGGCCGGAACGGGCGGCAGCGTCTCGGGTGCCTCCGTCACCGGCACGCGGCTCGGAAGCTCGATCACGGCGTATTCGGCGCTGAGGCTGACCCAGGCCGGGGAGGAGTAGGAGGCACGTCGGGCGGGACGGCGTTCTCAGTCTACGAACCGGCAGCTGAGAGCCACGGCAATACACCTCTCCGTCGTCGCTGGCGGACTCACACATTGAACAGGAAGTGGCAGATGTCCCCGTCGTGCATCACGTAGTCCTTGCCCTCGACCCGCATCCTGCCAGCTTCTTTGATCGCCTTCTCGCTCTTGTACTTCTCCAGATCCGCGAGCGTGTATACCTCGGCGCGGATGAAGCCCCGCTCGAAGTCCGTGTGGATGACCCCCGCGGCCTGCGGAGCCGTGGCACCCACGGGGATGGTCCACGCCCGCACTTCCTTTTCGCCCGCCGTGAAGTAGGACTGCAGGCCCAGGAGGCGGTAGGTCGCGTGCGCGACGGCATCGAGCGCGGGCTCTTTCAGCCCCAGCGCTTCGAGCATCTCCTTCTGCTCGGCGGGGGGCATCTGCGAGAGCTCGCTCTCGATCTTTGCGCAGACAGGCACGACCTCGCTCCCCTCGGCCTTGGCGTGCTCGCGTACCCGTTGGCAGGCGGGGCTGGTGCCCTCCAGATCGTCCTCGTCCACGTTCATGACGTAGAGGACCTTCTTGACGGTGATGAGGCCGAGCTGCTTGAGCTGCCGCACCTGCTCCGGTTCATCGATCTTGCAGGTGCGGGCGGGCTTGCCGGATTCCAGAACCGGCTTGAGCTTCTTGAGCACCTCGTAGCGGGCGATGTCCTCGGGCTTGCCGCTCTTGGCGGCGCGTTCGGCCTTGCCGATGGCGCCCTCCACGGTCTGGAGGTCGGCGAGGACGAGCTCGGTGTTGATGATCTCGATATCGCGGATCGGGTCCACGCTGCCGGCGACGTGGAGGATCTCCTCCCCGCCGGGCGCCTTGGTGAAGCACCGGACCACCTGGAGGATGGCATCGACCTCGCGGATGTGGCTGAGGAACTTGTTGCCCAGGCCTTCCCCCTCGCTGGCGCCCTTGACGATCCCCGCGATGTCGACGAGGCGGAGCGCGGCGGGGACGACCTTCTGCGGCGGGATGTAGCGGGTGATCGTCTCCAGGCGCGGATCGGGGATCGGCACCACGCCGACGTTGGGCTCGATGGTGGCGAAGGGGTAGTTCGCGGCGAGGATATTGGCGCGGGTGAGCGCGTTGAAGAGGGTGCTCTTGCCGACGTTGGGGAGACCGACGATGCCTGCTTCCATGGGGTGGCTCTGCTGAGGGAGCGATGCACCCGCCGGCGGGGTCGCCGGTGGGGCGAGGGGTGAACGTGGCGCCGGCGGGGCTTCTTAGCCCAGGCCGCCCTTGAACTGGATCATCTTGGCCTTCTCGCGGGCACGGCGGAGCGCCGGGGTTTCCTTCTTGATCTCCTCGACGGTGCGCCCGCCGAAGTCGGTGCCCCGCTTGCCCTTGCCGCCCTTGCCGGGGCCGCCGCCGCCACCCATCGTGACCTCGGGCAAGGGCTTCATGGCCTTGAGGGAGAGGCTGATGCGGCGAGAATCCTTGTCGATCTTGATGACCTTCGCGCGGACGATCTCGTCGACCTTCACGACGTCGCCGACAGCGGCGACGCGGCGGTGATCGAGCTCGGAGATGTGGACCAGGCCCTCGACGCCGGGACCGACCTCCACAAAGCACCCGAAGTCCATGATCTTGGTGACGCGACCGGTGACCTCGGCGCCTTCGGTCACGGAGTTGGCGGCGGTCTGGAACGGATCCGACTGCGTCTGCTTGAGTCCGAGGCTGATGCGCTTGTTATCCCAGTCGAGCTTCAGGATGCGGACGTTGACGGACTGGCCTTCCTGGACGAACTTCGCGACGTTCTTGGCACCGAAGTTGACGCGGTCGTAGGAGAGGTCGGTGAAGTGGACGAGGCCGTCGATGCCGCCGATGTCCACGAAGCAGCCGAAGTCCATGATCTTGCGAACGGTGCCCGTGACGGTCTGGCCCTCGGCCAGGGTCCCCTTGAGCTGCTCGGCCTTCTCCTCCCGCTCATGGGCGAGAACCTCGCGGCGGGAGACGACCACGTTGCCCCGGCCCGAACGGTCGACGCGCGTCACGACGCACTTGACCTTCTCGCCGACGAACACCGAGAGATCGGCGACGTGCTCGAACGCGACCTGGCCGGCGGGCATGAATGCGCCGTGCCCGCCCAGCTCCAGCTCGAGCCCGACCTGCTTCCCGTCCTTGGAGGCGACGCCGGTCACCCGGGCCTCAACGACCTGGCCGGGCTCCAGCATCTCCCACGCGGCCTTCTGGACCGAGCCGGGGCGGGAGCAGACAAACAGGCTCTCGGCGGCCTCGAACTTGTCGACGACGACCTCGACGCTGTCTCCCACCGCGGGGAGCTGCTCGGGCGTGTACTGGGTGCGAGAAACCACGCCCAGCTCCTTGGGGCCGAACTCGATGAAGACATCGGTCGGGCCGACGGAAACCACCCGCCCGGTGCGGTGCTCGCGACCGGACTGAATCACCCGGGGCCCTCTGATGGCGGCGGGAGACTTGGCCTTCGCCGACGCGGCGTTCGCCTTGTCCAGCTCCGCCATCGCGGCGTCGATCTCTGCCTGCATCTCGGCGGTGAATGCGGGGCTGGTGGAGGACGCGGGGGCGGGCTGGTTTTCGGAAGACATGGGGTGAGAGCCAAGCGGGGTGAGGTCGGCGCCGGATGGTGCAATCCCGCCGGGCCGAAACCTCCCGTGGCGGCGGGAAAGTGAGTTTAGGCGTTCGGACCCGTGCAAGAATCGCCCGTAGGCGCCTACTCCTTGGCGTAGGTCCGGCGAGTGCCGGTGCTCTCCAAGGCCGGGGCGAGGCGCTGGAGCGCGTGCACGTACGCCGCGGTCCGCATGGGGAGCTTCTTCGACGAGGCCACCTCGTACATGTCGCTGAACTCCTGGGCCATCTTGCGTTGGAGCCGCTCGTGGACCTCCGCGAGGGTCCAGTAATACCCGGACTTGTTCTGCGTCCACTCGAAGTAGCTGACCGTGACCCCGCCGGCGTTCGCCAGGATGTCCGGGACGACTGGGATGTGACGCTCCCAGAGAATGGCGTCTGCCTCCGGGGTGATCGGGCCGTTGGCGAGTTCCAGGATGGCCTTGGCCCGCACGCGCGGGGCGTTCGCCTCGGTGATGACGTTCTCGATGGCCGCCGGGACGAGCAGGTCGCACTCGAGCTCCAGCAGTTCGGCGTTGGAGATGTCGCGGGTTCCGTCGGCGAGCTCGGACGCGGGCTCGAGCTTGTTGTGCTTGCGCTTGTAGTCGCTCATGGCCCTGATGTTGAGGCCCTTGGGGTTGAAGCGGGCCCCGGTGTAGTCGCTCACGGCGATCACGCGGTACGCGGGGTCGGCGGAGCACAGCTTGGCCATGTTCTCGCCGGCGTTGCCGAAGCCGTGGATGACAACCGTGCGAGGCTCGGCGCGGGTGTGCAGGCCAAGACGCTGCTCGAGTTCCTTCAGGATGTAGTACCCGCCCCGTGCGGTCGCGTCGTCTCGGCCGAGCGACCCCCCCACCGCAACGGGCTTGCCCGTGATGACGCCGGGCTCCCGATGCCCGATGACCGCGGCGTACTCATCGGCCATCCATGCCATGACCAGCGGGCCGGTGTTCACGTCCGGCGCGGGAACGTCCACATCGATCCCTACAGCCCAGGCGGTCGCCCGCATGTACCCGCGGCTGAGTCGCTCGAGC
The DNA here is from genome assembly GCA_021405315.1 of Leptolyngbya sp. PLA1. Classification (GTDB taxonomy): domain Bacteria; phylum Planctomycetota; class Phycisphaerae; order Phycisphaerales; family UBA1924; genus RI-211. The sequence continues at coordinate 13,833 of QWIH01000049.1, forward strand.
TCGGCGCTGCTGAGGGTCGCGGGATCCACGATCACCCCGCCCTTCCCGCCGCCAAACGGCAACCCGACGCACGCGCACTTGAAGGTCATCCAGAAAGCGAGCGCCTTGACCTCCGCGGCGGTGACATCCTGGTGGAACCGGATGCCGCCCTTGGCCGGGCCCCTCGTGTCGTCGTACCGGCAGCGGTAGCCCGTGAAGATGCGGAGGCTGCCGTCATCCATGCGCACCGGAATGGAGACTTCGAGGTGCTGCTTGGGCTGCCGGAGCCTGGCCACGGTTTCCGGGTGGACATTGGCGTGGAGGGTGGCGGCGTCGAGCCTCTTGAGCGCGTCGGCAAAGACATCGTGAGTAGTCATGGGACTGGAATGCTAGGGCGGCGCGAGGGCGCCGCTGTTCCTGAAGGAATGCGGCGAACCGGGCTTGACAGCACCTCGAACATGTGATATTTTTCTCACGTGTTGCCGATGGTCGGCAGCCCGGCAACAGAAGGAGCCGCTCATGGGCGCACCCGTCGTTCACTTTGAGATCGGATGCCAGAAGCACGAGAGCACCGTCGCGTTCTACCGGGAGTTGTTCGGCTGGGCAACGGAGAGCCACGGCCCCACGATGTCGATGGTGAATACCGGTTCGAGCGTGGGAATCCAGGGGCATGTCAACTCGCTGGGGCACCCGCCTCACCAGTACGTGACCTTCTACGTGCAGGTGGATGATCTGGACGCGTCGCTGGCGAAGGCCGGGGCACTGGGCGGGAAGACCATCGTCCCGCCGCAGGAAGTGCCGGGCGCGGGCCAGTTCGCATGGTTCCAGGATCCCGAGGGCAACTGCATCGGGCTGTGGAAGCCGATGGGAAGGTGCTGATCGCCGCATGAGGCCCGAGCATGCGACAACCCAGCGCCCCGAGGCGGACGACCTCTCCCGGGTCTTCAAGGCGCTCGCGAGCGACACGCGCCGGGCGATGCTGGACTCGCTGCGGGAGGGCCCTCGCTCGACCGGCGACATCGTCATGCAGTTCCCGGGCCTCTCGCGGTTCGCGGTGATGCAGCACCTGAAGGTGCTCGGCCGCGCCAGGCTGGTGGTGTCTCGGAAGGAAGGCCGCGTGAGGCTGCACTTCCTCAACGTGGTGCCGATCCAGCAGGTGCACGAGCGCTGGGTGACCCGGTACGAATCGCTGTGGGCGGGAGCGCTCACGAACCTCAAACGCCGGGCCGAAGTGGCCACGGCGCGCCGGAGGGCGGTCCACCCCCCGCTCCCCGGTGATTCTCCCACCTCCCGTGGAGCCCGCGGATGATCGAGAAAGTCTTCAGCGTCGACATCAACGCCAAGGCCGAACGCGTCTGGGACGAGATCACGCGTGGCGGCGGGCCGAACCACCCCATGTTCGGTACCTACGTCTTCGGTGACTTCTCCGTCGGCTCCGTGCTGACCTATCGCACCCGCAACGGGAAGCGGTCGTTCGTGCTCGGTGAGGTGCTGGAGGTCCAGAAGCCCAGGAGGCTCGTGCACACGTTCCGGTTCGCGATGGAGAACGACGCCTCGACGCTGGTGACCTGGGACCTGGAGGAGAGGGAAGGCCGGACACGCGTCACCGTGACGCACTCCAGGTTCACGGGCGAAACCAGAACACTCCGGAGCATCCAGGGGGGCTGGCCCCGCATCCTCGCGCTCTACAAGGCGAAGATCGAGACTGGCCGGGTGCCCCTCGGCCCCCGGTTCGCGAACACGATGATGTCGCTCCTCGCGTTCATGCTGCCCGCAAAGACGAAGACCGACGTGGCGATGAGGGCGGACCTCAGGCCCCCGGCGGGCTCGTAGCGCCCGTCTCGGCGGGCGGGCCGCCCCGGCCTGACGGCGTGACCGGAATGGGCGCGGGCTTGTGCGCGAGCAGCCGCCACTTCGCGGCGAGTTCGTCGCACGCATAGGCCTTACCGCACTCGGGGCAGATACCGTCCGCCGCCACACCGCGCAGGTCGTAGCCGCAGTCCCAGCAGCGCTTCCAGCCCAACTGTTCCGCGGCCTTGACCTCCCGGACCATGGCTCGGCCAAACCACGCGGCCAGAAGCCCGCTGCCCAGGCCGGGGATCGCGGTCGCCATGACGTAGGCCCACGCCGGTACCTTGTCGCGAAGCAGGAAGGTGGCGACCGGACTCGTCAGCGAAAGCGCCGTGATCAGCAGCACGAACCACACGACTCGACGCCTGAGGAATGGAGGGGTCGGTTTCTTCGCCATGCTTGCCCCCCTGCCGCGCCTATTCCACCGTCACGCTCTTCGCAAGGTTGCGGGGCTTGTCCACGTCGTGGCCCCGGAGGACCGCGGCGTGGTACGCCATCAGTTGCAGCGGCACGATGGTCGTCATCGGGCTCAGCGCCTCGGGGATGTCGGGCACGAACAGGACGTCCTCCGCGTAGTTCCGGATCGACTCGTCGCCCTCGGTCGCCACCGCGATGACGTGCCCGCCCCGGGCCCGGACTTCCTGGATGTTGGACATCACCTTCTCGTACTGGCGCCCCTTGTTCGCGATGAACACCGCCGGCATGCCCTCGTTGATGAGCGCGATGGGGCCGTGCTTCATCTCCGCGGCGGGCATGCCCTCCGCGTGGATGTACGAGATTTCCTTGAGCTTGAGAGCCCCCTCCAGAGCGGTCGGGTAGTTGTACCCCCGCCCGAGGAACAGCCAGTTCTCCCGATCAACGTACTTCTCCGTGACCCGGCGGATCTGCGCGTCGGTCGCGAGGATGCGTTCGATGTGCGACGGGATCTGCTCGAGGGCGCGCAGAAGGTCGCCGCACTCGCTCGCGCCCATGTAGCGACGCCGACCCATCCACATGGCGATCATGGAGAGCACGGCGACCTGGCCAACGAATGCCTTGGTGCTCGCCACGCCGATCTCGGGTCCGACACGCAGGTACACGCCGGCGTCCGTCTGCCGGGCCATGGTGGAGCCGACGACGTTGATGACGCCCAGCGCCAGCGCGCCGCGGTCCTGAGCCTCGCTGAGGGCGGCGAGAGTGTCGGCAGTCTCCCCGCTCTGCGAGACCGCGATGGCGACGGTGCCCTCCTCGATGATCGGGTTGCGGTAGCGGAACTCGCTGGCAAACTCCGCGACCGCGGGGACCTTGGCGAGGTCTTCCATGAGGTACCGCCCGATCATCGCGGCGTGCAGGGCCGTGCCCTGCCCGAGCATGACCACCCGCCGGGCCTTCGTCAGGTCCTTGGCATGGTCCGCCAGCCCACCCAGGATGACGCGGCCCTCTTCGACCACGAACCTGCCCCGGAAGGTGTTCCGCAGCGACTTGGGCTGCTCGAAGATCTCCTTCTGCATGAAGTGCGAGTAACCGCCGAGCTCGATGCTCTCCAGCTCGATCTCGAGTTGCTGCACCTTGGGCGTGACGGGAACGTTGTGAATGGTGCTGGTGCGGAAGCCTTCGGCGGTGAGCTTGACGACCTGGTAGTCCTCGAGCGCGAAGGCGCGCGACGTGTGCGAGATGAGCGCCGATCCGTCGGAGGCGACCAGGTGCTCGCCGTCGCCCACCCCGACCATGAGAGGGCTGCCCTTGCGCGCCGCAACAAGGACCCCGGGCTCCTTCTCGCACATCACGACGATGCCGTACGCCCCGGTGACCTCCCTGAGCGCGGCCTGCACGGCGGCCTCGAGGTCGCCCTCGTACAGCTCGCCGATCAGCATGGCGAGCACCTCGGTATCGGTCTGACTGACGAAGCGGTGGCCCTTTTCCTCGAGGAGGGTCTTGAGGCTGGCGTAGTTCTCGATGATGCCGTTGTGGATCAGGCAGATGCCTGATTTGTCGTCGGTGTGCGGGTGGGCGTTGGGGGTCGTCACCCCGCCGTGCGTGGCCCACCGGGTGTGGCACATGCCCATGGTGCCGGTCACGCCGCCTACCTCTTCGAGCTTGTCCTCGAGGTTGGCAACGCGCCCGACGGTCTTGACGACTCGAATCCGGCCGTTTTCGAGGGTGGCGATGCCGGCGGAGTCGTACCCGCGGTACTCGAGGCGCTTGAGCCCCTCAAGGAGCAGGTTCTGGCATTGTTTGGTGCCGACGTAGGCGACGATTCCGCACATGCGAAGCGCTTCCCTCTGCCCCCGCTGGGGCGATGGTACGGCTGGTTGGCTACCCGTGCTTACTCATCGGCCCGTAAGGGTGTTCGACCGTGGCAAGGTTCCGAGCTGGCAAGGCCCGAAAACACCGGGCGGCCGGTCCCCCACTACGCTCCGTCCGCGGGAGCATGCCCTCAGACCCGAAGGAGATCGCGGTGCTGGACAACATGAAGATGCTCGGTGCCCTGGCCGGGCTGATGAAGAACAAGGAAAAACTGCGGGAGGCGGGGGACCGGGTGCGGGAGAAGATGGCCCGGACGCTCGTGACCGGCGAGGCCGGGGCCGGAGCCGCCAAGGCCGTGGTATCCGGGCAGTTGCGGGTGGTCAGCGTGGAGCTGGCGCCGGGGCTGATCGTCGGCATGGCGGCGGACGCGAGCACCCGGGCGCTCGCCAGCAACCTGATCGCGGAAGCGGTGAACAACGGCCTGGCATCGGCCCAGGCGGCCTTGAAAGCCGCGATGGACGAGGAGGCCAAAGCACTCGGGCTCGAGGGGATGCTCCCGGACGCCGGGTCGCTGCTGGGTGGATGATGCAGGACACGTCGGGTGAGATCGAGGTCTTCGCGTGGCCGACGTCGGTCCGGGTCACCATCGCGCGGGAGCCGACCCCACCGGAGGCGGGCACGGAAACGCCGATCGGGCGCGAGTGGGCCGCCCAACGAGAGAGAAACCCGAGGCTGTTCAACGGCGCCGTGCTGTCGGTGGTGTCGCTCGACCCGCCGCTGGGGCACATCGCGTGCCGGCGTGAGACCTACCAGAGGCTGGTCGTTCAGCCCCGCGTGCCGACAGGCGTTCGAATGCTCGCGGTCACCGGCGTGCTGCTCGCGACGGATGGGCTGGGCGTGGAGCACGTGCTGGTAGGGAGGCGAGCCCCCGCTGTCCGCATCTATGGAGGGCAGTGGGAGTTCGGCCCCTCTGGGGGCGTGTCCGCCCCGCCGGTCTCCGTGCTGCAACTGTCCGAGAGCGATCTTGCGGCGCACCTGGCTGACGAGGTGGAAGAAGAGATCGGCCTGCGGGTGTCAGGCGGGACGCCGGTCGCGGTGGTGCGGGACCGCACGGCGTGCAGCGATGATGTGTGCCTGCTCCTGCGGCTGGGCTCGCTCGAGACGGCGCGTGCCTCCCCGGCCAACTGGGAGTACACGGAGGTCGCGTGGGTGCCGGTCCGGCGCGTCGGGGACTGGATCGCGCGCGCTCCCGGCGGCGTCATCGGCGCGACCCGGGCGCTCGCGGCGCACCTGGGCTGGGCCTAGGAACCACCCCCGCCGGACTTGCCTGCGGGCGACGCGGCGGCGTCTGACCCAGGCTCCGGCTTCTCCTCCCACCAGCGATCCCCCAGCACGCGCTCGAGACCCGTGAGCACCTCTCGCTCCATCGCCTGGGCCGTGGCGACCTCCTCGACGGTCACGTGGTCGGCGCCGAACTGCTGGGCCACGAACCGGCCGCTGAGAAACGCGGTGCGGGCGGCGATGTAGGCGTGCGGCGTCATCGCCCGGATCTCTCGGATCGCCTTGATCGTGGTCTCGTCGTCGGGGATGGTGAGGATGACGGCATCGGCGTGACCGACGCCCGCGCGCTCGAGGACCTCGGTGTTGGTCACGTCGCCGTAGAAGAACTCCTTGCCGAAGGCCACGTGCCTCTCGACGGTGCGCGGATTGAGTTCGATCACTCGGACCGGGATCCTCGCCACGGCGAGACGGTCCGCGAGCGTGCGTCCGACAGGCCCGAAGCCGGCGATGACCACGAGCTTGCCCCGAACCTGGGGGCCGACGGCGGGCGCCGCGTCCAGCAGGCCTGCCGCCCGACCCGAGAACGGCGACATGGGGAACCTGGCGAGGCGCCCCGCGATGGCGTGCGCGGGGCTGATGAGCAGCGGGGATACGACCAGCGTGAGGATGACGATCGCGATCACCACGCCCGCGCTCCCGCCGGAGAGGATTCCGGCGGTCGCGGCGGCGGCGATGACCACCAGGCTGAACTCTCCGCCGTGGTTCAGGTACACGCCGGTCAGAAATGCCTGGGGCGGGGAGACGCCCGCAAGCCAGGAACTCGCGCCTATGAGCAGGGTCTTCACCACCAGCAGGGCCAGCCCCCCGCCCACGATGAGGAGCAGGTGATCGGCCACCACCCCGGGATCGACCCACATGCCGACGCCCGTGAAGAACACCGCCATCAGCAGGTCGCGCATGGGCGCGAGTTGCCCCGCGAGCTGGTAGCGGAACGGTGTGGCCGCGAGCAGCAGCCCGGCGAGAAACGCCCCCATCTCCGGGCTGAAGCCCAGCGAGGCGGCGCCGATCGCGGCGCCCAGCGAGATCCCGGCGGAGACCACGAGCACCAGCTCGGATGAGCCCGTTCGCGCAACGAGTCTCAGGATTCGCGGCAGCAGCACCCGCCCGGAGAGGATCATCACCGCGATGCCGCCAAGACCCACCCCTCCCGCAGCAAGAAACTCCGCCCACTTGGGCAGGCCCTCGAAAGACCGGTCTGCGGCGCCCGTGAAGTCCGACCCAGCCCAACGCGCGATCGGCGGGAGCAGCGCCATCACGATCACGGCGAAGAGGTCCTGGACGATCGCGATGCCGATCCCGGCTCGGCCATGGAGCGACCGCACCTCGCGACGCTCCCCCACGATCCGCACGAACACCGCCGTGGACGAGAACGCGAGCGCGAAGGAGACTACCAAGGCCTGCGGCGGGGGGAGGAACCACACGATCGCTCCGAAGACCACCGCCGTGACCGCGAGCGTGGAGAGCACGCCCATCGCCACGAGCGGCAGCAGACCCCGGCGGACCGCACCCAGGTCCAGGTGCATCCCGATGATGAACATGAGGAGGATCACCGCGAGGGATGAGGTCGTCTCCACCGCCTCCGCGTCGCCGACCAGCCCCAGCGCGTGCGGGCCCACGATGGCCCCGGCGATCAGATACCCGGGGATGATCTCGAGCTTCAAGCGGCGGAACAGCGTTGCGACCGTCGCCGCGGTGGCGAACAGCACGAGCAACTGCACCGCAAGCGCCCTGCCATCTCCGCTGCCAGCCAGCGTGAACGCGAGATTGTGCGCGGGAGACATCGGCACTCCGCGAAGCGTACCCCGGCTACTTCGAGCGCTGCCATCGGTCTACGAGCACCGACAGCAGCGTCAGGTCGGCCGGGGTGATGCCCTCGAGCCTCGAGGCCTGCCCGAAGGAGCGGGGCCGAAAGCGCGACAGCGCCTGCCTGGCCTCGGTCCGCAGGTGCGTGAGCGATTCATAGGGCACATCGTCGGGCAGCCGCCGGTCTTCCATCTCCCGTTGACGCCTGATCTCCGCCTTCACACGCGGCATGTAGCCCGCGTAGCGCAGGTCCGCGTAGGCGGTGCGCCACACGGCCTCGGGCGCGCCGGGCTCGGGGAGGCAGCGCACGCAGTCGGAGAGGCTCAACGCCTGCCCGCGGATGACGCGCGACAGAGGTTCCCCATCGAGCGTTGCCGCCTCGATGCACCGATGCAGCGCGCCGAGCTGCGTGCACCGCTCCTCGTAGGCCCGAACACGCAGGGCCCCGAGCGGCCCACCACCGAGCAGCCCCAACTCCTTGGCGAGCGGCGTCAGGCGGTCCGGGGCGTTGTCAGCGCGCAATGTCAGCCGGTGCTCGGCGCGGCTGGTGAACATCCGGTAGGGCTCGACCGGCGTCTTGGTCACCAGGTCGTCCATCAGCACGCCGATGTACGAGGTTTCGCGCCCCAGCACCACCGGCCTCTGCCCGCCCGCGTGCCGAGCCGCGTTGAGGCCCGCCACGAGCCCCTGCGCCGCGGCTTCCTCGTACCCGCTCGTGCCGTTGATCTGCCCCGCGAGAAAGAGCCCCCCCAGTCGGCGCGTCATCGCGGATGCGTCGATCTGATGGGGCCTCACCATGTCGTACTCGACTGCGTAGCCGTACCGCAGGATCTCCGCGGCCTCGCATCCGGGCATGGACCGCACGATTCGGTCCTGGACGTCCGCGGGCAGGCTGGTGGAGATTCCGTTGCAGTACACCCAGTCATCGCGCAGCGACTCGGGCTCGAGGAATACGCCGTGGGAGTCCCGTTCCGCGAAGCGCACGACCTTGTCCTCGATGCTGGGGCAGTATCGCGGGCCCGTCGATTCGATCTGCCCGCTGTACATCGGGGCCCGGTGCAGATTCTCACGAATCGCCCGGTGCGCCTCCTCGTTCGTCGCGGTCTCGCGGCAGGAAACCTGCCGCAGCACGGGGAAGACGGCGAGCGACGGGAACGGCGGCACGTCCGCCCCCACCCCGCTGAGATCGCTGAACGGAACCGGACGCTCGTCGCCCTTCTGCTCAGAGAGCTCGTTCCAGCGGATGCTCCCCCGCCGGAGTCGGGGCGGCGTGCCGGTCTTCAGCCGCCCAAGCTCAAAGCCCAGCGCCTCGAGTGAGGCCGAGATCCCCCGCGCGGCGGCTTCTCCGTAGCGGCCGCCCTCCGTCCGCTGCTCCCCCGTGTGCATCAGCCCGCGCATGAACGTGCCGGTGGTCAGCACCACCGCAGGGGCACGCAACTCAACCTCTCCCTCCGGCCAGAAGGCGAGCTTGTCCCAGCGAGGCTCCCCGGCGGCGGCATGCGCGGAGCCTCCCGCATGGGCTGCTCGAACCGCACCCGCAACGCGCACCCCCACGCAGCGGTCCCCCTCGACAAGCAGCCCTTCCACGCTGCCCGCGATCACGCGGATCTCGCGACGCGAGGCGATCATCGACTGGACAGCCTCCGCGTACGCGTGCTTGTCGCACTGGGCACGCGGCCCGTGCACCGCCGGGCCCTTGCTCGTGTTGAGCACCCGAAACTGGATGCCGGTCGCGTCGGTGGCGAGGCCCATGAGGCCCCCGAGCGCGTCGATCTCTCGAACCAGTTGCCCCTTCGCCAACCCGCCGATCGCCGGGTTGCACGACATCACGCCGATCTTCGTCGGGTCCAGCGACACGAGCAGCACCGACCCGGGTTCGGCATCCGCGAGCAGGTTGGCCGCGGCCCACGCGGCTTCAACTCCCGCGTGCCCACCCCCCACCACCACAACCTGTGCATGCAACGTGCGCACGGGCCGATGGTAGTGGCCGCCGGCGCACTCGGCCCCACTGGCCTTCTCACCCGCAACCGGAGGCCTTGTACAGCCCGTGCGATTCGATATACGTCGCCACGCCGGGGTGGAGCCAGCCATCCCGTACGGCCCCCGGCCCCCCGCGCGCAACCGCCGCGCGGATTTCGGTGGATGACTGAGGAAGATCGTCCCCCACATCAACCAGCGCGCCTGCCAAGTTGACGATCTCCGCATCAGTCCAGAACGAGGCCGCGCGCAGGGCTGTAGAAAGTGCCGCGCCGGATCGCACCTGGCCCCGCATCAGGATCAGCGGCGGCGCGAGGGCGGCCAGCGCGCGGGCCTCCCGCCACTCGTGCAGCCGCAGGGCTTGATCCGCACCGATCAGCAGGCGGAAGGTGCTCCCGGCAGGCGCCACCCGGGCCGCACGCCGCACCGAGTCGATCGTGTAGCTCGCCTCGCCGGGGCGGGCACGGTCCAGTTCGTCTGTCCAGACCGCGGCCTGCGGGGTCTCAGTCAATGCGAGGGAGAGCATCGCCGCTCGGTGGTGGCCCGCCACAGCCCCGCCGGGCACCTTGAACGGCGAGACAGCCGCGGGCACGAAGAGCAGGCCCGACGCGGGCAGTGTCGCGGCCCGTGCGCGTACGGCGGCGAGCACGTGCCCGGTGTGCACGGGATCAAATGTTCCGCCCACGAGAATCACGCTTCGCACGTGTTCTGGGAGCGGCCACGGCGTGATCGGGCCGGGCGGAGATTGATGAGGCCTGCTCATGCGTGCGCGCGATCGGATGCCGCAAGCGTAGTTGCCCCGCCTAGAATCTCCCCGCTCCGGCCCCGTCGTCTAGCCCGGTCTAGGACACTACCCTTTCACGGTAGGAACATGGGTTCGAATCCCATCGGGGTCATTGCCCCCGCATTCGCGGGGGTTTTTTGTGCGCCCACAGAATCACACTCGGCACCAACCTCTACCAACTCGCTGGTTTCCAAGGGGTTTTGATCGTCGGCCCAGTCCT
>QWIH01000050.1 GCA_021405315.1 Leptolyngbya sp. PLA1
CGTCGCGCCCGGCGGAACCTCTGTTTCAAAATTGAGTTCGCCGCGCTCGAAGATGAGGCGGCGCAGATCGCGCGGCTTGATCGGGATGTTTTCGGTACCGTCGCGCGCCAGATAACGACCGTCCAGCGAATACACATGCGGCATTCCGGGCGGGATATGGGCAATTACAACCGACTGCCCATTGATCTGGCCCACACGCGGCACCGGTATAATCAGCGGCGGGTCCAGCGAAAGCGCGGCTTGCAGCACCCGGTCAACCGCCCCATCGGCATCGCGCACACCAAGCGCCGTCCCTGTTGGCCCGGCAACGCCCATCAGGATCATGCCGCCCTGCGTGTTTGCCATCGCGGTCATCGTGGTGGCGACGATGCCCAGCGGTGTCTGTTCGCTGAACCAGTCGACACGCGCATGGCGTCCGTCTTTGATAATCTGCGCCAGATCAGGATCATTCTCGCTCATACGTCATCTGCCGCCTGATCTTCGTCATCTTCGTCGTCCTGATCGCGCTTTTTAGCATCGCGCTTACGGCCTTCTGCCGGGGGTTCGAGCAGTACGAGATCAATCACCTGCTGCATATCATCCACGAGATGCACGTTTACCCCGCGCAGCGCTTTTTTGGGAATATCCACAAGGTCTTTCTGGTTGTGCGCCGGCAGGATGATGTTTTTCAGATTGGCGCGCCGCGCCGCCATCACTTTTTCCTTGACCCCGCCAATCGGCAGCACCTTGCCGCGCAGGGTGATTTCGCCGGTCATGCCAAATTCGTGGCGGATTTTGCGCTCTGTAAGCGCGGAGATCATGGCGATTGCCAGCGTGATACCGGCTGAGGGGCCTTCTTTGGGCACAGCGCCTTCGGGCACATGCACATGGATGTCGTAGTTCTCAAAGTCGTCGCTGGGCACGCCGAAATCATCCGCCCGTGACCGCACATAGCTGAGCGCCGCCTGCGCCGACTCCTGCATGACTTCGCCGAGGTTGCCGGTCATGGTCAGGCCGCCTTTGCCCGGCAGCAGGGATACTTCAAAAATGGTGATGTCACCCCCTCCGAATGTCCAAACCAGCCCGGTCGCCACGCCGTCCTTCACCTGACGAACCAGCCGGGTCAGGTGCAGCGGGCGGAGTCGATCGTCGTGCAGTCCCTCGAGGACCTTCGCTACCCCAAGGCCTCGGTGTTCGCCGTCCGGCTCGCGCTCCACGAGGCGCTCGCCAATGCCTTCAGGCACGGGCACCGCGGTCTTCCCGCGAGTACCCCGGTGCTCGTCGAGTTCGACTGCACTCCCTCGCGCGTCGAGATCGTCGTCGCGGACCAGGGCCCCGGCTTCGACCCGGACTCCGTGCCCGACCCGACGGCGGAAGAAAACCTCGAGCGTGGATCGGGCCGCGGGTTGCTCCTGATCCGCTCCTATATGGCGGAGGTCGAGTACACACCCCCGGGAAACCGGCTGCGCATGGTGTACGCCCGACCCACGAGCGCCTAAACTCCCGTGCTCAAGGTTGGATTGATTCTAAATATCAGGACCATAGCGTCCTCAATGCTCGGAGGCCGTGATGGCAGACGCACGCCCCATCTATCTCGATCACGCCGCCACGACGCCCTGCGACCCGCGGGTCGTGGAGGCGATGCTGCCCTACTTCACGACGCACTTCGGCAACCCCGGCAGCCGGAACCATCAGTTCGGCTGGGAGGCCGAGGCGGCGGTCGATGCAGCCCGTGAGCGCGTCGCCGGGATGCTCGGAGCGGACGAGAAGGAGATCATCTTCACCAGCGGCTCTACGGAGTCCAACAACCTCGCGATCAAGGGCGCCGCGTACATGTACGAGAAGCACCCCGCGGGCTCGGGCAGGCCCCGCGGGCACATCATCAGTTGCGTGATCGAGCACAAGGCCGTGCTCGACCCCTGCAAGCGCCTGGAGAAGGAGGGCTTCGATGTCACGTTTCTGGAGCCCGGGAACGACGGCCTGGTGACCGCGGAGATGGTGAAGGCCGCGATGCGTGACGACACGATCCTCGTCACGATCATGTGGGCGAACAACGAGATCGGCACGATCAATGAGATCCCGGCCATCGGCGCGCTCTGCCACGAGCGGGGAGTGCTTCTCCACACCGACGCGACGCAGTGGGCGGGCAAGATGCCGGTGAACGTCGAGAGGGACAACGTGGACCTCCTTTCCCTCTCCGGGCACAAGATCTACGGTCCCAAGGGCGTGGGCGCGCTCTACGTGCGTCGACGCAAGCCACGCGTCCGTCTCCAGGCTCTGGCCGACGGGGGCGGGCAGGAGCGCGGGTTCCGCCCCGGCACGCTGAACGTCACGGGGATCGTCGGGCTGGGCAAGGCCTGCGAGATCGCCATGGCGCAGATGGACCGTGACGCGGAGCGTCTGCTCGCGCTGCGACGACGCCTGGAGCGGGGCGTCACCAGCCAGCTCGACAGTTGCGTGGTCAACGGGCACCCCGACAAGCGTCTGCCCCACATCACGAACATCTCCTTCGGGTTCGTCGAGGGCGAGAGCCTGATGATGGCCGTGAAGGAGATCGCGTGCTCGTCCGGCTCCGCCTGCACGAGCGCGAGCCTGGAACCGAGCTACGTGCTGAAGTCCATCGGCGTGGGCGACGAACTGGCCCACTCCTCGCTCCGGCTCTCGCTGGGACGGGGGACCACGGAGGCCGAGATCGACTACACCATCGACTCGGTGGTCCGCGCCGTCCGGAAGCTCCGCGAACTCTCACCCCTGTACGACATGCACAAGGAAGGCATTGACCTCAGCAAGGTCGAGTGGGGGCACCACTAGCCCGATCGGAGGACACCATGGCATACGGCCCCAAGATCATCGAGCACTACGAGAATCCCCGGAACGTCGGCACCTTCGGCACCCAGGCCGAGATCAAGGCCCGCAAGGATGTCGGCGTCGGCCTGGTCGGTGCGCCCGAGTGCGGCGACGTCATGCAGCTCCAGATCAAGGTCGACAGCAAGACCGGGATGATCGAGGACGCGAAGTTCAAGTGCTTCGGCTGCGGCTCGGCGATCGCCTCGTCCTCGCTCGCGACCGAGTGGCTGAAGGGCAAGTCTCTCGACGAGGGCCTTGCGATCAAGAACACCCAGATCGTCGAAGAGCTGAGCCTCCCCCCGGTCAAGATCCACTGCTCGGTGCTCGCCGAGGACGCGATCCGCGCCGCCATCAACGACTACAAGGAAAAGAACGGGCTCCCCAGCGGCGAAACGGCCGCGTCCCACCCCGGCGTGTGATGTCGCGCGAACGGGCTCCGGCCCCGACGCGTACTCTTGACTGAAGGAGAATATCAGGATGGCCACAACGACTCCCCCGAGCACGACCCCCGCCACCGACGCCGCCCAGGCCTCCGGCGTGGTCCTCTCCGCCATCGCCGCCCGCGAGATCCACCGGATCATCGAGGAGCAGGAGCTGGACAAGGACAAGGTCCGACTCCGCGTGGGCGTGAAGGGTGGGGGGTGCTCCGGCTTCTCCTACCTTCTCGACCTCACGGAGACCCAGAAGGAGACCGACGAGGTCTTCGTGCAGCACGGCGTGACCATCATCGTGGATCCCAAGAGCCTGCTGTACCTCAACGGCACCACCATCGACTTCAAGGACGAGATCATGGGCCGGGGCTTCGTCTTCGGGAACCCGAACGCGACCAGCACCTGCGGCTGCGGCTCCTCCTTCAGCGCCTGACCCGCCAACGGCTCAGCCACTCCGGAGGCCACCGCGGTTCCGGCCACTTCTGCGCCCGTTCCGTCATGCCGGATCGGGGCACGACCCCGCTTTGTCTTGTCCATCGCCGCTCCGTCGAGTATCCTGAACCCCGTACGGACAGATCCGGAGTCGGGACTGTTCGGCTGGGGGGGACCGGTCCGCAGACCGTTCGGCCGGCGAAAGGACTTCGATGAGCCAAGCGCCAACGCCGCTGGATACCTCTCGCGGCTACTCGCCACCCAGCGTGACCCAGTTCAGCGTCTTCCTCGCCAACAAGGTCGGCAAGCTCTTTGACCTGGTGCAGGAGTTCGAGGGATCGACCGCACACCTGTGCGCGCTCTCCGTGCACGAGGCGAGCGACCACGCGGTCATCCGGATCATCACGAACAACGCCAAGGCCGCGGTCGAGATCCTCCGCAAGGGCAACTTCCCGTACAGCACACGGGACGTCCTGGTGGTGGAGCTGGGCGGGCACCACACCCTCGCGAGCATGTGCCTGTGCCTGCTCTCCGCCGAGCTCTCGATCCACTTCGCCTACCCACTGATGCTCAAGGCCGGCTCCTCCGCGACGATCGCGCTCGCGGTGGACGACCTGACCCTGGGGGGCCAGATCCTGCGGCGCAAGGAGTTCCGACTGCTGGGCGAGGGCGACCTCTAGGTCACTTCGATTTGGGCTTCAGACGCAAGATGCGGTCGTCGGTCTGGTCGGGCCGGCCCCGACCGTCGCGGTTGGACGTGGAGAAGTAGATGAAGCCGTCTGGCCCCGAGGCGACGCAGCGGATGCGTCCGAGGTTGGAGACGAGCCGTTCCTGCTTCATCACGTTTCCGCCCTCGAGGACGATCCTGAGGATCCCGGGCCTCTGGGGCATCCCAAGGCCACCAAGAGCGCCCACGAGCAGGTTGCCCTTGAGTTCGGGGAAGACCGTCCCGTCGTAGAACGAGGCGGAGGCGGGGGCGAGGGCGGGGTCCCAGAGGACGAGTGGTGTTTCCATTCCGTCCTGCTTCATGGCGTGGTGGATGACGGGCCAGCCGTAGTTCTTGCCCTTCTGGATGATGTTGAGCTCATCCCCCCCGGTGCCGTTCTCGCCGCTGGGTCCGTGCTCGCACGCGAAGAGAGCGCCGGTGCCCGGCTGCCAGGCGAGGCCCTGCGGGTTTCGGTTGCCGTACGACCAGATCTCGGGCCGAACGCCCTTCTCCTTGTGCTCCGTGCCCGTGAAGGGGTTGTCGGCGGGGACGGTGCCGTCGTCGTTCAGGCGGAGAACCTTGCCGCCCAGGGAGGTCAGGTCCTGTGCGAGCTTCCCCTGGAACGCCTCTCCGGTGGAGACGTAGAGCTTGCCATCGGGACCGAACGCCAGACAGCAGCCCGCGTGGTTGCGCCCGGCGGGGGTGATCTGGAGAATCGCCTTCTCGTCCACGAGCTTGCCGCCCTCTTCCTTGTACCGCTTCACGTGGATGATGTCCCGGGCCTTGCCGAACGCGACGTAGACGAACTTGTTCGCGGCGAACTGCGGGTGGAGGCACATCCCCATGAGGCCGATCTCGCCCGCGCGGCTTTCAACCGGCACGGTGAGCATGGGCTCGGGCGTCAGCTTGCCGTTGGCGAACTCACGCACACGCCCCGTGCGCTCGGTGAAGAGCATCCGCCCGTCCGGGGTCCAGACGATCGCCCAGGGGACTTCCACGCCCTCGACCACGGTCTCGACGGTGTACTCCACGCTCGCGGGTTCGAAGTCACGCTGGAAGGGCCCTTCGCCACCCGCAGGGAACGGCTCGCCGACCTTCGGCTCCCAGGGGCCTGTGGGCTTGGGCTGGCCCGGGAGTCCCGGCTGGGCCAGGGCGACGGTCGCGAGGAGGGTCAGGGCGAGGGGCGAGTATCGCATGCGTGCATCTCCCACGGGGTCGGATTCACCAACCGCCGCGGTAGCGTACGGCCCGATCATCACTCACGCCAGGGGCTTGACGGCCTGCATGTTCAGGCTGATCGGCGTCCCCTCGAACGCCAGCGTCGTCGTGTCCTGGAACAGATCGAAGTAGTTCACCCGCTGGATCTCACGGAATCCGGAGGCGTGAAGGAACTCGCCCATGATCTCCGCGCTGTACCCGCCCTTGTGATAGTCCCACGGGTCCGTCTGCCCGCCGTAGATCATCCGCATGACCCAGAACTTCTTTTCGAGCGAGAGCCCGGGATCAAGAAAGAGGCGGCAGAGCGTCTCGAGGTCCGGCACACCGAGGCGGAAGACCCCGCCCGGCTTCAGCACGCGATAGACCTCGGAGAAGGCCTTGAGCAACTCCTCGCTGTACGAGAGGTGCTCGTAGATGTGGCTGCCGTACACCTCGTCGACGCTCCCGTCGGCAAAGGCCGAGAGGTCGGTGGCGGACCCGATGTAGTCCACGCCCGGGAGCATCTTGATGTTGACGATCTTCCAGCCGACCTTGGCGGTTTCGCCGCCCACGTGCAACCGGAGGGGCTCGGGGTGTGGCGCGGGGGAGGTCACGCTAGTCGATTCCCTGCGCCGCGAGCCATCGCTCGGCGTCCAGCGCCGCCTGGCAGCCCATTCCCGCGGCAGTCACGGCCTGCCGATACTCCGCGTCCGCGACGTCACCCGCGGCGAAGACCCCTGGCAGGTTCGTCGTGCTGTGACGGGTCGGAAGCGCCACGTACCCCGCGTCGGTCAGGGTGACGCCGCTGCCCTTGAGGAACTTCGTCGCCGGCGTGTGCCCGATGGCGATGAACAGGCCCTTCACCGGGAGCGTCGATCGCTGCCCGGTGTGCGTGTCTTCCAGCACCAGCGCCTCGATGAAGGAGGCTCCCAGCACATCCACGACGACCTTGTTCCAGTGGACCCTGACGTTGGGGCGAGAGAGCAGCCTCTCCTGCATGATCTTGCTGGCGCGGAAGGAGTCCCGGCGGTGCACCATGTGCACGGTGGAGGCAAACTTGGTGAGATAGGTGGCTTCCTCCATGGCCGTGTCGCCGCCGCCCACGACCGCAAGCTCCTGCCCGCGGAAGGCCGGGAGGGCGCCGTCGCAGACGGCGCACGCGGAGACACCCCCGCCCGCGGTGGCCAGACGCATTTCGTTGGGAAGGCCGAGCCAGTTCGCGGTCGCGCCCGTGGCGATGATGACCGCGTGGGCACGTACGGCCGAGCCGTCGGCCAGGTGCAGCGTGTGGGGCGCCCTCGCGGGGTCCTTCGAGAACTCGCAGCGGGCTACGTCCTCCTCGATGACCGTTGCCTTGAAGCGTTCCGCCTGCTCGCGGAACTTGGCCATGAGCTCCGGACCCATCACGCCGTGCGGAAAGCCGGGGTAGTTCTCGACCTCCGTTGTCAGCATGAGCTGCCCGCCGGGCAGCACCGGTCCCGGATCCTGCTTCGGGACGCCCGTGTAGACCACGGGGGCGAGGTTGGCCCGGGCGGCGTAGACAGCGGCGGTCCAGCCCGCGGGCCCGGACCCGATGATCACGACCTTGTGTGCGGCGGATGTCATCTCAGTCTCACTTCAGCGCGTCGCGGGCGATCATCACCTCGCGCTGCAGGCTGATCACAGGGGGGAAGATCAGGTAGTCCGCCGGCTTGTCCAGCTTCTTGATCGTGTTCTGGTTGTACTTCGCGAAGTCCCGCTCGTAGTTCGAGCCCGTCGACACGATGATGAACGTGTCGTCGGTGAAGGCACGCTTCACCGGGAATGCCGGGTCCCGCGTCACCACGTCGATCTCGTAGGGCACGGCCTCGCCCCGCTCGTTCTTCGGCGTGTCACGCTTGGGAACCATGTACGTCATCCAGGATTGCGGCCCCCCCCGTCGGTCGACGTTGAACGGGTCATTCTCCAGGTTCGGGATCCACAGCGGCCTCACCGCCGAGAGCTGCGATGGAAGGATCTTCTGCGTGTAGGTGTACCCGATGACCGCGAGTGATGCCCGGGTGCCCACAAGCTCGGTACGGGTGATCTGCCGCGCGTTGAGGAGCGGGGCCAGGTCTGGCGTGCTCTGCGCCACCGCCGCCATCGTCTGCCTGTTCAGCTTCTCCTGCTCCGGCTGCAGCGACTGCCTCTTGTCGAACCAGTCCGCCATCCAGCGGGCGTTCCAGTCGGCGTAGATGCCCTTGGCGGCGTCGCGGGCGAGCTTCGCATCGGCCTGCATCGGGGCCGCGGACGTCCATCTGGATGACTCCGCGAACAGCCGCAGCGGTTCGCTCGCCGACCCGAGCCTGGCCATGGTGGGCGCGAAGACCGAGGCGTCAACGGGACCCGTGGCGGCGTAGACCCGGGCCAGGATCTGCTCGGTGCCGGCCCGGTCGCCGATCGGGAATCCGCGCCGCGTGAGGTCGGTGTACCCGCCCTCGCCGAGTCTCTGCAGCACTCCGCGCAGCCGGTCCGTGCCGATGGCTCGAGGCCCGATCATGTCCTGGTAGGCGAGATCGCGGATGCGCTCGAGCGCCTGGCCCATGGTCTCAAGGCCCCAGATCGCCTCCTTGGCGAAAGGCCGATCGACCATCTGACGCCCGAAGAACACGAGGTTCGTCAGGATGTCGAGCCCGCCCGCCGGGTCGCCCGAAGCCGCCAGACGGGTGGCCTCGACGTTCACGAGGCAGACCAGCCGGTCCAGCAGCGGGAGGTAGAGGTGCTGCGCCGCGGCGAGCGTTGGGGGATCGCCCAGCTCCGTGAACGCGCTGTCGCGCACGAGCGCGGGCTCCACGAGGTCTGCCCCGTAGGGCTGCGCGAAGGCGTAGGCCTTGGTCCATTCGCCCTCCCGGGTGATGGTCGCGAGCACCTTCAACGCTTCCTGCTGGGCAGGGGCCTGGGCCCACGTGGCGGCCGCCGCGAACTCCGATGATGTCGCGGGCAGGAGCGCCGCGTCTTCCTTGAGGGAGACTCGGGCGGGCGCCGGAGCGGTCTTCAGGAGCGCCGGGAGGAGCAGCAGGTCCGACCGGCGAGCGGTCGGGATCGCCCTGAAGAGGTCGTTGACCTCGTTCACGTAGGTGTCGGATTGCGCGATGGCGCCGGGCGTGGCGAGGGCAACGCCGGCGGCGATGAGCAACGACGAAAACACGCGCGCTGAGCGCGCCGCAATGGCTCGGGACATCATGGACCGATGGTAGCAGACCGGCCAGGAAGGTGCCTTTCGACAGAAAAAAGACCGGTCCCGCGTGGGGACCGGTCCGTAGTTCTGCCTGGGGCTGAGAATCGTTCTGTCAGTCCGCGATGGCGGCGCGGGACCGGCGGTCACGGGTGTAGGCGGTCTCAAGCACCTCTTGCTGGCTCTTGGGGGCGGTGAGCTGCTGGTTGAGCCGCGTCAACGACTCATCCACGATCTGGCGGACGCGCTCGCGGCTGATGCCGAGCTCGTCGGAGATCTGCTTGAGCGTCATCGGCTCGCAGCCGTCCATCCCGAATCGCATGCGAAGGACGCGGGCCTCGCGCTCGTCGATGCTGTCCATGAGGCGCTTGACCGCGGCGAGATCCTCCCGCTGGAAGACGGCGTCGTCGGGGCGGGCGCCCCGCGTGTCGGCGATGGTCTCCGTGAAGTTGATGAGCTCGCCGCCACGATCGCGGGGCATCTGCGAGGGCGTCTGGAATGCCTTGACGGCGCGGCGGATGATCCGCACCTTCCGGAGGGGCAGGTCCATCGCGACCGCGAGGTCCTGCATGCTGGGCGCGGTGCCCAGGTCGTGCTCGAGCTTGCGGTACGCGGCCTTCCACTTGGCCACGAGTTCCACCATGTACGCAGGGATGTGCACCGGCTGGCAGGCGTTGATGAGGGCCCGCTTGATCGACTGCTTGATCCACCACGACGCGTACGTGCTGAAGCGGGCGCCCTGGGCGGGGTCAAAGCCCTCGACCGCGCGGAGCAGGCCGATGTTCCCCTCCTCGATCAGGTCCGGCAGGGACAGCCCCCGCCCCGTGAAGTTCTTCGCGATCGCAACCACCAGGCGCAGGTTCGAACGAACCATGCGGTCACGCGAAGCGGCGCAGTTGTCGTTGATGACTTTCCAGCCCAGTTCACGTTCCTCCTCGGCGGTAAGGAGGGCGAACTGATTGATCTCACGGAGATACACCGTGAGATCGGATTGTGCGCGCCTTCTCGGCGTGGCCGAGCCGGCCGAAGTACGGACTGAACTCACGTCTCTACCCACCTTCCCGGCGAGAACCGCCGACCGACCCACGTCAAACAACTCGACGCGTTGACGCACTCCCACAAGTGCGTCACTCCATATCCGTTCTCACCCGTCCATGGGTTCCATCGACTTTGGGGGGTCCGGGCTTGTGCCCGGGGTCTCTCCACACCCTCCCACTCTGAATGTGGCACAAGCTGCGCGGAATGCAAGGAACTTTCCAAGAAAAACAGGACTACCTATAGTCAATGCGACAAAAGCTCCACCCGCTGTCAGGCCGACGCCCTTAGTGACAACCGCTTCAGCCCGTTCACAACCCGAACACATGGACGAGGACCTTTCCAAACTGCTCGCCGCCTGGCCACTCGTGCCCGGCAAGCTCAACTGCCGCATCATTACCGGACTTGACGGTGAGCCAAAGCTCCAGGTCAGGGTGGAGATGGGAATCCTGCAGCTCAATCTGGAGGGCCGACCGGACGGCCTGGCTCCGCACGGGTTCCCCAGCGCGCTGGAGTACTACGAACATCTGATCGACGGCGGACGTGACCGGGACGATCCCCACGCTCCCCCGAGCTCGAAGACCCGAGAACCGGCGGGCGCGGATCCCCATGGACCCGAGTCCGAGAAGTCGACCCTGACCAGCGAAGAGTGCCGCGAGATCCGTGAGGAGGCGGAGCTGTACTACCGCCGCTACGTCGCGCTGCTGGCCCTCGAGAACTATGAGCTGGTGGTACGGGACACGACGCGGAACCTGCGGGCGATCGACTTCATCCGCGATTACGCCGAGAGGGACGAGGACCGGCAGGGGCTGGACGAACTCCGTCCGTACGTGCTGATGACCCGGACGCGTGCGGTGGCGAGCATGGCCCTGAGGGACAACGAACCCAAGGCGGCGCTGCTGGCGCTGGACGAGGGCCTCGACGCGCTGAAGCGTGCGTATGTGGAGTCCGGCAACCCGCAGCTCTTCGAGAAGAGCACCGAGGCCCAGACGCTCCGCTCGATGCGCGACGGGCTGGTGCCCCGGCTGCCGGTGAGCCAGCGGTCCGAGCTCCGCGAGCGGCTGTCACGCGCCATCGCGGAGGAGAACTACGAGCTCGCCGCCATTCTGCGTGATGAACTGAAGCAGTTGCAGGACTAGGCGGGATCACGCCGCGGCGCGCACCCGCGAGCCGCGCGCGATGAAGACGGCGTTGCCCTTCGGATCCACGCGGTGCCAGTTGTCCTTCAGCCCGTCGATGTGGTGCTGCCAGGCGACGTCGGCGAAGTGCCGTTCGAGGTTTTCCAGCCACCAGGCGGCGTCCTCGCGGACCACGTGGGTGACGTCACGCTCGTAGGCCTCGATCACGAAGCGCCCATCCCGGCCCAGCGGGACCACGACCATGAACGAATCCGTCATGCGGCTGATGGCGTGGAGGGTGTCGTCCATCACCTCGTAGGGCACGTGCTCGAGCACGTCCTTGGCGATGACGTGATCGAAGCGGCGCCTGAGCGACCAGGAGTCGAGGTCGTCGACCAGCGCCACGTGCGACGCGATGTCGCGGTCCGCCTGCGAGATCGCGTAGGGCGAGACGTCGATGCCGAAGGCGTCTCGCCTCAGGATGCGGAGCGCCTTGACCGTGAAGCCCTTGGCACACCCGAAGTCCAGAACCCGCTGGCGGGGCCGGATGCCCAGCGCGTCGATCAGCACCATCGCCATGGGGATCGTGAGGTCGGGGAGCCACCGGTAGTTGGAGTAGCAGGACTTGCCCGACTCGATCCCGCGCTCGTAGTAGTCCTCGTCGTACTGGGCGACGGTGCGGCTAGACAAAGTTGACATGGTTCACCTCGGTGTGCGCGTACTCGCCCGTCCGATCCTCCGCACCCCGCACGTAGCGGTCGAGCATGTCGACGTTCCTTGTGAACACGCACCCGGCGCAGTGCACCGTGGCGTCGAACGGCTGCGGGATCTTGCCGTCCATGTAGTCGAGAATCTCCTCCGGCGCGCAGAGCGCGAACCGGGGTCTGAACTTCTGCGCCTGATCGTTCAGCACCACCGAGTCGCACGGGAAGACCAGCCCGGGCCTGCCTGTGACCGGATCGACGGCCTCGGAGAGGTAGGGCCGGAAGAACGACTGGTGGCACTTGCTCTGGCACGGGGCGCCGTGGACCTTGAACTGGTGGAAGAAGCGTCCCCCCCCGCGCATCGACCCGAAGAGTTCCGTCAGGCCCTCATGCTCGCGGATGAGCTGGGCCTGCGGGAGCATGCAGTCGGGGAGCACGCGGACGTACGACACGGCGTTGGCGTCCGCGATCTCGCCGACGCGGCGGAGAAACTCGGGGTCCTTGTTCTCGCCGCTGTAGCAGACGGACATCCCCACCGTGGTCGTCGGGCCGAGTCGTTCGCGCGGGACCTGGATCTTCCGGTCCCAGTCGCGGAAGAGGTTCATCGAGATTCGGACCCAGGTGAGGTTGGCGAGGATCCGGTCCGAGACGCGCTGGAACTGCGTGCCGTTCGTGATGAGCGCCAGCTCCAGCCCCTGGTCGAGAATCCACTCCCCGAGCTCGTTGAAGTGCTTGTACAGGGTGGGCTCCCCGCCCCCGGTCAGGATGACGGCCTTGAGCCCGCGGCCTCTGAGCTTGGTCACGTAGTCCCGGATGCGGGGCAGCTCGATCGTGCTGTGCAGTGTGCGCTCGCTCACCGAGCAGTACGAGCACTTCAGGTTGCAGCGACCTTCGGGCGCGATGTGCGTGGAGATGACCGTGCGGCCCGTCCCCGCGCGGTACGCCTCGAGCGAGTCCTTGTGCTTCCAGAACTTGATCCCCGTGGACGTGAAGCGGTGCTCCATCGCCGAGGGCTCCCGGGCCTTGAACTGCTCGGGCATCTCGCACGCGGCGTGCGTCGCTTCACGGGCTCCCAGCGGGCGCCCGTTGATCGAGAGCTCGACGCCCCCGGGCGCGGCGAACAGCGGGGTGTGCGGGGTGACCGTGCTCACGCGGCGACCTCCGTCCGGACCGGCTCGGCGCCGCCCGCGGTCTCCCACTCGGGCAGCGGGTTCGACGCGATGCGCTGCTTCATCACGGGCGGCAGATCATGGAACGGGTACCGCGCCGCCGCGGGGAAAGCGTGCTCGTGCCCGACCGACGGGCACAGGTCCGTCCGCCGATTCGTGTCCCAGTTCCATGCACGCCACACATCCTCGAACCACTCTTCCCGCGGCGGGCAGTCGAGCCCGGCGTCGCGGCTGAAGCTGAGCGAGGTCAGGTGTTTCCAGAACGCGGTGCGCTCCGAGCCCGCGAACCCGAAGTTGTGGGCGCGGACGCGGGGATCGCTGATCTTCCTCAGACGGCCCTTGGCGCTCGCGAGCGCGTGCCCCGTGGGCTCGATCTGCCTGGCCCCCTTCAGCGCGCGGAGCACGGCGTACGGGTTGGTGCGAGTCGTCGCGAAGCGGTAGGACCGCCAGAAGAGCGGGGGAGGCGCTGCCATGAACTCGTCCGCGTCGGAGGTTGCGGCCACCTCGAAGAGCGCCGAGATCGCGTCCGGGTGCCACACCTCGTCCGGCTCCACCAGCATCACGTGCGTCGGGTCGAACCCGGGGATCACGATCGTGTTGACGATGTTCGAGAGCTGGCCGATGAGCTGCGCGCCGTGGGGGTTGTCCACCACCCGAACCTTGCGTGCATGGTCGTTGGCCGCGGCCCAGGACCGGATCGCGGAGGTGACGCCGTCGATGTCATGCGGGAGGTAGACATCCCTCCCGAAGTACTTCACGATGCGTCGCCCGCCGAACATCTCGTGTGTCACGCAGCACAGGATGGCGTCAACGTGCTGGTAGATGGAGGCGAGGGACTCCGCGAGGAAGTCGGAGCCGTAGAGCAGGCGATAGACGGCGACGGTGCGCATGGGGACTCCAGTGACTCTCACGACGCCGCGCGGAGGTGGCCGACGGGCTTGGCCTCGGTGCGGGCCAGCACGCTGGCGTCGTCGGTGGCGGCGGTGTCCGTGGCGTCGCCCCCGCCCACGCGCACGAGTTCCACACCCGCGGGAACGCTCGTGACCATGCGCCATGGATCGATGACCGTGTCCCCGGGTCGGAAGGCGAAGTCCTTGTACTGCTCCCAGCGGGTGGAGATGAAGTAGATGGCGGGACCGTGCGGGAACTCGGCCTTGGGACGGATGACCGGGTCGTGGAGCACGGGCTCGACGCCCCGGTTGCGGAGGATGTTCGCGAGGAGGATGGCGGGGCTGCCCTGCGTCTGGTTGGTGCCGGGCTTGAACGCCATCCCGAGCAGGACCACGGGCCGGCCCTTGGCGTGGCGCTGGATGAGGTCCGCGAGCCAGCCGGTCTGGGCGTCACGCCCGTGGTTGATGAGGTCAAAGACGTTGAAGGTCAGGCCGACCTTCTGGGCGACATAGGACATGGCCATCTGGTCGCGCCCGTGGCAGGGCCCGCCGTCGGCCATCCCGCCGTCCATGTACTTGGGGGAGACCAGCCTGTCCTTGGCGAGCTTCAGGGTGGCGTTCACGACGTCGCAGTTCACGCCGGGGAGCTTGTGCGCGAGCTCCATGACGGTGTTCGCGAAGACGACCTTGAGCCCGAGATAGGTGTTGTAGCAGAGCTTCACGCACTCGGCCTCGGTCCAGGTCATGGGGCATACCGGCTGCGCGTGCAGCGTGCCGTAGAGCTCGCGTGCGAGTGCTTCGCCCCGCCCGTTGTCGGCGACGAGGCCATCCTCGTCCTGCGGAACGCCCAGGAGCACGAACTCGGGGTTCAGGAAGTCCCGCACGACCGTGGACTGCCCGATGAAGAACGGGTTGTAGACCATGGTCCAGCCGTCGCCGATGGGCCGGCCGGCGGCCCGGACCGTCGCGGGGCCCAGCTCGTTCACCATCGTGCCGGGGGTCGTCGTGGAGATGACCAGCACCGTGCGGAAGCGTCCGTCGCCCGCGTGATTGCGGATCGCGCGGCCGACCTCCACCAGTGCCCGCTCGATGATCGAGTTGTCGAAGTTCCGCGCCACCCCGTCGTACGGAAAGGACCCGTCGTGCATCGGGGCGTGCGGGGTGGGCACCGAGACGAACACGTAGTCCGCCTTCGAGACTGCCTCATCGAGCGTGCGGCAGTAATGCATCCGCGCTTTGCAGGTCTCGTACTGCTCGGGAAGCCCGGGCTCGAAGGGCGTGACCTCGCCACGCCGGTACCCGTCCACCAGGGCCGTGTCCAGATCAAAGCCGTGCACCGTGTGGCCCTTGAGGGCGCACGCGACGGCACAGGGGAACCCGAGCTTGCCAAGGCCGATGAAGGCGATGTCCATTGAAGCACTCCGGGAGTGGAACCGACTCCTAGATCGGGCCCATTACCGGACGGCTTGACAGTTTTCGGACAATGCCGCGAGGCCAAAAACGGCAACGGGCCCGCTCGGGGCCCGCGTCTCGTGCCGGCCGGAGCGGCCGGGCTCAGGCGGTCTCGGGCTTGATCGTCGCGAGCACCTCGGCGGGGCTCTGCACGATCTGGTCCGCGATCTCGCGTCGGTTGATCTCGACGTTCCGCGGGAAGTCGAAGGCGATCCGCACCCGTTCGCCCTTCACCGAGGCGATCCGAACCACCCCGATCGGGTTCTTCGGGTCGCCGATCACGACTTCCTCACCTTCACGCCTCGTGATGACAAGCATCGCTCGCTCCCATCCTGGACTCGCGTGCGCCGGCAGCCGCCAGCGCGATGACACCCTTATACCGCGCCCCGGCCAAAACCGGAAGCCCTTATCACGAAACGCGCAAGAGATGCACCCGAACAAAGTGCGATCTTCTGGACCGCTTGTGGAAGACATGCGTGAAAGCGCGCGGCTATCGCCGCTCCTGGCGTCAGATCGCCTCCACGCGCTGGATTTCGGGGACGTGCGCCTTCACGTTGCGCTCGATGCCCTGGGTGAGCGTGATGCCGCTGGACGGGCAGCCGATGCAGGCGCCGAGCAGCCTGACCCGGGCGACACCCTCCGGGGTGATGTCCACGAGCTGGATGTCCCCGCCGTCGGATTGCACCGCGGGTCGGATGAGGCTGAGGACACGTTCGACGCGTTCGCGAACGCTCGGGGGCTGATGGGGTTGGGCTGCGGGAGCCGCGGGCATGTCCGGGAATGGTAGGGCGCGCCGTGGGGCGGTCGCCCCCGCGCCGGATACGCTCCGGGATGCTCTCCTTCATCGTGCCGGCGAGAAGCCTCCGAGACGTGACCGCGGAGTGCCTGATCTCGATCAACACCGCGCTGCACGCGCTGGGTCTGCAGGACCGGGCCGAGTGGATCCTGCTGGACGACGCCTCGGACTCGGACGAGGGCATCACGGACCTTTTCACGAGCTTCAGGGCCTCCACGCAGGCCCCCGCCCATGTCGCCCGGTTCCACCAGCGTCAGCACTACACGGGGGTCTTCGCGTACGGCCTCTCGAGAGCCCGGGGCGACAACGTGTTCTTCATCTCCAACGACATGTATGTCACCCCGGCGTGGCTGAGGACGGTCCTTGGCGTGGCGGCGGTCGATCGCTCGTTCGGCATCATCCGGGGTACCGCCGAGATCGTCGATAGCTTCCCGCACCACGAGGTCAAGCCGCCCTTCGTCGAGCGGAAGCCCGAGGACCTGACCGAGTTCGCCGAGTTCATGGCCCGCACCCGGGGCCTGGAGCACACGGAAGACTCCATCCTGTCCGGGGACGCGGTGCTGATCCGGCGGGAGGTGATCGAGAAGATCGGCGTGATGGATCGGCGGTTCTTCGGCTATTTCGGCGACCCGGACTACGGGCTGCGCGCCAGGCGGGCGGGCTTCAGGCTGGTGTGCGCGAAGGGCGCGTGGCTCAAGCACTATGGCCAGGGGCACATCAAGGCGGAAGTGCAGAAGCGGCGTGAGGCCCCGAGCGACGCCGATCTGCGTCGCCGGGCACTCGTGATGAAGGCGTGGGGTGAGTTCCGTGCCAAGTGGGATCCGACCCTGCCAGCAGAGTTCGTCAACACGGACCAGGTGGACTGGGACAAGCTGCTCAAGGTGCCCGCGCCGGGCGGGAGCGACTTCGTGCCCCCCATCTCGGCCGACGCGGCCCTCGCCCGAGTGCTCTAGGTCTGGGCACGGCTCAGCAGCACGAGCCATTCGGCGTTGCCCTCCTTCTTGCCCTTTCCACCGAGGATGGGGGAACGGACAAGCCCGAGGGCCTCGACTCCCAGAGCGGGCAGCGACGCGGCGACCCCGCGCGCGACGTCCTCTGCGATGGCCTCGGGGAGCACGCCGCCCTTGGGAAGCTCGCCCCCACGGTCCTTGTGCTCGTAGTGGGGCTTGAGGAGTGCCACGATCCGGCCATCGGGCTTGAGCCAGCGGAGGGCCGCGGGGACTGCGAGCCTGAGGGGGGTCCATGAGAGATCGAGCGTGACGAGGTCGACGGCGAGGGGGGGCGCCACGTGGAGCGCGTTGGATCGCTCCATGACGGTCACGCGCGGATCATTTCGCAGCTTCCATGCCAACTCGCCGTAGGCGGTGTCCACGGCGTACACGTGCGCCGCTCCGCGGGTGAGCAGGCAGTCCGTGAACCCCCCCGTGCTGCAACCCAGGTCGGCGCAGGTGAGTCCGGACACGTCGAGGCGGAACTCGTCGAGGGCGTGACGGAGCTTGAGCCCGCCCCGGCTCACGAACGGGCAGGAATCTGATGGTGGTGGGGGAGGGGGGGTCACGGCGGCCCGGACAGATCAGACCGCGCCCGTGGCGACCTCGGCGGGAGGCACTTCGGCGCGGCGCCCCGCGGCGAAGTCGCCCGAGACGCCCACGATCGTCACGCCCAGTCGCTCCGCGGTGCGGATCATCTCGGCCTTGTCCAGCATGATGACATCGCCCGCGGCGAGGGCCAGGCAGCGCCCGCCGTTCGCCGCAAGGTTCTTGACCGTGTTCAGACCGACCGTGGGGACGTCCGACCGACGGTCGTGGCCGATGCGGGCACCCTTGCAGAGTGTCCAGCCCTTCATGCGGCAGAGCTTGCCCGTGCGCTCGATCATCCGGTCGGTGCCCTCGACGGCCTCGACGGCGATGACGTCCCGTTCGCGAACCGCGATGGACTGCCCGATGTCGAGCCGCAGGGTCTGCTGGAGGAGGGGCCAGATGAACTCGATGTCGGCCCACTGATCCGGCGTCGGCTGGCGCTGGGTCATGACGCCGACAGAGGCCATCTGATCGGGGATGGGGCCGGTGGAGTCGAGCAGGCGCACGCCGCAGCGGTCCAACTCGTCGGCGACGAAGCCGAGGACGGCGTGGGAGCGCTTGTCAAAGCGGAGATGCTGGTACCAGGCCTTCACGGTCCGCCAGTCGGGGATGTTCTTCAGCAGCCGCCAGGGGTCGTGCATCAGCTTGGCCTTGTCGACCTTGCCGACCATGATGGCGTGACGGACGCCGAGCTTGCCCAGGATGCGGCCCCATGCGCCGATGCGGAGCAGGCCGACCTCGCGGAACGTATCGCAAAGGCTCGGGAGCTCGGGCTCGTACTGACTGGCGAGGCCCAGGCCGTGAACCGGGTGGCCCTGGCTCTTGAGTGAGCGGGCGATCAGGATCGGCAGACCACCACCGCCCGCGATGAGCCCGATGGCCGTCGGAGGAGGGGGTGCGTGCAGCGAGGAGCCGATCTGTCCCGTCGAAGTAGAGCGAGCCATGCAAGGCGATCCGAGCCAGCGGGTCCCCACGACGCCGCGGGCGCACTTGGAACTGCGATCCACGTACTATCGGCTCGCAACAGCCGAGCCCCGCAGGTCCAAACTCTACGGCAACCCGCGGACTGATTCAACCCGCTGTCGGTCATAGTTTGTAGTTTGTAAGGTACTTATCAGACGAAGGCGGCGGCGTTGGAGGCCGGGTGCCGTTCCGCGCGCCGTCCCGGGAGTGGGGGATCAAGCCCCAATCCGCGCCCGGGGAAACCCGATCGACCGATGCACGGTACAACTCTGCCACGGAGGCACGATGCGGCGTCGACCCGGCTTCACCTTGATCGAGCTCCTGGTGGTGATCGCGATCATCGGGCTGCTGATGAGCATCCTCATGCCCTCCCTGGGCAAGGCACGGGACGCCGCCCGGCAGATCAAGGACGGCGCCAACCTCCGCAGCACGCTGCAGGGCATGGTCATCTGGGGCAACTCCCACGGTGATGAGTACCCCAGGCCCTCGTCCCTGGACCGGGCCAATCAGACGATCAACCCGGGGTCGCTCCCCTCCATCGTGAAGGACAACACCGGCAACATCTTTTCGATCATGATCTACCACGGCTACGTGACGCCCGAGGTGCTCGTGAGCAGCGGCGAGATCAACCCGCGCATCATGCGTGACACCCAGTACGAGTATCAGTACCCATCCCGAGCCGTGAATCCGGATGGGGCCCTGTGGGACCCGGGCTTTGCGGGTCATCCGGGCGAGACCGGGAGCGGAACGGGCCTCGGGCGCCGTGACGGGGGGCTCAACGGGGGGGTCTCGTTCGCGCACTGCCCGCCCTTCGGCGAGCGGGCGTCGTGGTGGAAGTCCACGCTCGACTCGCGCCAGGCGGTCCTGGGGAATCGCGGGCCGGTGTATGACGGCTCGCCCGGGGCTTGGCGGCTGGTTCCGGGCGTGGCCGGGCAGATGTCCAACCGGCTGCGGATCTTCGGCGGGAGGCAGACCTGGGAGGGAAACGTCGCCTTCAACGATGGGCGGGTGGTCTTCCTCAACGATCCCGCGAGCGATCAGATCCCCATGACCTATCGCCTGAACGTCAACGGGTCGCGAACGCACGCGGACAACGTCTTCGTCAACGAGAACCCCAACGACGGGCTGCCCGAGGGCGACCAGTTCGTCGAGTTCGGCTCCAACGCGTTCCTGAAGGTCTACGGCGACGTGTTCTACACCGGCAGCGGGGCCGCGATCACCCCCTACGACGATTGACCGCGGGCGCGTCGGGGCGGCATTCAGCGGTTGGCGCCGGGAATCCAGAGCACGTCGGACCGTCCGTTGTCGTTGGCGACGCGGGCGAGCACGAACAGCAGGTCGCTCAGCCGATTCAGGTAGCGGATCGCCTCGGGGTTCACCTGCCCCGGGCGGCCCGCGGCGAGGGTGACCGCGAGTCGCTCGGCGCGGCGGCACACCGTGCGGGCCAGATGCAGCGCCGCCGCGAGCGGGGAGCCCCCCGGGAGGACGAAGCTGGTGAGGGGTGAGAGCCGCTCGTTGAAGCGGTCGATCTCGCGCTCGAGCCCTTCGGTCTGGCTGGGAATGATGCGCAGGGCCTTGCCCGGCAGCTCGCCGGCGGCGATCGGCGTCGCGAGGTCGGCGCCAACATCAAAGAGGTCATTCTGAATGCGCTGGAGGAGCGGGCGGAGCTCGGCGCCTACGCCGCCCGCGCCGGAAGCGGCGAGGACCGCGAGCCCGAGGGCGGCGCTGGTCTCGTCCACCGTGCCGTAGGCCTCGACGGCGGGGTCGTCCTTCCGGACGCGTGCGCCCGTGGCGAGTCCGGTGGTCCCGTCGTCGCCGGTGCGGGTGTAGATGCGATTGAGCTTGACCATTGCCGTGCCTCCGGGGGCCGCCGCGGGCGGTACCGTTCGTGCATGCAAGAGACGGCCGGACACCGGGGGGCGCGCCCAGAGGCTAGGGCACCCGCGCAGCGCGGGGAGCGGTGCGCGTGGTACCCGCGGGACGGGGCGCCGGCGGGCGGCGCGCTGGTAGAGCGGGTGTT
>QWIH01000051.1 GCA_021405315.1 Leptolyngbya sp. PLA1
CCGCGCCGGGCGGGGCAACCCCCGACACCCAGCCGCAGGCGCCGACGCCCGCGGACGCTCCGGCCCCCCAGCCTGCACCGGCGGGCGGCGGTGCGCAGCCCCCGACCGAGACTCCCAAGGGCTGATCCGGAGGGCATGGCATGGTCCGGAGCATGACTGGATACGGGGATGCATCCGCCCAGGTGGGCGGGGTGCATTACTTCGTTGAGGTGCGGTCGCTCAACAACAAGTACTTCAAGGCCACGATCCGTCTGGCGGAGTCTCTCCAAGGACTTGAGGCCGAGATGGAGAGCCGCCTGCGCGACCGGCTGCACCGCGGCACGGTCACACTGACGGCGCGGTGCACGGATTCGTCCTCCGATGCGGCCCACGAGATCAACGAGGCGGCGCTGGCGCGGTACATCCAGCAGGCCAAGCAGGTTTGCGCCGCGAACGGCCTGACGCCCGACCTGGGCGTGGCGCAGCTTCTCTCCCTGCCCGGGGTGCTGCAGCCCTCTTCGAACCAGGAGGACATTCTGGCGTCGGCGCGGCGGGCGTTCATGCCCCTGCTGGACGAGGCGGTGGCGAAGCTCATCGACATGCGCGCGCGCGAGGGCAAGGGCCTGGTGGAGGAGCTGGAGCACCACCTGGGGCTCATCGATGAGCGTCTCGCCGAAGTCCGCGAGCGAGCGCCGTCGGTGATCGCCGAGTACGAGGCGAGGCTCAAGGCCCGCATTCTGGCGCTCTTCGCCGAGGCCGGGCAGAAGGTCGAGCCGGTGGACCTGGTCCGCGAGGTCGCGACCTACGCGGAGCGCACCGACGTCGCCGAGGAGCTCCAGCGGCTGTCGGCGCACGTCGTGCAGTTCCGCGATCTGCTCTCCCGGGCGGACGGCAAGCCGATCGGACGCACGCTGGACTTTCTGGCGCAGGAGATGCTCCGGGAAGCGAACACCATCGCCAGCAAGTCACCAGACGCCGGGATCTCGAAGGCGACGGTGGAGGTGAAGGGCGCGATCGATCGGATCAAGGAGCAGATTCAGAATCTGGAATAGGCTTTGTGCATCGGTGGTGACTGGTAGACTGTGACGAGCCATGCTGCGAGCCCTGTCCATCCTGCCGCTCCTGTTTGCGATGAGCGCCGCGGCGCAGGGTCAGGTGCCGGAGTGGCTGCGTGGGGAGCTCGCGGCGCTGGGCGGCGATGACCTGGCGGCCCGCGACGCCGCCATGCGCCGGCTGGCGACGGACCCCGACTGTTCGCTGACCGGCCTCGAAGCCTGCCTGGTGGGCCCGGACCGGCCCGGGGCGGAAGTGGCGGAGCGTCTGCTGCGGCTCGCGAAGCGACGTTTCATGGAGACCCCGCGGGCCGCGATGGGCGTGCAGTTCTCGCGGTTCGACGCGGGTGTGGGCGGGGTGGAGATCAACGGCACGGTGCGGGGCTTTGAGTCCGAGGCCGTGCTGAGGCCGGGAGACGTGATCCGCAGCATCGGTGGGATGCCGACGGCGTCGCAGGCCGCCGCGCGGTGCGCCATCGTCTCACGCGAGCCAGGCGAGCGAGTGACGCTGGACATCCTGAGGCGGGGCGAAGCCCTGCAGGTCACGCTCGCCATGGGCAGCTTCGCGGAGCTCTCGAACGCCATCGGGCTGGATGGCTCCACGCTCGAGGCGGCCTGGAACGTGCGCTGCAAGCGGCTCGGCACGCGGGGCGCGGAGACCGCCGTCGCCACCGGGCTCGACACCGCGCGCTGGGTGGAGCTCCAGCACGAGGAGCTGCGGCGCCGCGAAGAAGCCACGACGCCCAAGGGCAAACCCCAGGAGTTCGTGGCCACCCCCGCGGAGCCCTTCGAGGTCGTTCCGGGCGGGGGCGTGCGCCTCGCCGCCTCACCCCAGGCCGATCCGGACTTTTTCCTCAAGGAAACGCCCCAGATGGCCGCGATGGCGGACCAGTTGCGGGCGCAGATCAGCGTGTACCGTCAGCAGATTTCACAGTTGGAGCGGCAGCGCCGTGCCCCCAACCTGCCCGCGTTCCAGAAGCGGAATCTCGACGCGCAGATCGAGAACCTGAAGATGCTGATCGAGCGCACGCGCGACCAGATCAAGCGCCTCCCGGTCGCCGGCCCCTGAGGTCTGCGGTCACAGCCCGAGCGCCGCAAGCAGCGCCCGAACCTCGGCCAGTGCGAGCCGGGTCGGCGCGTGCGACTCGTCTCCTTCGGCGAGGGTCAGGGCTCGGCGAGCCTTGTCCGCGGCCTTCCGCGCCTTCACGCTGCGGTGCTCCGCGGGAGAAGTCTCCAGATCACAGAGGTTGTCGTAGACGTCCGCCAGCTTGATGAGCCGGGCGCGCCAGTCCGCCCGTGAGAGCGCCGCGTCGTATTCCGCCTCTCGGGCGGCCTCGGGCCTGGCCATGTTCTTGGTCAGGGCCGCCACAAGGCTCGCCACTTCCGGCCCGAAGTGCTTGTGCAGATCGTCGTAGTCGGTGGTGGTGTCCTCGATGGTGTCGTGGAGCGCCGCCGCGGCGAGCACCACCTCTTCGGCGCAGCCAAAGACAAGCGCGACGGTTGCCATCACGCGGCAGGGGTGGGCGACGTAGGGTGTGCCCTGGTCCTTGCGGAGCTGGTGCCGGTGCGCACGCGCGGCGAAGGAGATCGCCTTCTGCCATAGCGGGCCCCTGGGCCCTTCATGAGCATTCATGGCGGACTTTAGCGGCCGGCGCGGGCGCCCATCCGGCACACTACGCTTCATCTCCATGGCTCCCGCGAATCAGCACCAGGCCCCCACGGGCACCCGAGACCTCTACCCGGCAGACGCCGCTCGGCGGCGCTTCATCACGGAGGCGTGGCGCAGCGCGTCGGTCCGGCACGGCTTCGAGGAAGTGGACGGGCCGACCTTCGAGCACCTCGACCTCTACACCGTAAAGAGCGGCCAGGCGATCGTCTCCGAGCTCTTCTCGTTCCAGAGGACCGGGGGCGAAAAGACCTACGCCCTCCGGCCGGAGTTCACGCCCACGCTCGCCCGGCTCTTCGCGGCACGGGCGAACGCGCTCCCCAAACCCTCCAAGTGGTTCATGGCGGGGCCGTTCTTCAGGGCGGAGCGCCCCCAGCGCGGCCGGCTGCGCGAGTTTCTCCAGTGGAACGTCGACTTCCTGGGGCTCGCGGGCGATCCGAAGACCCCGGAGGAGTTGGCCCGCGCCGCCGCCGTCGCGGATGCTGAGATCATCGCGACCTGCGTTTCCATGCTTGCCATGCTCGGGCTCGGGCCCCGCGATGTCCGTGTCAAGATCAATCACAGAAAGGCCCTCGGCGACTGGCTGGTCTCCCGCGGCCTGCCCGAGGCCCGCCACGCGGACCTGCTCACCCTGCTCGATGCCAAGGGCAAGATGCCCGGGGCGGAGTTCGCGGCGAAGCTGGCGGCGTTCGGCTTTTCACCGGAGCAGGCGGAAGTGTTCCAGAAGGGCATCATCCGCACCACGGTCGACGATCCGGCCTCGGCGCAGGGCGACACCGTGCTCGATCTCACCTTCTTCTCCCAGGCCGTCGCCCCGCTCAGCGAGCAGCTCGCGCAGGCCGGCATCCTTGACTGGGTGGACTTCGACCTCTCGATCGTCCGGGGTCTTGCGTACTACACAGGCATGGTCTTCGAGGTGCACGAGGCCAGCGGCGGCGAGCGAGCCATCGCAGGTGGCGGGCGATACGACAACCTCGTGGAGCTCTTCGGCGGGCCTCCTACGCCGGCGGTCGGCTTCGGCATGGGCGACGTCGTCCTGTCGCTCGTGCTCCAGGACCGGGGCCTGATGCCGACGGACGCGAAGCTCGCAGAGGCCGCGGGCCTCCGGCCGGATGTCTTCGTCATCTCCAACGGCCTCCCCGAGAGCGAGGTGATGGTGAAGCCTCTGGTCGCCGCGTGCCGAGCCTCGGGCCTGCACGCGCGGCACACGTATCGCTCGACGCGGAATGTTGGGAAGCTGCTGCAGGAGGCGGGCGCTGTCCGTGCCCGGTTCGCGGCGATCATCGAGGGAGCCGCAGGCGTGACGCTCAAGGACCTGGAGACCGGGAAGCAGACCGAAAAGCCGGTGCCGTCGGGCGAGGTGCCGGTGCGGGTGATGGCGGCGCGGCAGGCCGCTACTCCGGCATCCCCCAGCCGATGAACGCATCCAGCACGTTCGAATAGTCGTCGGTCCACAGAGGAGTCTTCTGGGCCGGCCTGGGCGCGAAGGCCTCCCAGGGCGTCGGGAACTGGGCGATGCGACCGAGGTCGTCCTTCGAGCGGGCGATCACGACCCATACCGAGTCGCGCTTGGCCTGGCCCCTCATCTCATCGGTCAGGAAGGAGTCGTCCCGATGCCAGCAGACCATGCCCAGATCCTGGGAGATGCGCCACAGCACCGGGCGCAGCTCGAAGTAGCGGTTTGACACATGAAAGGCCAGCACGCCACCCGGCGCGAGCTTGCGCCGATAGGCGTCGATGGCCTCGCGAGTCACGAGGTGTACGGGGATCACGTCGGACGAGAAGGCATCGATGACGATGAGGTCGTAGTACCCGTCGGGGATGGCCGGATCGTCCGCGGGCCGGCTGATACCCAGCCGTCCGTCGCCGACGTAGCGTCGGAGCTTGACGCCGGAGGCGATGGCGTCCCCCACGAACAGGAAGTAGCTGGGGTTGTCGGCGATTCGGACGACGCCCTCGTCGATCTCGAAGAAGTCGATCTCATCGCCGGGCCGGCCGTAGGCGGCGAGCGAGCCCACGCCGAGCCCGATCACACCCATTCGCTTGAGGCGGTCCTCTGCCTGGAGGCCCTTGATGACATCGCCGATGGGTCCGGTGGGGTGGTAGTAGGAAGTGGGGGTGCGCCGCATGACCTCGAAGCGACCCTGGATGCCGTGGAGCGTGGTGCCGTGGTCGAGCTTGTACCAGAAGCCCTTGGGGTCGGTGCTGACGCGGAGCACGCCGAAGAACGTGCGTTCTTCGTGCAGGAGCGAGCCGCCGATGCCGGTGAAGTAGGTGCTGAGCAGGAGCGGAATGGCCGCCCCCGCGAAGCGGAGTGACCCGGCGCGGAGCAGCACGAGGATGCAGAGGAGCGAGGGAACGCCGGCGGTCAGCACGAGCACCGCCTGACGCGTGTCCATGCCCAGGTCCCGCACGAGCCAGCGCCCGGGCCCGGTCTGCAGCAGACGGTCCTGACGGGTGAGGTGCTCCGCGTACGCGACGATGCCGATGACCATTGCCGCGGCGAGCACGGCAAGCCCCGCGTCGATGAGTCTCTGGCGCGGCGTGCGAGCCCGCCACTCGGCGAGCAGTTGCGGGCGGAGCAGGCACGCACCTCCCAGTACCAGCCCGTACTCGATGACATTGGTGAAGAGCACCGGGGCGGCGAGGGCGTTGAAGAGCCCGCCCAGCACGCCGCCGATCGACAGCATGAGGTAGAACTCGGTGAGGTGCGACGTCGGGGGGCGGTCTTCCGCGAGGCGCCGGTGGCAGAGCATGGCGACCACGAAGAATGTGGAGACATGGATCGCGCCGATCACCATCACGGGGTGGCGGGCGCGGGCGAGCGCCGTGAGCAGCACCGCGATGATGAGGATGGGCAGGACGCGTCCCCAGAAGCGGGAGGAGCCCCCGGCGCGGCCCGAGAATGCCAGCACGAAGCTCAGGAGGTAGAGCGAGAGCGGGATGATCCACAGCAGCGGGATCGCCGCGATGTCCGTCGTCACGTGCTGTGTGACCCCGAGCATCAGGCTCGAAGGCACCGCCGCAAGCAGCACCCACCAGCCCCGCCTGGCCCAGGTGACCGGGGCATCGGGGGTTGAGCCGACAGACGTCGCGGCGGCGTGGGCCTCGCGCCGAGAGGCGAGTCCGGCGCACACCAGGACCGCGGGGACAAGTGCCCAGAAGCCAAGAGCCCACGTCCACGTCTGGCCCGCGCGGGTGAGGGCGGGCTCCAGCACCAGCGGGTAGGCGAAGAGGCCGATCAGGCTCCCCGCGTTGCTCGCCGCGTAGAGGAAGTACGGATCGCGGGCCTGCGCGTGATCTGTTCTGGAGAACCACTTCTGCAGCAGGGGCCCGGTGGTGGAAACCGCGAAGAAAGGAAGCCCGATCGAGAGTGAGAGCGTCATCACCACCCACAGCACCGGGTTCTGTCCTTCGGGGGAGCCTGTGAGCACGGGCGCCGGGAGCGTGGCGGCGGCAACGGCGAGCACAATCGCATGCACCAGCACCTGCCACTTCGTCGAGAGGCGGCGGGTCAGCACGTGCGCGTAGAGGTAGCCCAGCAGCAGCACCGCCTGAAAGAACACCATGCACGTGTTCCAGACGGACGGGCTGCCCCCGAGCTGCGGGAGGAGGATCTTGCCCATCATGGGCTGAACGAGGAACAGGAGGGCCGCGGCGGCGAAGATCGCGGCCCCGAAGGCGTAGAGCATGGGCCAAGGATAGTGGTTCGGGTCCGGGCGCACCCGAAGGGCCCCGCTCCGAGTCCTACGCTCCTTCCCCGTGCACCGACGCTTCGACGCCATCATCTGCGACATCGACGGCTGCCTCGGCCCGGAGAGCGCCGCGCCGCTGGACGCGGACGCCCTCGCGACGATCGCTCGCCACAACGTGCTGGCCGAGTCGCGGGGTGACCGGCCCGTGCTCACGCTCTGCTCCGGGCGGCCCCAGCCCTTTGTCGAGTGCCTCTGCCGACTTCTGAGCAACACCAGCGTGCCCTGCATCGCGGAGATGGGTGTGTGGGTGTTCGACCCTCGGACGCAGGGCTTTCACCTCGATCCCGCGATCTCGCCCGAGCACCTCGGCGCGGTGCGGGAGGCCACCCGGTGGGTGGAGAAGGATTTGTGCCCGCAAGGGGTGGTGATCCAGCCGGGCAAGACGGCGTCGATCTCGCTGTGGCACCCGCGGAAGCAGACGCTCTGGGAGTTCAAGCCCAGGCTGATCGATACGTTCGCGCGAGAGGGCTGGCCCCTGCGGGTGTCGAGCACGGTCGCGTGGATCAACTGTGACCTGGCGCACGTGAACAAGGACACAGGCATCTCGCGGGTGCTGGGCATGACGGGACTCCGCCGGGAGCGACTCGCGGGCATCGGCGACACACTGGGCGACCTTGCCATCCGGAACAGCGTCGCGTGGTTCGGCTGCCCGAGCAACGCCGTGCCCGAACTCCGCGAGCGGGCGGATTACGTCTCACCGCTGCCCGAGGTGGAGGGTGTGGTGGACATCCTGGGCAGGCTGAGCGAGGCCGGCTGAGCGGGGGACACAGCGGGCCGGACCTTCCACGCGGTATCGAGCGCCTTCGACAGCCGCTTCAGGCGATCGGCGACTGCGAACGCGAAGCCGATCACCATGCACCACAGCACCAGCGCCCCGAGGCGCACCCAGGAGCTGTCGTAGAGCGGCGTCCAGCGGACGACGACGAATGCCACCATGAACAGGAATGTGGAGCGAGCCCTTCCCGCGGTGGAGATGAACTGCGTGGCCTTCGCGGGCTCCAGGACCGGGCGGGCGTAGGGTCTCAGCATCGACATGACGATGGAAACGTGGGTGCAGCCCAGACAGACGAAGAGCGCGTACAGGGTGGATTGCATCTCCTCCGCCATGCTTGCGGGCCACGGGCGGGAGCCGGCAAGGCTCACGACCGCGAAGAGGCCGAGGGTCATGAGGATGCCCACAACCCCCGCCGCGGGCATCCAGCGAAGCCGCACGGACGCGTCCCCCGGCATGTTGGCGAGGAACCGCCGGGTGAAGTGGAGGTGGAGCACGCAGAGCAGGAGGGCGACCACCGCCGCCATGATGGCGGGAACCAGCGGAAGGCCGAGCGATCCCGTGAGCGAGGAGACGATGACTCCGATGATGGCCCAGATCCAGGTCGAGATGGAGTGTGCGGCGAAGCGGGCGGCGATCGCGGTCCGCCGGGCCTCCCACGCGGCGAGGCTGCCACCGACGATGCGGGTGGAGTCCGAGATCGGCTTCCCGCACTCCGGGCACACGCCGTGAGAGCCGATGCCCCGAAGGTCATAAGAGCAGTGGATGCACGTGGCCTCCGTGAGTGCGGGGCTGTGGGGAAGCGTTTCGTGTGGGTGAGTTGACATGCGGAGTGTGTCGGGACCAGGCACGCATCGGCCCGCGAGGACGGTTCCGGGTCGATCCCGGAGCGTGAGCGTTCGGGATGGTGCCCCGGCATGTGCCGGGAGGCTAGGTGCAGCGGTGCATCTTATTCGTGCACGCAGAGTGTGCCTTTCAACGAAAGGTGCAACATCCATGACCCGCTGGCGTTGGAGTTGGGGGCAGAGCCTGAGCGAAGAGCAGGTGCGAGAGGTCTGGGATCTCTTGCAGCGCGAGGCGACGCTCGATCCGGACGATGGCTGAGAGGGTGAGAAGCTGGTTCGGGCATTGGACCGCGTGCAGGCGTTTGTGGAGCGCCACCGGCGTCTGCCGCGGAAGGTTGAGACGACGGAGTTCGAGGCGGATGCGATCCTGATCGCCCTCGACCTGTTCTAGCAGCAGGGCGGGGCTCAGGGGCAGTCGCCGCCCGCGATGACGTTGATGAGCGCCGTCACGTCGTCCTGGTCTTGGTTGCCGTCGTTGTTGAAGTCCAGCGGCCTGCACTCGCAGCCGGGGTTGCCGGCGAGTGCGTCGATGAGGCATCGCACGTCGTCCTGGTTGACGTTGCCGTCGCAGGTGTAATCCGGATCGCATGGCCGGGGCGAGGTGCAGGTGAGGACCCAGGTGTCGCGGCGGACATCGCCGGCGCCCGCGTAGCCGCCGAAGATGACGGTGCCCATGCCGGGGAGGTACGCCTGCCCGTTCTGGTCACGGGCGACGCCGGGCACGCCGACGCTGAGGAGTTCCCAGGTGGTGCCGTCGTAGGACCAGGTGTCGTTGTATCGGCCCGTGGCGCCGGGGAGTTCGCCGCAGGAGAGGATGATCTTGCCGAGCCCCTCGTCGAAGGACATGGCGACGTAGAGGCGTGGGCCGGGGCCGGTGGTGGCGGTGAGGGTCCAGTTGGTGCCGTCCCACTCGTAGGTGGGCGCGGCGGTGGTGGGGATGCCGCCGAACATGACGACCCGCTGGCGGATGGGGTCATAGGCCATGGCGAAGGCGTTGCGGATGGTGGGGGTGGTGGCGGGGAAGGCCTGGGTCCAGGTGGTGCCGTTGAAGAGCCAGGTCTGGCTGCTGGCGCCCGCGGCGGTGGAGCCGCCGAAGAGCACGATGCGGTCTCGGGCGGCGTCGTAGACCATGTTGTGGTTCAGGCGTCCGGAGGGCGAGGTTGGCGGCGAGAGTTGCGTCCAGGTGCCGGCGGCGCCGTCCCACGCCCAGGTGTCGGCGAGGTAGTTGGAGCCGGTCTCGGTGCCGCCGAAGAGGATGACGCGGCTGCGGAGGGAGTCGAAGGCGATGGCGTAATGGGCGCGGGCGGATGGGGAGAGAGGCGGGAAGACCTGTGCCCAGGCCTCGCCGTCGTGGAGCCAGGTCTCGTTGTTGAAGCCGAAGCCGCCGCGGTAGCCGCCGAACTGGAGGATGTTGTGGTTGGCGGTGTCGGCGACGATGAACATGTCCTGGCGTGGCGATGGGCCGGTGGTGCCGGCGCTGGTCCAGTTGAGGCACTGGGCGAGGGCGGGGGCGGTGGCGAGCAGGACGGCGAGTGGGGCCAGACGCATGGGTGTGTCCTCCGAGGAGGGCCCAAGGCGATCCCGGTCCCCCGACAGATGGTACAAGGCCGCGGGCGTCGGTCCAAGAGCACTTGTGCCGAGGGCGCGGAGATAGCGCGCAGAGATGGCGCGCGAGGGTGGCGTGGTGGATGCAAGGTGGAGCCGGGAGCGTGCGCGGGGCAATGCGCCGAAGGCGTCGGTGCGTGAGGCCGGCCCAGAGGCAGGGGCACCGGCCCGGGGTGCGCGGCCGCGGGGGAGCGAGAGCTCGCAGGCACAGAGGGCGTGCCGCCCTGTCTGCAACTCTCCCTGCGGAGGGGGCAACATGTGGGCAGGGAAGTGGCGATGCGGAGGCGGGAGGCGCTCCGGTGGGATGAGGCCCTGCGTGGGCGGTGGCACGGGATGGGTCGGGGAAAGAGAGTGGAACGAGCCGCCCGCGGCCGGCCAAGTTGACGGAGGTGCGACCAGCTCAGGGTTCCTCGCGAGCTTCAATCTCCCAATGGCGATGCCCCGCTGGAGATCCAGACATCTCAAATTCCCCCAAGATGATGCGCGGGATGACAAGTCGATCGTTGAGAGGGAGTCCAAGCGCCATGTCAAGCACGACTCGGCGGGACGGCGAGTACGTCCTTTGGTGGATGGTTGCATGAACATCCACGTGCGCTACACCTGGACCTTGGACCAGAATGTGATCGTGTGCAGCTCGGACTTGCGCCCATTGCTGAAACCCGGGCGAGTCGAAGCTGTGAGGTTGGACGGATAGGTCCGCAGTGCACGAGCCGTCGAAATCGGTGAGTCTCGCGCAGATCCTTGAGGCATGGAAAACGGTGACTCCGGGGCCAGTCGGCGTGAATAGGAGTGTTGCGTTTCCTTGCCAGCGTGGAAGATCCCCACGATTGTTCTCGGTGGGTGTGCGGAACGTCAAGAAAGCAGCTAGTACCTCCACATGAGGGACGGGAACTGGAGGAACCAGCACTCGGAGAAGCTCATCCCGCCGCGCGCTTCGGACAAGCGTTCCCTCGCGCCAGGGTACCTCGCGTTCCACCTTGTCGCCCGCCCCGTAGTCGGCGTTCTTCCAGACAAAGGGTCGTCGATTGCAGTCGAACACCAAGGCAAGTAGCGGCCAGTCTCCGCCAGTGGGCACCCACAGATCGAGGAGATCTGGCGCGAGGCCGTCGAAGTGACCCTTTACCTTGGGCCACCACTCTCCGAGCGACT
Organism: Leptolyngbya sp. PLA1; assembly: GCA_021405315.1. Lineage (GTDB taxonomy): Bacteria > Planctomycetota > Phycisphaerae > Phycisphaerales > UBA1924 > RI-211. The sequence goes on from QWIH01000051.1 coordinate 10,824, forward strand.
CTCTTCTCGTCTCCGAGACTCGGCCATCCTCACCTAGACCGATGATCCACATGACCCAAGCGGACCTCGCAGCATTGCAATGGCCCGCGATTCTCCTTGCCGCCGCGGCAGGATTGGCTGGAAGCGCAGACTTGAGTTCTACTCGTGCGTCTTCGTACCGCACGCCCCCACGAACGCTGTCGAAGACCTGGAGAGCACGCCGCTCGACCTCAATAGCTGCGATCATCCTCTGCTCCGGTCCTCTGCCTCTCAATCCCCCGTATCCAGCACGGCCATGAACGCTTCCTGGGGGATGTTCACGCTCCCCACGTTCTTCATGCGCTTCTTGCCCTCTTTCTGCTTTTCGAGGAGCTTGCGCTTGCGGCTGACGTCGCCTCCGTAGCACTTGGCGAGGACGTCCTTTCGGAAGGCCTTGATGGTTTCGCGGGCGATGATCTTGCCGCCGATGGCGGCCTGGACGGGAATCTCGAACTGGTGGCGCGGGATCTGCTCGCGGAGCTTGGCGCAGAGGGTGCGGCCTCGCTGCTCGGCCTTGTCTCTGTGGACGATGACGGAGAGTGCCTCGACGGGCTCTCCGTTGACGAGGATGTCCATCTTGACGAGGTTGTCGGTGCGGTACTGGATGACCTCGTAGTCCATGGTGCCGTAGCCGCTGGTGAGGCCCTTCATCTTGTCGAAGAAGTCGTAGATGATCTCGGCGAGGGGCATCTCGAAGGAGATGAGGTCGCGCGTGGCGGAGACGAAGGACTGGTTCTTGTACACGCCGCGGCGGTCGAGGCAGAGTTTCATGATGTCGCCGATCTTGTCCTTGGGGATCATGAGATCGACGCGGCAGATGGGTTCGCGGACTTCGGTGATGAGGGACTGGTTGGGGAGTTCGGCGGGGTTGTGAACCTCGAGCAGCGTCTGGCCCTCCGGCACCGGCGAGTAGTGGGGGCTGTCGGGCGTGACCTTCTTGAGGACCTGGCCGGAGGGAGAGACGATGTCGTCGGTGCCGCTGCGGCAGACGATCTGGTATGAGACGGTGGGCGCGGTCTGGACGACTTCGACGCCGCCCTCGCGTTCGAGGCGTTCCTGGATGATGTCCATGTGGAGCAGGCCCAGGAAGCCGCAGCGGAAGCCGAAGCCCAGGGCCTCGGAGTGGACGGGGGCGAAGGTGAAGGAGGAGTCGTTGAGGGAGAGCTTTTCGATGGCCTCGCGGAGGTCTTCGAAGTTCGAGGACTCGCCGTCTTCCTTGGTGGAGGGGTAGAAGTCGCAGAAGACCATCTGGCGCGGCGGCTGATAGCCCGGGAGGGGCTCGGCGGCGGGGCGGTGCTCGTGCGTCACGGTGTCGCCGATGCGGACGTCCGCGAGCGTGCGGATGGCGGCGACGACGTAGCAGGTTTCGCCGGCGGAGACAGAGCCCACGCGGACGGGCTTGGGCGTCATCTTGCCGATGTCGGTGACGAGGAACGTGCGCCCGGTGCCCATCATGCGGATCTTGTCGCCGACCTTGAGCGAGCCGTCGAAGAGACGGCAGTAGACGATGACGCCCCGGTAGTCGTCGTAGACGGCGTCGAAGATGAGGGCGCGGAGCTGGTCGCAGACGGGCTCGCGCGGGGCGGGCATCTGCTCGCAGATCGCGGCGAGGAGCTCCTTGATGCCCTGGCCGGTCTTGGCGGAGACCAGCAGGCAGTCCTCCGCCTTGAAGCCGAGGGTTTGCTCGATCTCCATGGCGACGTCGAGCGTGCGGGCCGAGGGCAGATCGATCTTGTTGATGACGGGGATGATGGTGAGGTTTTCGTTGACCGCGAGATACGCGTTGACGAGGGTTTGCGCCTGCACGCCCTGCGTGGCGTCGACCACGAGGATGGCCCCCTCGCACGCCTTGAGGGCGCGGGAGACTTCGTAGTTGAAGTCCACGTGCCCGGGCGTGTCGATGAAGTTCATCATGAAGAGGTCGCCGTGGGCCTCGGGCGCGTCGCCCTTCTTGGCCTTGTGCTGCCCGGCGTCGTCGACGGTGTCCTCGTAGTCGGTCTCGAGGTCGTCGGCCTTCGCGCCCTTCTTGTGGCGGTGCCAGACGGTGACGGCGGAGGCTTTGATGGTGATGCCCCGCTCTCGCTCCAGGTCCATCGAGTCGAGGATCTGTTCCTTGGCCTCGCGCGGGGAAACGGCGTTGGTGGCCTGAAGGAGGCGATCGGCGAGGGTGCTCTTGCCGTGGTCGATGTGCGCGATGATGGAGAAGTTTCGGATGCGGGGGCGGTCGTTGGGCTGGGGGTCGGGCATTGCGGGGGGATGGTAGGTGAGGCGGGGGTTGGGCTCCGGCCGGAAGTGAGTCAGGGAGGCTGCAAACGATGGCTGGAAGCCGGCGAAGGGTACGTTGGTGGGGGGCACTGGGGCGAGATCTCGCAAGTTTGCTGGCGGCTGGGAGTTCCTGTGGCATCGTTGAGACATGACGCCCCGTCGCCGGCTTGCCCATGCGCGTGTCATTGTCGCCCTGGTTCTCGGGCTGTGGGTCGCACCCGCCCTCGCCCAGCCGGACCCATCCGGCATCGACTTCGTGACGATCGGCGCACCGGGCAACCCTGCCTATCAATCCACGAACACCCAGCGTTTGGAGCACAACCGGGGCTCGGTTGCCTATGTGTACAAGATCGGGCGCTACGAGGTCACGTCGCGCCAGTGGGCGGAGTTTCTGAACGCGGCACTCCACAGGCCGGACCCGATCCCCTGGGCTGAGGTGCCCGTGATCTGGGCCGGTGGGCAGTTTGCACCGTTCGCCGTTTCGGATTCACGGTCGATGTTCGCCGCGGGCGGGGCCACGTGGCGCACCTGCGCCATCTTCACCAACTGGCTGCACAACAACAAGAGCCTTGAACGAGCCGCGTTCCTCAGCGGGGCGTACGACGTCTCCACGTTCGGAGGCGATGCCAACGGTAACTTCACGGATCAGCGCGAGCACTCGCCCGGGGCGCGGTACTGGATTCCGACGATGGACGAGTGGTTGAAAGCCGCGCACTACGACCCACGTAAGCAAAACCCCGACGGCAGCGTGGGCGGCTGGTGGCAATACAGCAACGGCACCGACTCGTCGTACCTGTACGGCCCGCCCCCCGCTGGCGAAGCCAACGCCGACTTCGAATCGCCCAACCCGTTCTTCATCCCGCTGGGGTCGTATGAGATCACCTCTCCATGGGGCCTGTACGACGTGGCGGGGGCGACGAGCGAGTATACCGAAAGCACCTACCCCACGAGCCCAAATCGCTCTCGGATCGTGCGAGGGTCGGCCTGGGAGCTTCCGACGGGTGCGGGCGTAGCCGACCGCATTGAGGGAGGCGCGGCTGGAGCCCGTCCCGGCGAGCATTACTTTGCATATGGACTCAGAATCGCGGCCGCTGTGCCGTCGCCTTCGAGCGTGCTCGCCCTCGCGCTTGGAGTGAGTTGTACTCTTCAGCGGCGAGGGCGGGGTCGTTCATGGGCCACTGTCGGATCTTTGTCGTTGTCGTCCTTACCCTCCTGACGACCGCAAGGCTCGGGGAGGCTCAGACCGTAAGACTCAGCGTCTATCGGGGAGGCGTTGAGACGACTCCGGGTTGGTTCTACAACACCGACGATGTGCGGATCGATATTGCCTCGATTCATGCCAACTACAGCCGGTTCGAGTTCATTCGAATCGTCGACATGGCGTCGCCACAGGGCGACATCGCCCGAGTATCGGTCTACCGGAGTGGCACGAACGCAGTGCCCGAGGCGGTCAAGATACTGATTGGTGCCGCCGAGGACGATGGGCTGTTTCCAGATCGCTTCAATGAGGACATCCTGCACGGCTGTCGCCACTGGGGCTTGCCGCTGGCTCCAGGTGGAGCCGACGACGCCTTCGTGGTCGAGAACATGGTGCCGGAAGAAACCAAGATCATCCTCGCGGCCGCCATCAGCGGCGACCTCACCGGCAAGATCACGACGGGCCAGGTCTTTCGCCCCCAGGTGACTGGCGGCGTGATCGCGGACGACGTGACCGCCACGTGGCCCTCGGCGTTTGCAAGCTCTGATGTTGACCCAAACCGCACCTACACCATCGAGCGCATCGAAGCGAAGTCGATCACCGGGCGCATCATCGCGGGCGACGTCGTTGGCCCACCAGTGAATATGGCGCCGATTCCCTGCGCCATTAGAGATATCGTGGTCGGCGTCGGCCATGACCCAATCAGCGACGGGATCCGGGGCGATATCCTCGCCTTCGGCGGGCACATCCGGCACATCGAGTCCACCGGCCACATCGGCACCGCGGAAAACCCCATCAACATCCACTCGGGCTTCGGCCTCGCGGAACTCTTCTGCACGGCGACTGAGAATGGCCAGCCTGCGCCGCGCGACGTGCACGCCGACATCCGTACGAACCTCCTCGCACCGACCACGGGAAACACGCACGACTACGACGGCTTCATCCGGCGTGTCCGCATCAGCGGCAGTCTGTACGGCGCGGTGGAGGCCAACATCATGCGCCCGGAGCCGATCACGGGTCCGCCCGGCGGTTACGAGGGTTCCGATCCGTTGGGCAGCACTAATGGACTTCTCGTCGCGGGCACCGTGCATGCGCCGATTACGCTCCGGCAGGGGATGCTGGTCACGTCAATGATCGCCGACGAGTTCACGCAGCCCATCGAGATGGAGACGTACCTCAAGGGGCGGATCATCGCCACCAACGGGGGAATCCTCGCGCTCATGGTTGGGACGCAGCCGCACACGAACACGCTGCCGACGGCATCGTGGGGCCACGGGTTCATCGCCAGCGAGGCCCGCCCCGACTGGGATCCGTCGGCGCGTTTCCCGTTCCCCAACTGCAATCAAGACCCGGAAGAAGCGAACGAGCCGGCGGCGGTCGTGCGTGCGGCGACCTCCATTGGCTACCTCAGTGTCTCGCAGATGGTAAAGGGGTCCAAGCTCGTGCCCCCGATGGTCGAAACGCCCCGAATTGACGTGCTGCGCATAGGGTCGTTGGAATATGGGGTGGTGTGGTCCGGGAATCGCACCGGATGCACGCCGCAGCCGCATGGCGCGTGCCCGACCCCGGCGTCCCTCGGAAGCCGCTGCGGTCCAAACCCCGGGGACCCCGCTTCGTATGCGAGTCTGGGGGATGCAGAGATACAGAACTCGGTGGGGTGGATATTCGCTGGCGGGCAGCCAACCTCCGTGGAGTACGACGCCGGGCTGTACGTCGCTTCGTTTGATCGCTTGGACATCATGCGCCGCCTGATGGTGCACATTCATCTGCTCACACTGGATGCGGCCGAGCACATCCGGGTCGGTTGCTCCTTCGGGTCCGAGGGCACCAACGACTCCGGGCGCATCTACGTGCATGGGAAGGCCGAGTTGCGTGGGCAGATCACCGTCAATGCGCACGCCGCCACGTCAACGGATGCGAACAGTCCGTGCCCTCCATGGGGGCCGAGTTCAGGCGATCAGTCCTTGGGCTGGTGAGAGCGGGTGATTGCAACGCCGGAGGAAGGGGAGCCCCTTCCGGAGTATGTGCTTTGCGCGGCCAACCTTGCGCCGCACCGGCCCCCAAGCTCGGAGCAGGACCACGCGCCCTTCTATCACCGACTCCCGGCCGATCTGGGAGGCGGGGCCATCGGCCAAGTCCCGTTCCACCTGCATGGCTTCGCGTGCGAGCCGCCCCTCACGAACGACATCGACGACCGCGCGTTCTCGAACGCGGCGTTCTGCCAGTTGGAGGGCGTTGATGGCGCAACCTACCCCATTCAGAAAATTGTGCTGGACTTCTATGGCTACGTGCGGGTCGATGACGACGCGGGCACCCCGGACCGGGAGGAGAGCCCCGTGAGCGTTACGCTGGAGTCGGATCCCGGTGGCTATGACTTCTCCCGCGACCTCGACATTACCGTGCGCCGCGGCAGCACCGGGGACCTGAGCCGGGGCATCATCATCAGGGGGCGGCCTGACGTGCTGCTCCCGGCGGCGGCCTATGTGATTCGCCCCCAACTCGGCGAAGACCACCTGCTGCTGTGCGATGGCCTCTTCGACACGACGCCACCGACGCCTGTTGCGGCGTTCGAATACAACTTCAAACTCTGGTCCGACTGCAACCGCAACGGCGTCGATGATGAGACGGACATCACGCTTGACCCGGTGCTGGACATCTGGCCCATGGACGGTCTGATCGATGAGTGTCACCCGGAACTGTGTGAGCCGGACTACAACGGCGACGGAAACGTGGATCAAGACGACGTCGATGACCTGCTCGCGTGCATCGGGGGAGACTGCTCGCGCGTTCTTCCGCAGGCGAACCCGGATTTCAACCACGACGGAAACGTCGATCAGGATGATGTGTCGGCCCTGATCAACAGGGTTGCGGGCAACGGTTGCCCGGCGTAGTGGACACCTGCACGGCTTGCCGCACCAGATTGAAAACGGGCCGGCGCTGGGCCGGCCCGTGGGGTGGGGTTGTGTCGGATGCGGTCAGGTCGAGGACGTGCCCGCGGTCGCCGCGGCGGTCTTGGGGGCCGCCGGCACGGCGTCGAAGTAGAGGTGGTCCTCGTCCTTGCCGTCGGCGGTCTTTCGGCGGACGGCCTTGATGGTGGCCGGGGCGGCGAAGGTGCCGGAGAGGAGCATCTCGCTCAGCGGGTCTTCGACGTACTGGCCGATGGCCCTGCGGAGGGGGCGAGCGCCGAACTCGGGGTTGTAGCCCCGGTCGATGAGGAAGTCCTTGGCGGGCTGGTCGAGCTCGATGGTGTAGCCCTGGGTGATGAGGCGCTTGTTGAGTTTGCTGATCTCGTACTCGATGATCTGGGTGATGTCGGCCTTGTTGAGGGGGCGGAAGACGATGACGTCATCGAGGCGGTTGATGAACTCGGGGCGGAAGAATCGCTCGATCTCCTTGAGGAGGACGGTCTTGATGTTGTCGTAGTCGGTGGCCTCGGTGCGCTTGGCGAAACCGAAGCCCGCGCCGCCCTTGATGAGGTCCGCGCCGAGGTTGCTGGTCATGATGAGGACGGTGTTGCGGAAATCGACGTGCCTGCCGAAGGAGTCGGTGAGGCGGCCCTCTTCCATGATCTGGAGGAGCATGTTGAAGACGTCGGGGTGGGCCTTCTCGACCTCGTCGAGGAGGACGACGGCGTAGGGGCGTCGGCGGATGCGCTCGGTGAGCTGGCCGCCCTCTTCGTAGCCGACGTAGCCGGGGGGTGCGCCGACGAGGCGGCTGACGTTGTGCTTCTCCATGTACTCGGACATGTCGAGGTGGACGAGGGCCTCCTCGTCGCCGAACATGAACTCCGCGAGGGCCTTGCTGAGCAGGGTCTTGCCGACGCCGCTGGGCCCGAGGAAGATGAACGAGCCCATGGGGCGCTTGGGGTCCTTGAGGCCGGCGCGGGCGCGGCGGATGGCCTTGGAGACGGCCTTGACCGCGTCTTCCTGGCTGATGACCTTCTTGTGGAGTTCGTGTTCGAGCTGGAGGAGGCGCGCCGCCTCGTCCTTCTCGAGGCGCTTGAGGGGGACGCCGGTCATCTTGCTGACCACCTCGGCGACGACCTCGTCGTCGACGGTGCCCTCGGCTTCCTGGCTCTTGGCGCGCCACTCGCGCTGGATCTCTTCCTTGCGGCGGCGGAGCTGCTCGGCCTTGTCGCGGAGCTCGGCGGCCTTCTCGTAGTCGGCCCCCTTCACCGCCTCGTCCTTCTCGACGGTGAGGCGCTCGATGTCGCCCTCGATGTCGGCGAGGTTCGGCGGCTTGCTCATGCTCTTGATGCGGACGCGGGCGCCGGCCTCGTCGATGACATCGATGGACTTATCGGGCTGGACGCGGCCCGTGATGTAGCGGCCCGAGAGTTCGACGGCGGCCTTCAGGGCCTCGTCGGTGATCTTCACCTTGTGGTGCTGCTCGTACTTCTCCCGCAGGCCCTTGAGGATCTCGATGGTCTGCTCCGCGTTGGGTGGGTCGACCGTGATGGCCTGGAAGCGGCGGGCGAGGGCGGCGTCCTTCTCGATGTACTTGCGGTATTCGTCGAAGGTGGTGGCGCCGATGCACTGGATCTCGCCCCGGGCCAGCGCGGGCTTGAGAACGTTGCTCGCGTCGATGGCGCCCTCGGCGCCGCCCGCGCCGACGAGGGTGTGGAGCTCGTCGATGAAGAGCATGACGTTCTTGGCGCGCCGGACCTCGTTCATGACGGCCTTGATGCGCTCCTCGAACTGGCCCCGGTACTTGGTGCCCGCGACCATCATGGCCAGGTCGAGGACCACGAGGCGCTTCTCGTGGAGGATCTCGGGGACCTCGCCGTTGACGATGCGCTGCGCCAGCCCTTCGACGATGGCGGTCTTGCCGACACCGGCCTCTCCGAGGAGAACGGGGTTGTTCTTGGTGCGCCGGCAGAGAACCTGGACGACGCGTTCGATCTCGGTCATGCGGCCGATGACGGGGTCGAGCTGGCCCTCGCGGGCGAGCTCGGTGAGGTCTCGCCCGAAGCTGTCGAGTGCCGGGGTCTTGCTCTTGCCCTTGGCGGCGGCGCCGCCGGCGGGCTTGTCGCCCAGGCCGGGGCCGGTGATGGAGCTTTCGGGCTCGCCCGCGCCGGGGCCGGGCTCGCGCTGCTCGCCGCTGCTGCTGGCCCCGAGCAGGTTGAGAACCTCCTCGCGGACGTCCTCGAGCTTGAGGCCGAGGTTGATGAGGACCTGTGCGGCGACGCCGTCGTGTTCACGGAGCAGGCCCAGCAGCAGGTGCTCGGTGCCGACGTAGTTGTGGTTGAGGTTGCGGGCCTCTTCGATGGCGTACTCGATCACCTTCTTGGCGCGGGGAGTCTGGGGGAGGCGCCCGAGGGTCACCATCTCGGACCCGGCCTTGACGAGCTTCTCCACTTCGAGGCGGACGCGGCGCAGGTCCACGTCAAGGTTGCGGAGGACATTCGCGCCGACGCCGGAGCCCTCCTTGACCAGCCCCAGGAGGACGTGCTCGGTGCCGATGTACTCGTGGTTGAGGCGCTGGGCCTCCTGATTGGCGAGGGCCATCACCTTGCGGGCACGATCTGTAAAGCGTTCGAACATCTGCGGCCCTTCTCCTCGCGTCTGGCGAGGTCTGGTCTCCTGATAATCTTTCGACAATCAGGGGGGCACGGGTTCACCGTGGGGGGCAAACGCGGGCCAAGTCTCCCAAGCCCAGTGACGGCGTGGGTTTGCAATGCGGGGTCGGGATCAGACCTCCGACCCTGCGGGCCCGGGCGTGCGGATGAGGCTCGCCGGGCATGCCGGAGTGGGAGCGATCCGCGTGCCGCGACCGTAGACGGTCCAGAGCCCGTCTGGGGACGCCAGACGGGGTTTGAGGCGGCCGCGGGGGCTTGAAGCGCCCGGTTGGACCGGGGCCCTGCCAGATTGGCACCTGCGCGGGCTTCTAGCGGCCCTTGCCCTTGCGCGGGCCAAAGGTGCGCGGGCGGGGCTTGTCACTGGCAGGAGAGGCGTGGGGAGCGGGGCGAGGGTTGTGGGGCCTGGCCTGGCCGCCGGAAGCGCGCGGATGCTCGCCGCCGGGCGTGGGAGGGGTGCGCGGCAGGATGCCTGAGCCGGGCTTGTGCGCGCGGCGCGGGCCGGCGTCGCGCGAGCCTGGGCGCTGGTCACCAC
>QWIH01000079.1 GCA_021405315.1 Leptolyngbya sp. PLA1
CGGGCGTAGTGCCAGACGTCGCCGGGGTAATCCTTGCTGATGCCGCCCACCGCCTCTACCCGCACGCCCTGTGAAGCCGAGTAGTCGCCGGGCCCGAAGATCAGCGCCTCCAGCCGCGGCGTCGACCGGGCGATCGCCTCCACGTTCACCATCGCTTCCACCTCCTCGATCAGCACTTCGAGCCCGATGCGACGCTCCCACCGGTGCTTGCGCTCGATCTGCGTGAGCAGCGTGTCCACCCAGCGCACGTCCTCGGCGCTCTTCACCTTCGGAATGATGATGATGTCCAGGACCTCGCCAGCCTCCTCCACGATGTGGATCACGTCCTCAAACGCCCATTCCGTTTCCACGTTGTTCATCCGGATGGCTCGCGTCTTCCGTCCCCAGTCGTGCGTCCGCAGCGCCGAGACGATCTTCCCCCGCGCTCCAACCTTCTCGTTGGGCGCGACTGCGTCCTCCAGGTCCAGGAAGACCAGGTCGGCACTGCTCGCGGCCGCCTTCTCCATCATTCTTTCGTTGCTGCCAGGGGTAGAGAGCTCGGAACGTCGGAGGCGCATGGCTCTTGCTCCAGGAGTGCTCAACGGACCGTGCCGTTGGCGAACAGGCTTGCCACGTCGCTTTCCGAATAGCCAGCCTGGGCGAGTACCTCACGCGTGTGTTCACCGAGGAGCGGCGCGCGCCCTCGCGGACCCGCGGGGGTGACCGTCATCTTTATCGGGCTCGCCGGAACGCGGACCTTCCGGTCGATGCCCGGCTGCTCAATCTCGGGCAGCATCTTGCGGGCCGCCACGTGGGGGTCGTTGACGATATCCACGATGGAGTTGACCGGCCCGCAGGGGATACGCCCGCCCAGCGCCGCCACGATCTCCGCCCTCGTCCGCGCCGAAGTCCAGGCCGATAGCTCCGCCCTCACCCGGCGGCAGTTGCGGGCCCGGTCGGCCGCCTTTGTAAGTGTCTCGTCGGCGGCGAGGTCCGGCCGCTCCATCGCCCGGCAGAGCTCCTGCCACAGGTGGTCCAGCGGCGCGCAGATCGCCACGTGGCCGTCGCTCGCAGGAAATACGTCGAACGGGCAAAGAAACGGATGCCCGTTCCCCGAAGGCTCCGTCACCTCGCCCAGGTAGGAGTGCCTGTAGACAATCTGCTCGCAAAGGGCCAGCACCGTGTCGTACATGCCGACGTCTAGGAACTGGCCCTGCCCTGTTCGCGATGCGCGAAACACCGCGGCCACGATGCCCAGCGCGGTCATCATCCCCGGCACGATATCCCCGATGGCAGGCCCGGCCCGCATCGGCAGCCCCGGTCCCTCACCCGTCATGCTCAACAGGCCTCCCATCGCCTGGGCCACCACGTCGAACGCCGGCCAGTCCACGTATGGGCTCTCGCCCGTGCGCGGGTCCCCGAAACCGCGAATGCAGGCGTACACAAGCCGCGGATTCTCCCCCGCGAGGCCTTCGTACCCCAGCCCAAGGCGCTCCATCACTCCGGCCTTGTAGTTCTCCATCAGCACATCGGCCCTATCTGCGAGACGCCGGACAATCGCGGCCCCCTCGGGCGCTTTCAGGTCGATGGCGATGCTCTTCTTGCCACGATTGATGCTCTGGAAGTAACCGCCGTAAGACCGGACCGTATCCCCCGGCGCCCGCGCGTTCTCCCGCACAGGATCGCCCGTCAGCGGCTCGACCTTGATCACGTCCGCTCCCAGGTCCCGCAGCAGCATCGTGCAGAAAGGCCCCGAAAGCATCTGCGTCAGGTCCACGACCCGGACTCCATCGAGCGCGCCGGGGGCAAGTACGTAGCTCACCGGTCACCCCAGTGGCTGCGCCGCTTCATCAACACCCGTCGCTCGCCTTCAAACACCGTGCGGCCGTCCTGGTTGAGGCCGATGTGGCGGAAATGCACCACGCCCGCATCCGGGCGGTCTGCATCGCCGACGCCCAGGACTTCTGTATAGGCATAGAGCGTGTCGCCATGGAACACGGGGGTCTTGAAGCGCACGCCGTCCATCGTGAGCTCGGCGAGCGCGTTCTCGCCCGTGTCCTGCATCGCCAGCCCGATCACCATCGCAGCCGTAATGCCACCGAAGACGATGCGGTGCTTTAGTGGTCCGCGCGCCATCCTGTCCTCGTTGAAGTGCCCCTCGGCCGTGTTCATCACGAGGTTTGTGATAAGCACGTTGTCCATCTCGGTGACAGTCTTGCCGCGCGCGTGCTCGTAGACCGCCCCGGGAACGAAGTCCTCGAAGTAGTTGTCCCGGCCGGTCAGGCTGCTCAGCTTCCGATCCATCAGCGGTCACCGATTACGCGGTCCGAGATGATGCGGAGCTGGATCTCCGAAGTCCCCTCGAAGATCTTCGTGAGCCGGGCGTCCCGCCAGTACCGCTCGATGGGCAACTCGGTGGTGTAGCCATAGCCGCCGTGAATCTGCAACGCCTCGCTTGTGACTCGCTCCGACATCTCGCTGGCGAACCACTTGGCCATGGCGGCCTCCTTGTCGCAGCGGCGTCCCGAGTCTATCTCGTCGCAGACGAAGTAGTTGAGCTGGCGGGCGGCCTCGATCTCGGCGGCCATTTCCGCGAGCTTGAAGCGAATCGCCTGGAACTTCGCTATCGGCTGGCCGAACTGCACGCGTTGCTTCGCATAGGCGGTCGCGTCTTCCAGCCCGCCGCGAGCCAGCCCGATGGAACGCGCCGCCGTGTGCGCGCGGGCCGTCTCCAGGAACCCCATCGCCCCCTTGAAGCCCGCGTCATCGCCACGGTCGGCGCTGAGGCGCGCCGAGAGCGGCACGCGGAAATCCTCGAATCGCAGCTCCCATGTCTTCCACCCGTGGTACCCGATCTTGTGGATGGGAGTGCCGCTGATCCCCGGTGGCAGCGTTCCCCGCTCCTTCTCGAAGAAGAACTGCGCGGTGCCCGCGTGGCGCCTCGCCGGGTCCATCTCTCCTATCCGGCACAGCACAGTCATGAAGTCGGCGCCGTCGGCGAAGGTGCACCACATCTTGTTCCCGTTGATTACCCATTCGTCGCCGTCAAGCGTCGCCTTGCACTGGACATTCGCCAGGTCCGAGCCTGCCTCCGGCTCCGAAAGCGCCACCGCGCCCAGGAACTCCCCGCGCGCCATCCGGGGCAGGTACGCCTGCCGCTGTTCCCTCGTGAACCCGCCCCCGAGACCGTTCCCCCGGGCGATGATGCTCGCCACGCTCATCCACGCCCGCGCCAGCTCCTCAGCCACAATGATGTACTCGAATGCACCGAGCCCCAGCCCCCCGTACTCCTCCGGGATGCGCATGCCGAAGTAGCCCAGCCCGGCCATCTTGTCGCGAAGCGACATCGGGATGTCGCCCTTGACCCTGTCGAGCTCGTTGGCGATCGGCAGCACCTCCTTCATGGCGAACTCACGCGCCGTCGCCTGTATCATTCGGCGCTCTTCGGTCATGTAGCCCACGGTTAGCCTCCGCGCTTGATGATCAGGTTGGTGCGGTGAAAGCCGATCACCCGTTCCCCGCGCTGGTTGAACCCCTCGGTGTGCCACGTGACGATGCCGTGGTCCGGCCGGCTCCCCGATTCCCGCGTGTCCGTGACCGTGCTCCGCGCGGTGAGCGTGTCGCCCGGGTACACCGCCCGCTCGTAGGAGAGCTTCTCCACGCCCAGGAACAGCCCCCCGGCCTCGCTCAGGTCCTCCACCGAAAGCCCGAACGCCGTCAGGAACACAAGCAGCGGATTCACCACCACTCCCGGGTGACCG
>QWIH01000052.1 GCA_021405315.1 Leptolyngbya sp. PLA1
GGCAACCGCTCCCTCCACATCGGCCACGCCCCCGAGGTCCTCGCCCGCTCGGGTCAGGCTGCCGGCCGGCTCGGCCTTGCCCGCCGCGGCGAGCACGTCGCGCTCCGCCCGTGCGACCGTTGCGGCGCCGCCCGGTCCGCGGAGTTCCTCCAGGTAGTGCGTGCTTGTGGACGGCTTCTTGTTCTTCTTGGCCATCAGCACCAGACGCCGCTGTGCCCGCGTGCACGCCACATAGAACAACCGCCGTTCCTCCTCCAGTCGAGCGCTGCCCGCGGCCGCCACCTCGGGCCGGTCGTCCAGCCCCGCCGGAGGGCGCCACTCTTCGTCGACCTTCGATGTCTTCGGAAAACCGTGACCCGGAGCGACCTTCGGCACGAACACGGTGTGAAACTCAAGCCCCTTGGCGGAATGCGCCGTCATCAACTGCACCCGTCCCTGGCCCTCCTCGTCCCCGGCCTCTCGGGATTCGTCCTCGTCGGCGTCGCCGAAGCCGGGACTCAGCCTGAGGTCTCGCAGGGCCCGCAGTTCGTCCAGGTGCGAGAGCAGGCTCCCGAGGTCTCCCGGGGGCGACAGTCGGGGCTGCTTGTCACGCGCGAGCGCCAGCAGCGCCACCAGTGCCTTCACCCGTACCGCACGGTCCCGCCCGGGCAGCAGATCCGCGTGCGCCGGGTCCGTTGCGACCATGATCCGCCAGATGGCCTCCTCGCCCTTCAGCCCCGCAACCTCCTCCCGCAGTGAGGCCCACAACGCCGCCGCCCGTGCAACGGCGGGGTTCTCCGGCCGTCGCTCCGCGAGCCATGGGCCGAAGGGCCCGGGGTGCGCCCGTCCCTCGTCCGCCTTCGACATCGCCGCCTTGTACGCCGCCTCGTCCTCCAACAGCGCCGCGGGAGATACGCCGAAAGGCGGGCGGCTGAGCACCCGACGGGCCTCCCATGAGGCCCGAGGGTCCAGAAGCCAACGCGCCCACGCCAGCACATCCTCCACGCCGTCCTCGTCCAGCATGCTCTTCTCGATCCTGCGGTGCGTGGGGATCCCCTCCATCCTGAGGGTCCGTTCGATGCGATCCAGGTCCGTGTGCGTCCGGGCGAGCACCGCAACCTTGCTCCACTCCGGCCCGCCGCCGGTGCCCCGCATCTCCTGCAGCATCGCCGCGATCACCTCTCCCGCGTTCGCGTCGTCCGTCAGATCGACGATCTCCGCGATTCCCGGCTCCTTCGACACGGCCCGCACTCGCTTGTCAGGGGCGAAGCGCCCGCCCGAGCGGGCGATGACGCTGTTGGCCACATCCACGATCTCGGGTGCGGAGCGGTAGTTCTCCTCCAGCGCGATGGTCGTGGCGCCGGGCCAGGCGCGCGCAAACCGCTGGAACGTGCGGTCGTCGCTCCCTCGAAAGCCGTAGATCGCCTGGTCGTCGTCGCCCACCACCGTCAGGTCGACGCTCCCGCCCCGCCCGCGCGCACCCGGGCCCGCCAGCAGGCTCAGCAGCTCGATCTGGCAGTTGTTGCAGTCCTGGAACTCGTCCACGATCACCTCGCGCAGCTCGCCGGAGACGATCGCCCGCACCGACGCGCTCCCGCGCAGCAGCCGGATCGGCAGCAGAATCTGGTCCGCGTACGACAGCCAGCCCCGCGACACCCGCGACGCGACATACGCCCCGTAGGCCTCGGTCCGCTCGCGAAACTCCGCCGCCAGCACACGGTCCGCCTCCTCCGTAGCCCGTTCAACCCACGCCCGCGCGAAACCCTCGCAGTCCTCCGGCGTCTTCCCCAGGTTCGCCAGCGCCTCGAACGACTCCAGCAGATCTGCCGCGAGCGATGCCAGCCCTTCTCCGCGGCTGCGCTCGAAGAGCCCCCTCTCCAGCACGATCGATCGGATCAGCCTCGTGGCCTGCGCCCGATCGATCATCATCAGGCGTGGGGGGAGCCCCAGCACGTCCGCGAAGCGCTGCACCAGCCTCATGCCATAGCCGTTGAACGTGTGCGCCCGCACCATCGACGCCCGCTCCGGCCCGATCTGCGCGGAGAGCCGCGCGCGAAGTTCTTCCGCCGCCTTCACCGTGAACGTCAGCACCAGCAGCGAGTCCGGCGCGACGCCGCGCCGAGCGATCAGGTCGGCCACGCGGTGCACGATCACGCGGGTCTTGCCTGTGCCGGGGCCCGCGAGCACCGCCAGAGGACCGCCCTCGTGCCGCACCGCTTCCAGTTGTGCCTTGTTCAGTTCCCCGGCCATCCGCCCGCCTTCCCGAGGGCAACGCCCCCTCCGGAAGATAGGTCCGGGCCGTCAGAGTGTCCCGATGCGGGCCAGCAGGGTCAGCACCTTCCCGGCCTGCATCACGCTCAGCGAGCCCTCGGTGGTGCCGAGACGCTCGGCGCCCGTCGCCACGGCTCCCGCCGCTCTCCTCAGCGCAGGGAGCCCCGCGCCGCCCACCGATTG
The DNA here is from genome assembly GCA_021405315.1 of Leptolyngbya sp. PLA1. Lineage (GTDB taxonomy): Bacteria > Planctomycetota > Phycisphaerae > Phycisphaerales > UBA1924 > RI-211. Next base: position 2,434 of record QWIH01000052.1, read on the forward strand.
AGACCCGATACTGAGCATCGCCGTCTTATCGGCCCGTGACGACCTCCCGGTAACCGAACGGCCCCGGTTTGCGAACAAAGAGGCGACGGGTGGAAAACCATGGGCCTAACCCCAGATAACCTCTCCTCCTCATGCACGTCGTTCTCTTCGAACCCAACGCCCACGGCCACCGCTTCGCGCACATCCGCCGCATCGCGCCGTCCATTGCCGCCCTCCCCGGTGTGAAGCTCACGCTTGTCACCGCGAAGGAGTCCCTCTCCACCCCGGAGTTCGCCGAGCAGATCGCGCCCCTCCGCGACCAGATGGTCATCGAGGCCAGTCGGTCGTACCCCATCGGCGAGGGCAACACCTATCTGAAGGCTGCCGCCGAGGGACTCCTGTGGACCGCGCGCACCATCCGCCCGGATCACCTCTACGTCCCGTACGCGGACGGCACGATCCAGATTGCCGGCCTCCGTCGCCGTACGTTCCGATTCTCCTTCCCCGCCAGCGTCGAGCTCGAAGGGCTCATGATGCGGGGCGAGTTCGCGTACCCGAAGTCAAACTCCCTGCGCACCCGCATCCGTCACGCACTGTGGCTCGCAGCGACCGACTGGGCGCCCTTCCGCACCATCCACCACATGGACCCCATCATCGCGGAGGCGCTCGCCAAGCGCCGCCCCGGCCTTGCGTCCCGGGTCCGCCTCATCGCCGATCCCGTCGAGGCCTTCACGCCCACCACAAAGGAAGCGGCCCGCGCCGCGCTGCGCATCCCCGTCACAGGCCGATACATCGGCTGTGTTGGGTTCCAGGACACCCGCAAGGGCATCGACTACCTCATCACCGCATTCCTCGCCTCGAAGAGGCGGCCCGGCGACCGGCTCCTCCTTGCCGGCGGCCAGGAAGGCCCCATCAAGTCTCTCCTCGCTTCGGGCGAGCCCGCCAAGGCCGTCGCCGAGGGCACCATCGTCCAACTCGCCCGGTACATCTCCGATCAGGAGCTGATGCTGGGTATCGCCGCCATGGACGTCGTGGCGACGCCGTACCCGCCCGACCGTGCGCACATCGGGAGCTCGAGCATCGTCATTCACGCGGCGAACCAGTCGCGCCCGGTCATCGGCTCCAACTCCGGGTGGGTCGGCACCACCATTGCCCGCTTCGGCCTTGGACGAACCTGCGATGTGCTGGACCAGCCCGCATTCTCTCGGGCAATCCAGGAGGCTTTGGACGAGGCCCCGTCCTACACGCCCCCGGAGGCCGCAGCCCGCTTTGTTCAGTTCCATCGGCCCGAGAACTTCATCGCGGGCTTTTGCAGGCGGCTTCGTGAGCGTCTTAACCTGCCTCAGCCACAGGGATTACGGGAGTGGTCCTGGGTCATGCAGGCCGCACTTCCCGCCCCCGCGCAAACCTGAGCCGGTTCAACTCGTACGCCTCCACGGGCGCAGCGACCGGGCCCCGCTGGCCGATAGTGTCAGAGGCGCTGTCGCGCCCCCGGAGGACCCGCATGCCGCTCGCACCGGACGTAGCCCGCACACTTGACCGCCGCATCGGCCTGTGGGGCCAGAGCGCCCTGACCAAGCTCAGCGGCCGTCCGGTCGTCATGCTGCGTTCCAAGCTCATCGAGCGCCGCTGCCGTGCCTCCGGCAAGATCGCTCCGGTCACCGCCACCACGTTCTGGGGCGAGCCCATGCACGTGGTCTTCCCGGACCGCGTCTCCATGGCCATCTATCGCTATGGACTCTTCGAGCCCGAACTCACCCGCGCGTTCGTGCACTACCTCAAGCCCGGCCAGACCTTCTTCGACGTCGGCTCCCACTTCGGGTTCTTCTCGCTCCTGGCAGCGCACCTGGTTGGGCCCACGGGGCGGGTCGTCGCCTTCGAGCCCACCCCCAGCACCTTCGAGATGGTCAGCAAGAACCTCGCGGGCCGACCGAATGCACGAGTCGTCAACGTCGCCGCCTTCCGCGAGGACACCACGCTCTCGTTCCATGACTGGGGGCTTGAGCTCTCGGGGTTCAACTCGATCTACGGCGGGAAGATGACCGAGGACGAGCGACGTCGTGCCAACATCAAGCCCATCACGGTGAAGGCCCGCGCGCTGGATAGCTGGGTCGCCGAGACCGGCATCGCCCCGGACTTCCTGAAGATCGATACCGAGGGCGCTGAGCCCGACGTCCTCGCGGGCATGGACCGCATCCTCCGCGAGAATCGGCCGATCCTGACGCTGGAAGTGGGGGACACGCCCGGGGCGTCGTCGGAGATCAAGTCCAGCCGCAGCGTGGTCGACACGGTCCTCTCCAAGGGCTACAAGGCGTTCGAGTTCATCGGGAGCGGCCCGGTGCCCCACACGCCCCGCGAGCGGTACGAATACACGAACATCATCTTCGTTCCACAGGAGCGTGCCGGGCCCCAATGAGGAGGCCGGGCGCCGGCGCCCGCCCCGAGACCACCCACGTGACCCACGCCGCCTCGACTCCCACGACCCCAAACTCCGCCCCCACAGCCGCGCCCCTGGGTCGCTCCGCGTTCCGGGGCTCGATCTGGATGGTCTTCAATGCGCTGGCCACGCGGGTGCTCAGCCTCGCCGCGACCGTCCTCCTGGGGCGTTGGCTCCTGACATCGGACTTCGGCGTGTATGGCCTGGCGATGTCCATGTCGGCGATGGCCGGCGTGCTCCGCGACGGGGGCGTTCGCCAGCTCCTGGTCCGGGAGCACCACCGCCACGATGAACTCGTCGGCTCCGCGTTCTACATGGCCCTGGCCTTCAACACTCTCACGGGGGCGGCCCTGGCCCTCCTTGCCAACTTCTCCCACTTCTGGACTGACGACCCCGCCAAGGCCGCCGACGTCGCTCGGGTGCTCCTGGTCATCGCGATCTGCCAACCCCTCAACACCCCCGGCGCGATGCTCCAGGCCAAGCTGCTGGGTGGCATGCGATTCGGCCCGGTCAGCCTGCTCGCGGGCCTCTCCTCGTGCGTCCGCTTCGGCGGGGCCATCCTGCTCGCGGGCTTCTGGCCGGACTCGCTCGGCGCTCTGGCCTTTGTCCTGCCCCTCCCGGTCTGCGCCATCCTCGAATGGATCGGCTTCTGGTACTACAACCGGGAGCCCATGTGGTCGCGCTCGCCCGAGCCCCGCCGATGGAAGGGCCTCCTCGCCCAGTCCGTCTGGATACTCGTGGGCAGCTTCGCGATTGCGATGCTCAACTGGGGAGCCAACCCCGCCCTCGCGGCGACTTCCAAGGACCTTGATCTCGTCGCGGTCTATTTCTTCGCGTACAACATCGTGATCCAGGTCGGCATCATCCTCTCCGCCAACATCGGGCAGGTGCTCGTCCCGGCCTTCTCCCGACTGATCGCGGAGCCCGAGCGACTCCGTGCCGCAACGCTTCGCGCGCTCCGCCAGCTCATGCTCGTCGCCGCCCCCCTCTCGCTCGGCCTCGCGGTGACCTTTCCGCCGCTCGAACGCGTTCTCTGGGGGGGCCGTTGGGAGCGGGCTGCGGACGCCGTCCGCGTGATGGGGCTCCTGTACCCCTTTGTGGTCACACTCGTCGTCCCGCTGTCCCTGCTGCAGGCGCGGGGGAGCTTCCGCGCCTGGGCGATGGTCATCACGCTCTCGGGCGGGCTCTCCATGGCCGGGGCGTGCCTGGGCGGGGTGTTCTTCGCGGGCTCGCCGGCCGCCGCAACCAACATCGCATGGCTCACCGGCCTTCTGGGCGGCGTCTCGGCCCTTGCGGCCACCCTCGCCATCGGGATCGGGCGGGGCATCTCGCTGGGAGAGTCCATCAGCGCCACGCTCCCGGCCTGGGTTCTCGCCGTCGCCGCGGCGCTCCCCGTCATCGGCCTCGACGACCTGGTGATCTCGCACTGGCACCCCGTCCCCAGGTTCTTCATCACGGGCACGGCATTCACGCTCCTGTTCGCGCTCCTCGTCCGGGTCTGCGTGGCTCCACACCTTCGTGAATGGCTGGCTTCCGCGCCCGCACGCGTGCGACCGCTGGCGGCGAAACTGCTTCTGCTCCCGGGAGTTTCGCGGTGATCCTGCGCTCCCTCCGTGCCACGCTCCGGTTCCTGCCGCACGCGATGTCTCTGGTCGCAGCGGTCGGATGGGGCATCTCCGTCGGCATGGGTGACAGGGCCCTCTGGTCTCAGTTCGTCGCGTACGTCCCGCTGGCGGTCTGGGTCTGCCTTGCGTGCGCGGGGGCCCTGTGCTCGTGGTTTGTGCCGCGGAGACACCCGTGTCGGCCTGAGGCGGCTCGACCGCGGCGCCGCCCCTCGCTCCACCTCGTCCTCGCCCTCATGCTTCTGGCACACCAGGCTCTGGACTGGCGGCTGCTCTCCATCATCACCGCGACGCCCGCGCCCTTCGACCGCCCCGTCCGCGTGCTTTCGTGGAACCCCGCGTGGGAGCGCCTCGCGGGCTTCGACGAGCGAGTCGTCGAGCAACGCCCGGACATCTTTGTCGCCACCACACCCCACTACACCGCGGATTTCGGCGCCCTGCGCTCCAAGCTCTCCGACACCACCTTCGCCTTTCGCAGCCCCACCTTCGCCGTGGTGTCGGTCTTCCCGGTGATCCGCTCCGGCTGGGTTTCGCTCGACACGCCGCCACCGGCGTTCCGGCCCTCGTGGATCCCCAAGGGCGCGGTCTCATCCTCCGGCGGTGAAGCCGCCTTCGTGGAGATCGACACCACCTCGCGCCTGGGCCGTCCCACGGTCATCTGGTGCGTTGACCTGCCCAGCGACCCCTTCACGCACCGCCGCGAGGTTGTGAGGCAGGCTCTCGCCTCCATACACACCTTCCGCGGGCCGGTGCAGCACCGCAAGCCCGATGGCACGGACAACCCCGGCGAGCCGGCCCCTTTCCCCGACCCGGACATGATCGTGGGGGACTTCAACACACCTCGCGGCTCCGGCGCCCTCCGAGAGTGGGGGTCCGCAATGCGCAACGCCTACGACGACGCGGGCATCGGCCCCGCCGGGACGTTCCCCGCCCGCTGGGGCATTCTGCACATCGACCATCAACTCCTCGGCCCGCACGTTCGTGCGGTCGGCTACGACGTGATAGACCTCGGGGGGGGGCGGCACGCGGCGGTGCTCACGCGCATTGCCCCCGCGCGCTGACCGGTCGGCCCGCCGAGCCGGCGCACGATCAGGTCGTCCGGATGGTCACCGGATTCTGGCCGGAGCGCATCGCCGCCCGGAACTGGGACCACTTCGCGAACGCCGGCTTGGGCTGGCCGTTGGGCTGCAGAAGGCCGCCTCCGGGCATCTCCGAGGCGTTGGTTCCCGGGGGCGGGTCGCTCAGGTCCTGCCAGCACACGCTCTGGACATAGGGCTTGGCGCACGCGATGGCGAGCAAGTGCGTCATCCATTCCGCTTGCGAGGCCTCGCTCCAGGGCTGGCGCCAGTACCCCGGCTCGTAGGGGTCTTCCGCGTCGGCGCCCGCCCTGGGCTTGTATGGCCGGGGCGAGATCGGGGCGCTCGGGGCCCCCGCCGCGGAGATCGCGATGGGCCTCTCCAGCCCGGCGAAGCGGTCGAGCATCGCCGAGAGGCCCATCATGTCGCGCGTCGCAAGCCCGGGCTCGGCGTGGCCCATCTGCACGCGGAGCCCCAGGGCGTCGATGTTCAGCCCCGCCTGCACAACCGCGTCCGCGTACAGGTACGGAGGGATGGACCTCCGGTTCAGTGCGTGGTACTCGCCCCACGGCTGCGCCACCTCGACCTGGATCTTGGCCGTGGGCTGCAGCTTCCGAACCAGCAGCACGCACAGCCTCGTCAGGTCCATGATCTGGTCGAAGCTGATCTTGAAGTTGGTGTTCACGTTCAGCCCGCTGCACACCGTCCAGCGGCTGATCGTCCGGCGATACCGCGTCACCACCGCCTGAACGTGCTCGAAGACCAGCTCCCGCAGCGTCTCGTAGTCGTTCTCCCAGATGAACAGCCAGTCGGGCGTGCACTGGGGCCGGAAGTCGATCAGTGGTCCGCCCACGATCGGAACCTTCGCCTGCCGCACCGCCCACTCGATCCACCGGTCCGTTGCGCCGAAGGAGTACTTTCCTTCCACCGGCTCCATGTCGATCCAGCGGAGCGGCATCGTCACAAAGTCGCAGGACGCCACCACCGCACGCTGCTGCGGCTCGCTGAACTGCCCCGGGCTTATTGCGCAGCCCATCTGAGGGAGGCCCGCCACCACCACGTGCCCCGCCCCGGGCACGGTGACCGGTGCGCCCGCCGGCGGAACCTCGGGCGTCAGCCGGGACAGGTGCGCGTGGGCCTCCTTGTACCCTTGCCCGCTCACGCGGGCCCGGAGCCCCTTCTCCGCGTTCAGCAACGAGAGTTGCTCGCCCGCGCTGATCGCCAGGCTCATCGCGCCCGTGGCGATCCGGTCCGCCTTCGCGCAGAAGCCGTGGCTCTGCCCCTCGCCGTTCTCCTCCCGCTGCGCCACCAGTGCAGACGTGAACGCCTGCCTCGCACGCTCGAACTGCTGCACGCAGGGCGTCTCGGCGGAGAGATCGAACAGCCCCCAGTCCTCCAGCTTGTTCAGGAAGAGCATGATCCGGTGCCGGGCCAGCTCGATCGAGAGCAGATAGGGGTCCGGCCTCTCGGGCAACAGGCAGGTCTGCACCGCCAGCAGCCCGAGATCGGCCCCGCCCTCCCCCTCCGGCATCCGGACGGGGAGCTGTACCAGCAGCGCCGCGGCTTGAGTCTGGTTCTTCTCCGCTTCCACCACCCCGTCGCGGATCCGGATCGTCCCCTGCATGGGGATCTCGTCCGGGCCGATCAGCAGCGCGTGCCGGGGCGGGTACTTCCCGGCCTCGACTCCCTCAGGATCAAACACCACATAGGTTTGCACGCGCGGGGTACTCCAGGCAGCGAACATACATCGTTCGTCGACTTCTCCCCCGCGTCGACCCGCCCCGGGCAGCTTTTCTGGCACGCCCACCCCCGTTGACGATTGCCCCCGCGCCGTGCCCTATCCCCGGGCCAATGCTTCCTCATGCCCGACGCCCTTCTCTCCAGCAGCCTCAACCTCCCGGGCCTCCGCCGAGGCAAGGTCCGCGACGTCTACGACCTGCCGGATGACCGCCTGCTCATCATCGCCACCGACCGCATCTCCGCGTTCGATGTCGTCATGCCCACGCCCGTCCCGGGCAAGGGCCGGCTCCTCACCTCTCTCTCCACCTTCTGGCTCCGATTCATCGAAGAGCGGGGACTCTGCCGCACGCACCTTCTCTCGACCGACGTGGCGCTCATCCCCGGCGCCGCCTTCTCGAGCGGCGGCACAACCCCCGCGCAGCTTGCGGGCCGCTCCACCATCGCCAGAAAGGCCCGTGTCGTCCCCATCGAGTGCGTCGCGCGGGGCTACCTCGAAGGTTCAGGCTGGAAGGAGTACCGTGCCACCGGCTCCGTCTGCGGCGTGGCGCTTCCCGCCGGCCTCCGCCAGTGCGACAGGCTCCCGCACCCCATCTTCACACCCGCCACCAAGGAGGAGCAGGGGGCCCACGACCAGAACATCTCGTTCGAACAGGCATCGGCGATCGTGGGCAAGCCTCTCATGACCCGCCTCCGCGACCTCACCCTCGCCATCTACAACGCCGCCGCCGGCTACGCCCTCACCCGGGGCATCATCATCGCGGATACCAAGTTCGAGTTCGGCTTCCAGGGCGATGACCTGCTCCTCATCGACGAGGCGCTCACCCCCGACAGCTCCCGTTTCTGGCCCGCCTCCACGTACCAGCCGGGCGGTCCGCAGAAGAGCTTCGACAAGCAGTTCCTCCGTGAGTGGCTGGAGTCCCTCGTCGCCGCGGGTCGCTGGAACAAGCAGGCCCCCGGGCCCGAGATCCCGCCGGACATCCTCGCCGCCACCCTCAGCCGGTACCAGTCCGCTGTCGATTCGCTTGTTTCGTGAGATTCAGGACCCGCCGCATGCAACTCCCCACACTCCTGCTCCTGGGCTCGGGCGAACTGGGCAAGGAGGTCGCGATCTCCGCCAAGCGTCTGGGCTGCCGCGTCGTCGCCGTCGATTCCTACGACGGGGCACCCGCGATGCAGGTCTCCGACGCCCGCGAGGTCATCGACATGCTTCACGCGCCCTCGCTGCGACGGGTCGTGCGGCGCCACCTGAAGCCGGGGGTCGGCGGGGGCTTCATCGTCCCGGAGATCGAAGCCATCCGCACCGAGGAACTGCTCAGCCTCGAACGCCTGGGCTACAGCGTCGTGCCCTCGGCAAGGGCCGCGAACCTCACGATGAACCGCGACGCGATCCGCGATCTCGCCGCGTCGCGGCTTCGCTTGCCGACCGCCCGCTACGCCTACGCGGAGTCCGCCGCGGAGCTCCGCACCGCCATCACGGCCAAGAAGGGCACGGGCCTGCCCGCCGTGGTGAAGCCTGTGATGTCGTCCAGCGGCAAGGGGCAGTCCGTGGTGACGCGCGCCGCGGACATCGACGCCGCATGGACCTACGCCGTGAGCAACATGCGGGGAGACCGCCCCCGCGTCATCGCGGAGGAGTTCATCGAGTTCGACTACGAGATCACGCTGCTCACGGTGCGTCAGAGGCGGGTGGTCGCGGGCAGGCGGGTTCCGGAGCCCCGGCGCACGCTCTTTGTCCGACCCATCGGCCACCGCCAGGAGCGGGGCGACTACCAGGAATCGTGGATGCCCTGCCCAATGAAGCCCGCGCTGATTCGGTCCGCGCAGCGCATGGCCCGCACCATCACCGCCGAGATCGCCGGTCCCGAGGGCGCCGGCCTCTTCGGCGTGGAGTTCTTTGTTCGCGGGAACGAGGTCATCTTCTCCGAGCTCTCCCCGCGCCCGCACGACACCGGCATGGTCACCATGATCTCTCAGGATCTGTCGGAGTTTGACCTCCACGTCCGGGCCATCCTGGGCCTGCCCATCCCCGCCATCAGGTACGAGAAGGCCGCAGCAAGCGCCGTCATTCTCTCCCCCGGCCCGATCGCGGGTCCGCCTGAGTACCCGGGACTCGGGCGCGCGCTCGCGGCGTCCGGGGTTCAGATCCGCCTCTTTGGCAAGCCCTCTGCGCGGAAGTACCGCCGCATGGGCGTTGCCCTCGCCGTTGCGGCAAGCGCCGCCGGCGCCCGAAAGGCCGCGACCCGTGCCGCCTCGCTCGTCCGTGTCGAGCCCGGCGTTACTTCGAAGGCAGCCCCACGTACTCGCTGATCGTGAGACCGAACGCCTCAAGGCCCGGCAGTGCCCGCTTGGAGTTTGTGATCAGCCGCAACCGGCTCAGACCCAGGCCCCGGAGGATCTGCCCGCCGATGCCGAACTCACGCAGCGTCATGGGCGACCCGGCCTCCGGCGCATCGCCCGCGTCGAGCTGGTGCCCGCGGATGGTCTGAAGGTCGCCCTCCAGGTCCCCTTCTCCCGACCTCGAGCCGCTCGTCCGCAGGTAGACAATCGCCCCGCGGCCCTCCCTCTGGATCATCTCCATCGCCGCGCGCAGGGAGTCCCCCGTCGGCCCCGAGGGGGAAGAATCCAGGTCGCCGAACACGTCGCCCAAGAGGTGCCGCCGGTGCATGCGCACCAGCACCGGCTCGTCGATCTGCAGCACGCCGCCCGGCCCCGTCACGCCGATCTCGCCCACGGTCAGCGCCAAGTGAGGCAGCGGGTCCACCAGGCTCTCAAAGAGCAGGGCGTTGAACGTGCCCAGGGCCGTCCGCACGGGCCGGGGGGGCCCCAGGCGGCGCACCAGGGACTCCCGCGCCACGCGGTGCTCGATGATCTGCGCCACAGAACACATCTTCAGCCCGTGCTCCGCGCAGAACCGCTCGAGGTCCGGCACACGCGCCATCTCCCCGTCGGGCTTCATGACCTCGATGATCGCCGCCGCCGGGTACAGCCCCGCCAGGCGGCACAGGTCCAGCGAGCCCTCGGTCTGACCCGTCCTGACCAGCACGCCCCCGTTGCGGCTGCGCAGCGGGTTGATGTGCCCCGGCCTCACGAAGTCATCCCGTCCGTACCGCGGATCGATCACCATCCGGATGCACCGAGCCCGCTCCTTCGCCGAGACGCCCGTCGTTCCGCCGTGCCGGGGGTGCAGGTCCAGGGAGACCGTGAACGCTGTCCCGCGCATGGAGGTGTTCTCGGCGGCCTGCGGGTGCAGCCCCAGCCGGTCGCAGTCGTCCTCCGTCAACGACAGGCACATGTACCCCAGCGCGTGCCTCAGCATGAACGTGACAGCCTCGGGCGTCACGAACTGCGCCGGCAGCACGAGGTCACCCTCGTTCTCCCGGTTCTCGTCGTCCGTCAGGACCACCATCTTCCCGGCACGAAGGTCGTCGAGCACCTCACTGATCGGCGAGAACGGCATGCCCAAGCGTAGCGGGCGGGGCTCCTACGCCCGCGCCAGGGGCTCCAGCCGCCAGTATGTCACGCTCCGCCACAACCACTCCAGCGGCCCATAGCGGAAACGGGACATCCACAGCGGGCTGATCACGAAGAGCTGCAGCCCGTACACCAGCGCCACGAGCCCAAGGCGCTCCACGTGCGTGGTCTCCCCGAACAGCCCGCCCCCGTAGTAGTAGAACACCGTCGTGCAGACCACCGTCTGGGTGAGGTAGTTGGTCAGCGCCATCCGCCCCGTCGCCGCCAGCCGACTGGTCAGCCACGTGACCTTGCCGTGGTTCGTCAGCCAGGTCCAGAGCGAGAGGTACCCCATGGTCATCAGCGGTGCGCCAACCGCCCCCAGCAGCGCCGCGGCGCCCATCCGCAGCGCCAGACCCGGCGCGTCCTTGCTCCCCGACATCATGTACACGCTGACCCCGACCAGGGGCAGCCCCAGCACGGCACCCAGCACCATGAACCGGCGGTGCAGGGCCGATCGGTCCGGGCCGAAGAAGCCAGACCCCGCCAACCCCGCCCCGATGAAGAACATCGCGATGATCGTCCACCCGAAGCCGAGCATCACAAAGACGAGCATCATCACCCACGTGAACGCCCGGAACAGGAACACCTGTGAGTACGGTCCGTCGTGGTACGCGCGTCGCTCCAGCTCGTGCCACACCTTGTTGTCCGGCTGCTGAATCTGCTGCGTCTTGAACCCCCAGATCAGCTCACCGAACGGCGTGCTCCAGAACGGCTCCGTCGGCTTCGTCTCCTCCTCTTCCTTCGCAGCCGGCGCGCCGGGGTCCGGGGTGGGTTCGTCGGGCGCGGCCTGCAACGCCGCCGCCTTCTGCCTCGCCTGTTCTGCCTGGCCCGCCGCTGTGATCGCCATGAACCCGGCGGAAAGGACCCCCGCGATCGCGAGGATGATGACCCCCGTGAGAATCTTGGCCCTCGCCTCGACGAACCCGAAGATCAGCAGCACCACCCCCGCGATCGCGTAGAGGAACAGGATGTCGCCGTACCAGAGCAGGATGGCGTGCGCAAACCCCATCAGCAGCAGGAAGCCCAGCCGCCGCAGGTAGACCTTTGCCCACCCCGCACCCGCCCCCCTGGCCCGCTGGAGGGCGAACCCCGCCCCGAAGAGCAGCGAGAAGAGGAGGTAGAACTTTCCGGTGCACAGCACCAGCGTGCCGAAGTGCACGAGGTTGTTCCAGAGTCCCCCGACGGGACCCGCGTGCATCATGGTGCCGAAGGGCTCGGCGAAGAGCGTGATGTTCACGAGGAAGATGCCCAGGAGGGCAAAGCCTCTCACCACATCAATCGCCTGTACCCGCTGGGCCTCGCCTACCGGACGCGCCTGTTGCATGGAGTTCCTCCCGAGGTTCGGATCCTACCGAACCTCATGGGACGGCGCCTCCGGCTGATCCTTCGCGGGCCTGGGCATGCCGCGCCGGGCACTCAGCCCTTGATCTGGGCCAGCAGCGGCACGCGCTCCTGCTTGCTCACGACGACCCCGCCCGGCTTCTCGACCGTCACGGCAAAGGCCGCCGGCGTCCGTACCGTGATCGCCGCCCTGATCGGGATGACCGCCGTGCCGCCCGCGCCCGGTTCGAAGTCGAACACCCCGCCGTCCACCGGCTGAGGCTCGCTCCTCCCGGAATCGATGATCCAGAGCTGATACTGCTCCACGGTCCGGTCGTTCTTGGCGAGCCCGGAAATCCGCATGAATCCGCGCTGGAGCCGGTTGTTCCACAGGACCTCGCCGCTCGCGCCGGCACCCGCAGGGTCTCCCGGGCTCGTCCACGGGACGCGCACGGTCTCGGCGTCCGCCTCCAGTGCTGCGGCGAGCTGTTCGGGCGTGGGAGTCGGGGGAGCGGGAGGTGTCCGCAGCCAGCCCAGCGCCGCGATGAGCACCGCCGCAGCCGCCGCGACCCATCCGCCCCAGTCCCTTGCGCGGGGCGCGGCGGGAGTGGCCGCTCCGGGAAGGACGCCCCTCTCTCGCGCCGCTCGGGCGAGGATCGCGCTCCGGACGTGCGCGGGCATCTGCTCCCGCTCCACGCCCGCCGCGATCAACTCTCCCGCCACTCGGTGCATGTCATCCTCGCCGATCACCCGGCCGTGCTCGTCCGTCAGCCGCTCCGCCAGGAGCGTGTCCAGTTCGACCCGCTCGTCGCGCGTGAGAGCGCCCGTGGCCTCGTCCGCGAGCAGCCCGAGCAGTCGCTCAACCTTCGCACGATCGGGTTGTGCAGGTTTGCCGGTCATCCTGCGCCCTCCAGCACTCCGGCCCCCAGCGCCTCGCGCAGCCTAATGAGCCCGCGCCTGATGCGGGTCTTCACGGTGCCCACGGGGATGTTGATCGCGTGCGCCACCCGCTCGTGGCTCAACCCGTGCATCACGCTCAGTGAAATGACCTCCCGCTCCTCGCTGCTCAGGCCCTGCAGGGCTTCCAGCGCTCGGGCCGCCTCAGCGCCGCCGCCCGCGGGGGGAGCTGTCGCGCTTCGGTCCGTGTTTGCAGCGAGGCCCGCGATCGCCCGCCCCCGCGCCGCCGCCCGCCTCTGCTGGTCCGTCAGCCTGCGGTGCGCGACCGTCGCGATGAACGCGGCTTCTCCTCCCTTGGCCGGGTCAAACCGGCTCGCCTGCCTCCACACTTCGGCGAAGACCTCCTGAACCGCGTCCTCGGGGTCCTCCCCGATCGGCCTCAGGTAGCGGTTCGCGAGCGACCACACCATGCCCCCGTACTCGTCAAGGCACAACGCCACCGCGGAGTGGTCGCCCCGTGCAACGCGTTGGAGGAGTGTCTCAGCCATGCCCGTGTGACGCGAACCCTTCGCACGCCGCCCCCGGGCGGATTCAGCGTCATCCTAGCAGTCGGGCCATGACTTCCACTTGTTCCCGTCCAACAGGTGGTCGGGGGACAGCCGCGCGGGCTACGCCGTCGCCCGGTCCCGGCGAGCCACCGTCCGCCATGCCTTCCCGCACGCCGATGCCACCATGCTCCGTCCCAGGGTCGCAGGCCGGCTCGTCATCACAGCTCGCGCCCCCCGATAGCATGCCTGGCAGCCCTTCCACACCCCTGCCCCGACGCCGAAGGCCGTACCCCCCGCCTCCCATACCGCGTCCTTCACCCCCATCGACGCCGCCCGAGCATGCTCGAGCGTTGTTGCCGGCTTGGCCGCCCGCTGCCGCCGCGCGATGTGCCTCACAACCCACACCGAGCCCACCGCCGCCAGAAGCGTCGCCCATGCCCAGATGGCCCACCCTGCCCTCGCCGACATCGCGGGATCCTGAGCCAGCACCCACCACCCGCAGAGCGCCGAGACGATCAGGGCGGACGCAAACCCGGCACGGAGCGCACCCGTCGGTGTGGCGGGACGCCTACACACTTCCCGCGTCACCTCAAAGGCCGCGTTCTGGCCCTCTCCGTGCTTCGGCGCGTCGGTCTGGAGCGAGTCCGGCGCGGTCGCGTCGGCGGGGGACGAGCCGGGCGGGGCATTCGTCGCGGCTCCATCCTCCCGCCGGCGCGGATTCCCCTCGAAGGCCCACCACAGCACCCGATACCCCTGCCACAGCACCCAGACCGGGGCAAAGAGCACTCGCATCAGCACTCGAAGGCTCGCCGCCATAGGAACCTCCCGCCCGCTCGGGGCCTTACCCCGTACTTCGGATTCCGGGGGGTCCGCCTTTCACCCCGCGCATCGGTCCCCCACGGGTCCGGCGAGCCTTCCCCCGTACCATCCGCCGTGACCACGTCCGCCGACCCGCCCGCCCCTCCGAGGCCGATCCGCGTCCTGCCAACGCTGGTCGCCAACCAGATCGCCGCCGGCGAGGTCGTCGAGCGCCCGGCCTCCGTGGTCAAGGAACTCCTTGAGAACGCCATCGACGCGGGTGCCGCACGTATCAGCCTCGATCTCGAGCAGGGCGGCATCGAACTCGTCCGCGTTACCGACGACGGCCTGGGGATCCCTCCAGACCAGCTCCCCCTCGCGATCGCCCCGCACGCGACCAGCAAGGTCGAGTCCGCCGCCGACCTCGAGCACATCGCCACGCTCGGCTTCCGTGGAGAGGCCCTGGCCTCCATCGCGTCTGTTTCTCGCACGTCGATCCGTTCCCGCACCCGTCACGATCTCGCCGCGTCCGTGATCGAGGTCGAGGGAAGCACTGTCTCCGCCGTCCGGCCCGCGCCGGGCCCGGTGGGGACGAGCGTCACGGTGCGCAACCTCTTCTTCAACACGCCCGCGCGCCGGAAGTTCCTTCGAACCCTGGCCACCGAGCAGGACCGCTGCCTCGACGTGCTCCGCCAGCTCGCGCTTGCCCACCCCGCGATCGGATTTCGGGCAACGGTTGACGGGCGAGAAGTCTTCTCGGTCCCCGCCGGCCAATCGCCCCAGCAACGCGCCCTGGACGTCCTGGGCAAGGAGCTCGCGCCCCAGCTTCTTCCCGTGCACGCCGATCAGTTCGACGACGCCCGGGGCATCGTTCTCTGGGGTCTCGCCGGTCATCCCGCCGTCGCCCGGGGCACCAGCAAGCATCAGCACGTCTTCGTGAACGGCCGTCCCGTGCGCGACCGCACCATCCAGCACGCCATCAGCGAAGCCTACCGGGGCCTCATCGACCACACGCGGTATCCCACCGTCCTGCTCATGCTGGAGATGTCCCCGCAGGGCGTGGACGTCAACGTCCACCCGCAGAAGGCCGAGGTCCGCTTCCGTGACTCTTCGATGGTGCACTCGGTCATTCTGCACGCGCTGCGCGGCGCGCTCCGTGCCGCGGACCTCACGCCCACTCTGAGCGAGGTCCGGGCTTCTCCCCCCATGGCGGGCCTGCCCGGCTCGGGGCTTGAGACATCGCCCCCGCCGCCCGGGGTCTTTGTTCCACCCGACACGGCGCGGTTCGTCGATTACTTCACGCGCTTCAACCCGCGGGCCGCGGAGCCCATCGTCTACGCCGATCACAAGCCGCCGCAGGCCGAGGCCCCGCCCGAGCTCCCCCGGCCCCGCGCCGAGCAACGGGTGCTCCAGGTGCACAAGTCCTTCCTCGTGACGCAGGACGAGCAGGGCGTGGTCATCATCGACCAGCACGCGCTCCACGAACGCGTGATGTTCGAGTACCTCCTCGCCCGTGTGCTCTCCGGCCCCGGGCTCGAACAGCAGCACCTCCTCGCGCCCGTCGTCGTCGCCGCCGCCCCGGCGCACGCCGACCGCCTCTGCGACCTCGCGCCGCTTCTCGCTCGCATCGGCGTCGACGCTCGCCCCATCGGGCCCGGGCAGATCGGCGTCCACGCCTTCCCCACCTTCCTCTTCGACCGCGGCGTCGATCCCGCGGACTTCATCGAGTCCCTCCTCGAAGCCGCCGAAGACCTCGCCTTTGTCGCCGACGCAAAGGCCGGCGGCGAGGCCGCCATGCGCAGGGTCCTGGACATGATGGCCTGCAAGGCCGCGGTCAAGGCCGGCGACCGCCTCTCGGACACCGAACTCGACGAGCTCGTCAAGCTCCGCCTCGAAGTCGAACGCAGCAGCAACTGCCCCCACGGCCGGCCCACCAGCGTGCGGCTCACCATCAAGGAACTCGAAAAACTCTTCGGCCGCGCGTGAGTGAACCGGCGTCCCGCCGTTCCTTCCCTGGCACACGGGCGGGCTCCGCCCGTCCCGCGCACCGCCAGCTCCTTCATCCCCCGCATCGCCCCTGAAAACAAGTCCACAACGATGCAAGGTTCGTCCCGACGCACGCAAGTCAGATAGTCGCACACGCGACGACCCGAACAGCCAGACACCCCGCACAGGAGACCTGTCATGAAGACCCTCGCCGCTGTCACTCTGTCCACGCTTGCCGCGTCCGCCTGCTTCGCCCAGCTCACCAACACCGGCTTCGACACCGGCTTCGTCCTCGGCGGCGGTCAGGCCTACGTGCCCTCCCCCTGGAACAGCACCGGGCCAGGAAACGCCTTCGTTTCCTTCGACACCTGGGACGATACCGGCGCCAACGGACTGCTCCCCTCCTTCGCGGGCGTGTTCACCGGAATCACGGCCAACAGCGGCAACCGTTGGGCCGGCGGCTGGCACTTCGAGGACATGCACCAACTCATGTCCTCCACCCTCATTCCCGGGCAGCAATACACCATCTCCGCCTGGATCCACGCTCCGAACGCCACCGTCGGCTACGTACCAGGAGGGTGGCAGTTCGGGCTCGGCGCCACGCCCTCTTCCACTCCCACCATCGTCGCCGTCTTCCCCGCAACCGTGACGTGGTCGCAGGGTTGGGTGCTCCAGTCGGCCACCTTCACCGCTCCCTCAAACTCCGCCTCCCTGCCTTACTTCTTCCCCCAGGTGTACACCTCCACCGGCACCAACACCTACATGGGTATCGACGACGTCTCCATCCGCGCCGTGCCCGCGCCCGGTGCGATCGCGCTCGCCGGCCTGGGCGGGCTGCTTGTCGCCCGCCGCCGTCGCGCCGCTTAATCCCATCACACACACACGCACTCTCTCTCTCTCTCTCTCTCTCTCTCTCAGCCCGCACACAGGAGTCACGCCATGAACCGAACCCCCGCCATGCTTGCCCTCGCCGTCTGCGCCGCCCCAGCCCTCGCTTCAATCACCGCTGTGTCGGGGAGCACAACGTGGCTCAACACGCCCCCGGCGTCATGCACGCTCGGATCCCTCCAGGGCTTCACCGCCCATGCGTGGGACGAGAAGCAGAACACGCTGTTCACCAATCTATGGGTTGATGAGAGCCAGAACCCGGGCTCCAACTCCGGCGCCATCCCCGCCCTCCTCAACGGGCCGTTCGACAGCCACTTCCTCCACTTCGAGCCCCTTCCCGGCGCCATCGGAGCTTCGGGCACCGTCACCTTCTCAGGCCCCATCGTCGGCGTCATGTTCGTGAACACCTCGCTGGACAACTCCGACGTCATGTGCGGCTCGAACTCCACGCTCTATCCCACCACGTACCCCCTGCGTGGCCTCAACAGTGCTTCCACCATCTCCTACACCGGCAACGTCCTCACCTTCAACCTCTGGGCTGCTGTCCCGACCAACGACCTCGCACAGGTCCGCGTCATCACCCACCCCGTCCCCGCGCCCGGCCCCGCCGCCGCCCTG
>QWIH01000080.1 GCA_021405315.1 Leptolyngbya sp. PLA1
GTGGACATCGACCTCGTCATCGTCGCGACGCCGGCACAGCTGCGTCTCGTGGTCGCGGAGTGCCTGCGCGCAGGCCTCTACGCCTCCGAGGCGGCGGCGTTGGAGAGCGAGCGCGTGCGCGGGATGTTCAACGTCATCGATGCGGCCTCTGGCTGGAAGGTCGACTTGATCCACCGGAAGGACCGACCCTTCAGCCACGAGGAGTTCGGCCGGCGCGTCCCGGCGGACCTCGATGGCGTCTCAGTGTCCGTCGCGACGCTCGAGGACGTCATCCTCTCAAAGCTGGAGTGGGCGCATCTTGGTGGGTCCCGCCGACAGCTGGAGGACGTCGCCACCCTGCTCCGCGTGCGTGGCGAGGAGCGCGACCAGGCGTACCTCGACCGCTGGGTCGCCGCCCTGGGGCTGGAGCGGGAATGGCTGGAGGCGCTTCGACAGGCCGGAGCCGTCGGTTAGAGCGCGGCAGCTGGCAGTCCTGAGCGGGCATCCGATCTTTGTGCGGACCAGTCCACGCAGGAAGACCCGATCGGGCTGGCGGGCGGGCTCAACCTCTACGGGTATGCGGGTGGCGACCCAGTCAACAGCAGCGATCCATTCGGCCTGTGTCCGCCGTGCGGTGGCGGGTGGTCCGCGTTCGAGCGCGCCGTCAGAAGCGAGATCTTGCAGCCTCTCGGTCGGTCCACACTCGCTCGTGCCTTGCCACAGGTCTCCGGGTCCGTCACCATCGCCGGTGTCAGTGCACAAGGGAGCGCGCCGGGAGGCCCCGCCTCCTACAGCGTCTCCACGAATGTCACGGAGAGCGGATTGGGCGCGCACTTCACGTGGGCGACCGGCATCGATCTTCCGCTTCTCGGAGAGGGTCAGGCGTTGAATGTCGGGGTCGGAAGGCACTTGGGCGTCACTCTCGCGGACGGCGAGATCACCCTGAATGCGGGATTCTCGACCGGTGGCTTGAACGTTTCCGTGAGTCAAGAGCTACCTCGAACCACGCGCTCGCAGGCCGGCGCTCCACCTCCGGTGCGTCCGGACGCGACAGCCGTCAGGCCTGAGCCCACCGCTCCACGTTCGGAGGCTGTTCACCAACCGGCCGTCAGGGCGCGGCCTTAGCCGGCTCGGAGTGATCGCATGTTGCGCATGATGGAAGGTGGTCTCCTGATCGGAATCGTGATCTGCGCATGCACGTTCGCCGTCGCGGACGCGATCCTCCGGAATCGGAGACGGTCAGGCGTCTCCATGGCCGAGCTCGGGTTCGCTCCATTCCGATGGTATCGGGAGAGGAACTTGGTGGAGGAGGCACGATGGCTCGCTCGCCTGGCGAGACGGGCGTTCGTGGCGATGCTGCTGTTGTTCGTCGCGTTCGCGATCGTCCGCGCACTGGGATCGCCTTGAGCCCGGATGCGTGGCGGACCCGCTACCCCTCGAGCTCCGCGAGATCCGCCAGGTCGCGGGGCCGACCCGTGGCCCGCTTGTTCCGGATCAGGTCGTCGCGCCCGATGACCGGCGTCGTGCGCCCCGCCACCGGGACCATCACGCGATTCGGCCACGCCTCGTCGAACGAGACGCCCGAGATTCCCGTCATCACGTCGATCCGGGCCGGCGGCACGCCGATCTGGAAGATCAGATCCGGCCTCGTCAGGTCCTTGGTGGTGAGCTCCTGCAGCGGCGCCCCGAAGGCCGCGAGCGCCCGCCACACCCGTTCCGCGTTGTCGGCCGTCGGCCGCACCCAGAGGTCCAGGTCGCCCGTGGCCCTCGGCCGCCCGTGGACCGCCACCGCGTAGGCCCCGACGACCAGGAACTCAGCCCCGGCCGCGGACAACGCGGCCAACATCTCGTCGAAGTCGCGGTTCATCGGACGACCCCCCGTGGAATGCCCAGGCCTGGCACGTCAGCGTCCAGACCATCCGGAGCCGCTCGGCGGCACTCAGCGCCTCGACGTAGGCGTGATCCTCCGGATCGCCGAGCTTCGCGACCCGGATCGGATACTGGCGGCGGTCCATGGAGCGAAATCTAGCCGCTACGCCGTCACCTCGATCGTCCGCCACGCCCCACGCCGGAACCGCCACACGCTCAGCCCCGCCCGCGTCATGTGCCCGCAGAGGATCGCGAGCCAGATGTCCGCGGGCTGCAGCGGCCGCGCCGCCTGGATCAGCGTGCAGAGCCCGAGCGGCACGATGATCTGCGAGACGACCGAGATGTAGAGCGGCGCCTTGGTGTCCCCGGTGCCGTTCAGCCCGCCCGTCACCGTGAGCGCGACGGTGATGAAGAGCCCGGAGAGACTCAGCCACCGCAGCAGCTCGCTCCCGAGCGCGAGCACCACCGGGTCCTCCATCCCGAAGAGCCCGAGCAGCACCCGCGGGATCACGAGGAAGGCCGTGCCCACGAAGGCCGCGATCCCGAGGCCGAGGCGTGCCGCGAGCCAGACCGCGCGCTCGGTGCGCTCGGGCTTCCCCGCCCCGAGGTTCTGCCCCGCCACCGCCGCGACGGCGCCCATCACTCCCACCGAGGTCCAGGTGATGAACGAGAAGAGCTCGGTGTACCCGATCGCGTACGCCGCCTGCGCCGCCGCGCTCTGCTCGAGCGACCCGATGAAGCGCAGCAGCATCACGCCCGCGACGTTCATCGCGATCCCCTGCAGCCCGGCCGGGATCCCGAACCGGAAGAGCTGGCGGATGATCCCCCAGTCCACGCCGCGCTCGCCCGCGCGCGGCCACTGCACGACGAGCCGGCCGGTGAACATCAGCCAGAACCCGACGCCGCTCACCAGCGTGCCGGCGATCACGGTGCCGAGCGCCGCCCCCATCGCGCCGAGCGCGGGGATCGGGCCGAGCCCGCGGATGAGGATCACGTTGAGCACGATGTTCAGCACCGTCATCCCGATGCCGAGCCGCATCGGCGTGCGCGCGTCCCCGGCCGCGCGCAGCGCGCCGCCGAGCATGAAGAAGAGCATCATCCCCACGCCGCCGACGAACATCGTGCGCAGGAAGGGGAGCGCCTGCGCCTGCACCTCGGGCGCCGCGTTCACGAGGCGGAGCAGCGCGGGCGCGAGCACCCAGCCGAGGGGCGCGAAGACCCCCACCGAGAGCGCGACCGAGGCGAGGAAGCCCTGGTACACGGTCCGGTTCACCGCGTCGTGGTCGTCCGCGCCCGCGAACCGCGCGACGAGCACGCCGGTGCCCGTGTGCAGCGACATGATGAACGCGATGATGACGATGAAGATCTGGTAGCTGACGCCGACCGCGGCGTTGCCGGTGTAGCCCACGTAGTGGCCCACCATCGCGTGGTCGATGATCCCCTGCAGCCCGCCGATCAGGTTCTGCAGCACCGAGGGCCAGGCCAGCATCCAGACGGCGCCGAGGATGGGGCCCTCGACGATGGAGCGGTCGAAGGCCTTGCGGGGGGCGGCGGTGGTGGCGGTCATCGGGTCCTCAGGATCGCCCCGCGGGGGGCGGCGGGCAAGTCGTGCCCGCGCGTTGCCGCGGCACGCGCGGCGGGGTAGGCTACCATATGATGCGTAGACTCCCCGCCCTTCCCGTCCTCATCGCCGCCGCGCTCGCCCTCGCCGCCTCGGAAGGCCGCGCGCAGCGGTTCGTCGGCGCCGTCCAGCTCCCGGGGGGCGCGGGCCCCGCCGCCGGCGTCCTCGTCGCCGCGGAGGACTCGACCGGGCGCACCATCGCCGAGTCGATCAC
>QWIH01000006.1 GCA_021405315.1 Leptolyngbya sp. PLA1
TTTCCGGCGAGCGGCGCGACCATGAGCGTGAGCCCCCTCAGCCCCGCCGCGAAGACGCGGCTATGCCAACGCCGGCGCGGCAGCCCGGCAGCCCGGCAGAACGGCAGAACGGCAGAACGCGTCGCGCATCAGGGGCCTCCCGAAAACTCCCCTACTCACGGAGGTCAACATACCACACACCCTGCGGCCCGGCAAGGAAAGTTGGACAGCAACGTCCCAAAATGCGCGCGCACACACGGTGGAACTCAGCAGGTGCCCTGGCGACGTCTCCTTCTGCCGGTCGTGAGCAGACCCAGTGTGAGGATCGGGGCGGTGGCGGGGCTGGGGAGGACGGTAATGGTGCCCTGCATTCCGGTGGCGGTGCCGTCGCCGTTGTCTGAGCCGTGGGGGGAGCAGTAATAGGTGTAGACGCCCGGGGTGGTGAAGTCCCAACTGAAGACTTCTCCCATCTGCATGATGGGGGACTCCCAGAACTCAGCCTGGCCGACGCAGGCGACGGTGTTGTGGAAGTCGTGGAGCATGACCCACTGCACGCGGTCGCCGGGGTTGATGATGGCCTGCTCGATGGGGCCCTCGCCCGGGCGGTTGATGCTGAAGTTGAAGTCGAAGGCGTAGACGGTGACCAGCCTGGGCTGGGCCAAGGCAGGGGAGGCGAGCGCGGCAAGGGTGAGGAGGACGGTGCGGGGCGAAAGCAGGCGCATACGAAGGCCTTTCCGCTTGTCTCGTTCTCTCCGGAGGGAACAACGTACACCACTACCGCGGGATTGCCACCCGCGAGCGGGAGAAGGCGACAAAAAACCGCCCGAGAGGGCGGCTGGTTGGGGTCAGGCCTTGGGGGAGGGGTTCAGGCGGCCCGGGGGCCGTCGGGGCCTTCGAAGCGTTCGCCGAGGAGCTCCTTGAGGTTGCGGAGCTGGCGTTCCATGCGGTTGAGGGCGTCTTCGGCGCCGGCGGCGGCGTCGGTGTGGTCGGCGCGGCGGGGTTCGTCATAGCCGCGGAGTCGCATGTTTCGGGGCGTGCCTGCGGAGGGCTCGGGCGAATCGGTCCGGTCCCGGTGGATCCTGAGATTCATCAGCCGCCAACCTCCTTCGTCGGGGGTGTACCCCCGGCTGAGGAGAATCGGGTGAATGTCGGCGGGCGTTGTGCTGGAGAGCCGCAAGGAGAAGTCCTTTCCCCTGCCTGGGTGACGGGTTGGACGGAGAAGCCGCTACCTACGGAACAGGCGCGGGGTCGAGAACCGGGCAGAGGTAGTATCGGACGGAGGGACCGGGGTTGAGAAAAAACCGGGGCCTCAGATTCCCAGGGCGGCCCCCTGGGCGAAGGCCTCGCGGAGGTCGCGGAGGAAGTAGCCGGGGTCGCGGGCGTGGTGGGCCAGGTGGTGGATGACGCCGAGGGAGGTGAAGCCCGGGAGTGTGCGGCAGGTCACGCGACGGGAGGGGGCGTCGATCCAGAGGCGCTGCGAGAGCACCTCGTTGCGCCCCGGCTCGTCCCTGAACCAGAGCAGCATGGTGAGGGTCGTGTCGGCCTGATCCGGCTCCACAAGTGCGGCCCACCAGGAACCCCGGAGGTCGAGGAGGACGCGGCCCGAGGGGGCGAGGATGCGGGGGTGGAGGAAGGGTGTGGGCCAGTCGGCGTGACCGGCCCAGAGCTCGATGCGGTGGCCGCGGTGATCGGGGAGGATGACGGCGGGGTGGTCGCTGCCCCGTGGGCCGGCGCGGAGGGCGGCTCTGAGGGCCTCGATGGGCGCGTAAAGGGAGAAGTTGCGGAGGTGACGGTTGACGAAGTCGAGGGGGATGTCGGCGCCGTCGGGCAGGAGGCGTGCGGTGCGCGCGTGCGGCTTGATGTGGAGGGACAGTGAGCCGGGGTGGTGCCCGAGGGAGAGGGTGAGGGCGTGGGAGTCCGGCTCGCGGGTGACATCGCAGTCCCAGGAGGTGCCGAAGAGATCGAGGACGACTTCCTTGTTGAGCGTGTCGGTGATGCGGATGGCCTCGACCCAGCGGTGCGGGCCGTACTCGGTGTGGTCGGTGTCGAGGGTGAAGCGTGCGGCGTTGAAGGGCTCTGGGCGGTCGAGCTCCCAGTAGTTGCGGAAGGGCTTGGGGGGCGGCTTGGGCGCGGGGGAGGCGGTCTTGAAGTAGTCCTCGGGGGGCGCCGGGTCGACGGGCCTGGCGGCGAGCTGTGCGTCGAGGTCGCGGATGGCGGCGTTGAGGGCCGGGGCGTCGGCGCGATCGGCGAAGGAATCCAGCGAGCCGCCGGAACCTGGCCAGACCAGGACTCGGCGGGGGGTGGTGGGGTCGTCGAGGTGGTGGATGAAGAGGGAGGCGCCATTCTCGAAGCGCTCGACGCCGTGGATGTCCCAGCGGGTGCCTGCGGTGGAGAAGACGGGGGTGCCATTGCGGTCGGCGATGGCGACGTGCGACAGGGCGTTGCCGTCGGCGAGCGTGACAGAGAGGAGGGAGATGGTGCCCGGGTCGGGCGCGTAGGCGGAGAGGTCGATCTGGAACGGCGCGGGAGCGGCTGGGGTGTCGGGAGCGTGCGCCGGCCCCGCGGGGGATGGCTGTGGGGCGAGGCTTTCGCAGCGGAGGATGTCGGCGACGTCGAGGGCGTGCGCGGCGTCATCGAGGGTGACGGTGACGCGCTGCATGCTCGGGGACATGGCGACCTGGAGCGGGGAGAGGACGTCGAGGGCGTGGGAGGCGGTGAGGATGCGGAAGGGGCGGAAGGGGTTTGCGTGCCAGAAGCCGACGAAGTCAAGAGGCGTCATGATGAGCGTCAGCCTTCGAGGTAGGTGTACCCCTCGAGCCCGTCGTCGTAGTACTTGAGGAGGCTCTTGCCTTCGGGGAAGGTGATTCGGCCCTGGCGGCAGGCGGCCTCGATGTCCTTTCGCATGGCGTTCTTGAGGTCGTCGACGTCGTACTGGACGTAGGAGAGGACTTCCTCGACGGTGTCGCCCTCGATGACCTCGTCGATCTCCCAGCCGCCCTCGGGGCTGAGGGAGATGTGGACCGCGTGGGTGTCACCGAGGAGGTTGTGGAGGTCGCCGAGGATCTCCTGGTAGGCGCCGAGGAGGAAGACGCCGAGGTAGTAGGGCTCGACGCCGACGACGCCGTCGGCCTCGGCGCCCTGTGCGGGGCGGACCTCGTGGAGTTCGAGGGTCTTCTTGTCGATTCGCTTGTCGACGAAGTGGTCGATCTTGCCGTCGGAGTCGCAGGTGATGTCGGAGAGGATTCCGACTCTGGTGGGGCGTTCGTTGAGGCGGTGGATGGGGCAGATGGGGAAGAGCTGGTCGATGGCCCAGCTGTCGGGCATGGACTGGAAGAGGGAGAAGTTGCAGAAGTAGATGTCGCTGAGGAGTTCGGGGAGGGATTCGAGCTCTTCGGGGAGCTCGCCCTTGCGGGCGGCGCGTTCGAGGACCTTGTGGCAGATGGCGAAGTTGCGGTCGGTCATGCCGCTGAACGCGCCGAGCAGGTCGAGAATGGGCTGGGGCTGCTCGGGCTCGGCCTTGAGTGCGGCCTCGATGGCGGCGATGTCCGGAGTGCTGTCAAAGCGGCTGGTTCCGAGCACGTCGATGACGAGGACGGAGGAGTAGGCGACCATGGCGCGGCCGGACTCGCTGAGGATCTGCGGGTGGGGGACGCCGGCGGAGTCGCAGACGGACTTGATGCGGTAGACGACGTCGCTGGCGTATTCGGCGACGGTGTAGTTGATGGAGCTGGGGAAGGCGGACTGGCTGCCGTCGTAGTCCACGCCCATGCCGCCGCCGATGTCGAGCATGGAGAGGCCGGCGCCCTGCTTTCGGAGCTCGCAGTAGATGTGGGTGAGTTCGTTGATGGCGTTCTTGAGGACGCGGATGTCGTAGAGCTGGCTGCCGACGTGGCAGTGGAGGAGGTTGAGGCAGTCGAGCATGTCGTGCTTGCGGAGGTACTCGACGGCCTGGAGGACCTCGGAGACGAAGAGGCCGAACTTGCTTCGGACCCCGGCGGAGGTTTCCCAGCGGCCCGCGCCGCGGGAGGAGAGCTTGGCGCGGATGCCGATGCGCGGGCGGACGTTGTAGGCCTTGGCGTGCTTGACGATGAGCTCGAGCTCGCTGAACTTTTCGACGACGGGGATGATGTTCCGGCCGAGCTTGGTGGCGAGGGTGACGGTCTCGATGAACTCGTCGTCCTTGAAGCCGTTGCAGATGATGGGCATCCCGTTGACGCCGGGCCCGCCGGCCATCGCGGAGAGACCGAGGACGGCGAGGAGCTCCGGCTTGCTGCCGGCCTCGAGGCCGAAGCCGAGGTCGACGGCGAGGCGGGCGACCTGTTCGCAGACGTGGCGCTGCTGGTTGACCTTGATGGGATAGACGCAGGAGTAGCCGCCGGTGTAGGCGTGCTCGCTCATGGCGAGGTCGAAGGCGGTGCGGATCTCGCGGAGACGGTGGACGAGGATGTCGTTGAAGCGGAGGAGGACGGGGGTGTGGATGCCGCGCTCGCGGAGCCCGCCCACGACCTCGGCGAGGTCGATCTGGTGGGCGGCGTCCTTGGTGGGCATGACGGTGACGTTGCCCAGCGGGTTGACGCCGACGTAGCCCTTACCCCAGTCGGGGATGCCGTAGAGGGCGGCGGCGTCGGCGGCGGTCCACTGGCCGTGAAGGAACGGTGAGCGGGAGTGCGGGATGGTGGCCATGGTGTCGAGCGGGTCGCCAGAGGTGGCGTCGGGTCGAGCGGGGCGAAGAGCCCCGGATGGCCTGACGCTCGGAGAGGCCCCGCGTGTGCCCTTGCCGCTCCAGGTTGCGGCGAGGGGTGACGCGTGCCTCGAATCCCGGGGAGGGTTCCCGGGCCCGGAGTCCGTTCCGGCTGCGTGCCGACCCGCGCGCGGGCGAGGTGGTGCCAAGCGCCCCGCGCGGGTGCCATCGATCAGAGAACGATACACACATTGGTTGGCGGGGCAAGTCCATCTGGACGGGGGCGCGGAAGTTCTGCGCGCACAAACGCCCGCGGGCGTGACGCCGCGGGCGTTGGGTCGGAGCGGTGTCGGCGAGGGTGCCGAGAAAGGGGGGGCGCCTTCAGGGCATGATCGCGCCGGTTACCGCGTGGACCTTGACCGAAACCTCCCGGCGGCCCGAGAGGACCTTGACCTCGTAGATGGGCTGGGCGCGATAGACGCCGACCTCGGCACGGGACACCTCCGCCTGGGCCGCGTCGGCGGCGATCTGCATGGCGCCGCCGAATCCGATCGCGGGCTGCTCGCCCAAGGAGCGGGTGAACGCGGCGAGGGTGGTGGCGTCGTCGCCCAGGAGGGTGGATTCGCGCGTGGAGCGGCCGTTGGCGGGGTTCACGAGGAACTCAAGGCCGGAGGTTCGGCCCGGGATGCCCACGAGCACCTCGATGAACATGACCATGTTTCGGCGCTTGGGTTTGACCTCGATGGGGAGGGCGCCCTGGGGCGAGGTCGCGATGGCGGCGTCGATGGCAGCCGCGAGCGTGGCGGCCTGGCCTGTGGGGGAGGGGGTGGGTCCGCCACCGGAGCCACCGCCGGAGTTGTCATTGCCGCCGCCGGACCCGCCGCCGGAGTTGTCGTCGCCGCCGCCGGCCCCGCCGCCGGAGTTGTCGTCGCCACCGCCGGACCCGCCTCCGGAGTTGTCGTCGCCGCCGCCCGAGGGGGTGCCGACGGTACTGGTGCGGATGACGGCGCCGGTGGTGGGGTTGACACGGGTTTCAGAGCGGCTGGTCTGGGTGTGGGTGGTGACCTTGTAGACGAGGGCGCGGCCTTCGGTTTCCAGCCTCACGTCGGTGACGAGGCCGGGCGCGACGGCGAGTGCGGCGTCGGCGGCCTGGGCGAAGGAGAGGCGGATCTCGCCGGCGCGGTTGAAGATGGTGACGGCGTGTCGCTGGTCGGAGCCGCCGAGCTTCTCGGCGCGGGTTCGGAGCAGGTTGCCGTTGGTCGCGTCGATGTCGGCGCGGGCGCCGGTGCGGGCGAGGCGGGCGGCCAACTCGCCCCTGTAGACCCAGCGACCGTGCTCGAGTTCAAGCTCGATCCGGAGGAGGGTGGCCCGGGGGACGGCGGCGAGGACGGCCTGCTCAGCGGCGGCGAAGGGGATGACGGAGGTGGTGGCGGGCAGGACGATTCCGGGGCCGAAGTCATCGCCTCCGGCGGCGAGGGCGGGGCTGCCGGCGACGGTCGCGAGCAGGAGGACAGAGGATCGCAGGATGGTCGGGATCTTCATCGGGGAACTCCTCATGGGCTCTTGGCCCGGGTTCGGGCGTCGCGGGGGCGCGAGCGACCTGGAGTCATGCGGCGTGGGCTGCGCGGGTCTGTCAGGAATCCGTGAGAATCACATCGGCGGCGGGGCGGGGGTCAGGGGGTGCAGGGCGCGTACGATTGGGGCAAGAAAGGGCCTCTCCAATGCTGACCCGCGCCGTGCTCGCCACTGTTCTCGCGACCGCCTCCGTCGCAGTTGCGCAGGAGTCCACGACTCCGCCGCCCGCCGTCCCGGCCCAACCGATCATGCCGCCAAAGCCCCCCGCCGTTCCGGTCCCAACCGGCGAACCCGTCCAGAAGACCGAGCTCGCGGGCGGACTGCTCGTGGAGGACATCAAGCTCGGGGATGGGTACGAGGTGAAGCCCGGGGGTGCGGTGGTGTGCTACTACCACGGGACGCTGAAGGAAGGCGGGAAGGTGTTCGACTCGGCGTTTGATCGAGGCGAGCCGATCGCGTTCCCGCTGACGGGAGTGATCAAGGGGTGGCAGGAGGGTGTGCCGGGGATGAAGGTGGGTGGCGTGAGGCGTCTGACGGTGCCGGCGGCGATGGCGTACGGCCCGGCGAGCCCGTCCCCGGACATTCCGCCGAACTCTGACCTGGTGTTCGTCATCCAGCTCGTGGATGCGATCAAGGTGGAAGAGATCAAGGAGGGCGAAGGCGAGGCCGCGTCTGATCAGTGCGTGGCGGTGACGAACCACACGATCACGGACAAGGACGGCAAGGAACTGGAGAAGACCGAGGCGGGCAAGCCCTACATCTGGTTCCCGGGTGAGTTGAAGGGCGCGTCGTTCGGGATGGCGGGGATGAAACCGGGCGGCAAGCGGCGCGTGACGGTGCCCAAGGAGTTCAACCTGGGGGCGCCGGGAATGCACCCGAACGTGCCGCAGGACACGCCGATCGTGATCGAGTTCGAGATGCAGTTGCTGAGGAACCTCCCCAAGCAGCGCGGTCGCTGAGGCGGAGGGTCAGGCGGCGCGGTCGGCGCGGCGTTTTTCATCGATGGCGCGGCGCTGGGCCCAGCGGGCGGCGCGCACGCCGTGGGGCGCCTCGGCGGTTTCGCGCCAGTCCTCGGCGGCGCCGATGGTCAGCTCGGACGCGCAGGTCTTTCTGTAGCCAAGCAGCCTCACGACCTCCAGGACGTCTGTCCAGGTGGGGAAGGTCTTGGCGTTGGCCTTCTTGAACTGCTCGATGGCCATGAGGAAGAGGAACTGCTCCTTGGTGAGCTGGCCCTCCTCGGCGGCGCGGGTGAAGTCGCTGAGGCGGCGACCGGGTCCGCGGCGGCGTTCGAGCCCCGTGGAGGCGGTGTCGCCGGCGGAACCGTCGGGGTTCAACCTGCGGCGGTCAACAGGCCACACGCGACGGTCCACGACGCCGAAGCCGGCGGGCTGACCGCTGGTGGGGTTCTCGTCGCGGCGGTCGGGGCCCTGAGAAGGAATCTGTGGCTGGTGCATGGGGTGACTCGGAGGCCACCCGGAGGGGCGGCGGTTCAGAGGTCGTCGTCGTCCTCGTCCTCGTCATCGTCCGCATCGCCTTCGTCGTCGACGCCTTCCTCTTCATCGTCCTCGAGGAAGTCGTCGTCGTCCTCAAAGTCGTCGTCGCCCTCAAAGCCCTCATCGTCGCCAAACTCTTCCTCTTCGTCATCGTCGAAGTCGTCGTCATCCTGGGCGACCAGAATGGCGGGTGCGACGAACTCGTCCCAGGGCAGGGCCGGGCGGGCGAGGGTCGCGGGGTCATCGAGGAGCAGGGTCGTCGAGTCTTGCATGATGCACCTTCCCGGAACTTGTGCACCGCCGAGCGCAGCGGAGCGGGGTTTGTCGTCTCCCCGAGGGCGCGAGCATAGGCCGCGGGGCACTCTCCGGCACGAACCCCTCGGGGGTTGCGGCGGAGTTGGAAGCCGCACCGGAATCCGTTCCCTCGACGGGGGCCGGGGGGTGGGCTCCGAGGCGGCGGTACAATACAGCCCGCGCCGAAAAAATCAACGGGGTTGCACCGGTCGGGAACCCGTGCACAGACGGGGCGTGTTCTCCACTATCTTTCCACACGGGGTCGGGGTACCATCGAGCCGCACGGCATGTCCGATCACACCTACACCCCGACGTTCCGGCCTCTGGCGATGCTGTCGGGCATGGTGCTCCCGGGGTTGGGGCACGTCGTCGCCGGCGAGCGTGCCCGGGGGTTGTGCGTCTTCGCGGGAGTCATGGGGCTGTTCCTCACCGGCCTTCTGGTGGGTGGTGTGGACACCATCGACTCCAAGGAAGACCGCGTGTGGTTCTACGGGCAGGCGCTGGTGGGGCCGGCGACCTTTGGCGTGGATTGGTACCACCAGAACCGGCTGAAGGTGATCGACGCCCGCGGGATGCTGCGGACCGCCAACCCGGGCGAGGGTCGCAGGCCCGATGGAAAGGTCGAGCCGGGCGGAACACCCCCGAACAGCAAGTCCGTCGCGAAGATGAACGAGATCGGCACGCTGTATTCGACGGTCGCGGGGATGCTGAACGTGATCGTTGTGCTGGATGCGGGCTTCCCGGGCCGGCGCGGCCGGAAGAGCAAGGGTGCCGAGGGGGCCAGGGCATGACCCCGACCGCTCTGCTCGCGTGGCGTCCGTTTCTGGACCCGCTGGATCTCCACCAGCACTGGTACCTGCTGATCTTCCCGATGGCGGTGCTGCTCTCGCTGTCGTACAAGGCCGTGCGGGTGGAGAGCCTCCGGGAGCTTCCGAAGCAGACGCTGGTCATGGCGGCGCAGATCGTGCTGGCGATGATCGCGCTGGGGTTCGCCGCGTGGATGCTGGTGCAGTACGTGGCGCCGCTGGTGCTGCCGAAGTAGCTTCCCGCGCCGGGTCAGCCACCCGGACCGGCGAGCTCGGTCCGGCAACGGACCTCCAGTCTCCCTGGGTGCGGGGAGAGATCGAGTATCCGCACGCGTCTGCGGCCTTCGAGCGGGATCATCGCCTGATCGGCGAGAGGCTGCTCGCCCCGCAGGCATTCGAGCAGATGCGTCGTCTGGGGGTCGGCGCCCCGACCGATCAGGTCGTTGCGCAGCACCCACTGCGGCGGCAGTCGGAGCCGGCCCACGCCCGCGCCGGTCGGCGAGAGCCACAGCGACCCGTCGTCGGCGATGCGGGGGACGCAGGAGAAGTGGGCGAGTCGGCCATCGGGGCCACCAAGGCGGACAGCGACGTGGATGACGCCCTCGTCGCAGACCACGAGCGGGCGGGAGACGTCCGCGGGCCAGGCGCGGAGCAGGTCACGGTTGAGGGCCCAGGGCTCCAGGCGGTGGGAGAGCCAGGCCCGCAGATCATCATCCCGGAGTGAGACGGACCAGGGCATGCTGGCCCAGGCCGGGCCACCGGGTGCGGTGCCGGACGGGTCCTGGTCTCGGACGGCGGTGAGTTGACGGACCACGGCGTGCTCGAACGTCTCGGCGGCGCTCGCGTCCGGGGCCGGCGCGGCGGGGGCCCACGCGGGGGTGGCGCCCGCCAGGAGCAGGGCCACAAGGGCGGCGCCGGCGACGCCGAGGGCGAGGCACAGGGCGAGGATGCGGAGATGGCGGCGTGCTTTGGGGCCGGGGATCATGCGGGCGCTCTGGATGGCCGATCGTACTGGATATGGCCGACCGCTACGATGGAGGCATGAGCAACACCCCCGTTTCTCCCCTGCCCGAGCAGGTGCAGGAAGTCCGAGCCGCGTACTCGCGTCTGCGGAACGAGATTCGCAAGGTGATCGTGGGGCAGGACGAGGTGGTGGATCAGATGCTCATGGCCATCTTCTGCCGCGGGCACGTGGTGGTGGTGGGGGTCCCGGGCTTGGCGAAGACGCTGCTGATCTCGACGATCGCGAGGACGCTGTCTCTGGCGTTCAGTCGCGTGCAGTTCACGCCGGACCTGATGCCGGCGGACATCACGGGGACGGAGGTGATCCAGGAGGACCGTGCGACGG
The DNA here is from genome assembly GCA_021405315.1 of Leptolyngbya sp. PLA1. Taxonomy (GTDB): domain Bacteria; phylum Planctomycetota; class Phycisphaerae; order Phycisphaerales; family UBA1924; genus RI-211. The sequence goes on from QWIH01000006.1 coordinate 10,177, forward strand.
GCCACCGCGCGTTGAAGTTCGTGCAGGGGCCGATCTTCGCGAACGTGATCCTGGCGGACGAGATCAACCGGACGCCCCCGAAGACGCAGGCGGCGCTGCTCGAGGCGATGCAGGAGCGGCACGTGACGGTGGGCGGCAAGAGGCACGACCTGCCGGTTCCGTTCTTCGTGCTGGCGACGCAGAACCCGATCGAGCAGGAGGGGACGTACCCGCTTCCCGAGGCGCAGCTTGACCGGTTCATGTTCCAGATCTCGATCTCGTATCCCTCGCTCGAGGAGGAGATGGAGATCGTGAGGCGGATGGCGAGCCGTGGCGGCGAATCGGTCGACGCGACGTTGGATGAGGAGGGGATCCGGCGCGTGCAGGACGTGGTGAGGCAGATGCCGGTGCCGGACCACGTGATCGCGTATGCACTGAGGCTGGTGCGTGCGACGCGCGTGAAGGAGCCGATGGACCTCGGGATCACTCGCCCCCGGATGGTGCAGGACTACGTGGGCTGGGGCGCGGGCCCGCGGGCGAGCGAGTACCTGATCCTCGCGGCGAAGGCCAAGGCGCTGCTGGAGGGCTCCACGCACGTAACGCCCGAGCACGTGAAGGCGATTGCGAAGCCCGTGCTGAGGCACAGGTTGCTCCTGAACTTCAACGCGGAAGCGGATCAGGTGACGCCGGACGCGGTGGTCGCGGATCTGCTGGCGAGCATGCCGCTGGAAGGCCTGACCCCGGGTGACAAGCGGACGCTGGACGAGGTGTTGAAGTAGACTCGTCCGCGCCGCCCGGGCCACCGGAGTGCGAAGAAGAAAAAGCCCCGGAGCGTGGTGCTCCGGGGCCGGGTGTCAGTTCCTACTTATAGGGCTTATAGGGCGAAGCTCAGGGGCAGTCGCCTCCCGCGACGACGTCGAGGAGGGCGGCGTAGTCGTCCTGATCGGCGTTGCCGTCCTGGTTGAAGTCGGGGTCTCGGTTGGTGGGGTTCTGGCCGCCACCGAGGACGTTGACGAGGTAGGCGAGGTCGTCCTGGTCGACGTTGCCGTCCTGGTTGTAGTCGGGGTCGCAGGGGGCGGTGCCGCCGTCGAAGCAGACGCCGGTCATCTCGATTTTGTAGGTACCGGTGCCGCTGGCGCCGCTCCAGGAGGCGACGGGGTTGAGGCCGCCGGGTCCGTCCGGCGCGCGTTCGACGTTGAAGGGGGTATTGGCCCAGAGGAACTGGCCGCCCTCGTCCATGGGGTCGTTGTTGTATCGGGAGACGGCGATGTAGTAGGAGCCGGTGGAGGTGACGAAGGCGTTGGTGATGGTGGAGAGGAGGCCGACGGAATCGTCGTTGTAGGTCACGCCGACGCCCTGGGAGTTGAAGAGCCAGAGCTGAGTGTCGCCGGCGGTGTCGGCGTTGGAGGTGGTGGCGCGGAAGGAACCGACGTCACAGATGTTGATGCGGTACATGTCGGCGTCGCCGCTGAACTCGACGTTGCCGTTGATGCTGAGGAAGGGGTCGGTACCGGTGGGGACCTGAGCGTCACCGGGGAGGCCGCCGGAGTCGCCGCCGCCGTTGGCGGTTTCATCCCACTGGGGGGGCGTGGGGACGGAGATGGTGACCTGGCCGGGGCCGCCGGTGCCGGTGAAGTAGCGTGCGACGCGGATGATGACGGGGCTGTCCTGGGTGACGGGGACGTTGGCGAGTCGGCTCTGCAGGCCGCAGGCGTCGTCGTTGCAGGCGAGTTCGTTGCCGAAGCAGCCGTCGAGGACGGTGAGGACGGTGTCGAAAGAGGAGCCGCAGGTCTCGACGGTGATGACGCCGGTCTGCGCCGGGACGTAGCGGAACCAGATGTCGGCGGAGGTGGTGCCGATGCAGGTGGCGGAGCCGTCGGTGGTGGCGGAAGAGCTGTCGAAGGAGGTGGTGCCGGCGCCGATGGTGAGCGCCCCGTCGCAGTTGTCGTTGTTGGGGGGCGGGGGGAGGATCTGGAGGAAGAACACGTCAGAGACGGTGCGGGACTGCTGATCGGAGGCGGTCCAGGTGAGGTTGTAGATGCCGGGGGTGACGTTGGCGTCGGTCGTGAATGAGAAGGAGTAGACGTTGTCGCCGGGGATGACGTCGCCGTTGCTGCCGTCGTCGTAGAGGGTCTGGCTGCCGGACCCGCCGATGAGGGCGAGGTCTGCGCTCACGGCGACGCCTGTGCTGGGCGGGAAGGTGGCGGGGGTGACGGCGACCTCAAAGAGGGTGGATCCGCCCTGAGAGATGATGTCGGGGGATGCGGTGCCATAGGCCTCGAGGTTGGCGCCGTCGTAGTAGATGAAGACGGCGCCCGCGTGGGTGCCGCCGGCGAAGTCGGAGACGCGGAGCTTGAAGGGTGTGTTGGCGGTGACGGGGACGAAGATGGTGCTCTGCAAGCCGCAGAAGTCGTCGTTGCAGGCCAGGACGGTCTCGCCGCAGGAGGTCCAGGCTTCGAGGACGGAATCCCCGCCGGCGAGGCCGCAGGTCTCGACGATCATGGTGCCGTCGAAGGGCGGATTGACGAGCATCCAGACGTCCTGGGCGGTTCCGGTGGCACCGCAGGTCCCCGCGCCGTCGTTGGAGGAGCCCGAGAGGTCGTAGGAGTAGGTACCCGGGCCGTTGGCCTCGGTGGCGTCGATGCAGTTGTCCACGAACTGAGCCTGAGCCGCAGACGTGATGCCGAGGACCCCGCCGGCGCAGACGACCAGGATCTTGCCAAACTTCATGATGACACCCTCTTTCGCCCCGGGTGAACCCCGAGGACAGGAAATGAAACGTCGGGCAGGACCCTCCCGCCCAACCCCCCTTCGCCGGCGGACGACCCCCGGCCCCACGTCCTACCAGTAGACTACATCTCGCGGCTGTGTCAAGACAAACCTCCGGGAGTCTGGGGGCGGCGAGTGGGGCCCAAGGCATGCACGGGCCCCTACCCTGCGCCTCCATGCTCATCTCCTACCGCTGGCTCTGCAACTACTTGCCCGCGCCCGCTCCGAGCGTTGAGCGCGTGGAAGAAATCCTCATCCACGCCGGGTTCCCGATCGAACAGCGAACGACACTCGACGGCGGCGACTGGCTGCTGGATGTGGAGATCACCAGCAACCGGGGCGATTGCCTGTCGCACGTGGGATTGGCCCGTGAGGTGGCGGCGAGGCTGGGCGTGGGGCTGGTGATGCCGAAGTGGAGCCTCCCGGTCAAGACGGGGGGCCCCTCGGGGTTCACGCTGGAGAACCGGGTGCCGGGCCAGTGCCCGAGGTTCTCGGCCCGCGTGATCCGGGGTGTGAAGGTCGGGCCGAGCCCGGCGTGGCTTGTGAGGGCGCTGGAGGCGGTGGGTCAGCGCAGCATCAACAACGTGGTGGACGTCACGAACTTCGTATGCGCGGAGTTGGGAAACCCGTCGCACGTGTTCGACCTGCGGAAGCTGGCGGGGGGCGCGCTGATCGTGCGAGCCGCGGCTGCGGGTGAGAAGCTCACGACGCTCGACGGGAAGAGCCGCACCCTGGCGGCGGATGACGTGGTGGTGGCGGATGCACAGCGGGCGCAGAGCCTGGCGGGTGTGATCGGCGGGCAAGACTCCGAGGTGGACCTCTCGACGACGGACGTGGTGCTGGAGGTTGCGACGTGGGATCCGGTGGCGGTTCGCCGAGCCGCGAGGCGGCACCAGGTGCGTACGGACGCCTCGCACCGGTTCGAGCGGCTGGTGGGCGCGGGGACGCTCGCGGAGGCGTCCGAGCGGGCGGCGGCTCTGATATTGGAAGTCGCGGGAGGCGCGCTGGACGGCGGGGTGGTCGTGGCGGGAGCACCGGAGCGTCCAGCGGCGGGCGTGTCGCTGCGACCGGAGCGATGCCGGGGCGTGCTGGGAATGGAACTGAGCGAGCCGGAGATCCCGGAGTTGCTGGGGAGGCTCGGCGTGACGTGCCGCCCGAGCGGGCGGGGCGGCGCCGCGTGGGTGTGCGACGTGCCGGCGTTCAGGCCCGACCTGACGCGCGAGATCGACCTCATCGAGGAGATCGGGCGGCTCAAGGGGCTGGAGCAGGTGCCCCTGAGGGAGGCGATCCCGATCGTGGCGAGAGCGGGGCAGAGGACCGAGCTTGCGCGGCGCGAACTGGGCGCGACGCTCTGCGGCCTTGGGTACTTCGAGGTGGTGACATTCAGCTTCGCGTCGCGCAAGGCGGCGGACATGCTGCTGCCCGCGGGGATGGCGCGCGCGGAGGTGGACGATTCTCGCCGGGGCGACGAGCCGGTGCTGAGGCCCAGCGTGCTCAACGGGCTGCTGGTGTGCAGGCAGAAGAACCAGTACGCGATGGCGAGCCAGCCCGGGGGCGTGAGGCTCTTCGAGGTGTCGTCGGTCTTCGCGCAGCGGGGCGGCGCGTCGGTGGAGCGGACGAACGTCGGGCTGCTCGCGGACGTGCCGACCAAGGGCCGCAACGCGACCATGGACGAACTGAGGCACGGTGTGCGGCTGATGCGGGGCGCCATCGAGGCGCTGGTGCGCGTGCTGGCGGGCCCGAGCGCCGCGATGACCTGGGAGCCGGCAGCACCCCACGCGCCGGGGCTGGACCCGCGCGCGTACGCGTCGATCACGCTGAACGGCAGGCGCCTGGGGTACATGGGGCTGCTCTCGCCCGAGTGCCAGCGCATGCACGATCTGTCGGCGCCGGTCGTGGGCGCGGAGTTGTCGCTTGAGGGTCTGATGGCGGACTACCCGCCCAAGGTTGCGATCCGCGGGCTGCCGGAGTTCCCGGGGAGCGAGCGGGACATTTCGCTGATCGTCGCGGAAGATGTGCTCTGGGCGGACGTGGAGCGTGCGGTGCTGGAGGGCGCGGCGCCGCCGCTGGAGGGCGTGTCGTTCGTGACGACGTTTCGGGGCGAGCAGATCGGGAAGGGTCAGAAGTCCGTGACGCTGAGGCTCGCGTTCAGGGACGCAAGCCGCACGCTGAAGCGAGAAGAAGCGGACGGTGCGGCGGCGGCGATACTGGAGCGGCTGAAGGCGCGGTTCGGCGCCACGGTGCGGACCTGACCGCGGTCGCATCAATGCGGGCGACAGGAGTTGAACCTGCAAAGCCTTTCGGCCACGGGATCCTAAGTCCCGCGCGTCTGCCAGTTCCGCCACGCCCGCGGCGGTGAAGGGTAGGGGGTGCGGGGCTTGGGCTTGATCGCCGCACCATGGCGGGAGCGGGAAAGCAGGTCCAGGGGCACCCGCTACCGGCGACGGCGTTGACCAGGGCGGCGCAGTCATCCTGGTCGACGTTGCCGTCGCGGTTGAAAGCAGGGTCGCGCTGCGTCGGGTTCGCGCCGCCCGCGATCACGTTGATGAGGTACGCGATGTCGTCCTGATCTATGTTGCCGTCCCGGCTGTAGACCGGGTCGCAGAGATTGGGGCAGGCCGGCGTACAACTCGTGCCCACTCCACACGTGCCACGCCCGCGATGGGACGCGGGTCATGGGACAGAGCGCGTGCGTGGTGCTCAGACCTTGCGGTCGAGGAGGCGGAAGCCGACGGCCTCGGTGATGTCGGGCACGGTGAGCGTGTCGCGGTCATCGAGGTCGGCGAGGGTGCGTGAGACGCGGCGGATCTTGTCGAAGGCGCGGGCGGAGAGGCCCAGGGTGGTCATTGCCTGGCCCAGGATCTCCTTGGCGGCGGTCTCCATCGGGGCGAGTTCGTCGAGTTGTCTGCCCGAGAGGCGCGAGTTGGTCAGGGTCGCGCCCTGGCGACGGGACTGGCGTTCACGGGCGCGGAGCGCTTGCTCGCGCATCTGCGCGGTGCTGGTGCCTGGCGGGCCGGAGGACTTGCCATGCAGCCCGCGGGAGAGTTCCGCCCAGGGGACGGCGGGGGCCTCGACGTGGATGTCGATGCGGTCGAGCAGCGGGCCGGAGAGGCGGGAGAGGTAGTTCTCCATGGCGCGGCGGCCGACATCACCGGGGGCGATGTCGCCCTTGGGAGTGGGGTTCATGGCGGCGATGAGCATGAAGCTGGCGGGGAAGCGGACCGAGCCGTGCGCACGGGCGATGGTGACGACGTGGTCTTCGAGGGGTTGGCGGAGGGCTTCGAGCACGTCGCGGGGGAACTCGGGGAGTTCATCGAGGAAGAGAACGCCCCGGTGGGCGAGGGAGATTTCGCCGGGGCGGGGGATGATGCCTCCCCCCACGATGGAGGGCGTGCTGGCGGTGTGGTGGGGGGAGCGGACGGGGCGCGAGGTGACGAGCCCGACGCCGGCGGGCATGTGCCCTGCGGCGGAGTAGATGCGGGTGATCTCGATGGCTTCTTCGGCGGTGAGGGGCGGGAGGACGCCGGGAAGGGCCTTGGCCATCATCGTCTTGCCGCTGCCGGGCGGGCCGAGCATGAGGAGGTTGTGTGATCCGGCGGCGGCGATGACGATGGCGCGTTTGACGGCTTCCTGGCCTCGGACTTCGGCGAAGTCGACGGGAGCGGAGGCTTCGCGGAGGAGGCCCAGAACGTCCGGGGGCGGGGTTGGTTGGGGCTCGATGTGTCCGTTGAGCAGGCCGACGAGCTCGGTGAGCGTGCGCACGCCGTAGACCTCGATGCCCTCGACGACGGCGGCTTCCGGCGCGTTGTCGGCGGGGACGATGACGCCCTGCGCCCCGCGGGCCTTGGCGAGCGCGGCGAGGGCGATAGCGCCCTTGACGGGGCGGACGCGGCCGTCGAGTGCGAGCTCGCCCCCGACGAGGAACTTGCGGTAGTCCAGGCCGTCGGGCGCGTCGATTCCTCCAGCGGGCGCGTTCGAGGGGGCGCCCGCGGGGATTTTCGCGGCGCCCGGGACCTGGACGAGCGGCGCGGGCCCGCGCACGACGCCGGTGGAGATGAGCAGGCCGAGCGCGATGGGCAGGTCGTAGACCGGCCCTTCCTTGCGGACGTCGGCGGGGGCGAGGTTGATGAGGACGCGACCGAGCGGGAAGGAGTAGCCGCTGTTCTGCATGGCGGCGCGGACGCGCTCGTGGGCCTCTCGGACGCCGGCGTCGGGGAGGCCGACGATGACCGGGGGCTTGTTCTCCGCGAGGCGGTCGGCATCGACCTCGACCTCGCACGGGTGCGCGTCGATGCCCTGCAGCAAGTAGGACTGAACCCGTGCGAGCATGGTCGGGACAGGCTACCACGGCGCGGGCCCCCGGCCAAGTGCCGCGGGGAGCGGTCGGCCCGTAGACTCGGGCGATGACGTCTGACCAGAGCAAAGTCGTCGATGGGACCTGCCGGGCGGCGTGGAGCGCGTGGGGGAGCCTCGCTGACGCCGGGACACGAGCGGGGGTGCTCGAGGCCCTGGCAGCGGGGCTGGATGAGATCAGGGAAGAGGTTCTCCGGGTCGCGAGCGAGGAGTCGGCCCTCACGCCGGCGGAGCTTGCGCCCGAGTTCGCCCGCATGACGGGGACGCTGAGGCAGTTTGCGGCGGTGGCGCGGGAGGGCTCGTGGATCGGCGCGATGATCGACCACGCGTCGCCGGAGCCCGTGGGGGCGTTCGGGGGCGTGGTGGGGCCGGCGCATGACGTGAGGCGCGTGCTGGTGCCGCTGGGGCCGGTGTCGGTCTTTGGGGCGAGCAACTTCCCGCTGGCGTATGGCGCGTGCGGCGGGGATACGGCGTCGGCGCTGGCGGCGGGGTGCCCGGTGATCGTGAAGGAGCACCCGGCGCATCCGCGGACGGGGAGGCTGATCGTGGGCGCGGCGCGCGAGGCGCTGCGCGGGGCGGGTCACTCGGAGGACCTGATCGCGCTGGTGGAGAACGCGGATCCACGCGATCTTTCGCCGGCGACGGCGCTGGTGGGCCACCCGATGGTCCGGGCGGTCGGGTTCACGGGCTCTCAGCGGGCGGGGTTGGAGATAGCGAGACTGGCGCGCGAGCGGGCGGAGCCGATCCCCGCGTATTGCGAGATGGGGAGCTGCAACCCGGTGGTGGTGACGCGCGAAGCGGCGGTCGCCCGCGGTGAGGCGATCGGGAGACAGGTCGCGGAGAGCATCCTGCTGCGTCACGGGCAGCAGTGCACCTGCCCGGGGCTGCTGATCCTGCCCCCGGGGTGCGGGGCGGTGGTGGAGGCGTTGGCGGCGAGGCTCGCGGCTGCGGACCCGCGCGCGATGCTCGCCCCCTGGGTTCGGGACGGGTATCTGCACCGACTGGCGGAGTGCCGCAAGGCCCGCGGGGTGGAGACGGTGGTCTATGGGCGGGAGGGGAGCGGTCAGCGGCAGGCGGGGACGTGCCTGCTGCGCGTGGGGGCGGCGGACTTCGCCGCCCAGCCCGTGCTGCACGAGGAGGTCTTCGGGCCATCGGTGCTGGTGGTGGAACTGGGAGGGATGTCGGAGCTGAGGACGCTGCCTCTGCGCGGGGCGCTGGTGGGCTCGCTGTATGGCGGCGTGGCGGACGAGGGGTGGGATCTGGCAAGAAACCGCCTTGCGTCCATGTGCGGGCGCGTGGTGTTTGAGGGCGTTCCCACCGGGGTGCGCGTGGCGGGCGCGATGGTGCACGGCGGGCCGTTCCCGGCGACGAACAGGCCGGAGAGCACGGCGTGCGGGCCGATGGCGCTGGCGCGTTGGTGCCGTCCGGTCTGCCTGCAGAACGCGCCGAAGGAGGCGCTGCCTGCGGAGTTGCGTGACGGTTCCTGGCACGGCACGCGCGTCGTGGATGGCAGGGTGGTGCCGGGCGCGGGGTGACGGGTCACGCGTGGCGAGAGAATCGGCGCGGTTGCTGGCTGGGAAGGCCGAGGAACGTGGCCGCGGGGAGCAGGATGAGGGCGAGCGGGACGGCGAGGACGCCGGTGTAGAGAGCGCCTCCGAGCCCGACCAAGAGCTCGTGTGTCGGGCTGGTCGCGATCGGATCGAAGAGCATCCGGACCCAGAGAATGGCGACGAGGACGACCTGCGCGACGGCGGCGCCGGTACAGGCGAGGAAGCCGAGCGTGAGCGGGTTGCGCCGGATCATCACGCCCCGCAGCGCGATGACGAGCTGGGTTCCGACGAGGAAGCCGAGGGCGTGCGGCCCGACGATGATGGCGCGGCCTTCCGGGGAGGTCAGGCCGACATCGGCCATGATGTCGGCGAGGAGGCCCAGAGCGATGGCGGTCCAGAACGGTGCGCGGCCCGTGCCGCACATCGCGACGAAGGCGGTAAGGATGAAGAGGAAGCTGGGTGCAACGCCGGAGGCGCCGAGTTCGAGGAGGGGCTTGGAGAGGCCGAGGTCGAGCCCCAGGAATACCCACGCGGCGAGGACGAGGCCGATGCGGCTCATGGGCGGCCCCCCTCGCCCAGGACGGGCGTCCAGAGCACCACCTCGCTCAGGCGGTCGAGCCCGGAAACGGCGGGGCGCACGGTGATGACCTTGCGGAGGGGCTGATCGGGGCTGGGCTCAACGCGTTCCACGCGGCCCAGCACGAGCATGCGTGCGGCCTTTGGCCAGGTCGGGTCATCGAGGCGGACGGTCTGGCCGACTGCGGGCTCGATGGCAGCGCTGGTGGTGGGGTCGCGGCGGTCCTCGACGGGGCCGCGGAGCGTTCCCTCGCCGGTGGGCGAGAGGGTGCAGCGGAGGCCGTCGGGGTTGCCCTGGGCGATGATGACCACGCCGGCGAGGGCCTCGGCGCCGCGGGCGGTGATGGGCTTCACGGTGCAGGTGCGATCGGCGCTGGCGACGACGCGGCCGACGATCTGCAGGCCCGGCGCGATGGCGAAGGACTGGGGGGACACGCCCTGGGCGCTGCCGGCCTGGACGCGGAGCACCGGCGAGCGAGCCTCGGTGCCGTAGCCGAAGACCCCCGCCTGCAGGACGCGGACGGGCTGGTCGCGCACCATCTCGAGACCGCTCTGGAGGTCGCGGATGACCTGGGTGAGGCGGGCGTTCTCCTGGCGCTGGCGGAGGAGCTCGGCTTCGAGGAACCCGATCTTCTCCTCGTAGGCGAGCTGGGCCTCGTCGGTCATGCTGGTGCCGGAGCCACGGAGCCAGGCGCCGGCGAGCACCAGGGGCTGGGAGATGGGGGCGGCGAGGATGCTGACCTTGTCCTGGAGCCAGTCGGCCCAGCGGTGGAAGCGTGCGGGCACGGCGAGCGCGAGGGCACACAGCACCACGACCGTGATGGAGGGCGCGCGCTGGAAAAGAGCTGGTGGCATGGTCGGTCGTGCCGGTGCTTCGGCGCGTGGCGCGTGGGCGCTCAGGCCGACATGTCGTTCTCGAGCGTGGTCTTCCACTCCTCGAGGTGTTCGAGATAGATCGCGGTCCCGCGGGCGACGCACGTGAGCGGGTCTTCCGCGAGGCGGGTATCGAGGCCGGTGGCTTTCTGGATGACGCTGGTGAGACCCCGGAGGAGCGAGCCGCCCCCGGCCATCATGATGCCGTTCTCGACGAGGTCGGCGGCGAGTTCGGGCTCGGCGCGCTCGAGGGTGCGGGTGACGGCCTCGGAGATTCCCTGCACGGGCTCGAGGAGCGCCTCGCGGATCTCCTCGCTGGTGATGACGGTCTTGCGGGGCAGGCCGGAGATCATGTCGCGCCCGCGGACCTCCATCGTGGTTTCCTGGGGCAGGGGCGAGGCACTGCCGATCTCGATCTTGATGCGTTCGGCGGTCTGCTCGCCGATCATCATGTTGTACGTGCGCTTCATGTGGTTCATGATCGCCTCGTCCATGTCGTCGCCGGCGACACGCACGGACTCGCAGGTGGCGATGTCCGCGAGGCTCATGATGGCCACCTCGGTCGTGCCGCCCCCGATGTCGACGATCATGCTCGCGGTGGGCTCGGCGAAGGGCAACCCAGCGCCGATGGCGGCGGCGACCGGCTCTTCGATGAGAAACGTGCGGCGGGCGCCGGCGCGCTCCGCGGACTGGAAGACGGCCTGCTTCTCGACGGCGGTGATGCCGGAGGGGATGGAGATGACCACGCGCGGGCCGAAGATGCGGCCCTTGCCGTTGACCTTGCGGATGAAGTACCCCAGCATGGCCTCGGTGATCTCGAAGTCGGAGATCACGCCGTCCTTGAGCGGGCGGATGGCGGAGATGGAGCCGGGGGTCTTTCCCAGCATTTCCTTCGCGCGCCAGCCGACGGCCTCACCGTTCATCAGGACCTGGTTGGTGCCCTTGCGGACCGCGACGACGCTGGGCTCATTGAGCACGATGCCCTGCCCGCGCACCGCAACGAGGGTGTTGCAGGTGCCCAGGTCGATGCCCATGTCGACGCTGAATAGTCCGAGAAGACGGTCCAACATCCTGTGTCAAGGCCTTTTCTGAGCCGTCGAGAGGCTCGTGAATGGTGCGTTCGGACCCGGTGAGGGTAGGCCAGCGGAGCCGGCTCTGCGTTCGGATCATATCGGATGCCGGGGCGATCCGCCGCCACCGAACGGTGCGACCGAATGACAGCGGGCGAGCCCGGAGGCCCGCCCGCGTCGATGGTGGTGCGAAGGGTGCTGGTTAGGGGCAGTCGCCGCCGGCGACGACGTTCACGAGCGCGGCGTAGTCGTCCTGATCGGCGTTGCCGTCCTGGTTGAAGTCCGGGTCACGGTTGGTGGGGTTCTCACCGCCGCCGATGACGTTGACGAGGTAGGCGAGGTCGTCCTGGTCGACGTTGCCGTCCTGGTTGAAGTCGGGGTCGCAGGGGGTGGAGGTGGAGGAGAAGCAGGCGCCGGTCATTTCGATGCGGTAGGCGAGGCTGGAGCCGCCGGTGCCTGTCCAGGTCGCGACGGAGCCGAGTGCGCCGGGGCCGTCGGGCTGGCGTTCGACGTTGAAGGGGGTGTTGGCCCAGAGGAGCTGGCCGCCCTCATCGACCGGGTCGATGTTGTAGCGGGCGAGGGCGATGTAGTAGTCGCCGTTACCGGGGACGAACTGGCCGGTGATTCGGCTGGTGAGCCCTCCGGCGGGGTTGTCGTCGTTGTAGGTGACACCGACGCCTTGATCGTTGAAGAGGAAGAGTTGGGTGTCGCCGGTGGTTTCGGGGTTGGTGGTGGTGGCGGAGAAGTTGGCGGCATCGCAGACGCGGATGCGGTACATGTCGACGTCGGTGGTGGACTCGGAGAAGCCGGCGAGGACGGCGAAGGGGTCAGTGCCGGAGGGAACCTGGGCGGAGGCGGGGAGGTCCCCGGCGTCGGAGCCGCCGTTGGCGGTTTCGTCCCACTGGGGCGGGGTGACAAGTCGGAGGGAGATGTTGCCCGTGGCGGAGCGGGACTCGGCGTCGGAGAGGGTCCAGGGGAGGCTGTAGGTGCCGCCGGGGGTGGAGAGGGAGGACTGGAAGTTGTAAGAGAAGATGTTGTCGCCGGGGGAAACGTCGCCGTTGGTCCCGTCGTCGTACATGGTCTGGGTGCCGCTGCCGCCGAGCAGGCTGAGATCAATGACGCACGCGAGGCCGGTGCTGGTGGGGTTGGCGCCGGGGTTGGCGGTGACGGTAAGGAGCGAAGCGTCGCCCTGGTTGATGGTGGCGGGGGTGGCGGCGCCGGTGCCGGAGGGCGGGATGGGCGCGCCGGCGGGCTGGATGCGGACGTTCAGGACGGTGTCCCGCTGGGTGCCGGTGTAGGTGGAGGTGACGCTCCAGCCGGTGGCGTTGAACGTGACGTTGAAGCGGCCCACGGCGATCCAGTAGGTGCCCGCGGCGAGGGGACCGCTCTGGCCGGAGAACGCGAGGCCGGCTGTCTGGCCCGTGATGACGGTCGCGGGGCGGGCGGGGGCGGTCTGCCCGAAGGAGAGCTGAGAGAAGAGGCCCGGCCCGCTGTCGTCATCGCTGCGGACGAGGTTGCCCGCGTCGTTGTAAACGCCGATCTCCTGGTCCGACATATCGGTCGCGGGGAGCGGGGTGGTGGTCGGGGTGGTGAAGATGTCGATGTAGCCGTCGTTGGCGGCGACGTCGGGGAGGACGATCCGGAACCACTGGATGTCGTTGGCGGCGACGAGGTTGACCGTACGCGTCACGGTCTCGGCGGTGGTGTGCGTGCCGAGGTCGGTGAAGCTGGAGGGCTGGGCGTACGCCGCGGCGGCGAGAGCGCCGCAACCGACCAGACCGATAGCGCGACCGAGGTTCATGCTGAGCTCCTTGCGGTGAAAGTGATGTTCCGATGCCCCGCAGCAGCGGCGGGGATGCATGTGTAGTAGAGCCGATCCGGCGCGTAGGTCAAGGGGAATTGGCGGAAAGCCGCAGCCCGGTGTCCTTGGGGTAACACTCATCCAGGGTGGTGAGCCACTGTTCAGCGGTCTCGACATGCACGAATCTGCGACGAACTGCGTCCGCGTTCGGATGGTGTTGGGCGAACTTGATGGCAAACTTCCGCATATTGCGGCAGGTGGTTTCTTCCGCGTGACGGAAGCGTCGCGTGACGGCGAGGGAGAGGTCGAAGTGAGCGCGGAGGACATCGCGTTGTTCCACGAGAGACGGAGGGGCGGGCTGGTGCCCGGCCATGAGTTGGCGTGCCTGTCTGAAGATCCACGGGTTGCCGATGCATCCCCGCGCGACAGCCACGCCGCTGACGCCGGTGTAGGCGATCATCCGGAAGATGTCCGCCGCGTCCCAGATGTCGCCGCTGCCGAGGATGGGGAGTTCGGGCGTGCGTGAGACGATGCCGGCGAGGATGTCCCAGCGGCTGGGGCCGACGTATTTCTGCTGCACGGTGCGTGCGTGGACGGTGGCCCACGCGTAGCCCATCGCCGCCGCGGCCTTGAGGATGCGTTCGCAGTTCGAGGCCATTTCGGGCGTGTCGTCGAAGGCGCGTCGGAGCTTGACGGTGCAGGCGACCTCGCGGGGCACTGCCTCGCGCACGGCCTCAAGGATGCGGATCGCGCCCTCCGGCTCGGCGAGCCAGTGCCCGCCCCTGGCCTTGCGCTCGATCTTCTTCACGGGGCAGGCGAGGTTGACGTCGATCGCCTGGAACGAGGAGTCTGACCTTGGGGAGGCCTCGCGTGCGGCGACGGAGGTGTCGAATCCGTCGGGGCCGTCGAGGTGATCGAGCGGGTCGCAGGAATCCTCGCAGTCGCCCAGGCCCTCTGTCGGGTCGAGCCGGCCCAGTTGTTCGCCGCCGGGGAGCCTGAGGTGCTGCGGGTCGGGCGGCTCGAAGGACCCCGCGCGTGCGTAGGCGAGTTCGCGGTACTCACGGTCGGAGCGGCGGCGTTGCTCGACCATCTTGAGGGCGGCGGCGGCCATCTCGGCGGGCTCGCTGCCCATGATCTGGCCTGCGAGGGGCTGGTCGGCGGCGCCGCCCGGGATGTTGTCGCGGAGTTCGCCGAGGTCGGCCTTGTCGAACCCGCGGCCGCCGGCGAGGAGGACGCGGTCGAGGAGGGCCTCGGTGACGCAGTACGGGCAGCCGTGGCGCCGCGCGATGATGCGCATCGCCGCGTCGGAGTATCCGGCGAGGCCGGCCTGGAAGAACGGGGCGTTGAAGGCGGGGACGGCGCGGGTGATTCGGGGGTCCATGCCGCGAGCGGCGAGGCCCTCCGCGATGCGGCGTGGGTCGATGGTCTCCGAACCCGGCGCGATGGCGGGGGCCGGCGGGGTGGCGTTGTGGCTCTGAACGGACATGGGGTGGGCCCGCGCGCCGGGCGTCCGCATATGGTAGGGGCGATGCGACACGCTTCACTGCTCGTGGCCCCGGTGCTGGTCCTCGCGCTCTCCGGGTGCGCGTCTCGCGGCCCTGCGGAGGGCGGGCGGGTGTTCCCCGCGACCACGCCCCAGAGCTCGGTGGCCGATGTCCACGTGTTCCGTGACGGGACGAGCATTCGGCTGACCAACAGCACGGGGCGCAGCTTCGGGCCGTGCGTGCTGTGGATCAACCGCGCGTTCTCGCGTGAGTTGCCCGGGCTGGCCGTCGGCGAGACGCTGGAGCTGGACCTGCGGGAGTTCGTCGACGAGCACGGGGCCCGGTTCCGGGCCGGCGGATTCTTCTCGACCGAGCCCCCGAAGCGCGTCGTGCTGGTGCAGATTGCGGAGACGGCGCAGGACGGCGCGACGACGCTCACGGGTTTCATCGCGATCGCCGAGGCCGAGTAGCCCCCGGAGGCGATGCATGAACGTGCTTGTGGTGGGCCCTCATCCGGACGACCAGGAGATCGGCATGGGCGGCACAATCGCGCGCCTGTCACAGGCCGGGCACGACGTGCTGCTGCTCGACGTGACCGATGGCAGCCCGACGCCACGTGGCGACCGTGCCACGCGCCTCGCGGAGGCGGAGGCGGCGCTCGCGTGCCTGCAGCCCGGCGCGGGGGGCAGGCCCGTCCGGCGCGTGCTGCTGGACCTCAAGAACCGCGAGGTGGAGCACACGATCAGGGCCAGGCACGCGGTGGCCGGGGTGATCCGCGCGCACCAGGCACAGGTTGTTTTCGTGCCCCACTGGGAGGACGCGCACCCGGACCATCGGGCGGTGACGCGGATCGTGGAGGACGCGCGGTTTGACGCGAAGCTGACGAAGATTGAAATGCCGGTGCCCCGCGGGCTCGACCCCGGGCCGCCGATCTACCCGAAGTGGGTCTTCTATTACGAAATCTCGCACATGAGGCGGCTGGTGCACCCGACGTTTTGTGTTGACATCACCGGCTTTGAGGGGAAGAAGCTGGACTCGATCGCGGCGTACCGCTCGCAGTTCGGGCCGTGGGATGCGGGTGGCCCCGCCCTCGATCCGGGCAAGGTGGTGAGTGCGGATTTCAGAGAGCGGGTGCTGGCGCACGCGCGGGTGTACGGCTCGCTGATAGGCGTGCCGTTCGCGGAGGGGTTTACGGCGAAAGAGCCGCTGGCGGTGTCGGACCTGGGGGCGTTCACGTGACCGGGAACCCCGGGGGCAAGACTACGGGCTAGGCCCCCCCGCGACCCGGTCGATCAGCGCGGCCTGATCGTCCTGATCCACATTGCCGTCGCCGTTGAAATCCGGGTCACGACCTGTGGGGTTGGGGCCGCCAGCGATCACATCCACCAGATTGGCCACGTCGTCCTGGTCAGCGTTGCCGTCCTGGCGAGGTACTGGATCGCATACTTTTGCGTGTCAAGGTTGGGGTCGATACCGTCCTCGGCGGTGATCGAGTCCAGCCATGTGGCCTGCACCGTGCCCGAGATGGAGCCGAGCGGCACCTGGAGCGTGAAGACCTGCCCGCAGGTGATATCGCCGCGTACGTTGCCGGTGATGTTCGCCGCGAGGATCACCCGTGTGCCCGTTCCCGCCAAGCCACGAAGGCAGGCCGTACCGCGGCGGCGTGTCGCTCGACAGGTACAGCCACCACCCGCCCACGCTGCCGTCGGCGTTGGGCTTGCCGGGGTCGTAGTGCGCCGCCTTCATCCACTCATCCAGGGTGGGAATCCAGTACCGCGCGCCGGGTGAATGCGCCGCCTGATCCGTGAAGACGCGCTCGCTGTCGGCGCCAAACGTCGAGACGTCGTACGCCCCGTTCAGGAAGCCCGCACGCTCGGTGGTCTTCCCGTTGTGCAGCCAGTTGCAGTACATCGCCGCCGTCCGCCACGTCACCCCACCCCCCGGCATCATCCGCAGAGATGGCCCCGGGTCTATTCCGCGACGCCCAAATCGCGCTTGGTGAACAGGGACTCGAACGCAAGGCCGGCCTTCTCGATGTTCTCGCGGGCGCCCTCGAGGCGGTCGATCGTGGCGATGACGGCGCGGACATCGGCGCCGACCTCTCGGAGCGAGGCGACGGCTTCCAAGGCCTGCCCTCCGGTGGTGGCGACGTCTTCGAGAAGGGCGACGACATCGCCTTTGCTAATGGCGCCCTCGGACTGCTTGGCCGTGCCGTAGTCCTTCTTCTTGTTGCGGACGAAGATGCAGGGGAGGCCGGTTTCGAGGCTGGCGGCGGTGACGAGCGGGATGCCGCCGAGCTCGGCGCCGGCGAGGCGGACGAACCGGACTCCGAGGCGGGATTCGAGGTGCTTGAGGCGTGCGGCGAAGAGTGGCGCAAGCTGGCGGAGGAGTTCAGGACGGGTGGAGAAGAGGTACTTGTCCAAGTAGTAGGAGGAGGTCTTGCCTGAGCGGAGGGTGAAGGTGCCCCGGAGGAGGGCGATCTGGGCGATGGCGTGCGCGAGTGGAGAGGTGGCGGTGGGTGTGCTCATGCGGGGTTGTATAGGCCGTGGGAAGGCGGGCGGCGGGGCGGGCAATGGACCGGCCGGCGGGCCGTTCCGCATATGCTGGTGTGGGAGGTCTTTATGGCGAACGCTCGTTTGCTCGTCGCCGGCGTCATGGTTCTGCTCTGCGGGTCTGCGGCCTTTGGGCAGGCGGCCGACGGGCGGGCCGAGCAACCCGAGAATCCCACGCCCCTCGCAGGTCCCAAGATTGACGAAAAGACCGCCGGGCCCACGCTGGTGCGTTACGACATGTCGAACCGGCTGCGGCGGCTGACCGACTCGTCGCCGGAAGAGGCGGCGCTCGAACTGCTGCGCCTGAGCGAGGAAGAAGAGGGCGAGGTTGCCCACGTGCTGACCGAGCGGGCCAAGGCGGTGGATGAGGTGGTGGGGAGCAACCTGCCCCTGCTGCTGGAAGCGACGCTGGCCCGCGACGCGAACGATCGCAAGGCGCTGCGGGAGCATCTCGGGAAGCTGTACGAGAGGTTCGCGGCGGTGCGGGCTCGGGGGGCGCTGAAGGATGAGATCGCGTACGTGCTGACCGACGAGCACGCGTCGGCGTTCCGCACGCTGGTGGATGACTATTGGAAGGCGGTGGTTCGGGACGAGCTCAAGGGCCGGACCGGCGAGATGGAGGGGGAGAAGGGGCGGGCGATCGTGGTCCGCGAGACGCTCATGGCGTTCGGGATGGAGATCCGCCGGTCGTACGAGCGGCAGGTGGCGCAGAAGACCGCCCAGTTGGAGGAGTTGATCGCCAGGGTGGACGCGACGCCCGAGCAGGGGGAGAAGATCAGGCAGATCACCGCCGCGGCGTACCAGGCGACGGCGGGAAAGCCCACGTTGCAGCAGAGGCGTGAGACGTTCGCGAAGGTGATGAAGGTGCTGACGCGGGAGCAGCAGCGGGTGGTGCTTGCGGGGCTGTATGGCGCGGGATCGGGCGGGGATGAGCCGGATCGGTAGGAGCCGGCCCTAACACGAGCCCGACGGACGGCGGCGTGGAGCTTGGATCGAACCGCGACGGGCGGAGGGCTCGTATAGTGGGCCCATGCAGAAAGCACCCAGCCCGGCGTGGGCCCTGATGGCCTGCGCGTGTCTGGCTCTGACGGCGCCGGGGGCCACGGCCCCCGCCCTGAGCCAGGCGGCGGCCGAACCGCGAACGATCGATGCCGTGCTCGCCTCTCAGTTCGGGGAGTTGTGCGTGCTGCGCCCGAGCAAGGACGCGATCATGAGCTTCCAGCAGCCGACGAGGATCGCGCAGATCGCGGTCCGGGGCGGGCAGGAGGTGACCAGCGGCCAGTTGCTGATCAGGGGCGACGACACCGAGCAGTCGGCGATGGAGCGCATCCAGAAGGTGCGGGCCGAGAGCAACGTGCCGGTGGAGGGCGCCCGCGCGGAGATGAACCAGGCGGAGCACGAGGCGGAGCAGCAGAGGCAGGCGCGTGTGAAGGGTGCGTCGAGCGACCCGGACGTGCGCCGGGCGGAACTGATCGCGACCGTGAAGCGGTACGCGTTCGAGTCCGCGGTGCTGAACCAGACGCAGGAGGTGCTGCAGTACGAGCGCATGAAGGCGATCCTGGCGAAGTTCCGGATCGAGGCGCCGTTCGACGGCATCGTCGATGTCATCCAGGGCGATATCGGGCAGGCGGTGGCGGAGAACGAGAAGATCATCCGCGTGGTGAACATCGATCGGCTGTGGATCGACGTGGGCGCGCCGATCGCCGATCCGCGGACGCTCGCGCTGAAGGAGGGCGACCCCGCCTGGGTGCTGCTGGACCGCGCGGGCACGGGAGAGGTGAGAAGGGGAACCGTGGTCGAGGTGGCGCCGACGGCGGATCTGGGCAGCCGGAGCCGGCGCATCCGGGTCGAGATCGAGAACCCCAAGGGTGCATCGAGGACGATCGCGGGCGGGCCGGCGTGGGTGCGGTTCACGGAGCCGGGGGCGGAACTGCTGGGGCGGCTGGGGCTGAAGCAGCAGGCCATGGGAGGCGCTCGTGCCGCTGACTGAGTTGCACAACGTGAAGGCGCCGGGCTGGGCGCGGGTGGTGGCGGAGTTGACGGCGGCGTCGCCGGACGACCGGCTGTACCTGGCGCGGATGGTGAGCACGCTGGGGCAGGTGTCCGGCGCCAGGCAGGCGGTGCTGTGGTCGATCACGGGGCAGGGCGATTCGATGGAACCGCGTGCCGTGCTTCTGTGGCCCTTCGCACCGGACCTGGTTGACCCCACGGGCAAGATGGCGGTGACACCCGAGTCGCTCTTCGACCCCGGGCGAGCGCCGGAGAGCCGCGTGGAGGCGTTGGCGGACACGAAGGCGGCGGCGCGGGCCGCGGCGACGAGCCGCGAGGTGGGCGTGTTCGGCATCGAGGGCGACACGCTGATGTACGACGCGCAGGGCGCGAAGGGGCAGGTGCAGGCGGTGCCGATCCCGCAGGGCCAGCCCCACGAGGCGCCGGGACTGCCGCTGGCGGGCGTGGTGACGCTGCTGACGGACGCGCGGTCTCGCCAGGCGTTGCAGACGACGACGGCGATCGTGGAGGTCGTGGCCGGGTACATCTTCCAGCACTGGACAAGCCAGGCGCTGCGTCGGGCCCGCGCGTCGTCCGCGGCGCTGGACCTCGCGGCAAGGCTGATCTCCGCGATCAACGGCACGCCGGACTTCAAGGGGTGCACGCTCCAGCTCGTCAACGACCTGTCGAGGCAGCTTTCCGTGGATCGGGTGGCGCTGGGCTGGGTGGACGGGGCGAACCCGTTCCGAACCGGGAGCGAGGGCGCGCGGAACGTGCGGTGCGCGGCGATCTCGGATACCGAGAACGTGGACCGGCGCATGGCGATGGTGCAGAGGCTCGAAGCGGCGATGGACGAGTGCCTGGACCAGGCGCAGCCCGTGCTGTACCCGGCGCCGACGGCGGCTGGCGACGTGGTGCTGTCGCAGGCCATCACGCACGCGCACCGCGAGCTGGCGTCCGGCGATGCGAAGCTGAAAGTCGCGAGCTTTCCGCTCCGCGTGGCGGACCGCCGGGGCGACAAGATCGTGGGCGTCGTGACGATCGAATCGGGCGGCGACGGGCGGATCGAGACCGCGACGATCGAGCTCATCCAGGCCACCCTGGACCTGCTCGCGCCGGTGCTGGCGGTTCGGCACAGCGATGACCGGCTGATCGCGCTGCGCGTGTGGGACTGGATGGTCCGCACGGGCGCGTGGCTGGTGGGCCCGAAGCACACGGTGTGGAAGCTCGCCGGGATCGCGGGGCTGTGCGCGTCCATCGCGCTCTTCGCGATTCACACGACCTATCGCGTGGGGGCGCCGATGTCGCTGCGGGCGACCGAGCGGCGCGTGATCTCGATGCCCTTTGACGGCACGATCGCGAAGATCGGCGAGAACGCGGAGGCCGGGCGGGCGGTGGCGCCGGGGGACCTGCTGGTCCAGCTCGACACGCGCGACATGCTGCTGGCGGCCCTGGAGGCGGACAACCAGTTCCTGCAGTTCGACAAGCAGGCGGACGAGTCGCTCCGCAAGGGCGAGCTCTCCGAGGCGGTGCAGGCGAGGGCGCGGGCGGAGCAGTCCCGCGCCAGGCGGGACCTGCTGCGGACGCAGATCGAGCGCAGCCGCATCGTGGCGCCCATCGGCGGCACGGTCACCTCCGGCGACCTGAAGGACAAGGTGGGCGCGTCGGTGAAGCTGGGGGACCGGCTGTTCGAGCTCGCGGACCTTTCGAAGCTGCAGGTCGTGGCCCGTGTGAGCGACGCGGACATCGCGCTCATCAAGGAGAACGGCACGGGGGAGATCAGCCCGAAGTCCGCGCCGCACCTGAAGGTGCCGTTCATCGTGACGCAGATCGTGCCGCTGGCGGTGCCGGAGGAGGGGCAGAACGTCTTCGAGGTGAGGGGCGAACTGACGGGCGCCCCGCCCGGGACGCTGCTGGACGGCATGGAGGGCCAGGCCCGCTTCAACACGGAGAGGCACAGCCTGGCGTGGATCGCCAGCCGGCGCATCATCGACCAGCTCCGCGTCTGGCTGTGGTGGTGAGCACGAGGCCCCGCACGGGAAGGAACCAGTGAGCGAACGCTCGACATTCTCGCCCTTCTGGCATCGCGTGCGCGTGCTGCGCCCCCGGCTGCGCCCCCATGTCCAGATCACCCGCCAGCACTACAGGGGCCGGCGCTGGCACGTGGTCCACGATCCGTCCTCCAACCAGTTCTTCAGGCTGAACGTCGTGGCGCACGAGTTCGTCGGCCTGCTCGACGGCAGGCGCACGGTCGAGGAGGTGTGGCAGGACTCGCTCACGCGGCACGGCGACGGCGCGCTCACGCAGAACGAGGTCATCCAGCTCCTGTCGCAGCTCTTCGCGGGCAACCTCCTCTCCGCGGACATCCCGCCCGAGACCGAGCAGCTCCTGAGCCGGGGCAAGGAGCGCGTGGGCCAGCGCGTGAAGCAGCAGGCCATCGGTCTCATGTACTTCCGCGTGAGGCTCTTCAACCCGGACGCGCTGCTCGCGTGGATCGAGCCGGTGATGCGGCCGCTCCTGAACCGATGGGGCTTCATGGCCTGGGCGGCGCTGGTGGCGGCGGCGCTCGTGAGCCTGCTGCCCCACTGGGAGACGCTGATCTCCGGGGTGGATTCGGCGGTCTCGCCCGACAACCTGTTCCTCATGGGCGTGGTGTTCGTGGCGACGAAGCTCTGGCACGAGCTCGGGCACGGCGTGATCTGCAAGAGGCTGGGCGGGCAGGTGCCGGAGTTCGGCGCGATGCTGCTTGTGCTGGTGCCCTCCCCGTACGTGGATGCGACCGCGGCGTGGGCCTTCAAGAGCAAGTGGCAGCGCATGGCGGTCGGTGCGGGGGGCATGATCTTCGAGCTCTTCCTCGCGGCGATCGCGGCGTTTGTGTGGCTGCAGACCCCGGAGGGCAGCACGCTGCACCAGGTGGCGTACAACGTGCTCTTCCTTTCCAGCGTCGCGACGGTGGTCTTCAACGCCAACCCGCTCATGCGGTTTGACGGGTACTACATCCTCTCCGACTGGCTCGAGGTGCCCAACCTCGCCCACCGGTCGAACCAGATGCTCAAGTTCCTCTTCCAGAAGCACGTGTACCGCGTGCGCGGGGCCGTGCCCCCCACCGGCGTGCTCTCGGAGGCGGTGATCCTGCTGGTCTACGGCGTGGCGGCGATGGCGTATCGCATGTTCCTGTTCGTCTCCATCACGCTCTATGTGATGGGCAAGATGTTCGCGTTGGGGCTGTTTCTGGCGGTGTGGACCGCCGCCACGTGGTTCATCATGCCGGTCGGGGGCTTTGCGCACTGGCTGGCCACGAGCCCGCACCTGGCTCACCGTCGCGGGAGGGCGCTGCTGACCAGCCTCGCGCTCATCGGCGTGGCGCTGCTGCTGGTGGGCGTGATCCCCGCGCCGGACCGGCGGCGGGCGGTCGGCGTGCTGGAGCCGGTGCACCGAGCCACGCTCTACAGCGCGGCGGACGGCTTCGTGGCCAGGGCGCACGTCCGTCCCGGGCAGCGCGTGAAGAAGGGCGACGCCATCGTGACGATGGAGAGCGACCGCCTGGTGGCGGAGCGCCGGCACGCGGTGGCGCAGTTGCAGGAGGCCGAGTCGAAGCGCGACGCGAGCGTGGCGCGCAACATCGCGGAGTCGCAGGTGGCCTCGGACTACTGCCGCACGCTCCGCGAGCACGTGGACCTGATCGATCAGCGTCTGGCCGGGCTCACGATCGTGGCGCCGCACGACGGGGTGGTCGTGACGAACGACCCTGCGACGCTGGTGGGCGCGTTCCTCGAGGAGGGCAGCCCGATCTGCGAGATCGTGGACGATCGTGCGCTCCGCGTGACCGCGGTCCTGACGCAGCCCGAGTCGTCGTGGATCGTGACCGAGCCGTACACCGTCGAGGGGCGGCTCATGTCCGGCCCGCGGGACACGTTCACGTGCATCAAGGACCGCGTGCTGGTCGCGGGCACGCGTGAGCTGCCCCACCCGTCGGTCGGGCACGCGGGGGGCGGGCCCATCGAGATCGACAGGCAGGAGCAATCCGGGCTGCTGGCCAAGGGCGAGGTCTTCCGCGGGTACTTCTTCCCGGCGGGGGATGAGGCGACGCCCGGCCCCGGGCTGGTGCTGGACGGGCGGGGCCGCCCGGGCGAGCGCGTGAGCCTGCGGTTCGAGCTCTCCTCCAAGCCCTTGCTGGTGCAGTGGACGGATCGGCTGCGCAAGACCCTGCAGGGCCGCGCGAAGGTCTGACCATGACACAGGTCTTCACGCACTACAACGCCCTGTACGAGTCCTTCCGCAGCCGGCGCATGAGGCCCGAGGTGCCAAAGGGCATCGACCTTGCGGCGACCCGCGTGCTGACCCGGCTCAGGCACCGGCGGCACGCGGCGCCCTTCCTGCTGGAGCAGGCCCGTCTCGCGGCGTCGCTCTCCGGCGAGTTTCACAACATGTCCGACGGCGCGCTGGACGCGACGATCAGCGACCTCCGGGAGCTGTTCGTGAGGTCCAGGCAGGACGAGGCGATCGTCCGCCGGGGCCTCGCCGCGGTGCGCGAGGTGGCGCGGCGCGTCACGGGGGAAGAGGCGTACGAGGTTCAGCTCATGGGCGCGCTGGCGCTCTACCACGGGCGCGTGGTGGAGATGCTCACCGGCGAGGGCAAGACGCTGACGGGCTCGCTGGCGGCGCCGCTCATCGCGTGGTCCCGTCGCAGGCTGCATGTCTTCACCGTGAACGACTATCTCGCGGCCCGAGACGCCGCCAGCCGCCGGCCCATCTATCGGCGCTGCCTGCTGGAAGTCGGCGCCATCACGCAGGAGATGGAGCCCGCGGACCGGTACCCGGTGTACGCGCGGGGCATCGTCTACGGCACGCCCAAGCAGATCGTCGCGGACTGGCTGCGGGACCAGATTCGGCTCGGACGGGCCACGACTCCCTGGGCGGCGCGGCACATCCAGGGCGCCTCCGGGCATGACGCGGGCGGCGGGGAGGGCCCGATGGTCCCCGGCCTGCGTGCCGCGCTGGTGGACGAGGCGGACGCCGTGCTCATCGACGAGGGCGTGGTGCCCCTCATCATCGCCCGTGCTCGGCGAGAGGATGACATGGCGAAGGTCTATCGAGAAGCCGCCTCGCTCGCGGGAAGGCTGGACGAAGGGCCCGATTTCACGGTCGATCATGTGCAGCGCCGCGCGGACCTCAAGCCGCGCGGGAAGGACCGGCTGGCGGTGCTCGCGGCGGAACTCATCGAGCGGGGCGGGGAGCCGATCTGGAAGGCCACGCGCCGGGGGGAAGAGTTGGTCCGGCAGGCGCTGGTGGCCCGGTACTGCTACCTCCATGGCCAGCACTATCAGATCGTCGAAGGCAAGGTCATGATCGTGGACGAGTACACGGGCCGGTTCCTGCTGGATCGCCAGTGGGAGCACGGGCTGCACCAGTCCGTTGAGGCCAAGGAGGGGCTGGAGGTCACCGCCGACCGCGAGACGCTCGCGAGGCTCAGCTTCCAGCGGTTCTATCGAACGTACCCGTTCTTGTGCGGCATGACGGGCACCGCCGCGGACGCGGTGGGGGAGATTGAGTCTGTCTATGCCCGGCCGGTGACGGTGATCCCGACGAACCGGCCCATCGCGCGGGTGACGATGCCGCTGCGTGTCTTCCGCACGCAGCGGGACAAGTGGAACGAGATCGCCGCGTCGATCGAGGCGATCCACCGCGCGGGTCGGCCCGTGCTGGTGGGCACGCGGTCCATCCGCGCGAGCGAGCTCCTCAGCCGCCTGCTGCAACTGCGGGGGCTGGAGCACCAGGTGCTGAACGCGAACTTCGACAAGGAGGAGGCGGACTTCATCTCCAAGGCGGGCAAGGGCGGGAGTCGCGCGGCGATCACCGTCGCGACGAACATGGCCGGGCGCGGAACGGACATCAAGCCGGACGCGGCGGCGTTGGCGGCGGGGGGGCTGCACGTGCTGCTCACCGAGATGCACGGGGCCAAGCGGATCGACCGGCAGTTCATCGGACGCGCCGGACGTCAGGGCGACCCGGGCTCGTCGCAGATGTTTGTGTCGCTGGAGGACGAGTTGATCGATCGGCATGCGCCGTGGTGGGCGAAGTTCCTCCGCAGCCGCGCGAAAGAGCCCGAACTCCGGGACACGAGGCTGGTCGCGGCGGTGTTCCGCCTGGCGCAGCGGAGGCAGGAAGCGCGGGACCGGCGGAACCGCGCGGCGGTCATGCGTCAGGACGACTGGATCGACAAGTACCTGCCCGGATCGTGAGGCGGGCTATCGGCAGGCGCCGCCCGCGACGCTGTTGATCAGCGCCTCGATGTCGTCCTGGTTCGCGGTGCCGTCGAGGTTGAAATCGGGGTCGCGGTTGAAGGGATTGGGGCCGCCCGCGATGACATTGGTGATGTACGCGACGTCGTCCTGATCCACGTTGCCGTCGAGGTTGTAATCCGGGTCGCACGGCGCGGGCGCCACGAGGACGGAGTCAAACCCCGCCTCCCAGAAACTCGGGGCGTAGAAGTACCCCGGTTGGAGAGTCGTGAACTGAAGGCGGTCCACGCTGCGGATGACGCTGCCGTATGTTCGCCCGGGAGGCAGGCGGGGCTCGAAGGTCGTGGGGTCTTCGTCGCCGGTGCCGCCCCACCCGGCCGGCAGAGCTTCGTGCCCGTAGAGGGGGATGGAGAAGCGCCGTGTGCGCCACTCTTCACCCTGCCTGGGGCAGCCCTCGCCGACGAAGTAGACCGACACGTCGTCCGTCGGGTCTGAGGAGTTTCCCTCGTCGATGAGTTGAAGCACCAGGGGCCGGAGACTCGGGTCCATGGGATCGCCGAAGAAGTTGTCGAACCGGCTGACGCGGACACTGAGTTCCAGCGAGAGATACTCGCCACCGTGCCGGGTGAGATCACCGAGCAACTCGGGCGCGGTGTCATTGGCGAGCGTGATCCCCCAGAAGTCGAGGTAGGGGACGCCCATGTAGCGGGTGAGGTTCTCGCCGCCCTCGAAGATCATCTGCTGCCCGTTGACCGACCAGCCCTGGTAGTCGCCGGTTTGGTCAAAGGTTTCGGAGTGGACCGTTTGTGCCGCGGCGGATCCGGCGAGAGCCAGCGCCAGTGCAACCGAAACCGTAGAGCATGCCGTCTTCACGTGTCCTCCCGTCGGTCCGACCACCCCACCGGCCTCGGGTAGTCTATCGCCCCCGTCAACCGGGGTGGGGGGCTGCTTTCCTAAACGGCGTGCCCGGAACCATCTAGAACTAGTTTCGTGAAATGGGTGGTGCGGGGACGATCTGTTTGGCATGTTTCCACAGGGAGTTGGCTCCCGCGTGGAGGTCCGAATGCGCACACTTGCGATCGCCGCGTCCGCTCTCGCCACTCTGCAGGCCTCGGCGGGCATCATTTATCACTCGCAGACGCGGGAGACCACCGCGTTTGCCTCGATTGTGACCGAGACGGCCCAGCAGACGCACGCGGCGCCCGGGCTTGGGCCGTGGGACGTAACGGCGGACGCGCTGGCGGTGTTCAACGCGGATCCCGGGCCGGTGTCCAGCCGGGCCCGGGCGCGGATGATCTCTGACACCACGCCGGAGGCGATCAGCATCAGCGGGTCGTACGTGCTGGAGCCGGGGTTCTTTTTCGGGACGGGGACGGCGACCGGCCGCTCGTTCATGAGCATCGTGTTCTCGGTGAACCAGGCGAGCCCGTTCAGTCTGTCGGGGCTGCTGCCCGGATTGCCCTTCGACGAGCCGTTTGACCCGACCCCGCGGCGGATCAGCCTGTCCGGACCGGGCACGGACATCACGGCGCCGTGGGGCGAGTTCGATATCGATGGCGTGCTCCAGCCTGGCACGTACACCTACACGGTGGACGTGCTCTCTCGGGTGCCGGGCCCCGCGGGGGACACCTCGCCGGGGTTCGCGATCTCAGAGTTCGATGCGACGCTGACGGTGCTGCCCGGGCCGGGAACTCTGGCGGCGCTGGTCGTGACGGGCGGGTTCGCGATGAGCCGGCGGCGTGAAGCCGCGGACCGGCGTGGGAGAAGCCGCCGCTGATCGTGCGTGTGTGGTAGCATGCGGGCACGCCGAACCGCGTGGGGGCGCGGGAGCGCAGCCGCATGCACACGCAGCAGGTGGATGAGCGGGGCGCGGCGTCCGCAGGGCAGCCGACGGGAGCGGCCCGCGTGGCCGCTTCATCACACGCTTCCACGTGGTGGGGGCACACCGCGAGGTGGGGCGCGCGCCTTGCCCGCTGGGTGTGCGTGGCCTTTGCGCTCGCGTGGCCCGGCAGCCTGGTGCTCAGCGTGTGGCTGGACGCGTGGACCGTCTCCGTACAGGTTCAGGACAACATCCTGGTGGTTGAGTATCAGGACCTTGTGGTGAGGCCGGCGTCGTTGAAGGTCACTCCGCCGCTGCCGCTGCGGTTGTTTTCGCCCCGGGCCTGGCTCTCCTCGGCGTGGGGGCTGCCGACGGTGAAGGCCTCGAGCCCCAGGGCGGTGCGGGCGAGGCCCCTCCGGGGCGGCGCGACGTACACGCACGTGGTGATCCGGGCGCCGCTGAGCGTGGTGTCCGTGGCGGCGCTCGTGGTCTATGGCGGGCTGCGGGCGACCCGCCACGTCATCGTGACGCGCGCGATGCGGCACGGGTGCTGCCACGTGTGCGGCTATTCGCTGGCGGGTGTGCCTGAACTCCGGTGCCCCGAGTGCGGAACACGGTCGCGGGCGTCAAAAGTGCAACCGCCCGAGCCAGAGGCCCGGGCGATCGACTCGCACTGACAGTCGTGTTACCTCAGGGGTGTGGCGCGCCCGTACATGCTGGTCGGGCGCGCGGGCTGTGGCGCGGCGGGTACCGCCGCGGGCTGGTTCCGGCCGGCGTCCACCGGCGCGGGCGTCGGCGGAACCGTGCGCTGCGCGCGGAGTTGGTCGATCGAGCGATCGAGCTTGCCCAGGATCGACTTCACCTGATTGAACGTCTTCTCGGACGGTCCCATGAGTGCCCTCCTTGGCGATGACGGAGCAGCATCGGACGTCGCGATCCGACACTTGCCTGCTTCACGCGCACCGGGCTTTGGGTGCTCCGGTCGTGACGGCTGTACCGGCTCGCCCGTACCCTCACGCGGTGGACGGCCTCCGCGTCAACTCCCTTTGCGTGACGTGGCCCGACGGGCGCGGGGCGCTCCGCGCCGTGTCGCTGGCCGCAGGTCCGGGGGAGGTTCTCGCGGTCCTGGGGCCGACGGGCTCGGGCAAGACCACGCTCTTGCGGGCCCTGGCGGGCCTGGAAAAGAGCGAGGGCGAGGTTCGGCTGACGGGGAGGAGCCTCGCCGCCCTGCCTCCCCATGCACGGGGTGTGGCGTTGGCCTCGCAGGAGCCGGCGCTGTACCCGCACCTGACCGTGGAGCAGAACATCGCGCTCTCGGGCGAACTGCGGGGCAGGGCGGATGCCAGGCGCCTCGCCCGAACGTCCGCGGAGGCGCTGGGCATCACCGATCTCCTCACGCGGGCGCCCTCGACGCTGAGCGGCGGGCAGCGGCAACTCGCCTCCCTCGCCCGCGTGCTCGCCTCCAGCCCGGGCCTTGCGCTGCTGGATGAGCCCCTGGCGAGCCTGGATGCGCCGGCGCGAGTGCGACTGCGCCCGGGGCTGCGCACGCTGCTGCGCGGGCTCGGGTGCCCGGTGCTGTACGTGACCCACGACCACGAAGAGGCCATGGCCATCGGCGACCGACTGCTCATCCTGCGCTCGGGCGGGGTGGAGCAGACCGGCACGGGGGACGATCTCTTCGCGCGGCCCGCGAGCACCTTCGTCGCGTCGTTCCTGGGCTCGCCCCCCATGAACATGCTCGCCGGGTCGGTCTCCGGCGGGGTGTTCACGCCCGATGGTTCGGACTCTCAGCGGGTGCCGGTGCCGACCCAGGTACGGGACGGCCGGGGCACGCTCGGAATACGGCCCCGCGAGTGCGTTCTGGGGGATCAGGATGCCACGATCCGCGCCAGGGTGAACTCGGTGACATTCGTGAGCGGTGAGTGGGATGTGTGGATGTCGCTGCCGGGCGGTGCCGAGGTCCTTTGCCGGTGCGGCCTGCCGCCCCGAGTGGATGTCGGCGCGACGGTCGGCGTTCGGGCCACGAGGCTGCACTGGTTCGGGCCGGACGGTGCAGCACTTGCAACGTAGGATCACCCGGCGACCCGGAGGCCACGATGCCCAACCCCGCCCCCAAGCCCCGCACAGCCCCGAAGCGATCGCTCCGGGGCGTTTCCGCCGGCGGTCTGGCCGACCTGGCCGAGACCCGAGAGGCCTTCTGGCAGAACGTCGTCCGCGAGATGCTCACGTCGCTCTCCGCGATCTACTCCCAGGGTCGGAGCGACGACCCGGAGCACGCGGCGATGTTCGACGGCAGGCTCGCGATCATCACGACCCGCGGCGAGCGCATCGGCATCGGTGCCATTACGCCGGTCTTCGCCTGCTCGGTCACGGACATGCCCGGTGTGCGAGGCCTTGCGCACGACGTGGAGTGCACGGTGTTCCAGGTCGAGACCCCCGAGGGCGAGGTCTTCACGCTTCCCCTGCACGAGATTCGAGCGATCCACGCCCTGAGCCACGAGCTGATCGAGGAGATCAACAGCGCCAGCCAGGAGCGGGAGGAGGGGCCGGAGATGCCGTTCGGATTCGCGGCGTTCACGAGCCTCGCGCGATCGAGGCGGGAAGAGACCTGGGCCCCGTTCTTCATCGGGCCGGACTTCCCGTCCGAGCCCGAGCCGAAACGGTGAGGCGGGGTTCTGGCAGCAGCAAAAAGAACGGGACCCCGGTCGAAACCGGGGTCCCGCGTGAACTCTCCACTCCAGAAGAGATCGGCGATCAGGCGCGACGGCGGCGGCCGGCGGCCAGGGCGCCCAGGCCCAGGAGGGCGGCGGCGCCGGGGGCGGGGGTGATGCCCGACGCGTCCGTGCGGACGTTGTCGATCACCCAGAAGTTGCCGGTGTCGTGCACGATCACGTACTTGATGAACTGGCCCAGGGGGGCGTCAACGCGGAGGGTGCCGGGGCCGGCGCCGTTGCTGTTGATGAAGCGCAGGTTGGCGGCGCCCGAGTCGGTGTCGAGCAGGTTGTTGTTGATGTCGTAGGCTTCGAGGAAGAAGGTGCTGTTGCAGGAGTAGCCGACTTCGACGTAGGTCGCGTCGCCGTTGTCGAAGGTGATGCGGCCGTCGTTGCCCGAGCCGTCGAGCGCGCTGGTCACGCCGACGTCGCCGTAGACCCAGTACTCGCCGGAGCCGGTCTGGTTGCCGGAGGGCCAGGACGAGACGTTGTACCCGCCGAGGAGGCGGTTACGGGAAACCAGGGGCGAGCCGGTGGTGCTGCTGCCGAAGGTCACGCCGGTGTAGTACGTGCCGACGGGAACGACGTCCACCGCGAGGAAAATGCCCTCGTCGAACGTCATGAGAATGTCCGCCTGCGCCGCCGAAGCGAGCGCAGCCACTGCCGCGATACCGAGAAGCTTCTTCATGTCCTGTCTCCTCTCAACTCGAACCGGGCCAAGGACCCCCCTTGCGCCCCACTCTGGGCCGTCCACATCATGAGATAGATGTGGTCCCAATCTCTCTCCAGTGCCCGCACCGCGAGCACACTCAAGAGGCTATCGAGACTGCACCGGAAGGCAAGCCGAAGATTGGGTATTCTCACTCATTTTATTTTGGCGTCGCTCGAGGCCTCAAGTGGCACACTTGCCATAACTTGTCTCTGCAAAGGCCCCGATTTTTCGACCACAATGGGGAGTCATCGGGACGCCCGCGACCCCCTCCTGTAGGGGGTGTTGGGTTCTTCTGTTCCTGGCCATCGCCGGCAATCGGCATTAAGTCCCATAACCACATCCCGACGTGGCAGCTTGAGACCGCCGTCGCTCGGGAGGCGGGCGGCGCGCGCGAATCGGCAGACCAGCGGCCAACGCGCCTTGGCGGGTGGGTGAATCGAGCCAGCTCCGTCCGCACGCGTGGTGCAGCGGGCCGGAACGCGGCACGCAGGATCCGATCGCGTGCGCTGGCCACATCGCGCGCACCCCGCTATCCTTCACCCCTTCAATCGGGAGCGGCCCGATCGGAGATTGTTCGGATCGATGGGGATTCACTTTAGAGAGGTTGGAATGGCCACCAGCGGCACGATCACACAGGTCATCGGCTCCACCTTCGACGCGCAGTTCGCCGAGGACTCGCTCCCGGAAATCTACAACGCGCTGCAGGTCAAGGCCCAGACCAAGGCGGGCGACCTTGATCTCGTGGGCGAGGTGCAGCAGCACCTGGGCGGCGGGCGCGTGCGTGCGGTGGCGCTCGGGTCCACCGACGGGCTGCAGCGCGGGATGAACTGCGTCGACACCGGCGGCCCGGTGACGGTGCCCGTGGGCGAGGGCGTGCTGGGTCGCGTGTTCAATCTGCTTGGGAACCCCATCGACAAGGCCGGGCCGGTGAACGCGACGAAGCGTCAGCCGATTCACAAGAGCCCGCCCGAGTTTGCGCAGCTCAACCCGAACACCGAGATCCTTGCGACCGGCATCAAGGTCATCGACCTGCTGTGCCCGTTCGTCCGAGGCGGCAAGATCGGGCTGTTCGGCGGCGCCGGCGTCGGCAAGACCGTCGTGATCCAGGAGATGATCGCCCGCGTGGCCAAGAACTTCGGCGGGTACTCCGTGTTCGCCGGCGTGGGCGAGCGCACGCGCGAGGGCAACGACCTGTGGCGCGAGATGAAGGAAGCCGAGTACACGGACGCGGAGGGCAAGAAGGCCCACGTGCTGGACAAGGTGGCGATGGTGTTCGGCCAGATGAACGAGCCCCCGGGCTCGCGTCTCCGCGTGGCGCTCTCGGCGCTGACCATGGCCGAGGAGTTCCGCGATGCGTCGGGCAAGGAAACCCTGATGTTCGTGGACAACGTCTTCCGCTTCACGCAGGCCGGTTCCGAGGTGTCCGCTCTGCTGGGCCGCATGCCCAGCGCGGTGGGATACCAGCCCACCCTCTCCACGGAGATGGGCGCGCTGCAGGAGCGCATCACGTCGACGAGCAAGGGCGCCATCACTTCGGTACAGGCCATCTACGTCCCCGCGGACGACCTGACCGATCCCGCTCCCGCGACGACCTTCGCGCACCTGGATGCGTTCATCGTTCTCTCCCGTGGCATCGCCGAGAAGGGCATCTATCCGGCGGTGGACCCGCTCGCCTCCACGTCGCGGATTCTGGACCCGCAGATCATCGGCGAGCGTCACTACCGCGTGGCCCAGCGCGTGCAGCGCATTCTGCAGCGGTACAAGGACCTCCAGGACATCATCGCGATTCTGGGCGTCGACGAACTGTCGGAAGAGGACAAGAAGACCGTGAGCCGCGCCCGGAAGATCGAGCGCTTCCTCTCGCAGCCCTTCCACGTCGCGGAGCAGTTCACGGGCTTCAAGGGCGTTGACTCCCCCTTGGAGGCCACGATCGACTCGTTCGAGCGTCTGTGCAACGGCGAGGGCGACGATCTGCCCGAGGGCGCGTTCATGTACGTTGGTACGCTCGATGACGCCAAGGCCAAGGCCGCCAAGATGGCCCAGGGCTGATCCCCACCGCCGAACGTTGACCCCACCTTCCCCCGCGCCGAGCGGGGGATTTTTTTGCCGGTGGCCGCCGCAATAGGGCCCCCTTCGATCCGTTGACCTTGCACGGCTGCGGCTGCGAGCCGCAGGAGCAAGCGAGAGGCCCACAGGGGTGCGAACATGAAGATGACTGTCGCGCGGAGCGCTTCCGCGGCGTGGCTGCTGGCCAGCGCCGCACTTATCGGTCTGGCCCCGGCCGCACGGGCTGTGCTGCCTCCGGTGCCCGTTCCGCCGGGCAACCCGATC
Organism: Leptolyngbya sp. PLA1; assembly: GCA_021405315.1. Lineage (GTDB taxonomy): Bacteria > Planctomycetota > Phycisphaerae > Phycisphaerales > UBA1924 > RI-211. The sequence goes on from QWIH01000006.1 coordinate 42,988, forward strand.
ACCGAAGAGAAGCGAGTCCTGGGCAAGATTCTCTTCTGGGACGAGCAACTCTCCACCTCCAACGTGGTGGCGTGCGCGACGTGCCACCAGATGACGGGCGCGGGCACGGACCCCCGGCCGCGGGTCCGAAACCCCGGGTCCGACGGAGTGTTCAACACCCCGGACGATGTCTTCGGCTCCGCTGGCATCGTGCGTTCCGACGCGGACAACGACATGCTGCGCGACGCGCTCTTCGGCACCGGCGTGCAGGTGACCGGGCGTGCGGCCAACTCGCCGATCAACGCGGCGTATGCGCCGCAGCTCTTCTGGGACGGGCGAGCGGGCCCGCAGTTCATCGATCCGCAGACGGGGCAGGTGGCCCTGAACGCCGGGGGCGCGCTGGAGGCGCAGAGTGTTGCGCCCCCCGTGAGCAGCACGGAGATGGGCCACGACGGCATCGACTGGAGCGCGATCTCCGAGAAGCTGCGGACGGCGCGCCCGCTGGCGCTGGCGACCTCTCATCCGGCGGATGTGGCGTCCGCGCTCGCGGGCAACCCGAGCTACCCGGAGCTCTTCCGGCGCGCGTTCGGCACCGACCAGATCAACGCGAGGCGGATCGCCTTCGCCATCGCCACCTACGAGCGCACGCTCATCTCCGACCAGACGCCCTGGGACCGCTTCCTGGCGGGGGACAACACCGCGATGACGCCCCAGCAGGTGCAGGGCTTCAACGCGTTCCAGGCGCACTCGTGCGCGGTGTGCCACAGCGTGGCGAACCAGCAGCTCACGGGCTTCGGCTTCCGCAACATCGGGCTGCGCCCGCCCCAGGAGGACCTCGGTCGGCAGGTCGTGACGGGCGACCCCAATGACCGTGGGCGGTTCAAGGTGCCCGGCCTGCGGAATGTGGGGCTCAAGAACAACTTCATGCACAACGGGATGTTCACGACGCTGACACAGGTGATCCAGTTCTACGCCCGCGCCCCCGGTGCGCCGGTGCAGTTCGCGGACAATCGCGACCCGGTGATGAACCAGATCGTGCCCCTCCCGCCCCAGGACGCGCAGGTGATCCAGGACTTCCTCCAGAACGCGCTGACGGACCCCCGAGTGGCGAACCGCACGTTCCCGTTCGATCATCCCACGCTCTTCATCAATCGGGCGGCTGACCAGGCGACGAACCTCGGCGGGGGCGCCGCGGGCTCGGGCGGCATCATCCCGCGGACCATCGTTCTCTCCCCGGGCATGCTGGGCATCGATGACTTCCGCATCGGGCTCGACGGCGCGCTCGGGGGCGCGAACGCGGAGCTCGTGATCTCGTTCAGCCCGCCGGTGAACGGCCGCATCAATCCGGCCCGGACGCTCTACTCCGGCCCGACCGAGGGTGTGGGCGCCGGCCTGGGCATTGCCACGGCGCACAGCGCCCTCTCGGTCAACTTCTTCCAGCCCGGGCAGGTCATCTTCGCCCAGTGGCGAGTGACGGATCCCGCGGGGCCCGCGGGCACCGCCTTCAGCACCGTCGCACGCATTCCGCTGTTCTGCGGCTCAACCGGGTGCCCGCCGTGCGACCCGGACCTCAACGCCGACGGCAATGCGGACCAGGACGACGTGAGCTTCCTGATCGACATCGTCGCCGGCGGCGACTCGATCGTGGGCCTCAATCCGGACTTCAACAAGGACGGCAACCTGGATCAGGACGATGTGACGGCGCTCATCGGGGTGCTGGCGGGCGGAGCCTGCCCCTGAGGGCCTGATCCCTACTGTCCGGTGTGCCGCGACTGCCCGAGCAGCCGATCGACGCGATACGAGACCTTGAGGCGCAGCTCCGCTTTGCCCCTCGGGAGGCGCTGCTCCGTGACATCGAGCGGGCGGAGCGTCTGTGCCTGAGCATCGAGCCGGGCGTGAAGTACCCGGAAGACTGGGTGTGCCAGGCGGTGACGGGGTATCGGGCGCAGATCGTCCGACCACGTCTGATGGAGGGATCGGAACTGCTGGCCTCGATGCCCGTGCTTCTGCAGCGACTGTGCGAGCACGCGGGGCTGACCGAGGCGGAGGTGCCGGACAGCCTGGGCCTGGACGAGATTTCGGAGCGGTGGAGAGTGAGCCGCGCCACGCTGTCCAGGCTGCGCCGCCGCGGGCTCCCGACGCTCCGGGTGCGGGACGGGCGGCGATCGGCGCGTGTGGTCGTTCGGCGTGAGATGGTGGAGGCGTTCGAGAGGTCGCACGAGGGGCTCGACCGTGGTGCGGTGCGGTCCGCGAGGCTTTCGGCGGCGGAGACGGCGCGGATCGTGGCGCGAGCCGCGAGATATCGCCGGTGCCTGGGATGGTCGCTGAACAAGGCGGCGGGGCGTCTGGCGGGGAAGACGGGGCGCAGCCGTGAAGCGGTGCGACAGGTTCTGCAGCGTGCGGAGGCGGAGAGGCCGATGTTCGGGCACGCGCCGCCCCTGCGGGAGCGTGAAGGTCGGGTGCTGAGACGGGCGCGTGCGCGGGGTGTCACGCTGCAGGCGATGGTGAAGGCGACGCGGCGGAGTCCGGCGAGCATCCGCCGCGCGATCAACCTGGCGCGGGCGGGCCTGCTGCGCGATCTTCTTGAGCGTGGCGTGCTGGAGACGGGGTTGGTGGACGAGGGGTCGCTGCGTGCGAAGCCCGCGAACGAGGGCCTTGGCGGGCCCGCCCCCGCAACGCTGGAGGAACTCCTCCGGGCGGCGCGGGCCCGCGGTGCGGCGGTCCCGTTTGAGGAGCGGGTAAGGCTGAGCGCCTATCAGTCGCTGCGGCGCCGGGCTGCGGCGGGCGTGGCGGGGTTATCGCGGCTCCATCCGGCGGCGGCGGCGCTCGACCGCATCGAGACCGATCTGCGATGGGCTGCCAGGCTGAAGGCCGAGCTGGTGCGATCCCAGCTCCGTGTGATTGTCACGACCATCGAGGCCCGTGTTGGCAGCCCGATCGAGCGCACGCCCGCTGGCCCGATGGTGGCGTTGCTTGGCGAGGCCATCGCCGCGGCGAGCACCGCGGTGGACTCGATCGACGCGGCGCGTGGAGGGCGCGTGGCGGCGGGAGTGGGGCTCGCGGTGGATCGCGTGGTGGCGCGGCGCGTGAAGGCCGCTGGGGGTCCGTGGTCCGGGCGTGCGGCCCCGATGGCGGGGGGTCGGGAGGCGCTGGGAGACTGGACTCGGACGCTCTGCGAATGGCAGCGGTGGCTCGAGCCGGACGCGCGCGTCCGGCGGGTGGCCGTCGCGGGCGGACCGAGCGAAGCGGATGCGCGACTGCTGGTGGCGCGCTTCGGATGGGGCGGGCGGCCGCGGACGCTCACGGAACTGTGCGAGGAGTTGGACCTGCCGGAGAACCGAGCGCCGGCGCTCGAGCAGGCCGCCCTGTGCCGCGCGCTCGACGCGGCGCGCTAGGTCTGGCTCAGGAGGCTCAGGATCACCTCGCGCGCGGACTTCGCATCCGCGCTGCCGCCAGAGAGCTTCATGACCTCGCCCACGAGCCGGCCCGCGGCGGCGAGCTTGCCGGCGCGAACATCCGCCGCAACCTTCGGGTTCGCGTCGATCACCGACCTTGCCCATTGATGCAGTGCGGCGTCGTCCCGCACGACGAGGAGCCCCGCGGCACGAGCGGCGTCCGTGGCGCGGCGGAAGGCGCCATCGGGCGAGTCCGGCGAAGGCGGCGTGTCATGGGCGGCGGCGTCGAGCATCGGCGCGACGCCCTGGTTGCTGAGCGACCCCTCGTCGCGCAGCTTCACGATGGCGGCGAGCCACAGGGGCGATAGTGCGGGCGGTCCGTCTTCGGACGCGCGGGGGAGCAGGACCTGCACGATGATGTTCGCCGCGGCCCGGCCGCCGCGCACGGGCGGGATGCCGAGCTGGGACAGTGCGCCGACGGCGGCTTCGAGCAGGTCGGCGGCGGCGCGTTCCGCGGCGATGGCGGCGGCGTCGGCGGCGGGGATTTCCCAGTCGCGCGTGTACGTCGCGGAGCGCTCGGCGGGCAACGGCGGGAGCGCGTCGCGGATCGACTGCACCCACGCGGGCTCGACGCGGACGGGTGCGAGGTCGGGATCGGGGAAGTAGCGGTAGTCGTGCGCGTCTTCCTTCTCACGCTGCAGCACCGTGACGCCCCGCGCATCGTCCCACCCTCGCGTGGTCTTGGTGCCCGGGCCGAACTCGCGGCGGTCGGCCAGCCAGCGCCGGGGCTGCTCCGAGGCCTCGTGCTCGATGGCGTCCCGAAGGGACTTGAACGAGTTGAGGTTCTTGATCTCCACGATGGGCGTGCGGACGGTGCGCCCACCCTCGAGCGTGAGCACGCAGTTGATGTTCGGCTCGAACCTCATGTGTCCCTTCTGCATCACGCCCTCGGTCGCGCCGAGGTTGCGGCAGATGGTGCGGAGGTCTCTCGCGAAGCGCACCACCTGGTCCGGCGCGCGGAAGTCGGGCTCGGTGACGATCTCCAGCAGCGGGGTGCCCGCGCGGTTGTAGTCGACGATCGAGAAGTCGATGGCGGCACCCCCCGGGGCCTCATGGAGGAGTTTGCCCGCGTCTTCTTCGAGGTGGGCGCGGATGATCCCGACGCGCAGGGGCGGCTGCGCGGGGTCATCCGCGGGCACGTGGACCACACCGTCGGCGCAGATCGGCAGGTCAAACTGGCTGATCTGGTAGGCCTTGGGCATGTCCGGGTAGAAGTATGACTTGCGGTCCCAGCGGGTGACTTCCGCGATGCGGCAGTTGAGCGCGAGCCCGACGCGGATCGCGAGTTCGAGGGCGTGCGCGTTGGGCACGGGCAGCGCGCCGGGCAGGGCGAGCACCGTGGGGTCGGTGAGGGTGTTGGGAGCCGCGTGGTGATGGGCGCGGTGCGCCGGGCTCGGCGCGCGGGAGAACATCTTGGTGCGGGTGGAGAGCTCCACGTGCACTTCGAGCCCGATGATGACCTGAGAGGAGACGATGGCCATGGTCGCAGTGAGCGTAGGAGCAGGGTAAAGGCCGCTCGGCGGGGCTCGGCGAGCACGCCGAACCCCGGCGCCCCATCCGGAGGTTCTGCCGCCCGTCAAGGAACCCGTCGAGTCGGCTCCGGCGGCGAATGACCGTGCCACACGAGCCGGCTACTCGATATCACGCCCTCGTACGCCATCGATGGTGTGGAGCATGGACTGGGTGCTCGCAACGTCGATGCTCCAGGGAGGGCCGCCGTCGCCGAGGTGGTATTGCGGCAGTGCACGGGATCGAGGGACGACCTCCGCGTGTGCGTCCACGCATGCCGCGGCGATGCGCCATTCGGAGACGCTCCCCGTCCGAGCGCTGAAATCGGTGGCAAGCAGGACCTTGTGGGGCGGGAACAGGACCTGGAACGTCCGCGTCGGGCCGAGTTGCGCGGGCGGGGCCATCCGCGATTTGGGGTTCCAGAACTCCGGTTGAGCGATGAACGCGCACGGGTAGAAGTAAAGCCCGGTAGGCGAAAAGTCGTCGTTCCACGCGGGCGACGCCCGCCCCTGGTAGTAGCCGTCCGCGAGCGCGATGGGCCAGTCGACGCTCGTGTCAAAGTAACGCGCGACGATCGCCAGGCCCAGGCCGTCGGACCGGATGACTGAAGTGGGCGTCGTGGGATCGACGAAGAACGGGAAGTGGTCGGCGAAGTCGTTGCCGTAGTTGGAAAAGACCGTGGCATTCGATCACAGGTTCGAGAGGGTTCGCACCTGGCGCCCGCGGTCGCGAACACCCGCGAGCGACGGCAGACCGAGCGCCAGGATGACCGCCATAAGCGCGATGACAAGCACAAGTTCGATGAGGGTCCACCCTCGGCATGAGGCGCAACGCGCGGCCGGGTCATGAAACTCGGCGGACGCCGCCACCGCAGCCATTCGCTCGAATCCACGCTTCCGTGTGACATACGACGCGACGGTGCCCGCGGCTACCAGCGCCGCATTGCGAGCGATGACCATCGAGACGGACGCGTCCATGTCTGCGCGAAGGCGGAGAAGCCCGAAGCAGGCACACGCGGGATGGCCGTACGCGGACTCCAAGGCGTATGTGATCGCAAAGGTGGCAAGCAGGACCGCGCTCGACCCCATGACGATCGATCGTCCGACGTTCAGACACCAGCACAGCCCAAGAGAGAGCTCAAGGCATGGGATCACGGTGCCGATGGTCCATCGCAGGCGGTCGGATGACAGCATCTCCCACGCGCGGAGTTCGCCGAGGAAGGCCGGGAGGTCCGCGAGTTTGGAAGCGGCAGCAAGCAGGAGCACGCCGGCGACGAGCCACCCGGCGGCGTATCCCGCGCGATTCAGGATTCGTGGTGCATGAGTCACGGACACACGGTTGTCTGGGGAATCGTCTCGGTCTGGCACGTCGCCGAGGTGTGCTCTACGAACTTTCACCACCCGTTCTCGCAGCGGTACTTGTCCCACGCGCAGTTTGCGGCACCGATGGTGACGGGGTCCTTGAAGCCCTGTGAAAGGTGCACAAGGTGTGGCACGGACACCGGAGTCCAGACATCGCCGCACTCTTCGTGAGAGCAGTTGAAGGTCCCCGTCGCCGGGGGGTCGCCGATCAGGCAGCAATCGGCGGTGCCGTTCTTGATGCAGGCCGCACCGACTACTCCGGCGATCCCCGGGCATCCGGTCGCCACGACCAGCAGGCCGGAATCCGCGGAAAGGAACGTTGTCATGGTCGTGACCCTTCTCCCGTGTTTGCGGAATGCTCCGCACGCCGACGGTTCGCCAAGATCGATCTGACCCGCAGGGCAACGAGCCCGGCGGCGATGGAGGCCGCGAGCAGCCAGCCCGCGTAGCGAAGGCGTCGAGACTCGATGGCGCCGGGGTGTTCGTTCAAGGCGCGAACGACCTGATTGCCCGCATCATCCATCGTCGTGTAACTTCCGCGGTCACGGAAGTCGGTGATGCCGACAAAGGTTACCGTGCCGCGCACCGGGTCATCGCCGCGAAGGGGCGGGACGGCAGCCCGCCGTTCAACATCCTCGGGCGCGCAGGGCTGCAAGGCGATCAGGCGGGTACGCAGGACGGGCGTGCCATGAGGATCGTGCTCGACAACCTCGCCCGCGCACCACGGTCCGAGTTCCGAGGCCTGCCACCCGGTTGAAGTCCAGCGGCGGGTGCCCGGCGAATCGCCGCCGGTTGATTCCAGCGAGACGTACTCCACGGTCGGTCCACCGGACTGCCACGAGCACCCGGCCTCGAGTCGGTGTGTGACGGGGCCGTAGGTGACCTGTCCGCTGACCATGCATCCGCCGTCGCTCCGTGGTGAAATCACGAGGGGTATGCGCATCTCCCCGGCGACCGAAAGCCCGCCGCTGAGGAGCGTGCAGAGTTGTTCGCGGCGTGACCTGCCCATGCGGGTGTACTCGAACTGACGCTGCGAGATGCCGTGGGGCGACACGGCGAGCGCGCCCGGCGTCATGGACCAGGCGGTGCGTTCGATGCTCCCGTGGTCGAAGTACTCATCGGGCTGCCGGAGCGACCGTGCGGCCAATCGCCAGGCGTCTTCCGAGGCCCACAGGCGCACCTCGTCCTTGTCCTCGCCCCTGAGTTGGGCTTCCCACCTGGCAAGGAGTTGTCGATCCGGGTGGTCCGGGTGCCCCTGGATCCGACGGCGGACGTCATCGAGCTGGGCCGCGGTTGGAGCGCCAAGCCGCTCAAAGGTCTATTCGGCAAAGAAGGGTGCCTCGATCGGGGTGCGGGAGGACTCGGCGACCTGCCTGACCCAATCGCCCAGTTTCTCGGGAGTCTGTGCACTGGACGCGATCGCGCACGTTGCAACAGCGAGCGCGAAGACTCCGCGTGGGAGCCACCGTGGAACCCAACGAGCGTGAAGTAACGTGGAAGCGGCCATCGGTCCCCCGAATACGCTCAGCCGTTCGAGCGTATCCCCCCCCCCGCCCCGGGAGTCAACCGATCGTGTGGGCGGAGGAGTCAGCGCGGGGCTCGGAACCGGGCAAGGCGATGGGTGGGGCGTGGGTCGCGCGCGGAGTCGCACACGCGAGTGGGCCGATGGAGATGCTTGGGTTGGGCAGGTGGAACCGCGATCGCCCAGACGGGTCCGCGTCCTGAGCCGACCTGAGGTTGGCTCTGCGAACGCGTGGGAAAGCAGGGGATCTAGGATTCGAACCTAGACTAACTGAGTCAGAGTCAGTCGTGCTACCGTTACACCAATCCCCTATGTGCGGGCGAATGGTACGCCGCGGCGAGCCCGGGGCAAATCCCCGGAGGGGGTCGGCGCGCCGGGGCGGGGGAAGTGGCGTCGGGCGGGTCGGGCGGTCGATGTAGGTGCGGCCCCTGTCCGGGGCTGGAGGCCAGCATGAAGAAGTTTGGGCTGCTCGCGGCGGTGGTGTCCCTTGGTGTGGCGTCGGCGGCGAACGGGCAAGGCACGGAAGGCCCCGACCGGCTGCGAGAGGACATCCGGCGCATGGTCACGCAGGCGCGGGACCAGGTCTTTCCTGCCCTCGTGAACATTTCCGTCATCACCGTGAACTACAGCGGCGGAAAGGAGACCAAGGGGGGCTCCACCGGCAGCGGCACGATCATCTCGCCCGAGGGGTACGTGGTGACCAACCACCATGTCGCGGAGGACGGCAAGAAGTTCCGTGTCACGCTCTCGGACAAGCAGGAGGTGTCCGCGGTGCTGGTGGGCGATGACCCCCTGACCGACCTCGCGGTGCTCAAGATCAACCTGAGCGAACTCAAGGACCCGAAGTCGGTGCCCGTGGCCTCGTGGGGCGACTCGGATGCGCTGCAGGTTGGGGACTACGTGATGGCCATGGGCTCGCCGTTTTCGCTTTCGAGGACGGTGACGCTGGGGATCGTGTCGAACACCGAGCGGGTGTTCACCGGCGCGGGCGACGATGTGGAGGAGCAGGAGTTCGACAGCGGGCAGCGGACGGGGCTGTTCACCCGGTGGCTCCAGCACGACGCGACGATCAATCCCGGGAACTCGGGCGGGCCGCTGGTGAACCTGCGCGGGCAGGTGGTGGGTGTGAACACGCTGGGAGGGGCGAACATGGCGTTCGCGATCCCCGCGTCGCTTGCCAGGCCGGTGGCGGAAGCGCTGATCAAGGACGGCGAAGTCGTGCGGAGTTACATGGGCGTGCAGCTCCGGAGCCTCAAGAGGTCGGACTTCAAGGAGGGCGTGCTGCTGAACTCCGTGATCCGCGGCGGGCCGGCGGACCGCGCGGGGTTGCGCGCGGGAGACCTCGTCACGGCGATGAACGGCGAGGCGGTGAACGCGTACTTCCCGGAGGAGATTCCGGCGCTGGCGCGGCGGATCGCGGACATGCCTGTGGGGTCGAAGGTCACGGTGAACTATCGGCGCGACGGTGCGGAGGGCACGGCGGAGGTCACGACCGAGAAGATGCTCAAGGACCGCGAGGACGAGGAGGCGCTGAGGCGTTGGGGGCTCTCGGCGATGCAGATCACCGAGAAGATCGCCAAGGACCGCATGCTCGACAGCACCAAGGGTGCGCTGGTCTCGGGCGTCCGCGGGGGCGGACCGGCGGAACTCGCGGAGCCGCAGCTCATGTGGGGTGATGTGATCACCAGCGTCGACGGGGAGAAGGTGGACAACCTCGCGGGGCTGGTGGCGGCGTACACGCGGATCATGAGCCAGGACCCGGTACCCGAGTTCGTGATGATCGGGTTTGACCGGGCGGGGAAGAGCCAGGTGACGCTGATCAAACCCCGGCCCGACAAGAAGGAGGACCCGCCCCGCGAAGTGCCCAAGCCCTGGATCGGGATCGCGACCCAGCCCGTGCTCAAGGACCTCGCGGACAAGCTGGGGCATCCGGGAGAACTCGGGTTCCGTGTGTCGCGGGTGTATCCCGGGACGCTGGCGGCCAGGAGCGACCTGAAGGTGGGGGACGTGATCGTGGCGCTCAATGGGGCGAAGGTCGCTCCCCGGACGATGCAGGACGCGGGCCTGCTCGGGCGTCGGATCCGGGAACTGCCGTTGGACAAGTCGGCGGTCGTGACGGTGCTGCGCCAGGGCAGCCGGGTGGATGTGGAGGTCATGCCGGAGCGCACGCGCATCGGCCCTGACGAGGCGCTCAAGGACACGAACAAGGACTTTGAGTTGACGGTGCGAGAGCTCACGTTCTTCGACCGGGACGACCGTCGCTGGGACGAGAGCGTGGCGGGCGTGCTGGTGGAGAACGCCGAGCACGCGGGGTGGGCGGGGCTCGCCGGCGTGATGCGGGGCGATCTGGTGCAGCGGATCGACGGCATCGAGATCGCGGATATCCCCGGGTGGCGGAAGGCCATGGACGACATCGCGAAGCGCCAGCCGTCGAAGGTGACGATCGTGGTGCTCAGGTGGAACCGCACGTTCTACCTGTTCGCGGAGCCTGATTGGAAGCCGGAGACCCCGGCGTCGGGCCAGGCAGCGGGGCCATCGCCCGGGAAATGAGGCCGGGGGCGCATATCCTGACTGTTCGGCCGCGGTGTGCGGCCGCCGGCAGGAATCACCCCTCGGAGTCTCCCAGATGACGTCTCGACTGCTTGTCGCCCTCTCGCTCTGCGCCGGCCTGATGGCGGCAGCTCCCGCCATGTCCCAGCCCGCGCCCACCGCGTATGAGGTGCTGGCGACGACGCACGCGAAGGCGATGGTGAACGTCAAGTTCACCTCGAAGTTCGGGGCCGAGGAGGAAGAGGGCGAGGTTCCCGGCGTCATCATCGACAAGGGCGGGCTGGTGCTGGTGAGCAACGACAACCTGCGCGGCATCAACGCGCGGTTCGGTGCGCCCGGAGCGGAATCGGCGAACATCAAGGTGCTGGCGGGTGAGGACACCGAGGGCGTGGACGCGAAGGTGATCGCCCGCGACTCCGAGCTCGGCCTTGCCTGGGTGCAGATCGAGAAGCCCGCGGAGGGCGGCTACGCATTCGTGGACTTTGACGCGGGTGCCGAGGCCCGCGCGGGTGATCGGGTGATGGTGATCTCGCAACTCTCGAAGTTCTTCGACCGCGCCACCGTGGTGACCGAGGGCGTGGTGGCGGGAGTGACCGCAAGACCCCGCAAGACCCTCATCCCCAGCCTGGAGCTTGCGACCACCGAGTGGGGGGTGCCGGTCTTCGACGCGAACGCCAAGCCCGTGGGGCTCATGACCATCATTCTGCCCGAGAAGGAAGAGCTGGAGTCCATGCCCGGCGGGCCGGGCGAGGTGCTGAAGGGAATCCCGGGCGGGAAGATCATCCTGCCCGCGGCGGAGGTGGCGGCGGCGACCAAGCGGGCACGCGAAGCCGCGGCGAGCGGTCAGGGCGAGCCCGCGGCGGCCCCCGTGCCGTCGGAGACCCCGGCGGCGGGCGGCGCCCCGGCGACCGGTGGCTCGCCCAAGTAGGCAGTGCACCCACCCGAAGGGCTGCGTCCAAATGACGAGAACGGCGCCGGGCGAGTGCTCGGCGCCGTTTTGTAATTGGGGATGTGAGCCCGCTCGAACGAGGGCAGGGCGCTGCCGCTCCTACCCCTCCGCCTTCCAGCCGTAGGTGGAGTAGTGGTGCTCGAAGCGGCCATCGGGGTACAGGTCGATCACGCCGTAGCCCTCGTCGCAGTTGTTCTTCCGGCCGCCCCACCACGCGCCGCTGACCGCGCCGTCGCAGAGATACGTCACGCGCGGGGCGTCGTGCGCGAGCCCCGGAAGGCCCAGCTCCACCCTGTCGTGCATGTGCGTGTGCCCGCTGAGGCACAGCCGGATGTTCCCCGCGGTGACGAACTTGCGGTGAATGGCGAGCCCGTCGGCGTGCATGAGGTTCCAGGGGAGTTTGGCGGCCTTGTTCGCCTTGTCCTCCGCCGCCATGGTCATGCCCAGGATGGGGATGTGGCTCACGACGAGCGTCGGGGTGGTGGTGTCCGCGGCGAGCTCACCATCCAGCCAGGCCATCTGCTCGTCGTCCAGCTTCCCGATGTAGCCGTTGCCGTCAGGGAAGACGCTGTCGAGCACGATGAATCGCCAGCCTCCGCGCTTGAAGGCGCGATAGGGCTTTTCGAGGCCGAGGTTTTCCAGCGCGAGCCGCTTGCCGAAGAAGGGCTCCTCGCCGGTGGACTTTGCCTTCTCCTTGTGCCACCCGAAGACATCGTGGTTGCCCAGGCAGTTCTCGATGCCGATCGAGCACTCGTTCTTGAAGGTGGCGTTGAGGATGTCCCAGAGGGCGCGTGACCGCTCGATAGGCGTGGCGAAGGTGTCCATGACCAGGTCTCCGCCGGTGAGGATGAAGTCGGGCTTGGCGTGCTCCTGCACGTGGTGCAGGCACATGGCCACGCCTTGCTGGGCGCGTTTCTCCCTTTGGATGTGCAGGTCGGTCAGGTGGGCCAGTCGGAGGGCCCGTCCCGAGGAGACGGGTGATCCGGCCGCGGCGGGCTGGGCGAACAGTTTGCTCGCGGGCAACCCGGCGGCGAGCGCCGTCAGCCCTGCGACCTTGAGCAACCCCCGCCTCGACATCGACTCGGAATCAAGCATTGCGTGCCCTCCCAATGGGTGAAACCCCAGCATACCGAAGCCGGGCCGACCCCACTCGCGCATCTACACTCTGGCTCGCCTGCGTCACACCCCATCGGAGGCCGAATGCCCGCCATTCCCACGCTCTGCCTGCTCGCCCTCCTGCAACCGCAGCCGGCCCAACCCCCCGCGGGCGCGCCCACACCACCGGCGGCGCCGGCAGCCGCCCAGCCAGCCCCGGAAGAGCCCCTGCCGGACTTCTCTCGCGCCTCGGTCATCGAGCGACTCCGCTTCGAGGCCTCTCGGGTGCTTCCACTCGCCCGCTGCCCCGACACGCAGCGTTTTCTGCTCGCCACCAGCTTCCTGGACTTCCCCGGCGACCGCGCCATCTGGCAGCACAAGGCCAAGGGGCTGGCCCTGACGCCGGGCGAGTACGACGGCCTGCCCAAGGACGAGCGGGAGGGGTTCGTGGAACGGGCCATCTCCGAGACGGACTACTTCTACACGAAGTACGGCTCGCCCCTGGCGTACGCGCGCCCGCTGCAGATCGCCTGCGACGCCGCGGGTGGCGAGGGCTCGCTCCAGGGGAAGCGCATCCTCGACTTCGGCTATGGCGGCGTCGGTCACCTGCGTCTCCTGGCCATGCTCGGCGCCCACACGGTCGGGGTGGACGTCGATCCGGTCCTTCGCGCGATCTATGCATGGCCCGGAGACACGGGGCCCGTTCCCGGTGCCTCCTTCTTCGACCGGCAGATGCCCGAGGGATCCGTCGCCCTCGTCACGGGCCGGTTCCCGGCCGAGCCCGCCGCGGCGACGGCCGTCGGCACTGGGTTTGACCTCATCCTGAGCAAGAACACGCTCAAGAACGGGTACATCAACCCCGAGCAGCCCGTGGACAAGCGCATGCTCGTGGATTTGGGCGTGCCGAACGACGTCTTCGTGAAGGAGTTGGCATCGCGCCTCAACACCGGCGGCTATCTCCTTATTTACAACCTGTCGCCGGCGCAGAATCCGGAAAAGTACATCCCCTGGGCGGACGGCCGGTGCCCCTTTCCGCGGGACATGCTGGAGGCCGCCGGGCTCGAAGTCGTGAAGTTCGATGAGAACGATGACGCCGCCGCCCGGGCGCTCGGACGGGCCCTGATGTGGGACCGGGGCGAGCATCCGATGGACCTGGAGAAGGACCTGTTTGCGCTGTACACGCTGTGTCGCAAGAAGGAACCCGGACGGAGCCATCCATGAATGCCCGCACCGCGCTCGCCTCACTCCTGATCTCAGCCGCCGCGTGGGCCCAGCCCGCTGTGACCCTCCAGAACCCGGAGTTTCTGGAGCAGTACGCGGCGACCAACCGGTTCCGCCTCGGCAGTCCGACGAAGGTCACGTTCACGCCCGACGCGAAGCACATCCTGTTCCTCCGGGCCGGTGCGCGCTCCTTCGTCCAGGACCTGTGGGTATTCGACATCGCCTCGGCGAAGGAGCGAGTGCTCCTCACCGCGGACCAGATCCTCGCGGGCGGCGAGGAGAACCTCACGGCGGAGGAGCTGGCCCGTCGCGAGCGCATGCGCATGGCGAGCCGGGGCATCGCGGGGTTTGACCTGTCCAAGGACGGGAAGCGCGTCCTGGTCCCACTCTCGGGCCGGCTGTTCGTGATCGACCTCGCGTCGGCGCTCGCGGGCGAGGTGAAGCCCGCCGAACTTCCCGGCGAAGGCGGATTCCCCATCGATCCGCAGTTCTCGCCGGACGCGGCCAAGGTCGCGAGCGTCCGCTCAGGCGAGGTGTGGGTGACCGAGGTGGCCACCGGGAAGACCAAGCCCATCACCAGCGGCGCCGGGGGCACCATCTCCAACGGGGAGGCTGAGTTCGTCGCCCAGGAAGAGATGTCCCGGTTTCACGGCTATTGGTGGTCCCCGGATTCCGCCACCATCCTGTATCAGCAGACCGATACCGCGGGGATGGAGACCTTCCACATCGCCGACGCCTTCAACCCGGGCAAGGCGCCAAACGTCTGGCCCTACCCACGCGCGGGCAAGAAGAACGCGGACGTGAAGCTCGGGCTCGTCTCCGCGGCAGGCGGTGCCACCACCTGGGTCGAGTGGGATCGCGCCCGATTCCCGTATGTTGCCAGCGTGCGCTGGAGCAAGAACGCGCCCTTGAGCATCCTTGTACAGAATCGCCTGCAGACGCACCAGCAGCTCCTCGCGGTCGACACGGCAACCGGCGGGACTTCCGTGATCGTCGATGAGAAGGACCCGGCCTGGCTCAACATCGCCGAGGCCTGTCCCAAATGGACGCCCGACGGCTCCTCATTCCTCTGGCTCACGGAGCAGGCGCCGGACACCGACGGCTGGGCGCTGCAGCTCCGCGCCCGTGACGGCTCGATCATCCGCACCCTCGCCGGCCCCGAGGTCGGCCTCTTCAACCTCGTCTCGCTCGATGAGGCCGGCACCGCCGCCATCATCGCCGGCACTGGTGGCGACCCCACGCAGACGGCGCTCTACCGGGTGCCCCTCTCCGGCGACGCGCCGCCCGCCAGACTGACCGACGCCGCCGTTCCCGGCACCTATTCGGGCACCTTCAGCGATGACCACTCGGCCTGGGTTTGCTCCACGAGCGACATTTCGGGCACGCTACGGCTGGATGTTCTGACTGCCGACGGCAAAGCGCTGGGCGAACTCCGCTCCGTCGCCGAACAACCCCCCTTCACGCCGGGCGTCCAACTGGTGACGCTCGATGCCCCGCTGTCCATCCGAGCCGCCATCGTCCGCCCTCGCGACTTCAAGCCGGGCACCAAGTACCCCGTCATCGACGCGGTGTACGGCGGCCCGGGCTCGAATACCGTCAATGCCTCCGCACGCGGCTATCTCATGCAGCAGTGGCTCGCCGACCAGGGCTTCATCGTCGTGGCGATCGATGGGCGGGGTACGCCACGACGCGGCCGCGCGTGGGAACGTGCCACCAAGCACGACCTCATGACCATCCCCCTCGAAGACCACGCGGAGGCACTCGCCAACCTCGCCAGCCGCTTCCCGGAGATGGACATCTCCCGTGTGGGCGTCACGGGCTGGTCGTTCGGAGGCTACTTCGCGGCCCACGCCACCATGCGCCGCCCGGATATCTACCGATGCGGTGTGGCCGGCGCACCGGTCGCTGACTGGGCCGACTACGACACCCACTACACGGAGCGCTACATGGGGCTGCCGCAGGACCGCACCTCTGACTACGCCAACGCCAACGCCCTCACCTATTGCAAGGACCTGTCCGTGCCCCTGCTGGTCATCCACGGCACGGCGGATGACAACGTCTATTTTCTTCACAGCCTCCGACTTACCGATGCATTGACGCGTGCGGGCCGGCACTACGAGTTCCTCCCTCTCGCCGGATTCACCCACTCGCCGAACGAGCCCGCCATCGTCCGCCAGTACCAGGGCCGCATCGCGGAGTTCCTCGTCCGCCACCTTGCCCGCTGACACGCCGGCGGCGGGGGGTTCGGTCCCTCACGGTCCTACCCTCTCCCCGCATGAGCACTCTGCGCGCACTGACCGGTGAGTTTCTCGCTCTCGAGGCCAAGATTCAGACGGGCGGCGGCCCGGCTGCCATCGCCCGCCAGCACGAGAAGGGCCGCCTCACCGCCCGCGAACGCATCCAGAAGCTGGTCGACCCCGGCACCTTCTTCCAGGAGTGCGGCCTGTGGGCGGCGCACGAGATGTACAAGGACCACGGCGGCGCCCCCGCCGCGGGCGCCGTGACGGGCATCGGTGTCATTCACGGCCGGCGCTGCATGATCATCGCGAACGATGCCACCGTGAAGGCCGGCGCGTTCTTCCCCATGACTGCCAAGAAGATCATCCGCGCCCAGAACATCGCCATGATGGCGCGGCTTCCGCTGGTGTACCTTGTCGACAGCGCGGGTGTGTATCTGCCTCTCCAGGAAGAGGTCTTCCCGGACACCGACGACTTCGGACGTGTCTTTCGGAACAACGCCGTGGCCTCGGCCATGGGCGTGCCTCAGATCGCGGCCATCATGGGCTTCTGCGTCGCAGGCGGGGGCTACCTCCCCGTGCTGTGCGACACGCTGCTCATGACCGAGGGCAGCGGGCTCTACCTGGCCGGCCCCGCGCTCGTCAAGGCCGCCATCGGCCAGGAGGTCTCCGACGAGGAGCTCGGCGGGGCCGAGATGCACGCGCAGATCTCGGGCACGATCGACTTCCGCGAGAAGGACGACCATGCCTGCATCGAGCGCATTCGCTCGCTGGTCGCGAAGTATCAGGTCCCCGTGCGCCCCGCTCGCAGCGGCCCCTCACCCCATGCCTCTCCCGACCGCGCCTACGACATCTTCACCGACAAGCCCGGTGCGCAGTTCGACGTCCGCGATCTGATCGCGTGCTGGGTCGATTCCGCCGCTCGTCGCAACGCGGAGGGGCTCGAATCCCTCACCCCTGACTTCGACGAGTACAAGGCCGAGTATGGGCAGACCATCGTCTGCGGCTATGCCAGCATCGGGGGCTATCCCTGCGGCATTGTCGCCAACCAGAAGAAGACCGTGCAGCGCACCATGCCGGGCGGGAAGTCCGGCCCCTCCAAGAGCGTCCAGATGCCGGGCGTCATCTACGACGACGCCTCCGACAAGGCCGCGAGGTTCATCCTCGACTGCAACCAGCGCAAGGTGCCTCTGGTTTTCGTCCATGACACCACGGGCTTCATGGTGGGGCGTGACAGCGAGCAGGGCGGCATCATCAAGGCCGGGGCCAAGATGGTCAACGCCATGGCCAACTCAACGGTCCCGAAGATCGTGCTGATCACCGGGGGCAGCTACGGCGCGGGCAACTACGCGATGTGCGGCCGGGCGTTCGACCAGTTCCTCGCCCTCGCGTGGCCCTCGGCCAAGTTCGCCGTGATGGGCGCCAATCAGGCCACGGGCACCCTCGCGACCATCGAGGCCAAGGGGCGCGAGCGTCGGGGCGAGGTGCTGGACGCGGAGGCCAAGAAGCAGATCTACGCCGCCGTTCACGCGAGCTACACCGAACAGGCCGACATCCGCCACGGCGCCGCCCGCGGATGGGTGGACCGGATCATCGACCCGGCCCGCACGCGAGATGAGCTGGTCGCGGCCCTGGCCGCCGCGGACCAGGGATGGGACTACTCCGTCCGGTTCAGCACGGGCGTGCTGCAGGTGTGATGTTGGAAGCGAAGAACCCGGCGACGGCGCCGGGTTCTCTGAGCATCCGCAGAGTGATGATGAACGGGTCGCGTTCTTACGGGCACCCGCCGCCACCGACGGTGTTGATGAGGGCGCTGACGTCATCCTGATCGACGTTGCCGTCCCGGTTAAAGTCGGGGTCGATGCCGGTGGGGTTCTCGCCGCCGCCGACGACATTGATGAGGTAGGAGACGTCGTCCTGGTCGACGTTGCCGTCCTGGTTGAGGTCGGGGTCGCAGGCGGGACCCTGCGCGAGGTCGACCACGAGGAACGCCTGTCCGAGGGCTGTGAGCGATGCGTCGCGGATGTCCGCCATGAAGTAGAGCTTGAGATCGTCGCTGAGCGCGAGGTCGAAGTTGTTGAAGACCGAGACAAAGACGTTGTCGTCCATCTGCCCGTTGCCGTCGGCGTCCACGGGGTCGCCCTCACGGACGACGACGCGGGTGCCGTTGAGCACGAGCACGGCGTTGGCGTTCACGTCGACCGCGTTGGTGGTGCCGCCGACGATGTAGTCACCCACGTTGTTGACGGCGACGCTGAAGAACGTCGCGGCGAAGAGCGCATCGTCGTAGAGCTCGCCCGAGGGGGCGTTGGGGGTGATGTCCTCATCGGTGCCCGCGACGCGCGTGCCGTCGAAGACGACCCAGTCCAGGGGGAGCGTGCCGCTGTTGGAGCCGTTGGTGATCCAGTGCGACCCGTCGCGAGACATGAAGGCGTCCAGCGCGGCGGAGGTGGAGGTGCCGACCCCGCCGTAGATCACGTCCCCTTCGCGGACCACGACGTCCGGGGCGGAGCCGTTGTGATAGACCAGCAACTGGTCGGTCGCGGTGGCGCCCTCGTCGTTGCCCTGCGCGAGCCATCGGGAGCCGTCGGGGCTCATGAAGAAGTCGCCCGCGTCGAAGAGGTCCCAGATGGTGCCGGAGGGCTCGGTGGCCGTCACGCCCTCCTGCGCGACGATGGTGTGGGCCCCGCCGCCGACCGTCTCGACCATGAGGAAGTCGTTGTTGTTCGCCGTGAGGGGCAGGACCGGCGTGGCGGTGCCGGGGCCGTCGAAGAGAGACTTGTACGCGACGCGCCCGTCCGCGAGCATGTTCGGAGAGTCGATGGTTCCGCCCACGTTGTTGCCGGCGAAGAGCCCCGTGGGTTCGGCCTGATCCTCACGGAGCACCAGGCGCTCAAAGCCGCTCGTGACGTTGTAGACCACCAGGCACTCGTCGTCTGTCGTCGCGCCGTCGAGGTCCATCGCGACGGCGATCTGGCCGGCGTTGTTGATCGAGAGCTCGGTGTCCACGAACGAAAGGTTGCGTCCGGAGGCGAAGGGCACCGGCCCCTCCTGGAACACCAGCACCGCGCCTGTCCGGGTCGGACCGCTTCCCGACACCAGCACGCGGTCCGCGGTCGCGGCCTCGTTCGCGAACCCGCCCAGCGCCCAGCGGCTGCCGTCGGGGCTCAGGAACACGCGGTCGAACTGCGACGTGGCGCCCGGCTTCCATCCGTTCTCCAGCCCGGGCACCACGTTGCTGGGGTGGAGCGGGAGGTTCGAGAAGATGGCCTGGATCTGCGCCTGAGCCACACTCGTCAGGCCGCCCGCGGCGACCACCAGAAACAGCTTTGCGTTCATCGGTCAAATCTCCCCGTCGACAGAACCACTTCCCCCCGGCGCACGCCGCGGCGGAATCCCACGGTACCACACACGTCAAGGGCTTCCAAGGAAACCTGTTCCTTACACAGCCCGAATCGGGGTCAAGGGCAGTCGCCGCCCGCGACCACGTTGATCAGGGCCGCCACATCGTCCTGATCGACATTCCCGTCCTGATTGAAGTCCGGGTCGATGCCGGTGGGGTTCTCGCCCCCGCCGACGACATTGATGAGGTACGAGACGTCGTCCTGATCCACGTTGCCGTCCTGATTGGCGTCCGGGTCGCACCCACCCCCCGCGGGCGGACGGAGATAGAGGATGCCACGGGCCTCTGGCCCGCCGAGGGCCTGCACCTGGGCATCGGTCAGGGCCTCGTCCGTGTACGCCATGTTGGCGACATAGAACGTCTCGCCCCGGCCCTGGAGGTCGGAGAACAGACAGACCGTCGACGCCATGGGCGCCAGCGTCGAGTTCGGCGCCTGCGCCCATGGACTGGGGAACTGCCCCCAGGCGTTCCAGGTCGCGGTCGCCACCGCGGTCCCGTTCGGGTTCGTCGAGCTGACGTCCCCCCATCGCGGGTCGGTGGACTTGCAGGACGAATACAGCCAGTCCCCCTGCGTTGTTCCCGCGAACTGTCCGTTCACAAAGACGCGTCCCACCTTCGTGCGGTACCCGTCGCTGGAGAGCGCAAGCCTGAACCACTGGTCCGCCTGCACTCCGGGAAGCGTGACATACGTCCCGAAGTCGCTCTGGTAACCGAACTTCGCCACACCTCCCTCGACGCGCACCCAGGCGTCGGCGGACGAGTCATTGTTGTGGTTGTCCTCCAGCAGGCACGCCGCGAACGTGCTGCTCCACGACGAAGATGGGATGAGAATGTCCCACACCAGTGTCCATTGGCCGTTGCGGTCCTCGGGCCAATAGTCGCGTGTGTTCGTCCACATCGCGACGCCGATGCCGCGAGACTTCGCCCGGTTTCCGGGGTCGGCGAGGTTTCGGGGCGGGCTGACGCGATACACCAGGTCTTCCTCGCTCCCGACATTCGGCAGGCCGAAGCTCCCCGTCGTTCCGAACGCGGATTGTGCCTGCGTCACTCCCTGCGGGGTGGGAGTCGTCGGGTAGTCCGTTTCTTCGCCCGGCCCGCCCAGGATCGGCCCGAATGCCGGATCATCCAGGTAGCGCATCCTCCCCGGTCCGCTCGAGGGAGCGAGCCCGGTCTGCCTGACGCTGCGGAGGTCTCCATCGAAGTGGAACTCGGATACGGTCGCGGGGGGCGGGTTGAACGTCGCGTAGGCGCCGCCCCCGGACACCACGTTGATCCCAAGCCCGAAGGGCTTCTGGATGTTGCGGATCGCGGCTCGCCCGTTCCGCGTGCCCAGGATGTCCTGCACGAACGTGAGCGAGAGGGTGATGCCCGAAAACGTCCCGTTCACCGTCTCGCTGTCCAGTTGCACCGGGACCGCGCCGCCCGGGTTCCGCACCGCACCCCGCAGGATGCGCTGCTGCCCCGGAACAAAGCCGTTCAGCACGTCGCCAAGGGGTGTGTCGTTGGGAATCACGACGATGCCCAGGAATCCGGTGCCCCGCACGATCGGGTTGAAGGCGAAGGTGTACCCGCTCGCGGCGTCGATGGTGCCAGCACTCGTCCTCGACACATCAGCGGGGGTGGTCGAGAGCGAGGAGATGCTGAGCCCGGCGCAATCCACGTTCACCGTGGGTTGGCCCGCCGCCGCCGCCAAGAACCCCGCCAGCCCGCACCACGCCGCAGCAGCCCTCGCAACACTCATGCCTTGCTCCTTCATGGCCGGGATCCGCCCGGGCCACTCAGCCTACCCGGGGCCCGCCGGGAAGCAAGGCCTTCCGGCGGAGGTGGTACACTTCTTCCGCCATGCGCCGGGCCTTCACACTGATCGAACTGCTCGTCGTGATCGCGGTGATTGCGCTGCTCATCGGCCTGCTCCTCCCCGCGCTGGGCAAGGCCCGCGAGACGGCTCGCCGGGCGCGGTGCCTCTCCAACACCCGCCAGCTCACGACCGCGTGCATCACGTATTCCAACGAGGTGCGAAAGGGCTACTTCATCCCCGCCTACTTCGACTGGGAGGACAACATGGGCTGGCTCTTCCCCAACTACCTCGACTCCTACAAGGCCGCCATCTGCCCTTCCACCCTCAACACCATCCGCCCGAACCTCATGCTCTCGGAGGATTCCGGGGAGCCCGTGGACGCGATCTACGGCAGGGACTTCATCCGGGACACCTATTGGGCCGCACGCGACCGAGACGACAACGGCGGCGGCCACTCCTACGAGATCCGTGCCTGGTTCTTCGCCGGCAAGTATCCGGACGGCGCGGTTCACTTCATCCCGCCGCCCACTTCCATCGGCGACCAGCTCGGCTGGAACCGTCAGGACCTCACCGAGGTCTTCAACGTGCAGACCCGCAACGAGCTCAAGACGCACCATCGGGTGCTGTTCCCGGATCGCACCTATCTCGTCGTCGACAACGACCAGGACGAATCGCCGTTCCCCACCATCGGGAGGCCCGATGGCATCAACAACTACCCCGACACGTGGAACAACCACGGCACCGAGGGCTTCAACATCTCCTTCTGCGACGGGCACGCGGGCTTCGTCCGAGCGGGCGAACAGATCATCCAGACCCACCTCAACTCCCACGATGAGCCCCCGTCGAACTTCGCGCGCGTCTCCGCCTTCCGCCAGCGGTCTTTCTCCGTCCCCGGGGCGACGCTGCCCGAGTGGTACCTCCCCTGAGTCGGCCGCCGTTGCCGGTTAGCGCCCCCGTCCCGTTCCGGCGCATGGTCTGTCACGGCAACCCATGCTCTTGGCACTCTCCATCCTCCTGCTCCTCGCGGACCTCGCGGTGACGCTGATTTCCGTGGTGTTCTTCATGGGCTGCGGCGCCAACGCCAAGCCGGCCGACATCGCCATCCTGAAGACGATGATCTTCGTTGCGCTCATCGCGTGGCTCCTGTGCACCGTGGGGGGCATCTGGGCCATGGTCGCGGGGCGTCACGGGGTCGCCTCGGTCGTCGCCGCGGTCCCCATCGTCATCACCATCGTTCAGTTCGTCGTGCTCTTCCGCATGGGGCCCTGAGGCCCCGGGCCTACGGCACGGCGCGCCATTGCTTGCCGTCCCGCTGCACGCGCCGATACAGCGTGTCGCGCTCGATGGGCTCGAAGCCCGCCTCGCGGATCAGTCGCTGCATCGTCCGCGGGGTGACCTCCTGGTGCGTCCCGGCACCGCCGACCTTGGTGATGTCGTACCACACGACCGTGCCGTCCATGTCGTCGGCGCCGCTCTGGAGCATCACCTGCGCCATGGGAAGGGTCTGCATGATCCAGAACGCCTTCACGTGCGGGAAGTTGTCGAGCATCAGGCGGGCCACCGCCAGAGTGCGGTAGTTCTCCAGCCCGCTGGGGCCGGGCAGGTGCTCCAGGTCGCACCCATCCGGGAAGAAGGGCAGCGGGATGATGGTCTGGTAGTAGCCGGCCTTGGGGCTCGCCGGCGCGCCGGGGCCGAACGCCACCTTTTCCGGCAGGGGCGTTCCGGGCTTGGTGAGCGTCACCACGGGAGCGCCGGCGCCTTCCCCCCCCGTGTATCCCAGGTGCCCGTTCTCGATGTGCGCCCGCGAGGCTTCACCCGCGACGCCGCTGTACCCCAGTCTCGTCAGCGCCTCGTCCTGCGCCCGCCTCAGCATGTCCATGTGCACCAGCCGGTCCTCGCGGCTTTCGATGTGCCCGTAGAGCAGCGTCGCGTTGGTGTTCAGGCCCAGTTCGTGCGCTACGCGGTGGACGTCCAGCCAGACGTCAGACCGGATCTTCCCCTTGAATGCCTCGTCGTGCACGCGATCGTCGAAGACCTCCGCGCCGCCCCCGGGCAGGCTGCCCAGACCGGCGTCCATGAGGCTGGACAGCACCCAGCGGATGCCCTCGCGCCGGGCACTCCTCCCCTCCTCACCGGGGGCGCTCGCGCCCTTGTACTTCTTCGCGATCCGTGCGAGGTGCACGACCTCGACCGCCGTGAACGCCTTCACGTGCAGGTCACTCCCCAGCTTCTTCGCCTCATCGCGGATCGTCGAGACCAGGTCGGTGTAGTAGGTGAAGGGAAGGCTGGGGTGAAGCCCGCCCACGGAGTGCATCTCCGTCGCGCCCGCCTCCACCGCCTCGCGCACCTGCCCACGCACGTACTCCATGTCCCGCGTGTAGGCCCGTGGCTCACCCTCCTTCGCGAAGAACTCGCAGAATCGGCAGGAGAGGGCGCACACGTTCGAGTAGTTCAGGTGCCGGTTGATGTTGTAGTAGGCCGCGGTCCCGTGCAGGCGGCGCCTCACGAGGTCGGCCAGCCCGATGACGCTGTGCAGATCGGACGTATCAAAGAGCACCCGCCCGTCGTCGAGGGAGAGGCGCGCTCCACGCATCACACGCTCTCGGATGGCTTCCAGAGCGGGGTCCGCGCAGTCCGGCGCCGTCAGATCGTGGGTCATCTGTGTCACGGCGAATGGTAGGGAGCCGCCCTCAGCCCCTCGCCGCACGCGCGAACTTCAGCACGAGCATTTCCAGCGTGCGTTCCGGGTCGCCGAGCCCGCTCTTGCTCCGCACGTCCGCCCGAACGGCCTCGCGGAACAGGTCCAGGGCTGCCCCCGGCTCGAGCCTCTTCGCCGCGTGGAGCACCGCATCCCCCGATGGTCCCCAGAGCTTGAGCGCCTTGAAGAGGTCCCCCGGCCTCGCGCCCTGCTTGAGACCCCGGGACGCCGCGTGCAGCTTCCGCGCCAGGTCCACCAACGCCCAGGACACCAGCACCGCCGGCTGCCTCGACACGTCCAGGATGTACCGCAGGTGCTGCAGGGCCTCCTCCGCCGGCGCGGAGAGCAGCGTCGACTGGATGCCCCAGACCTGCTCCTCGCGGCTGGCCCCGACGAAGTACGCGACGAGGCGCCCGTCGATCACCCCGCCGTCGGACGCCGCGGCGAGCTTCCCCAGCTCGCTGTCCAGCCTCGCGAGGTTCGCGCCCACGCGGTCCACGAGCATCTCGGCCGCCGCGGGCTCGATCTTCGCCTTGTGCTCGCGTTCGGCGCGCTTCTCAACCCAGGCAATGGCCTCTCCACGGGCGGGCTCCTCGCACTTGAGGACCACGCCGATCTTCGCGATCAGTTTGTCGAGGTTTCCGGGGCGCCAGGTCTCGGCGCGCAGCAGCAGGGTGGCCCCCGCCTCCCCCGTCTCCGCCACGCCCTCGCAGTATCGCTCGAACAGCCCGCGGGTAGCCTCCTTCACGAGCTGCTCCGCGTGGTCAACGACCACCAGCTTGTACCCGGCGATCAGCCCGAACGAGCGGCACTCATCCAGCACGTCGGCGGCGGACGCGGTCGCGCCGTCGAACGTCACCAGATCCACGGTGCCGTGCTTCTTTGCGAGCGCGTCCCGGAGGGCCTTGGTGTGGAGTTGCTTCAGCAGCGCTTCCTTGCCGTGCAGTACCGCCACCAGCGTTCCCGCTCCCAGCCCCGCCCCGCCCTCCGCCGCCTTCTTCGCCATGCGCGAGCGTAGACCGGTTGGGCGGCGTTCGGCTTGAAACTTCTTCCTTGACCAGAACGAAGAAACCTGCACACTGGACCGACGAACAGACCGGTCCGCAATCTCAGCCCAGGAGCCCCCGACATGCGTTCCCGACTCAGCCTCGTTATCGGTCTGGCCGGCCTTTCCTTCCCTCTTGCCGCAACCGCTCAGCCATTCACGCTTTCCACGCAGCAGGTCGCCACGGGCCTCTCGCGTCCGGTCTTTGTCACGGCGCCGGCGGGGGACACCTCTCGCATCTTCGTCGTGGAGCAGCGATCGGGATCGACGGGCCGAATCCGCATCGTGAACATCCCGGCGAACACGCTGAACGCCACGCCCTTTCTCTCAATCTCCGGTGTCTCCACCGGCAGCGAGCAGGGGCTGCTCGGCCTCGCGTTTCACCCGAACTTTCTCTCCAACGGCTATTTCTTCGTCAACTACACCGCCGCGGCGCAGTCCGGGGTCTCCGCCGGCTCAACCACCATCGTCCGCTACCGGGCCAACGCGCCCTACGCCACCTCAACGACCGCCGACCCCGCCAGCGCCACCGTCCTCATGACCATCCTTCAGCCCGATGCCAACCACAACGGCGGCTGGCTCGCCTTCGGCCCCGACGGGAATCTCTACATCGCCACCGGCGACGGTGGCTGCGCCAACGACACCAACTGCGCCGCCCCCAACACCCCCTCCATCAACCCGCCCGGCCACACCGCCACGATCGGCAACGCCCAGGACCTCACCGCCAACCTCCTCGGCAAGATGCTCCGCCTCGACATCGACGGCGTGGACAACATCCCCGGAACCGACGACGACGATGGCACCGTCGGCGGCTCCGGACCCCAGTTCACGATTCCGGCCGGAAACCCCTTCAACGGCACCAACGGTGACCGCGAGATCTTCATGTATGGCCTGCGCAACCCCTGGCGCCCGGCCTTCGACCGCGCCACGGGCGATCTGTGGATCGCCGACGTCGGCCAGGGTGTCCGTGAAGAAGTCAACTTCGTCGCCTCGGGCACGGGCGCCGGCTTCAACTTCGGGTGGCGCTGCATGGAGGGCACCCGGTGCACCGGCCTGTCCGGCTGCACCTGCAACGCCGCGGGCCTCCAGCTCCCCATCATCGAGTACGGCCACTCCGGCACGCCTCTCCAGCCCTTCACCATCCTCGGCTGCTCCATCACCGGCGGCTATGTCTACCGCGGCTCCGCCATTCCATGCTTCGATGGTCACTACATCTTCGCCGACTACTGCTCGGGAGACATCTGGACCGCGCGACGCACCTCCGGCGGTTCGCTCGCCGACATCACCAACCGCTCCACCGAGATCGACGCCGCCAACGTCGTCGACAACGTCACGTCCTTCGGCGAAGACGCCAGCGGCGAACTCTACATCTGCGACCAGACCGGCGGTCAGGTCTTCAAGATCACGGGCGCCTGCCCGCCCGCGTGCGACCCGGACCTCAATCAGGACGGCAACGTCGATCAGGACGACATCTCCTACCTCATCAACGTTGTCGGCGGCGGAAACAACCCCACCGGCATCGACCCCGACTTCAACCAGGACGGCAACGTCGATCAGGACGACGTCAACGCCCTCATCAACACCGTCGGCGGCGGGGGCTGCCCCTGAGAGGGCACCGCCGTCTTAGCCGCTTCGTCTGGTCAGTTCGGCCAGCGATGGCGCGTTTGTTGATGCGGCCCCGGCCGGGCGCACTACCCTTGGGACATGGCGATCCTGATTGACCGATCCAAGCGCGTGCTGGTCCAAGGGATGACGGGGCGGGAGGGCCAGGCTCGCACGCGGCTGATGCTGGAGTACGGAACGCGCGTGGTCGGCGGCGTGACGCCGGGCAAGGGCGGTGCGGAGGTTCTGGGACTCCCGGTCTTCGACTCGTGCGCGGACGCGGTGAGGGCGCTGGGCCCGGTGGACGTCTCGGTGCTGTTCGTGCCGGCCGCCGGGATCAAGGACGCGGCGGTGGAGGCGCTCCGGGCGGGCATTCGCCTGGTCGTGCTCGTCGCGGATCGCGTTCCGGTCTGGGACGCGATGGAGATCGCCGCGGAGGCGAAGGCACGCGGTGCCGAGTTTCTCGGGCCGAACACGCTGGGTGCGGCCTCTCCCGGGCAGGCGGTGGTGGGGATGATCGGGGGGCGAGCGGAGTCCGCCCGTGAGTGGTTCAAGCCCCCGCTGCCGGGCGGGACGGGCGTGGGGATCATCTCGAGGTCCGGGGGCATGTCATCGTCGACGGCGTATTACTGCGGGCAGGCGGGTGTGCGCATCTCGTCGATCGTGCACATCGGGGGTGATGCGGTGCTCGGGCTCCGGCTGCCGGACGTGGCGCTGCGCTTTCAGGATGATCCCGCGACGGACGCCATCGTGGTGTTCGGGGAGATCGGCGGCTCGCAGGAGGAGGACCTGGCCGGGCTGATCGCCGCGGGAAGGGTGACCAAGCCGGTCATCGCATACATCGGCGGCAAGGCGGCCAAGGCGGGGACAAGGTTCTCGCACGCCGGGGCGATCATCGAGGGCAACGTGGGCACGCACGCGGGGAAGGTGGCGGCGCTGCGTGGCGCGGGGGCGACGGTGGTGGAGTCCTTCGGCGAACTGCCGGGCGCCGTGGCGGGCGTGCTGAGGGGCCGCGGCAGCCAGTCGCTGATGACGGAGGCGGAGAAGCGCGCGGTGTGGACGACGGCGGTGACTCGAATCCGCCCCAACGAAGTGGCGGTGCGCGGGCACGACATCGCGTCGCTGATGGGGAACGTGAGCTTCGGAGCCGCGGTGCACCTGATCCTGACAGGCGTGCTGCCGGATGAGGCGCGGGGCAGGCTGATGGACGCGATCCTGGTGTCGTCCATCGACCACGGGGCGACGCCGCCATCGTGCCTGGCTGCGCGGACGGTGGCGTCGACGGGTGCGGGGCTCTCACAGTCCGTGGCGGCGGGGATCATGTCCATCAACAAGCACCACGGCGGGGCCATCGAGGACGGGGCGAGATACCTGGGCGGGCTGCTGGCGAAGCGGGACGCGGGCGGCGGGACTCTGGACGAGATCGCGATGTCGGAGGTGGCGAGGGTGAAGTCCACGGGCGAGAGGCTCCCGGGCTTCGGGCACCGCGTGCACACCAAGGACCCGCGGACGGCGAGGCTGTTCGAGCTCGCGGCGCTCGCCGGGCTGGCGGACTCTCCCCACATCGCCGCGGCGCGGGCCGTGGAGCGGGCGTTCGCGGCGATCGGGAAGCCCCTGCCCATCAACGTGGACGGGGCGATCGGCGCGATCCTTGCGGACATGGGCATGGACCCCAAGGTCTTCAACGGCATCTTCATGATCGCGAGGACGCCGGGGCTCGTGGCGCACGTGGTGGAGGAGCAGACGCGTGAGAAGCCGATGCGCCGCATCGACCCCGTGAACCACGCCTATGACGGGCCGTCGCAGCCAAGGCTCGAGGGCACGCCGCGCTGAGCCTCCCAGGCATCGGCGTCGTCGTTGTCACCCAGAGCGCGGCAGGCAGCGATCATGTCATTGATGAAGGCGTGGCGCCAGGGGAAGACCGGCTCGCAGCCGCACAGGAAGAGGCCCCACGCGGGGCGCATGGTCTCGCGGGCCTCGGCAAAGCGGCCCAACTGGACCAGGACTCGGCCTCTGGCGAGGAGGACCTGGGCCATCTGGTCGGGCGAGATGGCGGGGCTGCGCCGTGCGACGTCGAGGGCGCGCTCGGAGAGCTCATCGGCTTCGGCGCGGAGCACTTCCGCCGCCGGGCCGGACTGTCCGCGGCTGAGTTCGAGCTGGCACAGCGCCAGCCCGCTGCGGGTGAGGGCGACGGCGTGGTGATCGGGGCCGAGCTGGGCCTCCAGGGCGAGCGCCCCCTCCTGCCAGGAGGAAGCGGCGGCCTCGTAGTCCCCCGCGAGCGTCTGGAACCATGCGAGAAACCGCAGCGAGCTGGCATCGAGCAGCGGGTCGCGGAGCGGGGCGGCGCGGCGGATCGCGAGCGCGCGCTGCGCGACCTCTACGGCCTGGCCTTCATGGCCCGAGAAGGCGAGGGCCAGCCCCGCTTCGTCGAGGCAGAAGACCACCGACGAATCGTCGGGGCCGAAGCGAAGGGCGAGGATGTCCGCGGCGCGAAGGGCGGCTTCGGCGCGGTCGCTGTAGCGTCCTTCGGATTGGGCAGCGCGCATCAGCGACATGAGCGCGCGGACGTGCGAGGGGTCGTCCTTGCCGAAGAGCGCGTCGTAGAGCAGCACGAGGCGCCGGAGGGCCGCTGTTCGAGGGGCCGTGGAGCTTGGCGCGAAACGCCTGTCCGGCCCTGTGCGGCTGGGGATGGCGAGCAGGGGTAGATCCGCCGCCAGGTCGGTCGCGGGGTCCTGCCAGACGGGCGAGAGCGCGTCCCACAGCGGGCCGGCGCGGCGACGAGAGGCCACGGCCGCCGCGTCCGCGAGTGAGGCGAGCAGGTCCGGGTCGTGGGTGGCGAGCGAGGCCAGGCGTGTGCGGAGGGCGGCGAGCACCAGGGGCTCCGCCTCCGCGGGACGATCGGCATCGAGCAGCGTGCGGCCCTTGAGGCCGCTCATGGAGGCGAGCGTGAGCGCCGCGGCCCGGCCCTGCTCGCCGGCGAGTGCGGCGATCACCACGTCGGCCTCGCGGACCGCCTCGTCGGTGCGACCCTGCGCCATGAGGATGCGAGCGAGAAGTGCGTGCGATCTGGACAGGCCCTCCGGCGAACCCCGAGCCAGCCGCTCCTGCATCGCCAGAGAGTCGCGGCATGCCCGCTCCGCCTCGGTGTAGCGCTTGCGCACGAGCAGAACGCCCGCGAGCTGGTGCAATGTCTCCGCGACCTCCGGATGCTCCGGCCCGAGGTCCCGCTTCAGGCGAAGCAGGCCGTGGCGGAGGGAGACTTCCGCGTACTGCACCATGGACTCTGACTTGCCGCTGCCCAGCCCGGTGTAGACCTCGCCCCAGAGGCGGCGGAGGGACTGGTCGAACTCGGGCTCGTCGGCGAAATCGCCGGTTTCAAGCCGGAGGTAGAGGCGGTCGAGGCCCGCGGCGAGCTCCCGGGAGAGATCCGGGTGGCTCGCGTCCGCGGCCGGGAGCGCTTCGCTGAAGACCTCCGAGACGGCGCGGCTGCGGATGCGGTCGGCCTTCGCTTGGTTTCGCTGGAGCATCGCCGCGTGCTCGGCGTCGGCGGCGGAGGCAAGACTCCACGCGACGGCGGCGCCGGCGGAGAGGATGAGCACGCTCAGAGAACCCGCGAGCGCGAGACGGCGGCGGTTCACGACAACGGCTTTGCGGAGCAGGTACCACCCGCTTCCTGCGCGCGCATCCACGGGCTCGCCGGTGAGGTGCCGCGTGAGATCCTGGGCAAGGGCGGCGGCGGACTGGTACCGGAACTCGCGGCGCTTCTCCATCGCGCGGGCAACGATGGCGGCAAGGTCCGGGTCGACATCCGGAACGCGCTCGCGGAGCGGGACGGGGCGCGCCTCGCCGATGGTGCGGGCGATCTCGAGCAGCGAGCCCTGAAGGTCGTAGGGAAGCTGGCCCGAGAGCAGGCGGTAGAGGATCACGCCCAGCGAGTAGACATCCGTGAGGGCGTCGACGAGGTCGGGCCTGCCCTGGGCCTGCTCGGGGCTCGCGTACGCGGGAGTGCCGGCGAACTCTCCGATGAGCGTGGTGTTGAGGCCGCCCCCGGCCTTGGCGATGCCGAAGTCGACGACCACGGGGCGGCCCTGCGGATCCACGAGGATGTTGTCGGGCTTGAGGTCGCGGTGGATGACGCCGTTGAGGTGGGCGTGGTGGACCGCGGTGCACACGCTGATGAAGACGGAAAGGAGGTTGCGGCGCTGCTCGGCGCGAGAGAGGCCGGGTGGCATCCACCGGTCAAAGGCCACGCCGTCGATGAACTCCATGACGACCGCGATGCGCTCGTCGGCGAGGGTGCGAGACTCGTAGACCGCGACGATGTTCGGGTGGTGCAGCCTCGCGACGATCTCGGCCTCCCGCTCGGCCCGGGCTCGCTGGCGCGCGGACCCGGAGTCGCGGGTGCTGATGACCTTGATGGCGACGGTGCGCTGCGTTGACTCCTGAACGGCCTTGAAGACCACGCCCTGTGCGCCGGTGCTCAGTTCCGCGAGGATCCGGTACCCGGGCAGGCGCGGAGCGCCCATCGGCGCGAGGTCCCGGCCGGCGAGCGTGCCCACGCGGCGGAGAAAACCGGCGTCGTCTTCGGCGGCGGCAAGCCGGGTGCGGCAGGCCTCGCACGAGGCCAGGTGCTCGGCGTAGTCGGCGTGGTCCGCGTCCCCACCCGCCAGACGCTCCACCTGCGTGTCGGTCAGGCAGACCCCGCGGCTCACGCGTCCTCCTCGAAGGCCTCGGTCATCTGCCGCACGAGCTCCTTGAGGCTCTTGGTCAGGCGGCTCTTGGCGACGTAGACCTGGTCGACCGTCATGCCGCACTGCTGGCCGACCTCGGCGGCCGGGACGCCCCGCAGGGCCACAAGCTCGAAGGCGAGCAGTGTCCGGTCATCCACCGCGGACTGGTCACGGAGCTGCGCCAGCGCCCGGGCGATGATCGCACGGTCGCGCTCTTCATCCCAGATGGGCCTGAGCGCGACCTCGTCGGGCAGGTCTGAGACCGCGTCCTCGTCGCCCCCCCGGGCGGCATCGCGGCGCTTGCGGATGCGGAGCGCCGTGTGACGCGCGATGCCGAGGATCCACGAGCTCAGGCGGCCCTTGGACCGGTCGTAGCGCCCGTCGCGGAAGGCGCACAGGAACTCGACCAACGACTGCTGGGCGGTCTCGTCGGCGTCGGACTCGTTGAGCCCCAGGCGCCTCGCAAGCCCCGCGATGACCGGGCGGTAGCGCGCGTCCATCTGTGCCCACACCGGCTCGTTGGCCGGTTCCTTCAGCGCGTCGAGCAGCCTTGTGGTGGTACGGGTCGCCAGGATGACTTGGGTGCCCGCCACGAGATCAGTGTACCACGCGGTTCCTGCGGAGGAACATCGGTCGTGGGGCGGATCGCAGAAAGACGCGGGTTATGGGGTGCCCGAGGCTCGCCGCGAGAGGTAGGCGCGCGTCTTGGACTCCATGCCCGGGGCGACCATCTGCATGGCCTTGGCCTCGTTCATCGCCTGTTCAACGGGGACGCCCTTGTCGAGCACCCTGTACGCCACCCAGCCGGGACCGACACGGTTGCCGGTTCGGCAGTGGAGGGCCACCGCGTGACCGGCCTTTTCAGCGTCCAGGATGGCCTTGCGCGCGGCGTCGATCTGCTCGTCGCTCAGGTCCGGGGCCTTGTAGGGCAGGTTGCAGTAGTCCAGGCCCGCGGCCTTGGCGGCGTCGGCCTCGTTGAACTCCGGGTGCTCCGAGGGGGCGCGGAAGTTGATGACGACATCGCTCCCCTCGGCCTTGATCGCCGCGAGTTGCGCGGCGTCCGGCTGCGCGAGGAAGATGCGGTGGGGCGTGCCTCCGATGATGACCTCAGGGGGCGGGAGTGGTGTCTGGGCGGCGAAGGGCGGCGTGGCCCCCGCGGCGCTGCCGGTGCGGATCATGTCGCTGACCCCCCGGGAGTGGGCCCGCATGAGGAGGAGCGTCGCCGGGTCGTCGCTGGTCTCCACGATCTTCACACCCTTGTCCGTGGGCGTCAGATCGATGCGGACCAGCTTGTGGTTGTTGAACAGATCGACGAAGACCGGGTCCCACGCGCGGACCCGCTTGCCGCTGGACATCCGCGCGTGCATCGCCTTGGCGTGGTCGATGATCTTGGCGGCAACCGCGGGATCGTCGGACTCGGTGAGCGTCTCGATGGCCGTGGGAGAGTGGCGCACGACGCGGCGGATCTTCGCGTGCTGGTCGAGCAGCTCGTGCCACACCAACTGGTCGTACGCGAGGCTGCCCGGGGCGGCGTGATCCGGGCCGGCCTGGTCCCGCGTGGCGGCGGCGTCTTGACTGCGTGTGGCGCAGGAGGCGCAGGCGAGCAACGCGGAGAAACCGGCGAGGGTGAGGAAGGTGCGGGGGGACATGGGCAAACTCCGGGCGGCGAGACGCCGCGAGAAAAGAGGAGCAAATCATAGTCAATGACCGCTCTGGCCGGGCCCGAGCCGGGAGGTTCACGAACCCGGGCCCCGGTGGCGGCGTAGGATCCTCTCACTTACTTGTTGAAACAAGTAAACGGGACGTCCCGGGCATTCCGGGAACCAGGAGGATCAGCCATGCAGAAGAAGGCACGGGCGTGGGCGACGGTGGGCGTGATGGCGGCGGGGGTTCTGGCGGGCGGCGCGGGTCTGGGGGCGATGGGCCTCGTCGCCCAGCAGCCGGCAAAGTCGGACGTGAAAGCGTCGGGCGCCGGCGCGTGGAAGGTGGATTCCGTCCACTCCAACGTGGTCTACAGAATCTCGCACCTGGGCGCGTCCAGCCATTACGGGGTCTTCTTCAACCCGACCGGGTCGCTGAACCTGGACCCGGCGAATCCGGCGGGCGCGTCGATGGAGATCACCCTGCCCCTTTCCGGGCTGACCAGCGGCGATGCCAAGCGGGACCAGCACCTGCGGAGCCCGGACTTCTTCAGCGCCGAGGAGTTCCCGACGATCACCTTCAAGTCCACCGGCTTCACGAGCGCGGGCGAGAACGCCTTCGACGTCACCGGCGATCTCACCCTGCTCGGAAAGGCCAAGCCCGTGACCGCCCGTCTGACGATCGTCGGCAAGGGCAAGGGGATGGGCGGCGGCGAGGTGATGGGGGTGGAGGCGACCTTTACCATCAAGCGCTCCGACTGGGGCATGACCAAGTACGTGAAGGAGGGCGCGCTGGGCGACGAGGTGAAGCTCATCGCGGCGCTGGAGACGAACCGGAAGTAGGATGAACTGCCGCGCTTCGCCCTCAGCGGGGCGCCGGCATTTGCTCGAGGTGGGCGGGGGCCGTGGCGGCGGGTCCCAGGGGGGGTGTGTCCATGGATGAATCAAGAGCCCTGATCGCCGGCGTGGCCTTGCCGCTGGTGTTGAGCCTGATCGGTCTGCTGGTGGTGTGGTGGGGGTCCGCGAAGCGGGGACAGCGATGGGGGGAGGATGAGGCAGCGCAGCGGCAGGACCGGATGCGGGTTGTCGCGTCGTCATGGGTGATCGCGCTTGCGGCGGTGGCGGGCGTGCTGGCGGGCTTCTGGAAGAGTGACTGGCCACCAACGGGGGCGCGGGGCTGGCTGCCCGTGGTGATGGCCGGGGTGGCAGTGCTGGCAGCGGGGACCGGCCTGCCGAGGGTCGGCGCAGTCGTCGCGCTCCTGTGCCCGGTGTTGCTCGGGGCGGGGCTGTGGCTCGTCGCTCGGAACAAGGTGAAGAATACATGGGGCCCCTGGGAGGCGGCGGTCTGGATCGGCGTCTCGGCGGTGCTGGTGACCATGGCGTGGGCATCGCTGACAAAGGCCGGCCGCAGCCGCGGGTGGTATCCGTGGCTCCTCCTGGTGGGCGTGGGCGTGTGCGCATCGGTCACGATCGTCCTGACGGGTCACATCGACCCGGCACTGATGGCGGGTGGGGTGTGCGGCGTGCTGGGCGGGGGCGTGCTGGCTGGGCTCTGGAGGCCCCGGGTGCGGGGCGGGGCCGGAGTTGGTCTCGCGGGGGCGTCGCTGGGCGTGCTCATGTTCTACGCGTGCGCGCTGGGCACGACGCCCGTGGCGTGCGGCGTTCTCATCACGCTGGCGGTGCTCGCCGCCGGGCTGGTGAGCCCCGATGACACCGCGGGCATGGTGGGCGCGAAGGGACGGCTGGTGCGTGGCGTGGCGCCGGCGGTGCTGGGGGCTGCGTCCGTGGTGATCGCCCTGCTCAACCAGCCGGCCTAGGGCGGGCACGAGTCGACGGGGGGCCCGGGAGCACCCGCTACCATCGGCGAGCATGAGCCGCGTGAACGCTGTGCAGTCCGCGATGGGCCTGTTCCAGGCCGGCAAGCCGGAGGAAGCAAAGGCGACACTGCGCAAGCACCTGGCGAGGGCCCCGGGGGACGTGGGGGCCCTGAAGCTGCTGGGTGCCCTGCACGGTGAACTGCACGAGGATGAGGAGTCTCTCGCGGTGATGCAGCGGGCCGTGGCGGTGGCGCCCAAGGACGCCGAGGCCCGCTTCATGCTGGGCAACATCGCGACGATCGTGCGCAAGTACCGCATCGGGGCGGAGGCGTACGAGCGAACCGTGGCGCTGCAGCCGGCCAACCTGCAAGCGTACGACGGGCTGGCCAAGTGTCTGATGAGCCTGGGTGAGTTCGACCGTGCGATGGACTGGTATGAGCGCGCCATCGCGCTGGACCCCGGGAACACGGACACCTACCACCGGATGGGCACCACGCTCGCTCTGCTCGGACGGGTGGGAGAGGGGTTGGCGGCGGCGAGGCGCGGGCTGGCGGTCAAGCCCGACGACCCGGCGCTGCTGGAGTTCGTGGTGTACTACCAGAACTTCCTCGATGGCGTGGACCCGCGGCGGCACCGCGAGGAGCACGCCGCCCTGGGGCGGACGGTCGCGGCGAGGATCGGCGCCGGGGGGCCGTTCCGAAACCAGATGGACCCCGAAAAGCCCCTGCGGGTGGCGTTCCTCTCGGCGGATTACTACTTCCACGCGTGCGCGTTCTTCCTGCAGGGGCCGCTGCGCGAGTTCGACCGGTCGAGGCTGACGCCGTTCCTGTATGCCCACCCCACCAAGCGCGACGAGTACACGGAGCTCATGCGTCGCCTCGGCGAGTGGCGAGACATGAGCGGCATGACGCCGTGGGAGATCCGGGCGCAGGCGGAGCGGGACGGGATCGATGTGCTGATCGACTGCGCGGGGTGGACGGACAGGCTCAACATGGAGTGCTGCGCGCTGCGCCTCGCGCCCGTGCAGGCGACGTACCTCGGCTACCCGAACACCACCGGCCTGCCGGGGATGGACTACCGCATCATCGACGTGCACACCGATCCGCCCGGAAGCGAGGAGCACTGCACCGAGCGCCTCGCGAGGCTTGGCGAGTGCTTCCTGTGCTTTGAGCCCCCGATCGGTGCACCGCGGCAGGAGGGTGAGCCGCCCTGCGCCGACTCGGGGCCGGTGACGTTCGGAACCTTCAACCGCATGATGAAGGTGGGCGACCGGGCGCTGCAGACCTGGGCGAGGGTGCTGCGGGAGGTGCCGGATAGCCGCCTGCTGATCAAGATCCAGATCGCGGCGGAGGAGGTAGCGCCGAACTTCATCGCGAAGTTCGAGAGGCTCGGCGTCTCGCGGGACCGCATCATCACGAGCGAGTGGGCCAAGAAGCCCGGCGAGCACTTTCCCATGTACCGGCGGATGGACATCGCGCTGGACAGCTTCCCGTACAACGGCACGACGACGACCTGCGAGGCGCTGTGGAGCGGCGTGCCGGTGGTGGCGCTCGCGGGCAGCACGCACAGGGCGCGGGTGGGCGTGAGCCTGCTGCACGCGGTCGGCCTGACCGAGCTGGTAGCCGCGGACGAGG
Organism: Leptolyngbya sp. PLA1; assembly: GCA_021405315.1. Classification (GTDB taxonomy): domain Bacteria; phylum Planctomycetota; class Phycisphaerae; order Phycisphaerales; family UBA1924; genus RI-211. The sequence continues at coordinate 79,233 of QWIH01000006.1, forward strand.
ATGAGTACGTGCGGATCGCCGCGGGGCTGGCGGGCGACAGGGCCAGACTGAGGCACTACCACGCCACGCTCCGAGGCCGCATGGAGGGCAGCCCGCTCATGGACGCCCGCGGGTTCGCGGCGAGGTTTGAAGCCCTCGTTCGGGGCATGTGGCGCGAGGCCTGCGGGAGACACGGCTCATGATGGGTCAGAGCCCGCTCGACCAGGCGCAGTCGCTGCTCGCGGCCGGACAGGCGCCCAGGGCACGCGAGCTTCTCCGCTTCGCCCTGCTCCGGAACTCCAAGGACCCGGCGCTGCTGCGCGGGCTGGCGGCAGCGGAGCTGGCGTGCGGCGAGGTGACGGGCGCCATCAGGGCGGGAGAGCGAGCGATCGCCGCGGCGCCCGAGGACCTTGCGTCCATCGACGCGCTCGGTCGGATCTTGCTGGAGAGCGGGGACGCGGACGGGGCGTGGGCGGTGTACGAGCGGGGCGTGGCGACGCTCCCGACCAGGGCCGAGCCGTATTGGTTGTGGATCCAGGCCGCCATCCGGACCGGGTGCATCCCACAGGCCGTGAAGGCCGGGCGGCTGGGCGTGGAGGCGCTGCCCCAGAGCCGTGACCTCGTCGAGCTGCTGTGCTACGCGATGAACTTCGATGATGCGACGGACCCGGACGAGCACGCGGGGCTGCACCGCAGGCTGGGCGACCTTGTGCACGGCGCGCGTGCCGCGGCGACCCGGCTCCCAGCGCCGGCCTTCGCAAACACCCCGGACCCGGGCCGGCGCCTGCGTGTGGCGCTGCTCTCGGGTGATGTGTGCTTTCACGCGTGCGCGTTCTTTCTCGCCGCGCTGGTCTCGGGCGTGGACCGCGAGCGGGTGGAGCTGGTGATGTACGCGGCGAACGAGATGGATGACACCAGCCGCGCCTTCGCCCGGACGCTTCCCTACTGGGATTGCTCGCGCGCGGGAGCGGACGAGATCTGCGCGCGTGCTCGGACGGATGGCGTGGACGTGCTGATCGAGTGCAGCGGTTGGACGAAGCATGGCAGGCTGCCTGCGCTGACGCCCCGGGCGGCGCCGGTGCAGGTGAGCTGGCTGGGGTACCCGAACACCACCGGCTTGCCGGAGATGGACTGGCGCGTGGTGGACGCGCTGACCGACCCCCCGGGTGCCGAGTCGTGGCATCGCGAGCAACTGCTGAGGCTCGAGGGCTGCTTCGTGTGCTATCAGGCGGCGGCTGAGACTCCCCCCGAGGGCATGTCCGAACATCTTTCGGGCGCAGGAACTCCGCTGACCTTCGGGAGTTTCAGCAGGCTGGCGAAGGTGCAGGAAGGCTGCATGAGACTCTGGGCAAGGGTGTTGGCGAACTCTCCGGGGGCGAGGCTGATGCTGAAGACGGATGCCAGCCGCGCAGCGAGGCGGGAGGCGGAGCGCCGCTGGGTTTCGGCCGGCGGAGAGGCGTCGAGGCTCGTGTGGGCACCCTTCGAGCCGGATCCCGCCAAGCACCTGGAGGCGTACAGGCAGGTGGACATTGCGCTGGACGCGTGGCCCTATCACGGCACGACCACGACCTGCGAGGCGATGCTCATGGGTGTTCCGGTCGTGACGCTCGCGGGGCGGGTGCACCGGTCGCGCGTGGGTATGAGCCTGTTGGCCGGGGTGGGCGTGCCGGAGCTGGTCGCGCAGGATGCCGACGAGTTCGTTCGCATCGCCACGTCTTTGGCGGGCGACCTTCCCAGACTCACGGAGTATCACCGCACGCTACGACGGCGGATGCTGGCCTCGCCGCTGTGCGATGCACGAGGCTTTGGTCGCCGGTTCGAGGGGGCACTGCGCCGGGCGTGGAGCGCATGGTGCGCCGGCCGGAGCGGGGGCGGTACGATCGGGCCATGAACGTCGCCGCCGAGATCGCGGAAGCCCACCGCCTGGTCCTGGGTGGGGATGCGTCCGGCGCGAGGGCGACGCTCGAGCGGGCGTTGCAGCGGGCGCCCGGTGACGCGAGGCTCATGCACGCGCGGGCCCAGATCGAGTTTCACGTGGGCGATCTCGGAGCAGCCGAGTCGTGGCTTGCGCAGGCGGTGCTCGCGGCGCCCGGTGAGGCGGTGCTCCGCAGTGACCATGCGAAGGTGCTGTGGGGTCTTGGGAGGCTCGACGCCGCCGCGGCGGGGTTCGAGGCCGCCGTGCGTTCCGCGCCCGCGGACTTGGAAGCGCGGCTCAACCTCGCGCAGGTGCACCTGGAGCGGGGGGACTTCTCCGGCGCGTGGGCCGGTCTCGATGACGCGGTGCGGGCCCTGCCCGGAAACCCGGAGGTCTGCCGCCGCTGGTCGGAGTTCGCGATGCGGGCCGGCGAGGTGGACGAGGCGATGCGGATCGCCCGACGGGGCGTGGCGGCGTGGCCGCGAGATGTGGGGTTGCTGGTGCAACTGGCGTCCACGATGAACTTCGCCGACGGCGTGGACCCCGGCGAGCACGTGGGCGTGATCAAGCGGCTCGCGGCCGCCGCGGGGCGTGGCGGGCCGGGGCGGGCGTTCCCAAATACCCGAGATCCGGAGAAGCGGCTGACCGTGGCGTTCCTCTCGCCGGACTTCCGGTTCCACGCGTGCGCCTTCTTCCTCGCGGGGCTGCTCAGCCGGATGGACCAGAGCCGGGTGCGGGTGCTCGCGTATTCCACGGGCCGACCGGACGGGGTGACGAGCGCGTTCGCGCAGCTCTGCGAGTTGCGGGAGATGTCGGAGTGGACCCACTCGCAGATCGCGTCCGCCGCGGAGCAGGACGGCGTGGACATCGCGGTGGACTGTGCGGGGTGGTCCGCGGGCTCGCGTCTGGAGGCGATGATCCCGAGGCTGGCCCCGGTGCAGGTGACGTATCTCGGCTGGCCCCATACGACCGGGTCGCTGCAGATCGACTGGCGGATCGTGGACGAGGTGACCGACCCGCCTGGCGCGGAGGCGTGGGCGACGGAGAAGCTGCTCAGGCTGGGGCGGTGCTTTGTGTGCTTCGCGATGCCGGACCATACCCCCGAGCCGGCGCTGTCGGCCTCGCTCGGGGCCTTCGCGCGGGGCGGGGCCATGGGGCCCGTGACCTTCGCAAGCTTCAACAGGCTTGAGAAGGTGCAGGGGGCAGCGCTGAGGGCATGGGCCACGATCCTGCGGCGGGTGCCCGGCTCGCGCCTGCTGATCAAGGCGGCGCCCTTCTCCGGCGTGAGGGCGAGCTTCGAGCGGCGCTTCGCGGCGGCGGGGGGAGAAACACGGCGCGTGGACTGGACGGGGTTCGAGATGGATCCAGCCGCGCACCTGAGGGCGTTTCATCGGGCGGACATTGCCCTGGACCCGTTCCCGTACAACGGCACGACCACGACGTGCGAGGCGCTGCTGATGGGCGTCCCCGTGGTTGCGTTGCGGGGGGCTTCACACCGGGCGCGGGTGGGCGCGAGCCTGCTGAGCAGCGCCGGCATGGGGGATCTCGTCGCGGGATCGGAGGACGAGTACGTGGAGATCGCCGCCGGGCTGGCGGCGGACCCCGCCAGGCTGCTCGCGTTGCACCAGCGCACGCGCGGGGCAATGCTTGCCTCGCCCGTGTGCGACGCCACCGGCTACGCCCGGGAGTTCGAGGGTGCCCTGCGAGCCTCGTGGCGGCACTGGTGCGGGGTGGCGCCGTGAGCCAGCTTGTTGCGCAAGTGATGAAGGTCGAGCAGTTGCTCGCGTCGGGCAAGGCGCAGGAGGCGCTCGCGCTCGCGCAGCGACTGCTCCCCAAGGGGCCCGCGGACCCGGGGCTCAACAGCCTGATGTCGCTGGTCCTGCTGAGGCTCGGGCGCCATGAGCAGGCGGAGTACTACGCGCTCCGGGCCCAGGCGGCGGAGCCGGGAAGCGCGGCACTGATGGTGAACCTCGCGATGGTGCTCCAGGCCCGCAAGAAGCAGGACCAGGCGCTGGCGTGGCTCCGACGCGCCGTGGAGGCGGCTCCCTCGGACGCCAAGGCCCGCCTCGCCCTCGCCAACACGCTGATGGACATGCACGACGCGCCCGCCGCGGCGGAGCATCTCCGGGTGGCGCTCGCCCGGGGCCCTGACGCGCAGGTCGCGGTCTCCTACGCGGGTGCGCTGCTCACCATGGGCCACATCGAGGAGGTCGTGGAGTTCACCAAGGGCGCCATCCGTGACTACCCCGATGAGGCGATGCTGGTCGCCGGCTTGCCCGCGGCCCTCACGTACCTCTACGGCGCCGAGCCGTCGGAGATCGCGGCGGCGCACCGAGCCTACGGCGAGCTGATGGATCGCCTCAAGCCGGCGGTGCGGTTCGAGCACACGGGCTCACGCGATCCTGTGAGACGTCTGCGAGTCGGTCTGCTCTCGCCGGACCTGAGGCAGCACTCGGTGTCATTCTTCATCGAGCCGTTCATGGAGCACCACGACCGAGCGGGTATCGAGCTGATGGTCTACTCCGGCACCCGCGACCCGGACCGGGTGACGCAGCGTCTGCGGGCGCACGCCTCCGTGTGGCGAGAGACCGCGGACCTCTCCGACCTTCAGCTTGCGCAGCGGGTGCACGCGGACTCCGTGGACGTGCTGATCGAGCTCGCCGGGCACACCCTCGGCAACAACCTGCCGGCGATGAATCTGAAGCCCGCGCCGGTACAGGTCACGTACTGCGGCTACCCGGACACCACCGGCCTGCGCAGCATCGACTACCGGATCGTGGACTCCCTGACGGACCCGAAGACCCCCGAGGTGGACTCCCACGCCACGGAACGGCTGTGGCGTCTCGACCCCTGCTTCCTGTGCTACCGACCGCTGGCGGACGCGCCCGAGCCCGCCCGCCACGGCGAGGGCCCGGTGTTCGGTAGCTTCAACGCCAGCCGCAAGATCAACAGGGGCCTCATCGCCCTCTGGGCGAGGCTGCTGCGGGAAGTTCCCGGCTCGCGCCTCGTGCTCAAGTCCTTCGATTTCAGATCCAAGGGAGCCGCGGAGCGGATCCTCGCGGGATTCGAGGCGGAGGGTGTTGGCGCGCAGAGGCTGGAGTTTCTGGCGGCGACGCCGACGCTCGCCGAGCACCTGGCGCTCTACTCGGGGCTGGACGTCGCGCTGGACGCGTTCCCGTACCACGGCACGACGACGACATGCGAGGCCCTGTGGATGGGCGTGCCGGTCGTGACGCTCGAAGGGCGAACGCACGCGGGGCGGGTCGGCGTGAGCCTGCTCACCAACGCCGGCGTGCCGGAGCTGATCGCCCGTACCGAGGATGAGTACGTGGCCCTGGCCGCGGGTCTGGCCCGGGACAGCGCCCGCGTGCAGCACTACAGGCGGACGCTGCGGGGCAAAATGGCGGCGTCGGCGATATGCGACCCGCGCGGGTTCTGCACACGGTTCGAGGGTGCGATCCGCGGGATGTGGCGGGCATACTGCGGCGTTACTGCAGGTTGACGGGCATTACGACGTACAGGAAGTCGTTGCCGGACTTGATGAGCCCCGGCTTGTTCGTCGCCTTGAGCTCGAGAATGACCTGGGGCTCGGTGAGAACCTTGAGTGCCTCGACCAGGAAGGTCGGGTTGAACCCGATCTCGAGATCCTCGCCGTCGTACCCGGCGAGGTCGACCTTCACGTTGGCCTCGCCCATCTCCGGTGCGCGGCTGGAGAGCTCCAGCGAACGGGCCTTGCCCTTGAACGCCATGCGCACCCCGCGGGACTCCTCGTTGGTGAGCAAGGCCGCGCGTCGGACGGCGGAGGTCACCACGTCGCGGTCGAACGTGACCTTCTTGTCGTTGTCGCGAGGGATGACGTCCTCGTAGGGAGGGAAGGCGCCCTCGACCAGGTTGCTGACGAGCACCGCCCGGCCCGGGCTCGCGGGCGTGCCGAAGCTGAACAGAATCTGGTTGTCCGTGATGGCGATCTGCACGTTCTCCTCATGCTCCTGGATCAGCTTCTGGAGCATGACCAGCGCCTTGGAGGGGACGATGCAGGAGACAGCCTTCGCGTCCTTCTCCGCGGCGGCGAGGTTGGCGCGGGCGAGCGCCAGGCGACGGCCGTCGGTCGCGACGAACTCCAGCCGCTTTCCGTCGCGCTTGATGAGCACGCCGTTGATGGCGTATCTGCTGTTCTCGCGCGCGGTCGCGAAGAGCGTGCGGGAGACGAGTTCGGAGAGCGAGCCCGCGGGGTGGGTCATGACGGCCTTGGCCTTGGATGAGCCGCTGCCGCTGACCGCGCTCGCGAAGTCCGGGATGGGGGGGAAATCGGTGGCGGGGTAGCCAAAGACCTTGAAGTGCGCGTCCACGCCCCGGATGTGCACCGCCTCGCCCTCTGACTCGAGGGTCAGGGTTGGCTCGTTCTCCTCGGCGGAGACGATCTGGCGGAGCTTGTCGGCGGGGATGAGGACCTCCCCGGGCGTCTGGACGTCGACCTTGGAGAGCGAGAGCTTGAGCGCGACTTCCGCGTCGGTGGCGGCAAGGGTCAGCTCACCGGCCCCGCCCTGCTTGGTCGCGGTGATCTTGACGCAGGTGAGCTGCGGCTTTGGGGTTCGCGACGCGACCGCGCCGGAAACCAGGTTGATGCCGTCGAGCAGGGCGCCGCGATCCACGATGACCTTCATCCGCACACTCCCTCTTTCAGAATGGGGGGAGTGTATCAGGGATGGGGGCCGGGGCGGGCTGCGTGGAACTGACTCGGGTGTTACTTCCCCGAGCCGGCGGGGGCGGGCTTGGGCGCGTCCTTCGGGGCGTCCTTCACCTTTTTCTCGAGGTTTCCGAAGTAGTGCTTGACCGCGTCGTGGTACTCGCGGGGAACCTGCATGCCGTCGATGGCTTCGGCGGCTTCCTGGGCGGAGGACGCCACCACGGACTCGAACTGGGCCTTGGCCTCACCCCGGACCTGCTCACCCTGGACCAGGCGGCTGCCGATGATCGGCCCGCCCACGTTGTCGACCTTGGCCTTGGTCTTGTCGATCTTGTAGTCAACGGGCGACGATTCGGGGCTGGCCCCGTTGCCCCGCCCCGGGCCGCCGGTGCCCTGGCCCAGCTTGCGGCTGGTGCCCTCGCGGAAGGCGCCCTGACCCTGCCCCTGGCAGTCGCCGGGCTGGTCGCCTCCCAAGCACTGGCCGGCCATGTCGGCGAGCTGCTTCTTGGCCTCGTCGAGCGCGGCGTCGAGGTTCTGCATGTCGCTCTCGATCATCTCGGCCTCGGAGAGCGCCTTGGAGAGCTCGCTCATCCCCTCCATGCCCTCCTGCTGGAGGCCTTCCTGGGTCATGCCCTGAGCCATCTTGGACAGGCTCTCGCTCATCTTGTCGCACATGCCCTGGGACTGCATGGCTGACTTGGCCATCTCCATGAGCTGCTTCTTCTGGTCCGGAGTGAGGTTCTTGGCCTGCTCCATGGCCTGCTTCAGATCCTCTGGGTTCCCGCTGGAGGCCTTCTTGGCGAGTTCCTCGGCGGTCTTCTTGTCCAGGCCCTGCTGTTCAAGCTTCTTGGCAAGGTCCTGCTGGTCGTTGGCAAGCTTCTCGAGCTGCTTGGCCAGGTTCTCCATCTGCTTCTTTGCCTCGGCCTTTTCCTCCGGGTTCATCTGGTCGTTGGCGAGCTGCTTCGCGAGCTCCTGAAGCTGCTCCTGCGCCTTGTTGAAGTCTCCCTTGGCCAGTTGGCGGGTGAACTCGTTGAGAGGGCCCTGCCCGGGCTGCTTGAGTTGGCGCATCGCCTCCTTCAGGGCCTCGATCTGCGCCGCCTTCTCGCCCTCCTTCTGGGTCTCGAGCTTGTCCGCGAGATCGGTGAGCTTCTTGACGGCGGCTCGGCGCATCGCATCCGGGTCGGTCATGTCGGGCTTCTGCTCGGCGGCCTCGTTCAGAGAGGGCTCCTCCACGAACTCGACCTTGGCCTTGGCGAGCAGCTCGCGGATCTTTTCGTCGTTCTTCTGGATCTCCGCCTTGACCTGCTGCACCTGCTGAACCTTGCGGACTTCGTCGTTCTTCTTGGTGTTGTGCCCGAAGGGATCCCAGGAATCGGGGATCGCGTGGAACGCGAGGACCAACGCCAGCCCGGTGGCCAGCGGGGCGGGCCAGGCCTTCGGCGCCTCCATGGGGATCGCCTGGGCCACGCGGACGCCAGCCGCCGTGCGGGACGCGGACTCCACCACGGCTCGGCACCAGGGGTCGTCGGTCTTCTCCACGTACAGCGCGGTGCTCAGCGCTTCCTTCAGGCCCGCACGCTCGTCGAGTTCGCGCGCCACGGCGAGGGTCTGCTTGCGCCGCAGCAGAGAGATGATCGCGGTGAGGCCCACCACACCGACGCCCGACCAGAGGAAGATCCGGGGCCAGAGAGGCTCAAAGGTGGCACCCAGCGCGAACAGCCGCTCGACCAGGCGGGTCACGATCAATCCCGCGAGCGCCGCCGTGAGGACAACGGCGAGCACGCGGAACGAGTCGATGGCGATCAGTCGCCAGAAGGCTTTGCGCACAATCCTGCGGATATCGCCCATGGGCCCCTCCGATCGGTTCGCGAACAGGGTACACCGGCTATCGACCGGGGCACAGCCCCGATCCAGAGTGATACCGATTGCGGGGACCACGGTTTCGACCGGGGGACGGATCGGTTACTCTGGTCGACGAGGATGGTCAACAAAACCCTTACGGCGCCGTGGATCAACCGGTTCGGGGCGGAGAGGGCTTTTCGCTCGCAATCGGACCGTCTCCCGGGTGGGGAGGTTGTGCACCTGCTTTTCGCGGCGGTGTTCTGTGCATCGGTAGGGATGCCCATGTCCGCCGCGGAAGTGGCGCTGTGGGTGCTGGTGGCGGCCTGGTTGATCGGGCTTGTGCTGGTTCCGGGCACGCAGAAGTACGCGATCGTTCAGCCGGTCACCCTGCTGGGCCTCGCCTTCGCCGTCTGGACAGCGCTGGGGCTGATCTGGACACCCGACCGGGTGCGGGGACTCGAGCAGTGGGGGGCGCTGCGATTCGGGCTGGCGGTGCTCGCGATCTGGCCCGTGCTGAGGTGGCGCGGCGTTCTGATCGCGGCGATGGCGGCGGGGTGTCTGGCGGGCAACGTTGCCCAGGCTGTTGTCTGGTGGGCAGAGCGCCGAGGCGTGGAGTGGCTCATTCCGGACTTTGTGAATCACGGCCCCGGGCGCATCGGGGGGTGGTGGCCGCCGGTCTACGCAGGCCTGGTGCTGGTGGCGGCGCTCGGACTGCACCTGCCGGCTGCGCTCATGGGGAGGGGCTGGCAGAGATGGACAGGGCTTGCGGGGGCGGCGGTAACTCTGGCGGGCATTGCCGTCACCGGCACGCGCGGGGCATGGATCGCCTCGGCGGGACTGATCGTGCTATGCGTGGGTATGGCGGTGCTGCGGGCACGGGCATGGAAGCCCGTGGTTGCCGCGGCGGTTCTGGGGCTCATGGTGGGCGGGGGGGTCTGGGCCGCGGCCGGTGATGCGCTGTCCGATCGGGCTTCGGCGGCGTGGACCGAGGCCGGGCGGGCGCTGAAGCAGGGCGATTACAACTCCGACAACGGTCTGCGGGTGCTCATGGCGATCTGGGCGGTGGACGCCAGCCGCGAACACCCGGTCGCGGGCGTCGGTGCGGGCGGGTACTCCGCTTGGGTCGCGGCGCACGCGAAGCGGCGTGATGACGCCGCATACGCCCGGTTTCACGAGAGCGACCACGGCCATTGCCACAATGCGTTTCTGCAGGCGGCGGCGACGGGGGGCGTGATCGGCGCTCTGCTGCTTCTTCTATGGGTGGGTGCGGGCGCGGGTGCCGGATTGCGCGCCGGGAAGGGGTACGCGCAAGGGCCCGGGTGGGCTCTGGTGGGCCTGCTGCTCATGGCGCCGTTTGACGCCTGGCAGGTCAACGGGCAGTCGGCGGCGGTCCTGGGGGTGCTGCTGGCACTGTGTCCGGGGTGGCTGCCCCCGCGGATGGGCGAGTGGGTCATTCCGCGCGCTTGAAAAGGTCGAGGAACCGGTCCTCGAAGCGGCGGAAGAGGCCGGTTCGGTCCAACTCCTGCTTCAGATTCACGACCTTGGCCCGGTCGCGGCGTGCCTCGGCGAACAGACGCTCGATGCGGTCCAGCGTCGCGGCGTCCGGCTCCGCGGGGGCCTCCTTGGGCTCGCGGTCCGGCGGCGGGGTGGCCTCGCTGGCGATTTCGTCTTCGTCGTCGGTGTCGCCGGAGGTCTCCGCCTGCAGTTTCAGGAGCGATTCTTCCATCGCCTCGGCGTGCTTCGCGAGCTCCTCGAGGTCCAGTTCAAGCCGAGAGAGCAGGCAGAAAGCGTCCAGGACCGCCTTGGCGGCCTTTGGGTTGCCCACGCCCGCGGCGAAATAGGGGATCTCCCCGAGCAGGCACAGGCCGTCGATGGATCGCTGGGCGGCGGCTCCGAGCAGCACGCCGTTGAGCCCCCCGATCTGTCCGTCGTTCATGACCTGCACCTCGGCGCGGAGGATCTCATCGAGGAGCGAGCCGGACGTGGCCGCCCCGAACACGCGGGGCTGCTGGCGCGGGTCCATGGGGGTGGACATGGACGCGAAGGTGATGACCCGGTTGATGCCGTACTCCTCGGTGTGCTCGAGGAGGCCCTGCGCGAGGGCGAAGACGCCATGGTCGGGCTGCGCCTCGCCGAGGAAGACGGTGAGGTCGAGTGCGGCTGTGGGTTCGGTCATGCGGAAGAGCAGGCTGCGGGGCTGGCGGGGGGTGGAGATGATGCCCTTCTCGATTTCCACGTCCTTGATGTCGAAGAGGCCCGGGGTGCCGAGTTCCGCGACCGGGCGCAGCGCGAGCTTCTGGATGAGATAGCCCGCGGCGATGACGGCGACGTTGCCCATCCCGGGCCACGCGGCGATGAGCCACCTGCGCTGCGGGGGGGCGGGCGGGGGTGTGGGTTCGGCGGGCGTGCCGCCAGGGCTGGCCATTTGGGTAGCCTAGCGAGGTCGGGCTCCGCGTGCGAGGCGCTACTTTCCCGCCGCCTTCTTCCCCAGCACCTTGGCGATGTCAAAGTCGATGAAGTCCGCGTGGTGGAAGATCCACGACTCGATGGTGCGTTCGACCTTGTCGCCCTCGTGGGAGTGGGTGGCGATGATGTGCATGACTTCCGCGGGGATGCGGTGCTTGTAGCAGAGGGCCACCCCGCTGAACGGGTGGCGCAGCAAGTCGCCGAATCGGCCCTTGATGACCTTGCCGGAGGCGTCCTTGTCGAACTCGAGCATCTTGCCGACGTCGGCGAGGAGGGAGCCCGCGATGAGGTGATCGAGGTGGATCGGGATGCGCGAGCCGAAGACCTCTCGGAGCACGCCGGCGATGGCGATGCACTGCTTGCAGCAGGAGTTGAGGTGTTCCACGAAGCGGAGGTCGATGTTGCCGGCGAGGAGTGTGAAGGGGATGGCGCGGATCTCGTCGAAGGTCCAGCCCTTCCCGCCGCACCCGGAGTTGAGCGCCTCATTCCAGACGGCGGCGACGTTGTCCCTGAGCGCCTTGTCCTGGATGTCCATCAGGTTCGGGAAGAGCGTCGCGATATCCGAGGTGGTGTGGGTCGGCATGAAGCAAGGGTAGCGGCGGGGTCGATCTGCCGGGGGGTCAATCCCACGGGCGGAGTGCCGCGGCCTGCACGACGAGGTCCCGCAGCGCCGGGTCGGCCGCGGCTGCGGGTGACTCGACGCGGGCAGACCGCTTGAACTTTGCAGTGCCGCTGAGCCGCGTGGCGGGGTCATCGAGCCTGCTGCCGTGGATGAAGGAGAGGAAGACTCGCCCCTTCCTGATCTCGATCATGCAGATGGCGCCGCCGATGGCGCCGAATGAAGCGTCGGCGTGGTAGTAGCAGAGCACGTGGAACTTGACGGCTTCCGAGGCCATCGGCGCGGCGCGGAGCACGGCGCGGCGGAGCGCGAGGGCCGTGCGTCTGGCAGAGGGGGGCTCGCCCGCGAGGTGGCGCGAGAGATTGGAGCGGCCGAGCCTGAGTGGGCGTGGGGATGCCGGCAAGGAGTGGGGCCCGGGGCGTCAGTCCCCGACAGTGTGTGCGTGGTCGTGCGTCGGAGGCGGGCACTCCGCGAGGAGCGCATCGACCGCGTCGAGGAGGTCGTCCATCGCGAAGGGCTTGGCGAGGAAGCGGGTGTGCGCCGCGAGTTCCTCGGAGAGCGCGGGCATCGCACCTCCCGAGGTGAAAAGACAGGGAATCGCCGCCGATCGTGTCCGGGCGTGGGCGAGGCAGTCGACGCCCGATGTGGAGGGGAGGTCCACATCGAGGAGCAGGAGAGAGAGGTGGCCCGCGTGGCGGTCGATGGCCTCGATGACGTCCCCGCCGTCGGCGACGGGGATGACATCGTGCCCGCGCCCGCGCAGGACGTGGCAGATGACGTCGCGGACACCGGCGTTGTCCTCGCCGACGAGGATGAGGCCCAGCCGTCGGGAGTACGTCGGCGCAGAGGAGGGAGCGCCCGCGGCGGGTGCTCGATCCGCCGGGAGCCAGATGCTGAACGTGGACCCGTTGCCGGGAACGGACGCGGCCGAGATGGATCCCTGGTGTTCTTCGATGATGCTGCGAGAGATGGTGAGGCCAAGGCCGCTGCCTCTCCCCTGGGGCTTGGTGGTGAAGAAGGGGGTGAAGAGTTTGTCCCGCACCTCGGTCGTCATGCCGCTGCCGGTGTCAACGATGTCGATGGTGACGCCGGGCGTGCCCGCGGGTCCGGCCTGCGGGCGGGCCGCGATGCGGAGATGTCCGCCTCCGGGCATCGCGTCGCGTGCGTTGATCGCAAGGTTGAGGATGGCCTGCTTGATCTGGGAGGCGTCGACCGTGCACGAGAGATCCCTGACCAGCGAGGTATCCAGGTGCACGCGGACGGAGCGCGGGAGGACACCGTGGATGAGTTCGACGGCCTCGGTGAGCAGGGGCGAGAGCAGTTCGGGGGAGCGGTCGGAGGGCCTGGCCCGGGCCAGGCTGAGCATGGAGCGAGTCAGCCCCCGGGCGAGCTTGCCAACGGATTCGATGCCCGTGATGGGCCCGGCGAGCTCGGGAGGGACGGATGCCCGTGCGATGGCGGCGTGCCCGAGGATCGCGGTAAGCACGTTGTTGAACTCGTGGGTGACGTGGGTCGCGAGCTGGCCGACCGCTTCCATCTTCTGCGCCTGTGCCGCGATGGTCTCCAGACGCCGCAACTCGGTGACGTCCTGGAGCGCGAGCTGGACCAGCCCCGCGCGGACGGGGGACTCGCACGCGAAGACGGAGACGAGCCGCGGCCCCGCGGCCCCGGTGGCCGTGAGGAGCAACTCGGGCCTGCTCTCCGCCTTGCACGCGACGCCGGGCTTCCGCAGGATGTCTTCAAGGAACTCCCGGGATTCGGGGGCCACAAGCGTGGAGAAGGGCGTGTTCTCGGGCACGTCGCCCAACAGCGAACGAGCAACCTTGTTTCGATACTCGATGCGTCCGCCTGAGAGCAGGACGATCGCGATCGGCGCCTCGTCAAGGAGCTCACGGTGGCGGCGCTCGCTCACCTCCAGGGCGCGACGTGTCGCGAGCAGCCGGCCCGTGTACCTGCGGATCAGCAGCAGAAGCATCGCACCGGTGGCGAGCACGTAGAAGCTGCCCTTGATCGTTTGGAACCGGGCGGATTCCGCGAACGAGCCCGCCAGAGCCACGGCGGCGTGGTCGGATAGCCCGATCCACAGCAGGCCCACGACGATGTAGATCGCCGTGATCCGGAGGGGGACCCACCACTCGAGCGGGTCGGTCGGCTGCTTCGTGCGAGCGTCGCCAGGCTTTGTCATCTTCACCTCCCCGGCACGAGTTGATCAATATAACCGGTTCGAATGGGTCGGGAGCAGCAACTCCACATTTCGTATGCTGTGGCCATGCACGCACTCAGAGCCCTTCTCAGTGTCGGACTTCTGCTGGCATTGCAGGCGTGTGCCCCGGGCCCCAGGGAGGGATCTCGCGGCACGCTCCTGGCTGCGGGCGGCGATCTCCAAGCAGACAACACGCTGGTTTACTCCAGTTTCGTTGCCCTCTGCGGTGGTCCGGGTGCGCCGATGGTCGTGGCAACGGCAGCGTCCGCGGACGAGCCCGGGGCCGGAGCATCCAAGGCTCAGCGGCTCGCGCGCTACGCGCCGCAGAGCGCGATCGGGGTCATCTCAAGGCCGACACCGTCGGACGAGACGGTCCGACTGGTGGACGCATCGGCGGGGATGTTCTTCACCGGTGGCGACCAGAAACGCATCACGGATCGCTACAGGCCCGGGGGCCAGGACTCGCCCGAGGCGCTTGCCATGCGACGACTGCTCGCGCGGGGCGGCGTCATTGCCGGTACGAGCGCGGGCGACGCCATGATGTCCGACCCCATGTTCCTGACGGGCGGGAGCCTCGACGCGCTCCGAAACGGCGCCCAGATCGGGCCGGGCATGGGCTTCATGCCCTGGGCCATCATGGACTCGCACTTCTTCGAGAGGCACCGCTTCGGCAGGCTGGTGGCGGCGTTGGAGCAATCCGGGCACCGGCTCGGCATTGGCGTCAGTGAGAACGCGGCGGTGAAGATCGACCTCGCGTCCGGGTGGATGACGGGCGCGAGTGAGGCGGCCTCTCTGCTTGTGGACGCCGGGGCCGCGAGGCGCACGGGCCTCGACCGTTCCGGCATCCGCTGCCGGGTGGTCGAACGGGGGGAACGGTTCAGCTTGCTTGACCTCAAGGCACGCCCGCCGGTGGCGGTACGGCAGAACACGATCCTGACATGGCACCCCATTGATCGAACGTCGAAGGAGTCCGCCGCGGCGTTTTTCCGATCGGCGGCGGAGCGTCCCACAGAGCTCCGGCTCGAAGGGTACACGTTGCGGGGGGTGCCAACGGCAGACGGTTGGAGCGAGGTGGCCGTGCTCCTCGACGAGGTCGCCTCTGAAGGAGCGCACCAGTCCGGCGTGAGGTAAGGGCGGGCGTGGCCACGCCGCGAGGTCACCCATGCGTGGGCTGATCCTGCGCCCGCCGCCTTCAGAAAAAACCCTTGCTTAACCGGGCGGTTGGCCTGATACTGGTCGGAGGTAACGAGGCGAGCGGCCGTCGGTCATGGAAGGTGCGACCGGCGGCCCTCGCTTTTTGCATTGGGGGTCAGGGGCAGCCGCCACCCCCGACGGTGTTGATGAGCGCCGAGACGTCGTCCTGATCGACATTGCCGTCCCTGTTGAAGTCGGGATCGATGCCGGTGGGGTTGTCACCCCCACCCACGACGTTGACGAGGTAGGAGACATCGTCCTGATCGACATTGCCGTCCTGGTTGAGGTCGGGGTCGCAGGGGAAGGACTGGTTGCCGAACGAGCCGTCGTAGTTCACGTTCTGTGCATAGAGGTTGGCGTTGCCGGCGGGGCCGCTCTGGAAAGCAAGGAGGTGGAAGCCCTGGGTGCTTCTGGCGGCGGTGAGGCGACTCTTGGCCTCGATCGTGGTCGAGAAGAAGGTGGACCACTGAGTCTCGCCCTCGGCGCTGACACCGACGGCGAAGCCCTCGTGGATGCTGCTGGCGGCGTTCCGGCCGTCGAATCCGAACACGCTCGCACCGCCGTCGGGCCGGGCGAGGCACTGGATGGACGACTGCTGGAAGCCGGTGACGGGGACGACAGTGACGCCGAGGTCGCCCCAGATCCGCGTGCCGGTCGTGTCGATCTGCTGGACGAAAGTGGAGTAGTTGGTCTGGGGGGAGGCATCGGACTCGACGGCGGCGATGAAGTACGACGACGTGGTGGTGTCGTAGTCAAACCCTGGGTTGCCCACGCGGATGCGGTTGGTGCCGGTGATATTGGCGGCGACACCGGGGTGGGGGAACTTGAGCGAGCCGTCGGCGAGGATGTGCTGGACGTAGGCGTTGCGGGGCCCCGCGTTCTCGTAGTAGCCAAAGACGGCGCCCCCCGCGCCGTCGGAGAGGAAGTAGGGGAAGTACCCGTTCTGAATGGACCCGCCCTGCGTGCCGTAGGTCCCGCTGCCCGTGGGCCATGGGGTGTTGGGCTGCGGGGCGTAGACCGCCACTCCCTGGAGCGAGGGCGCCGGGGTCCAGAGGGGGGCGAGCGTGGCGTCGTACTTCTGCGAGAGGAGCCACTTGCTGGTCGTGGCGTAGTTGGTGCCGAAGGACCGCGACCACAGGGCGATGACCGACCCGCCGGAGCCAGGCTGCAGGTCGCACAGGAAGATGGTGTGCCCGGTGTCGGTGTTCGTGAGCGGGCCGGCGAGCGGCAAGCCTGTACCGGTGAGCGTGCGGATGAACCAGCCCGGGGACTGCGTCCAGCCGACCGCGATCGAACCGTCGGAGAGTTTCGCGATGCGGGAGTTGCCGCTGACGCCTGAGCCTGACGAGACGACCACGCCATCGGGCCCGAACAGGAGGGAGCCGGCGGGGCTGACGCGCTGCACGGCGATCTGGTTGGACCCGGACCGGTTGTCGAGATAGGTGATCAGGGCGTCGCCGTTCGCGCAGGTCACGAGCGCGTAGTCGGTGGTGGACGAGACAGAGCGGTCCACGAGCAGGACGCCGCCGTGGGGCCAGAGCTCGTTGCCCGCGGCGTCGAGTCGCTGGAGAGTGACGTCGTACCCGCCCGCGGCGTTGTCGTACCAACTGATGTAGCACCCGCCGTCGGAGGTTGGGGCCACCTTCGCTTGAATCTGCTCGCTTGGGCCGTCACCGAGGGAAAGGTTTGCCGCAGGATTGGCGGACCACTGCGCGATCGCGGGGGATGCGGCGGCGCAGAGCAGGATGAGGCAGGTGCGAAGCATGGGGGGACTCCTCAGAGGCGCCGGTTCAAGCCGGAGGACAGGGGATCAAACTGTTCTGAGAACAGTATCTGTTCAATTCGAGCGTGTGTCAATGAGTGATTTCTACTAGACTTGCGAGAGAAGGACGCTCTGATAGGGTAAGAACATGCCGCTTTCAAATATCACCGAAACAGGGGGGGCGGAGCCCGAAAGCCGAGTCATCGAGGGCCGGCGTGGCCGCGGGAGGGTTCTCTCCGCTGAAGACCGCTCGAGCGCGGATCAGTTGGCGCGGCGGCTGCAGTCAGAGCTTCGAGACCTGCTTGAGTTGCTACCCGAGGCTCAGCGTCGGGCGAGCGCACTGTCTCGCGTGCTCGGCGTGGACCGGGCGACATGCCAGCGGATCGTGCAGGCGGCGGCGAGACAGGAGGCGGACGCCCACACACTGGTCGCGCTGCCGGGGGTGATGGGGTTGAGGCTGTTCCTCGACGCGATGGAGGGTCGCGAGCTGGGCGCGCTCGGCGTCGAGCGGCTGGCCGGCGCACGGGCGGCGGTCGATCGGTTCGACGGCCTGCTGGACGGGTTGCACGTGAGCCAGCGGGGGCTGCGCGCCCTGCTCGCGTCGCCCGTGGGCCCGGGGCATGAAGACGGGCGCTGCCCCGGCGACGACCCCGGACAGCGAGCGACGCTCTATCGCACCGCCGCGGGCATTGTGGGGAGATGGTCCGCCGCGGACATCCATGCCTCGATCATCAGGCCGGGTCAGGCGGACTCGTCGACAACGGATTGGGTGAGGCTGCGGGCGCTGGTCGGGCACTCCTGGCGCGAGCCCTCGATGCCCTTGGAGCTGGGGGGCACCGCCAGCCTGCAGGACAAGGAGCAATCCCCGCCCTTCCGGACCCTTGACGGGCGGCCGGCATCGGGCGCCTCGCCGGGCACGCTGGTCTCGGACTTCTGCACAACCCCGCTGCCCCGGGTGGTGACGCGCGTCTCGGGGAGTCGCGCGGTCAACGTGATCGACACCGAGGGACGGAGAGGGCCCGCGGACATCGTGACCGCGGTCCGCGCCGGCAAGCCCGACCCGCACCCGGCGACGCTCAGCCCCCCCATCGGCGAGGTGTGGTCGCTGCAGAACATCCCCGCGGCCAAGCTGGTCTTTGATGTGTTCCTCCACCTTGATCTGGCCCGCCGCTGCATGCCTTCCCTCGAGATGCACCTCTGGATGCCGGACGTGTCGCGCCACGCGGCGGCGAGGTGGTCCACGAGGCTGCCGGGCGGCCCACGCCTCACGCTGCTGGGCGCGGGACTCGGGCACATCGAGACGCCGGGCTACGCGCGATACGGCTCGCTGGTGCACGAGGTGCTCGACCGGCTGGGCTGGTCGGCGTCCGAGTTCGTCGGCTTCCGCTGCGAGGTGGAGTATCCGATCTGGCGGGCGGGGTACTGCATGCTGTTCGACTTCTCGACCCATGGCGCCGAAGAGCGGGAGTGAGCCCGGGCGCCGGATCTACGGGCACTCGCCCCCGGCGATGACGTTGATGAGCGCCGCGATGTCATCCTGGTCGGCGTTGCCGTCGAGGTTGAAGTCGGGGTCGATGCCGGTGGGGTTGGCGCCGCCGCCGATGACGTTGATGAGGTAGAGCACGTCATCCTGATCGACGTTGCCGTCCTGGTTGAGATCGGGGTTGCATCCGGTTGGACGGACGCCGACAAAGTGGGTGGCGTGGTCGAGGTTGACCCATCCGATGTTCTCTCCCCAGGCGTAGCCGCGGAGGCGGAGCGAGGAGGAATCGAGGCGGGCGCGATAGGCGGCGCCGGCGCTGGCGCCGCCGGAGAAGTTGATCCAGCCGACATTCTCGCACCAGGCCATGCCGGAGAGGTCGCCGGTGGCGGGGTCGATGTTGACGCCGAAGTCGGCGCCTGTGGTGTTGGCGTATGCGGCGCCGTTGGCGGGGGAGCCATCGCCGAGATCCATCCAGCCGAGGTTCTCGCACCAGACGAAGCCGGACATGAACGTGCCGGAGGGCGCCACGGCCGCGCCCTGGGTGCCCGCGGGAGTGCCGGCGTCAAACCAGTTCATCCAGCCCGCGTTCTCGCTCCAGGAGAACTTGTTGGTCGGGTCGATCGAGGACTGAGCGAGGGCCGTGGGAGCAAGGCCTGCAACAAGCACGGCAGCGAGGCGGGGCATGGTGCGGCTGGTCATGGCGTCGCTCCTTCGCGCGCTGTGTTCACCTGGGGGCTGTGGGACGCACGGCGGCGGGGTGTCGGTCGGCCGTCGAGGGACGGTCAATAGGAAATGTTCGCGTGTGGGTCGGTGGTGCCCATGGTGCTGGCGGCGGAATCGCCGGCCACGGCGGCGCTGGCCGGGGAGATCCGGTTGATGATCGGCCCATAGACGTTGTTGGAGGCGATGGCCCAGTTGACCGTATTGCCGGAGCACCAGTTACCGATGATTATGTTGAACGAGCCGTCGATGTCGATCCCACGGTCGGAGCCGGTGACGCGGTTGCCCTCGATCACGGAGTCCGTTCCCAGGAGGTGGATGCCGGCGTTGTCGGTGGACACGGCGTTGGTGATGCACGTGTTCCCGCGGATGGTGTTGTCATTGAGGGAGAGTTCGATGCCGGCCCCGCCGTTGTACTGCGACTTGGAGTCGAGGACCTGGACTCCGCCGCCGCCGCCGATGCCGTGAGAGCCGTTGCTGTTGGCGAGACAGCGGTTCACGACGGACCCGCCGTTGGCGAAGATGCCCGTCCCCGTGTTGCTGGAAGCGACGCACTCCTCGAACTGAGTCCAGCTGCCGTTCATGCCGTCGGTTCCGTTGTCCTTGGCGGTGCACCCGCGAACAAGGCCGTTCTGTGCGTAGATGCCGTTGGTGGCGTTGTTGGTCACCATGCACCCTTCGGCCGATCCTCCGCGGGTGAGATTGATGCCGGAGGCGCCGTTGCTCGCGGCGTTGGAGTTGACGATGCGGCCCTGGTACTCGAAGTAGACTCCCGACTGCGTGTTGTTGGAGAACTCGCCGTTGAGAACCGTGCAGTCCTGGTCGGCGTGGAGGCCGTGCTGGGTGTTGAGGCGGGCCACGCATCCCTCGACGACGCTCCCGTCGTCGACGGCGAAGCCGTGGCCGGTGTTTGACGATGCCTCGCAGTTGATGACGCGGCTGCGGGTGGTGGCCAGCCCGCCGCCGAAGTTGTTGAGAAAGCGCACGTTCTCGATCGTGGCACCCTGGACGGTCGCGAGGTTGGCGCCGCCCTCGTCCCAGAAGCGGATCGACCCCGAACGAATGGCCACCCTCGTGGGCGTGGCGTTGGTGATGGTGATGCCCCGGAGAGTGTCCGTCCCCCCGACCATCTCGAACCCGTTGAGGTCGATGGTGACCACACCCTGAGAGGCCAGGGCGATCTCGATGCCGTTCTTGAACGCCTCTCCCTGCAGGCGTCCCGTGAGGTAGTACGACCCCGGCTGGGTGATCCTGAAGACGCTGTCAGCGTCGCCGGGCGTGTTGGCGGCGGTGAGCGCGATGCGCGGCTCGATCTCGGAGAGGGTCTTGCCCGTGCTCGTGATCGGGCCTGCGGGTGGGTTCAACGGGCCGGCCAGGACGAGGCCGGCGGTGCCGGCGAGCGAGAGCGCGGAGAGGGCGGCGACGACATGGCGGCGGTGCATGAGCAACTCCGGGGTGTGAGGGACAAAGTCCGGTCGCCACCCAATGCGCCAAAGGTCGGCGGAGTGGCTAGCGAATTCCCGCGGAGGGCGCGTCCGATAGCCTCATTGCCGGCGGAACGGTCGTTCGGTGACGGCTCGGTGAGCGTGGCACCGAGCTCCGGGTGCGGGACGATCGAATGCTCGTGGCACATGTGTGCCAATGACTCGGTGCGACGGGGACGGGGCGCGCGAGTGAAGGGGCTGCAGATCACGGTGCGTGGGGACGCTCACGGTCGTTCCCAGCGGCGGGGCAAGGGCATTCCCTTGCTCGGTGGCTATGACACCTCGACCCTGCCGGGAGTGTGGGGCGTTCGCGCCGCGCGGGACTCTGGGTTCGCGGGAATTGCGGCGAGATGGAGCAGCCCCCGGGCGGGGAGAACCAGGAACTGGCGAGGCCCCTACGGGCACTCTCCGCCGGCGATGACGTTGATGAGCGCCGCGACGTCGTCCTGGTCGGCGTTGCCGTCGAGGTTGAAGTCGGGGTCGATGCCCGTGGGGTTGCGGCCGCCGCCGATGACGTCGACGAGGTACGCGACGTCATCCTGGTCGACGTTGCCGTCCTGGTTGAGGTCGGCCTCGCACCCGAAGCCGACGAAGTGGGTGGCGTCGTCGAGATTGATCCAGCCGATGTTCTCGCCCCACGCGTAGCCGCGGAGCCGGCTTGCGCCGGCATCGAGCTGGGCGGGCTGGGGGGGCGAGGCGAGGGCTCCGCCGCTGAAGTTGATCCAGCCGGTGTTCTCCGACCACGCGAGTCCGGAGAGTTGACCGGTCACAGGGTCGATGTTCACACCGAAGTCAGCGCCGGAGGAGTTGGCGTACGCCACGCCGTCGGCTGGGGTTCCGTCGCCGAGGTTCAGAAAGCCCAGGTTCTCCATCCAAACGAAACCGGAGAGGAAGCGGCCATTGGGCTCGATGTCGGCGCGTTGTGCTCCATCGCCCGCGTCCCGCCAGTTCATCCACCCGCAGTTCTCGCTCCAGGAGAACTTGTGCAAGGCGGAGACGTTCGGCTGTGCGAAGGCCGCGGGCGTGAGCAGGCAGAGGGAAGCAAGGGGGAGGCGCGTGCGCGTCATGTCGAAATCCTGGAGTCGGGCGGGTGGAGTCCTAGTGACCGAAGTTGGCCCAGGGGTGATTGGCGTTGGTGATGCCTGCCCAGCCGTCGGAGTCTTCGACGCCGACGCGCGGGGCGACGGAGTTCCCGGCGGCGATGGAGTAGTTGGGCGAGCCCCCGGACGCGGTGTTGCGGATGACGAGGTTGTCGGTGCCGTTGATGACGAAGGAAACTCCGTTGGAGACGCAGGAGTTGCCGTCGATGCGAGCGCGGGTGGAGCTCGTCTCGATTCCCCGTGCGTTCTCGGCGCAGTGGTTGTTCTCGACGCGTGCGTTGGCGCCACTGATGGAGATGCCCGCACCGTTGGCGCCGACGCCGTTGGCGGTGCAGGAGTTGTGGTGGATGTAGGTGGCGCCGGTGGCGGCGATGCCGACGCCGGCGTTGGATCGGACGGTGCAGCCGCTGACGGTGCTGCCGGTGCCGACGAAGACGCCGACGCCCGCGTTGTTGTGGGAGGAGCAGTCGCGCATGGTGGTTTCCGTGCCGCACTGGAAGCCCGCGCCGGCGGTGCTGCCGTAGGACACGCACTCGGTGAGGGTGTGCCCCCCGCTGGTGGCAAAGCCGTTGCCCACATTCCCCGCGGCGGTGCATCGGGAGAAGTTGCAGGAGTTGACGGCGAAGAAACCAATGCCGTTGTTGGACGCAGCGGAGCAGTCGGTGACGTTGAAGTAGGAGTGGAGGAAGAACCCGCCGGTGGCGTTGCTGTCGGAGCGCACGCCGCGGACCTCGCCCCGGCTGACAAGGGTCGGGCTGAGGTTGACGCCGTAGCCCACCCAGTTGCGGACCGTGCCGTTGCGGACGGAGATGTTGGTGAGCCCGGTGCCGGTCGCGTAGATGCCGTGGACCGAGGCGGTGCCGGTGACGCCCACGAGTTCAAAGCCGTTGAGGTCGATGGTGACGTTGCTGGCGGCGACCTCGATGCCGCTCTTATTGATGACGCCCGTGACGTTGCCTGTGAGGTAGTAGGACCCGGGCTGGGTGATCTTGAAGAGGCAGGGTGTGGCGTCGGTGTCGCCCGGAGTGTTTGCGGAGTTGATGGCGATGCGGGGCTCAACCTCGGTGAGGGTCTTGCCCGTGCTGGTGACGGGCCCGGTGGGCGGGTCGAGCGGGCCGGCAAGGGCGGGGGTGGCGAGGGTGAGCGCGAAGAGAGCGAGGGCGATGGAACGCATGGCGGGGGCTCCGGGATGGAGCCGGTAGCGTACCGGGGGTGTCAAGCCGGGCGGGGGAGCGGGGGCAAAGAGCCCTTCCGGTGTTCCGATGCACCCCGTCCGCGCGCGCACTTTGGGCCAAACCCGCCACTTTGGTGGCCAGCACTGAGTCTTGGTGTACCTTCCACCGGGTCGATCAACACCGGGGTGGTCATGGT
>QWIH01000053.1 GCA_021405315.1 Leptolyngbya sp. PLA1
ACCATGAGCGTGAGCCCCCTCAGCCCCGCCGCGAAGACGCGGCTATGCCAACGCCGGCGCGGCCGGGCCGGCAGAACGGCAGAACGGCAGAACGGCAGAGCGGCAGAACGGCAGAACGGCAGAACGCGTCGCGCATCAGGGGCCTCCCGAAAACTCCCCTACTCACGAGGTCAACATACCACACACCCTACAGCCCGGCAAGGAAAGTTGGACAGCAACGTCCCACAATGCGCGCGCACACGCAATCCGGCGTGAAAGCAAGCGGGAATGAAAACAGGCCGCCCCTGGTGAGGGATGGCCTGCGATGAGTGGATCAGAGGATCGGGTGCGTGGCCCTAGGGGCACCCTCCGCCGCCGACGGTGTTGATGAGAGCGGAGACGTCGTCCTGATCGACGCTGCCGTCGTGGTTGAAATCGGGGTTGCGACCGTGTGGATTCTCGCCACCGGCGATGACATGCCGCAGGTACTCGATGTCGTCCTGATCGACGTTGCCGTCGTTGTTGAAGTCTGGCCGGCAGGCGGCCTCGAAGGCGCCGATGGAGGGGGGATCGTTGAAGCAGCGGCCCGTGAAGTCCGCGCGGGTGAGGGCGCGGGCGGCGGGCGAGCGTCCGGCGCGGGCGGCGGGGCCGTCCGGGTTGATGGCGTAGTCAGCGCCCGGCTGCGGCGTGGGGGTGGAGAGGCGAGGGTCCAGGCCGATGACCGGCTGGAGTTCAGCGACGGGGAGAGCAGGGCCGGACGAGGCGGGGTTGTCGTAGGCGAACCAGAGGTTGTGCGCGAAGGCAAAGGACTGGGGGTCCGTGCCGGGGCCGATGTTGACGTGCGTGGAGAGGTCGGCGCGTTCGAAGTAGACGAGGTTGTTCTCGAAGGTGTTCCCGCCGCAGGGCAGGAACTGGTGCTGCGGGGTGGTCGTGGACTCCTGCAGGATGCGGAGAATCCAGTTGTGGGGTGTGATGATGGTGTTATTGGAGGCGGAGCAGCCAACGGCGCCGACGAATGCGACGGCGGCGGTTGCTCCCTGGATGACGTTGGCGACAACGTGGACGTCCGTGGCTTCGGCGTTGGGCGGGGTGGTGGAGAGTGGCGGGCGGAAGAACTCAGGGCCGGTGCTGCCTCCGATGTTGACGGCGCGCTGGCCGCACTCTTCGAGGCGGGACCATCGGAGGACGACGCCGGAGGTGCCTCCCTTGGCCTGGAGGGCGTTGCCGGAGGCGTCGTGAAGGAAGCAGCCCGAGATGAGGCCCCGGTGGCAGCCGACAAGATCGATGAGGCTTCCTGAGCCCGCGCCGCCCGTACGGGCGATCTCGCAGTCCACGACCCAGAAGTCACGGACGCCGGAGAGCTTGAGCCCGTCCTGGTTGCCGGAGCCTCCGATGTCGCGGATGAGCAGTCGCTGGAAGACAAGGAAGCGTGCGGCCTCGGGATTGTCGTACTGACCGGAGTCGTCGGCGTTCACGCCGTTGCCCGAGGCCGCGGCGAACTCGAGGTCGTGGAGCACGACACACCGAGGCGAGGAGAGCTGAAGGCCGGTGGTGCCGCCCTGCAGGAGCGGTCGCGGGAGCCCCGGCACCCCGCCGATCCAGATGGGGGCGGACGGCAGGCCCTGCACGCCGGAGAGGTGGACTCCGCCGGGGTAGGTGCCGGGGTGGAGGCGGACCGCGGTGCCGGGCGTGGCACGAACGACGGCGTGGGCGATGCTCGCAAAGGGACGCATCGGGGAGCCGTCGCCCGCGGCATCGCTGCCCGTGGTCGCGACGTGCAACTCGGCGCTGGGCGTGAGGCCCTCGGCGAACGTGATGGTGCGTTCGCATGCGGCGGGCTGGGCGGGGGCCGCGGCGGCGCTGAGGAGTGCGGCGACAATCGGTGCGGCGAGGGAGGTCATGGGCAGTCACCGCCTGCGATCACGCCCACGAGTGCCGCAACGTCGTCCTGATCGACATTCCCGTCACGGTTGAAGTCGGGGTTGCGGCCTGTCGGGTTCTGGCCCCCGGCGACGACGCCAACGAGGAGGGCGATGTCGTCCTGATCGATGTTGCCGTCGCGGTTGTAATCCGGATCGCAGGAGGGCGGGCAGGTTGGCGGGAGGGAGAGGACCCAGGCGCCGCGGCCTTGGGTAGAGACGATGAGCCGCCCGCGTGCGGGTTCCAGCTTCAGATCGATGACGCACGCGCGTGGGAGGCCGCCCCCGACAAGGG
This sequence comes from Leptolyngbya sp. PLA1, assembly GCA_021405315.1. GTDB lineage: Bacteria > Planctomycetota > Phycisphaerae > Phycisphaerales > UBA1924 > RI-211. The sequence continues at coordinate 2,194 of QWIH01000053.1, forward strand.
TCCAGGTCTGACCGTCGTCCGTGGAGCGGTAGAGCCCGGAGTCGGAGCCTGCAAAGAGCACGGGCGGAGCGCAGCGGGTGTCGGCGGCGACGACGTTGACGGGCAGGTCGGGGAGGTCGCCATCGAGCACTTGCCAGGTGATGCCACGGTCCTGCGAGCGGCGGACGTGCGGAGCGCCGAAGGTCGCCCCGGCGAGGTAGACCGTGGCGGGGTCGCTCGTGTCGAGCCAGACTTCGCGGGTGGTGCGGGGCCATCCCCGGGCTTCGACGGGACGCAGGTCGAAGGAGGCGCCGGCGTCGGTGGAGGCGAGGAAGCGGTGGTTGTTGGTGACGGCGTAGACGGTGCTGACGTCGGCGGGGCTGATGGCGAGCGCGCGGATCGCGGCTTTCTCGTCGAGGTCGGCGGTGAGGTCGTCGCTGATGGCGGTCCAGTTGGCACCCGAGTCGGTGGAGCGATAGACGCGGTGGGTGGCGTAGAGCATGCGTTGGGGGTTGCCGGGCTCGATGAGGTACGGGGGAAGGAAGCAGTTGCGGTCGGCGCGGTCGATGCCGCGACCGGTGCCCGCGAAGGACTGCCCGCCGTTGGTGGAGAGGTAGACGTTGGCGGTTCCTTGGAGTTCGGTGAAGAGGCGGAGAGGGTTGGATTGGTCCCACTGGGTCCAGCCTCCATCTCCGCCTGTGACGCGGGTCCAGGTAAGGCCGGGGCCTGAGCGGAGGTTGGTGCCGTTGTCCTGAGTGCCGCCGAGGAATCGCTCATCGTCGACGGGGTGCGTGGAGAGGCCGGCGTAGAACTGGACGGCCCCGAGGCCGGAGTTGAGGGCGGTCCAGGTGGTGCCGAGGTTGGTGGAGCGGTGGACGCCGCCGTCGTCACCGACGACGAGCCGGCCCGCGGCATCCCAGGTGACGGCGTGCATGTCGACGTGAGGCGGGGTGATGGTGGCGAACGTGCTGCCCGCGGAGGTGGAACGGACGAGTTGCACGCCGCCGAAGATGACGGTGTTGGGGTCGTCGGGCTTCACGCCGACGGTGCAGAGGTACCAGCCGTAGGAGGCCTGAATCTGGCCCGCGGGTATCTGGGTCCAGGTGGAGCCGGCGTTGTCGGAGCGGAAGGCGCCGAGCGTGCTGGCCTCGGAGCCATCGGGCTGGGCGCGGGTGGCGAAGAGCGCGTAGAGGCGGCTGGGGTCGCTGGGCGCGACGGCCAGGGCGATGCGTCCGACGAGCGTGGTGGGAAGGCCCCCGGCGAGTCGCGTCCAGGTGGCTCCGGCATCGAGGGACTTGTAGATGCCGTTGCGGTCGTCGCCGAAGATGTGCCCGACGCATGCGTAGAGGACGGCGGGGTTGTCCGGGCTCATCGCGAGGTCGGTGACGGAAAGGTCGGGGAGGCTGGTGAGAGCGGTCCAGGTATCGCCCGCGTCATCGGAACGGAAGAGCCCGAGGGGGCCGGCGGCGCCGGGGTGGCCCTTCGCCGCGGCGAGGGCTGGGAAGCCGCCCGCGTGGGTGACGGCGGCGTAGACGCGCGTGGGGAGCGCGGGATCGACGATGAGGCGTGAGATGCAGCGGCCGGCAAACTCGTTCTGCCCGAGGTGCGTCCAGGTCGCGCCGGCGTCGAGGGACTTGAAGATGCCCACACCGTAGCGGCTGTGGTTGGCGAAGTTCGCTTCGCCGGTGCCGACGTAAATGATGTTCGGATTGGTGGGGTCGAGGGTGATGGCGCCGAGGGCGAGCCCCGGGAGGTGGTCGGTAAGAGGAGACCAGGAGGCCCCGGAATCGTCGGTGCGCCATACGCCTCCATCCGCGGCGGCGGCGAAGTAGCGCCCGGGCAGAGTGGGGTGGCAGGCGATGGCGGCGATGCGTCCGGTGTCGCCGGCGTTGGTGATGGGCGCCGGGCCGAGGGGCGTCTGCGCGGCACAGAGCGCGTGGATCGCGGCGAGCGCGCCGATGAACAAACCCGCCGCGCGGCTCATGGCGCCGGCTCCGCCGCGGCGTTCGGCGTGGGCTCGGGCGCGTCGAAGGTGAGTGAAGCCTCCCCCACTGTCATCGCGACCTCGCCATCGGTGCCGGCGCGGATCATCGTGGAACGGACAACCCACGCGCCGGGTTGAGTGATCTGGATGTCGGCGATGCCCTTCGCGTCGGCGGTCACTCGCTGCGTCCGTCCGCTGCGAAGGTGTGTGGCGACGATGATCGCACCGGGCGCGGCGTCGCCCAGCAGGTAGGCCCTCACGGGCAGCACGCCCCCCGCGGGAGCGCGGGCGACGTCCATGAGCGGACGGATCTCCGCGAGCAGGCCGGCCTTGGAGGTGCCGGTGCCGTCCGCGGGGAGTCCACCATCGGCGGCACGCGCGCGCACGAGCGTGGCGGCGCTCTTCACCCAGCGGACGAGGATGGCCTTGTCCGGGCAGACGTCCGCCTTTCCGGCGGCGCGAGCCGCATCGAGCACTCTCTCCGGCTGCGCCGGCTCGGTACGGACGGGCAGATCAAGGCCGATCAGGGTGATGCCCGGGGCCGTTGGGGACAGCCTGACCTGATCGGCAAAGGGGCGTGGCGCGTCGTCCGGGCCGCGGTTCTCCTGGGTTCCGCCCGACCTGACGAAGAGCCATGCGATCTCGACGGGCCACGGCGCGGGAGATGTCGACTGCTCGTGCGCGGTCTCGGCACGAAGAGCCAGTTCAGCTCCTTCGGTCGCTTCAAAGGAGGCGGGAAACAGCACCAGGTGCTGCGCGAGCGCATGGCCGCGGCAAAGGAACAAGGCCAGCGTGCCGGCCCGGATGACCCTCCTCAGGGACACGGGCCACCCGCGAGCACGTCGACGAGGGAGGCAAGGTCGTCCTGGTCGGCGTTGCCGTCCTGGTTGAAGTCCGGGTCGATGCCGGTGGGGTTCTCACCGCCGCCGATCACATTGGTGAGGTATGCGAAGTCGTCCTGGTCGGCGTTGCCGTCCTGATTGACGTCAGGATCACAACTCGGGCCGGAATCCGCGGCGTGGAGGACGAAGGCGACGTCCTGGGACTGCTGGGTGAAGTTGGGAGAGAAGAACCGCTGCATGCAGCCCGGGGAGTTGAAGGTGGAGGAGGCGACCCAACCCCACTGGGGCTCGGTGGCTGTGCCGCCGCGATCGAGGATCGCGGTGATGCTGATCCAGTACTGGCCGGTGCTGGGGATGGTCACAGGCGAGGCGAGGTCGAGGGTGTAGTGGTAGCCGCGGAGGATGCCGATGGGCGGGATGGTGGTGTTGTAGTACTCGACCTCGGTGAATGTGAAGACGTCCTGGGTGGAGAGGAGTGTGCCGACCTGGCCGTCGGCGCCGTCGTAGAAGCGGATCATGAAGCCGTGGGTGTTTCCTCTGGCGTCCTGGGCGTAGCCTCCCCAGAACTCGATGGAGCCGATGCTGGAGCCGGCCTGTCCCTCGAAGTTGTCGACGACCTCGCTGAACCAGCCGAGGCCGCCCGGGTTGCGGGCGTCCTGCGCGGAAAGCCCACCGAAGGAGTTGACGGGGTTCTGGCGCCAGAGTTCCTGTGCGACTGCAGCGGGAACCAGACACGCGGAGAGGGCAAGCACGGCGAGGGTGGTCCGGCGCATGGCGTTCCTTTCTTCAGGGACGGGCGGTCGGCACCAGTATGCGGGCTCGCAGCCTTCTGTGCAAGGCTGTTTGGGGGGGGAGAGGCCCGGGAGGGTGGGCGTTGCGATAGGATCGCGTGCATGAACCAGCCCGGGGCGACAGGTCGGCCGTTGATTTCAGCGTTGATTGCGGCGGGGATTTCGCTGGCGTGCTCGCTGGCGCTGATCGCCACCCAGCGAATCCCGCAGCGCGTGGCGTTCGATGTGGTCGTGTACCACGAGCCCGCGGCGAGGCAGTTTGCCGCGGACTGGCTCGCGTTTGATTTCCGGGACTACCTCTCGGCGACGACCCCGGGCTTTCACCTGCTGCTGGCGGCGCTGGTGAAGTTCGTGTCCGGGTCGTTCGTGCTGATGCAGATCGCCTCCGCGGTCATCACGGGGATGCTGGCGGGCGTGGTGGGCTGGGGGAACGGTGGGCGCGCGTCGCCTCTGTGGGCGGTTCTGCTGACGCTGCCCGTGATGCTCAGCGCGTATGTGATGCAGGCCGGCGCGTGGCCACTGCCGGATAATCTGGGCTGGCTCGGGGTGGCGGCCGTGCTCGTGATGGCGCTGCGGCTGCGGACCACCGTCGGTGCAATCGTGTGCTTCGGGGCGGCACTCGCGGCGCTCGTCTTTGTGAGGCAGTCTCACCTGTGGGTGGCGGCGGCGATGCTCGCCGCGATGTGGATGGCGCCGTCACCGCCGGGCGGGGTCATTCGCTCGCTGGTATTCCGGTGGAGGCAGAGGCTGCCCCGGACGCTGCTCGCGACGGCGGCGTGCATCCCTGCGGTGCTGATCCTGTGGTGGTTCTGGAGGCTCTGGGGAGGGCTCACCCCCCCGCGGTTTGCCGCCCAGCACCAGGGCGCGAACTGGGCAACCCCGGCGTTCGTGCTGGCGAATCTCGGCGTCGTCAGCCTGTGCTTCGCGCCGCTGCTCGCGCCCGCGGCGGTCGGTGCGTGGAAGCACGCCCGAGGGTGGCTGATCGTGGCGCTCGTGGCTGGGCTCGCGTGCGCGCGCATCCCCGCGACGACCTACGACCTGGATGCCGGACGATCTTCGGGGCTCTGGAACCTCGCGAAGGTCGGGCCGGTGGAAGGCGAGAGTTCGCTGGTGATCCTCGGGCTTGCGCTCCTGGGGGCGCTCTCGGTGGTGGTCTGGGTCCGGGCGCTTCCTCAGAAGCACGGGGTCGTGTTCCTGGCGGCGGTCGGCGGGTTCATGCTGGCGCAGATCGCCAACCACAACTGCTGGCAGCGGTACGTCGAACCCGTGGTGCTGATCCTGTGCTCGCTGAGCGGAGCGAGCGTGTGGCGGGCGATGGGTGAGGCCGGCCCCCTGCGGAGGAGGCTGGTCGGCGCCGGGCTCGTCGGGCTGTGCGTGCTGCTGGCCGGGGCGAACGTCGCGACGCTGAGGCCGTTCCCCACGATCGAAGCGTACCGGGAGGGCTACCGGCGGGAGGGGGTGCCGCCGATCGGGGGGGCGTATGTGCCGAAGTCCCAGCGGGGTGCGCCCGGGGCCGGCCAACCTGAATAGAGGTCTGGACGCCCCCCCCATGGATGGCCGAAAAAAGAGATACGAGGGTCCACCGCGGGTCCGAGAACCACGGCCACGCGGTCACCGTACAAGGCCCCTCGGCATCGCGACCTTCTACCGACAGGACGACACATGACCACGTTGCGGCGGGCACTCATCACGGGCATCACTGGGCAGGACGGTTCGTACCTTGCGGAGCTGCTGCTGAGCAAGGGCTACGAGGTGCACGGCATCATCCGCCGCTCGTCGTCGTTCAATACGCAGCGCATCGAGGGCATCTACTCGGACCCGCACTTCCAGGCGGCGCGGCTGAAGCTGCACTACGGCGACCTGTGCGACGGGTCTTCGCTGGCGGACGTGCTCCGAAAGGTGCGGCCCCACGAGGTGTACAACCTGGGCGCCCAGTCGCACGTTCGGGTGTCCTTTGACATGCCGCTGTTCACGGCGGACACGGTGGGCATGGGCGCGCTGAGGCTGCTGGATGCGGTCCGCGACTTCCAGCAGGAGTCGGGGCAGCAGGTGCGGTTCTACCAGGCGTCGTCGTCGGAGCAGTACGGCAAGGTGGTGGAGACGCCGCAGCGGGAAACGACCCCGTTCTATCCCCGCTCTCCGTACGCGTGCGCGAAGCTGATGGCCCACTGGGCCACGGTGAACTACCGGGAGAGCTACGACCTGCACGCGTCGTGCGGGATTCTGTTCAACCACGAGTCGCCTCGGCGCGGCGAGACGTTCGTCACACGGAAGATCACCCGCGCCGTGGGGCGCATCAAGCTGGGTCTGCAGGAGAAGATCTTCCTGGGAAACCTCGACGCGAAGCGGGACTGGGGGTTTGCCGGCGACTACGTGAAGGCGATGTGGATGATGCTCCAGCAGGACAAGCCGGACGACTACGTGATCGCGACGAACAAGACGTGGTCGGTGCGGGAGTTCTGCGAGAAGGCCTTCGGGCACGCGGGGATGGACTACAAGGACTTCGTGTCCTTCGACGCCCGGTACCTTCGCCCCGCGGAGGTGGACCTGCTCCTGGGTGACGCGACCAAGGCCCAGCGGAAGTTCGGCTGGCAGCCCACGACCAGCTTCGACCAGCTCGTGCAGATGATGGTCGATCACGACATGGAGCTGGCGCGGCGAGAGAAGACGCTGCGCGACGCGGGCCACAAGCTGACCGAGCGCCGCGGGCACGACTGAGCCGGACCAATCAGCGGGTGACGCGGCTCGTTGCGGGATCGTGGTTGGCGGGCCAGCGCGCGCTCGATTCCTTCGTGTGACCCTCTCCCCACGCGGCGCTGGCGGCCCCCCAGTGGTTCGCGGGCCAGGCGGAGGAGCGGAAGACCGCGTGCCCGCCCGACTCGTAGGCCGCCGGGGCTCGCCAGTCACGCTTGTACTCGTAGGTCGCGCCGATCCACGCGCGCGGCGTTGGGTCGTCCCTGACGGCGGAGGCGACATAGGACTCGAGCTCCGCACCGCTGACATATTCCTGGTACGGGCTGATCGCGACGCGCTGGCCGGGCTGGGTGAGGAAGTTCCCGTGCGCGTCGAGCCCCCCCGCGTCGATCACGTAGGGGTAGGCCTCTTCGAGCATGGCCCGGATGGGCAGGCGGGGCGGCACCTGGTCAAACGGGCCGTCGAACCACGTGTTCTCGCGGATCTCCCGCTGGCTGACGCCGACGAGCACGAATCTGCCGGTCGCGCGGTCCTTCAGGAAGCAGAATCGAGACTCCTCGCCCCACCAGAGTTCGACGGAGGACGACTCGCCCCGATGCCAGCGTTCGGGGCGCGGCCTGTCGGTGTTGAGCACGTAGTAGAACGAGCGTTCCGGGGGCCAGTAGATGAGGTGCAGGAAGTAGCCGGACTCGTCGCGGATGCCCGAAACGTGGACCTCGCCCGGGAGCATCGGGAACGACGGTGGCGAGAAGGCGGACGTGTCGAGGATGAACGTGCGCGCCACGCCGTCGAGCGCGAGGCGGACCTCTCCCCGCGAGGGCTCGAAGGAGAGCTGCACGCCGTCGACGCCGTGGCGGAACTCCGCGGTGCGCAGGTCGGCGCCGTTGGACGCGTCGAAGTACCCGACGGAGATCCGGCGTTCCTCGGCGTCGGCGAAGCGGATATTGCCGCTGACGACGCGGGGGCCGAGCGGGAAGCGGTAGTAGTAATAGCGTTCGGTGGGATAGACGAACGCCCGCGGGGGCGCCGCCGCGAGGACGTAGGCGAGCACCGACCGCGGAGATTCAAAGCGAACGGCTCCGATGGGCGGTGCCGCGAGCGACGGCGGGGCTCCACCCGCACCGGGAGCGAGTCTGCGCTCGTTGAGCACCAGGCCCGAAGCTCCGACGGGGCCAGAGTCGGCCGATCGGAGGGGCGGGGTTGCGCAGGAGGTGACCAGGAACAGCGTGGCGATGAGGAGCGGTCGTGTGCTGTGCATGAGTCGCGGGGCCTAGTGGGCCCCGCTCCAGGGGTCTCTGGCGTTGCGCCCGGGCAGAAGGGTGGAGTATGACGTCAGCCAGGCGTGGCCGACAGGGAACACCGGCCACGGATGGGCGGGGTGCTGGCGCATGCGCCGCGCCGACTCCGCGGCGACATGATCCGCCGGGAATGCCCACGCGGTTGAGGAATCATGGGAGTGACTGGGCGGCCACGTCGGGGAGGGGCCCGTCCAGGTCGCGGAGGCGGCGAGCATGTGGCCCGGGGGAAAGCTGACGCTCACTCCGACGGCGTGATCTCCCGGCCAGCCCGAGGAAGCGCCGGGGGTGTGGTTCGGCGGCCATCGATGGCGAGAGTCCGGGGTCGCGTGCGTCCATGAGCCGCTCGCGTCGGTCGCGTGGACTGGCGGAGAGACGAAGGACCTGGAATCACTGGATGTGTGTCCGGGCCACCATGTTCTGGAGACCGCGGGGTCGTGCGTTGCAGGCCACGTCGAGGAAGCCGGGGCGATGTGCGCGGGAGGCCAGGCGCGGCTGGTCTGGGCATCGTGGGTTGGCGGACCGGGCCAGCGGCGCGACGTCTGGGAGTCGTGGTTCGCGGGCCACGTGGCGAGCAGCGCCGGATCGGTGGGCGCGTAGGAGGCCGAGACGCTGGTCAGGTGGCCGGGGGGCCAGGCGTCCTCGGGTGCGTGCGAGGTCTGGGCACTGCACCCGCAGAGGAGAGCCGCACCGAATGCCGCCGCTCCAAGGAAGGGCAACCGAGCGTGCGCTCGCAGAGCGCTGACGTTGGGCGAAAGGGGAGAGGCGTGGGTCGTCCCGCTCATGGGAGGAGAGTACCAGTCAGCCGCTGCCGACGGGCCAGGGAATGCGTGGGATGATGGGGTAGAGCTCTTTCTTTGAAGGTGGTGAACCAGTCGTGGCCCGGTGGGAAGAGTGGCGGCCAGGGGTTGGGCGTGGGTTCGCCCCACTGCCGCGAGAGTTCCTCGGTGTGGCCCGGGGGCCAGAGCGGCTGCGGGCCGGGCCAGGTGTTGGAGGCGTAGGAGAGGTGCCCGGGCGGATAGGCGGCGCTGATGTTGATGGTGTGCCCGGGTCCCCAGCCGTCCGAGATGGAGGGATAGTGGTTGGGGGGCCATGTCGCTTGGGAGAGCTGCGTCGAGTGGCGCCAGAGATCGCTGAAGGTGGGCGCGTGCATGGGGGGCCAGGTGCGGGTGCTGGAGTCGGCCTGAGTATGCTGGGGCCACCAGGTGCGTGAAATCGTCTGATCGTGATTCGCGGGCCAGGTGACCGAGGCGGCGTGCACATGGCTCGGAGGCCAGGTCCGCGTGATGCCGTAGTCATGAGATGGGGGCGGGGTCTCGCCCTGGAGCGAGGCGATGAAGCCGTGGCTCGGAGGCGGGAGCCAGGTTTCAGAGGCGGCCTTCAGATGGTTGGCCGGCCAGCGGCGGCTGACGTCGGTCTGATGCGGAGGCGGGCCGGGGTAGAGGCGGGTGTCGTAGTCCGTGTGATATGGGGAGCGAGGCGGGGGCTCGTAGCTTTGAGAGACGCCGGTCGTGTGGTTCGGGGGCCACCAGTTCGGATGCGACGGGGGCCATGTATTGCTCACGCCCTGCAGGTGGTTCTTGGGCGCGGCCATGGTGGCCATGAAGGACTCTCGACCGTTGATGAGAATGGCGCCGATGTAGTCGAACAACTCACGCGCAGCGCCGTCGACCGCGTTGAACTCTTCCGGGTCTCTCCCGATGCCGGCGGCGGTCAGCTCGATATCCCCGCCGTCGGCCTGCCCATCGAAGTTGAGGTCCCCGCTCGGGGCCTGCTCGACGACAAGCATGACGGTCGCTTCAAGGTCTTGTTCGCCAATGGGCTGGGCGTCGGCGGCGGACTTGCCGAACGCGCCACGCACGATGCGGGCGATTGCCTCGACCATGTCCTCACCGTTCTCGACACCGTTGGCATCGAGGTCGCCGACGGCGAAGTCCTCGCCGTAGGTCTCGAGCAATCGGTCGAGTACATCAAGCGCGATGTCGACGTCGCTCAGTGCTTCGTCGTTATTGCGATCCTTGATCTGCATGCCCGACTCGGACATGATCTCGAGGATGCTGGTGCGGTCCGGCGGGCCGTAGACCTGCGCGGAGGCGTTGGCCACCAAACCGCCGCACACGACCGCCACCCAGCCCAAATGCCCCGCGCACTTCATGTGTATCCCCCGATACCGAGGACGTGGTTCCGGCCACGGCCTCTCCGAGTGATAGTAATGAAGGCACCTAGCGGGTGCAACATCACATCGGAATTGACGGATCTTCGGGCGCGTGCCCCGCGCACTCAGAGCAGGAAGCCCGTGATCATGATCGACCCTCGACGCCGGGCTCGCTGCGGGACTAGTCCTTGCCGGGCTTAGCGGGAGCGGTCGGGGGTTGAGACGCGGCCTCGGCGGGAACGTAGGGCATGGGCCTCACGCCGATCTCTCGTGCCTCCGCGATGGAGATCATGACGTGATCCTCGTTGAGCGGGTCGTTGATCTTCGGCAGGTGGGAGGCGAGGTTTTCGGAGCCGATCTTGACGGCAAGGTTGAAGGTGTCGAGTGAGGCTTTCTCGAAGGACGGGCGCAGGTGCAGGGTGGGCTTCTCGAAGTCCTCATGGACGGCCTTGCCGATGACGGTGGTTTCGAGCCCGATGGTGCGGCTGCCGTCGCGGGTAATGCTGACGGCCAGGTAGCAGTGGCCGGGCACGAACACGAGGCTGGGCTGGAGGCCGATCTTGCGGAGCAGCGAGGCGAACATGATGGCGCCGTCCACGCAGTTGGCCTGGTGCGCGACGATGGACTCATCCAGAAAGCGCACGTGCTGACTGGCGACCGTGGCGGACTCGATGGAGTTGGTGCTGACGTCGCTGTAGCGGATGCCGCGCTTCTGGAGCGTCTGCCAGATGGAGAAGACCTGGTTCAGCACGTCCTCTTCCTTGCCCGACTGGTAGCCGATGAACGAGTCGACGATGCCGGTGCCCAGAGACTCCTTCAGAATCTGATCGACCCAGGGATGATCCTCGTTGACGTAGGCGGCGAACATCCAGCGGGTGTCCCGGACCTCGTCGCCGATGTGCATGACGTAGGGGCAGTCGTTGATGGTGCGGAGCGTGACGGTCTGGGTCTTTTCCTCTTCGGGACGGTTGCCGACCTTGACCTTGAAGGTGACGTTGACGGGCATCTGCTGGCGGCTCTTGAGGAGCTCCTTGAACTTCCACTTGATCTTGGGTGAGATGGCGTAGGTCTCGCCCTCCTTCATGAGCTTGCCGGTGAAGGCGCTCTCCTCCATGATGTCCGGCGCGGAGACGGTGACGCGGACAGGGAGCGCGATGCCCGGAGAGACGATGCCCACGCCCAGCAGGCCCATGGGGTCGCCGAGCGCGGTGGGGTCTTCGTCGGCTTCGTCGGGCTTGATGGTGGCCTGGCCGACGACGAGGGAGGGGAAGATGCTCTCGCCGGGTTCGACGACGGAGACCCACGTGAGGCTGCCGCCCTTGTCAACGGGGAGGAGCAGATCGTCCAGAGCCTTGGTGGAGCCGCTGGGCTGGGCTTCCTGCGCGAGGGTGTGCGTCGCGGCGGAGGCAAGGAGGGCGAGCCCGAGCATGACGGAGTGCGTGGTCCGGTTTGGCATGGGCTGATTGTTAGCCGAGTGGCGAGGCCCGCGGCGGTCACTCGGCGCGGCGTGTGGGCAGGCGGTCTGAGGCCAGCGAGGCCCCCACCGCGACGAAGGCGACGACCAGCACCAGCCACCAGCGTTCACGCGGAACGTGGAGCCACCGCGAGGAATCCGCGAGCGACCAGATGATGAGGTGGTAGCCGAGCCCGAGGCACGAAAGGCCGCAGACCAGGCGGGACTGGAGAGTGAGGCGTTGGAGGATCGGCGCGACCCCGAGGCGGGGGCCCCAGACGAGGATGGCGCCGGCGCTGGCCGAGAGCGCGCCGACGAGCGTCATGAGCCAAGCCGCACCGGGAGTTGGGGAGATCTGCATGCCGTGAAGCCTAGAAGGCTGCGGCGTACGTGCCGGAGGCGCCGCGCGCGGCTCCCGCAAGGCCAGTTACTCCGCGGTGATGGGCACCGGGAATGCAAGGAGCACGCGGGCAAGTTCCGCACCGTCGCCCGCCTTGATCTGCACCCACCCGTGCCGCCCCACCTGGATCGGCAGCAGTGGAGGCGGCGGGAGGTTCACGCCGAACCGCGGGCACCCCGTGGCGTCTGGTTCCAGCGGCGTGATCTCGGCGTCGATTGCGCGGCCGTCGGACTCGACCAGAACCGGAACCCGAACGTCGTCCGGTCGCCGGGCCGTCAGCACAACACTCAGCGGCGCGCGAGTGTTCACAAGGATGCCCGTGGGTGAGGCTGTCCAGGCGGGCAGCACGCGAATCGCGATAGGTACGGCGAGCGACGGAGTGCGGGCGCTGTCGGTCTCAAAGGTGATGAAGCCCGAGGCGAGACCAGCGGCACTCGGTGTGTGCGTCCACACCAGCTCGCGGGTCACGCTTTGTGGCTTCCCGCGGACCTCGACGGGCGATGCGGGGCCGAGGACGTCGCTTTCGGCCCTGGACACGGCGAGTGCGCCGGGCGTGCGCCGCGTGAGGAAGAGTTCGATGGACGAGTGCTCGCCGGCGACCCATGTCGCCCGCACCACACTTGGCCGGACGTCGAAGGCGCGGTCGGGCGTGAAGGCAATCATGACCGCTGCCCTGGCGACGCGGGGGGGGCTTCGACGGTAGCAAACTCCAGTTCCACGCCATGGCGCTGAGGACCGACGCCACCGGTCACCGCGACGTGAATCTCGCAGAGGCTCTCGCCGTGTGGGGGGATCAGGTCAGCGGCCACTTCGGACGAAACACACGAGCAGGTCGAACGCACCACGCGGACACGCACGGCACAGTCGAGCGGATTGAGCAGCCTTGCCTTTCGCACAACCGACTGCCCGATCTGAACGGGCCCCGCATCGTCGTCGCCAAGGAGCATTACCTGTGCCAGTTCACCGGGCGGCGGAGGAGTGCCCTCCGGCTGAAACACACACACGAGGGCCGAGAGCACCAATGCGAGTATGTTCATTCGTGCCCCCGCCGGTCTGGGTCCTCGATCGGCTCGCCTCTGGGGTTCTGGAATCGGACAAGGTCGGCCCAGGTGGCATGACCGGGGAAGGGGGTGTCGCACCTCTCCAGAGGAAACGGCGCATTGACCTTGAGATCCGTCACGAGCGCCAGCCGCTGCGCGTGCCACACTTCGGAATACGGGATGCCTTTGGCTCCGAACGCCTTTGCGACCGCGGCGGCGTACGCCTCACGGACTTCCGCCTTCGTGGGGTCGCGGCGCATGGGGTCGACACCTCTGGCTCGTACTTCGTCATCGAGTCGGGCCATCTGGGCGGGGTCCACGCTGTCCGCAATCCTGTACGTGTGACGAACAGCGCGAGTCGGAACCACCACACCTTCGATGCGGCTGACCTCCTGAACTTCGACGGTTTCAATGGGGATGTTCGAAAGCGCATCTCGAAGCACCCACGATGTAGGCACGAATGACTGTGCCGAATCAACCCTGACTTCCGCGAGCACCACGGAACCGCCGGTGAGGAGCGTGCCCTGGATGGTCGCGTACCTGCCGTCGGGCGAGCGTGATGTGATCCGCAGGTCGGGGGATTCGAGCAAGAGTTCGCCAAGCCTTGCCATGCGCCCGGCCCCGACCATCCTTCCGAGCGCCAGGAGCGGGCTCGGGAGCCACCAACGGTTCAACTCGGCAGGCTGGATGGACCCACTCGAATCGTCGGGAAGAAAGGTCCGCTCCACGATGCCGTCACGCGACCCGGATTCCACCCGAACTGCCCCCGCGGGTGATCCGTCCGCATTCTCGGTGGCCTGTTCCAGCTTGATGTACCAGGCCCCGGCCTCAGACCATCCGGCCTCCTGGGTGGCCAGAAGCTTCCATTCCTTCGTCTCCGGGTCGAAGTGCTCGACCCGCTGCTTCCACTCGATCGTGTGAAGGTTCAGATCGTTCGCGAGCATCGCCGCGCCGAGGCAATATGCATCTGCGGCGTCCCCCGCAGGCTGAGACCGCGCGGCACCCGTCGCCGAGGCCACAATGGCAATCCAATAGAAGTACCCCGATCGCACGTGACCTCCCGGAGAACGTTCAGATGCACTGGGCGAACTGGCACGTGCGCGTGGTCGCCGTTCCCGGCGTCGTGCCGCAGTAACAACCGTTGTCCGTGGCGATCGGTTGACCAGCGGGCACGGCGGGCGGCGAGGCGGCCCACACGCACGTGTATTCCGTTTCGGTGCCGCAGGTCACAAGCGTGCCCCCCACGATGCAGTTCGAGCCCGGGCTCTTTCTGCACAGAGCACCAACACCTCTCCCCGAGCAGTACTTACACGTGCCCGAACAGGTCGCCACGCCGGACTTCTTGCACCCCGAGACATTGAGACCGCCGCCGCCGGGCTCGTACACAGCTCCCGCGATGCATGCCGCACCGGAGATACACTCGAAGTCGGGCACGAGGTGCGAAGTCAGGCCACTGTCGCCCATCTGCACGTAGACGTAGGTGTCTGGGTCCATCGCGGAAGAGACTGAGGCGTGATCTGATGCGCAGGTTGAACTCCTTGGTGCCGCCGCTCCCCCGTCGGCACTCGTCAGGGGCGAGGCGGACCCGATGCCGAGACTCAATGCGACGAGTTCAAGGTACCTCAGAGCTTCCATGAGTGTACCTCATTCAATGAAAGACATCTCCCAATATACCGTGGGGGGGGGGTCAAGCTGATGCCACGCACGCTCCCATTTCTTTGGACCATCTCCACCCTGAAAGCGTACCGTCGCAACATTGGGGTCTTGCGGCGACCCCTGCCATGGTGGGCGCCATCTGGCGCTGGTCAGCACCAACCTCGGCCACACTGTGTTCAGAGCTTCGGCGCGGGGGGAGGCGAGCTGTGGCGAGGCGGACCCGAGAGAAGGAGGGCGCCGCCGATGGCGGAGAGCGCACCGACGGGCGTCGCGAGCCAGGTCGCACCAGGAGTTGGGGAGGTCTGCATGAGGGAGAGCCTGGAAGGATCCAGCGGGACCTTCCGCTGCTGCTCAAGTACGCCAACCGGATGATCGGTTCGGGGCGTGCCGTGGTCGAGCATCCCTTCGCGTGTACACGGCAGATGGGGCACCAACGGGTACGTTGCCGGGGCCGACGACGCCACGAGCGGGACTTCGCCCTGATGAAGGTCGCTGACAACTGCAAGCCCACCCTATGCATTGTGAAGTGCGGGGAACCCGCCGCTCCGCGAACGCCCCGGCGGGAAGATCCACGAACAACGCCTCGGCCTCTTTCCGTCACGCATCTCCAACCGCCCACGGGTCTGGTCGTTCAGCGGTCCCCAGCGAGTGCGTTCGGCCAACGCGAAGCGAGGCCACCGACCCTTCGATCAACAGAACTAGAGTCGCTGAGTGTTCGCAGACGGAGCCCTGACGCCCCCGGCTCGTTGGAACCATGCGGCCGCTCACACTTCAACGGAGGTACGGTGAATAGTGAATTCCACCGGAAGTCCGGCGACAGATCGAGAGCGCGCTTCGAGCGACCTACTTTCGAGGGTGGAAAGAGGCATTCTTCTCGACCGCGGCATTTGTTCGTGACCTGGACGACCATGTCTTTCGCCGCTATTCCGAGTGCGAGCGGCACCTGATCCCGTGGATGGCTCGCGCCGGGCCGCTTGCGAGATCTGCGGTCGTTGAGATCGGATGTGGCACAGGTTCGAGTACCGCCGCGCTCGCCCCCCACGTTGCGCATATTCAGGCATATGACATCGCCCCGGCCTCGGTGGCCGCGGCGCAGAGTCGGCTCGCGATTCTCGGGCTATCCGAGCGAGCAGACTGCACCTGCTTCGAGCCGAAGAGCCTTTTGGCAACCATGGTGTCCAGAGCACGGGTCTGTGCGGGGGTCGGGGGGTCGTCGCATCCTCAGGTCGACATCGTCCTGATCTACGCCGTGCTGGAACACCAGACAGTTTCGGAGCGGTTGGAAACACTCCGGGTCTGCTGGGAGGTCCTGCGTCCGGGTGGCGTTCTCGTAGTTGCCGACACTCCGAATCGGCTCACCTACTGGGATGCACACACATCGGAACTTCCGTTCTACCACATGCTGCCCGACTCGATCGCGCTGCCATATGCCGCACGCTCACCGCGGGCCGGGCTGCGGGATTCGATCGCGGAGGTGCGTGCGAAGGGCCATGACGCGGCGGCGGAGGTGCTCGCCCGTTGGGGCAGGGGCGTGTCGTACCACGAGTTTGAACTGGCGCTCGGGGATCTGACGGACCTGGTCATCGCGGATGGCTTTGCGCCGGAGATGATGGAGTGGCTGGGGCTCTCGCTGGAAGAGGAAGTCCTGATCGACTACTGGAAGCGCAAGCCGATCCCGGTCCCCATCGGGTTTGCGCGCAAGACCATCGACGTGATACTTCGGAAGCCCGAAGGCGACGCGGCGGCCTAGAGCTTCGGCCCGGCGTTGCGGACGGCGTCGGGCATGTCGAAGGACTTGTCGTTGTCGCGGAAGCCCTTGGCGAGCTTCTTGGCCTGGGCGTCGTAGGCGGCGCCGTCCTTCCAGGTGTTGCGGGGCATGAGCACCTCGCTGGGAACGCCCGGGACGGCCTTTGGGATGTTGAGGCCGAAGACCGGGTCCTGGTGGTAGTCGGCCTTGGCCAGGGAGCCATCGAGGATGGCGGTGACGAAGGCGCGGGTGTACTTGAGGCTGAACCGCTGGCCCGTGCCGTAGGGACCGCCGGTCCAGCCGGTGTTGAGGAGCCAGACGTTGGCGCCGTGCTTCTTGATCTTGTCGGCGAGCTGGTTGGCGTAGACGATGGGCGGGCGGGGGAGGAAGACGCCGCCGAAGCATGGGGAGAAGTTTGGCTGGGGCTCTGTAACGCCGGCCTCCGTGCCGGCGAGCTTGCTGGTGTAGCCGTTCATGAAGTAATACATGGCCTGCTCGGGGCTGAGCTTGGAGACCGGGGGCATGACGCCGTAGGCATCGGCGGTGAGGAAGATGACGTTCTTCGGGTGGCCGCAGACGCTGGGGATGACGGCGCCGTCGATGAAATCGACGGGGTAGGTGACGCGGGTGTTCTCGGTGAGCTTGGCGGAGTCGTAGTCGGGGATTCGGGTGACGGGGTCGATGACGGTGTTTTCGAGGACGGAGCCGAAGCGGATGGCGTTCCAGATCTCGGGTTCGCCGGTCTTGGAGAGCTTGATGCACTTGGCGTAGCAGCCGCCCTCGAAGTTGAAGCAGCCTGTGTCGGTCCAGCCGTGCTCGTCGTCACCGATGAGGGCGCGGTTGGGATCGGCGGAGAGGGTGGTCTTGCCGGTGCCGGAGAGGCCGAAGAAGAGCGCGGGGTTCTGGCCGGTGGCACGGTCGACGTTGCAGGAGCAGTGCATGGGGAAGACGCCGACCTCGGGCATGTCGTAGTTCATGGCGTAGAAGATGCTCTTCTTCATCTCGCCGGCGTACTCCGAGCCCAGGATGACGACGATCTTGCGGGTGAGACTCTGGGCGATGAGGACCGGGGCCTTGT
>QWIH01000054.1 GCA_021405315.1 Leptolyngbya sp. PLA1
CTGAGACTCGACCATCCCGAGTGGCTTTGGATTCTTCTGCCCGCGGTTCTCATCACCGCGTGGGGGGCCGCGTGGTTCCGGGCGATGACGCCGACGAGGCGTGCCGCCGCTGTGCTGGTGAGGCTGCTGCTCCTCGCCACCGGCGTGCTCGCGTTGGCGGGCCTGAGCCTGACGCGCCCGGTGACGCAGATGGTCTGCGTGCTGGTCCTTGATCGCTCTGGGTCGGTGGAGCGGTACGCGCGATCGCCCGAGGGGCAGCCGGCGACGGAGGCGATCCTGCGCCGCGTGGAAGCCGAGGTGCGGGAGCGGGGCCCGGATGATCTTCTGGCGGGGGTGGTGTTTGATGGTCGGGCGACGGGGGTTTCGGCTCCATCCGGCAGAGTGCCGAAGCTGGGGGAGGCTCCGCCGCCGGGCGCTCCCGGGACGGACATTCAAGCGGCACTGGCGGCCGCGTCGCGGCTGATCCCACCCAGCGCCACGGGCCGGATCGTGCTGATCTCCGACGGCGTGCAGACCGGGGGTGATGCCCGTCGAGCCGCGGCGCAGAGCCAGTACCCGATCGACGTGCTGCCCATCGAGTACGCCGCGGCCTCGGACGTTGCGATCGAAGCGTTTGACGCGCCCCCCGTGGCGGCGGAGGAGGCCGCGATCGCGGCGCGCCTCGTGCTTTCCAGTGTGGGTACGGCGCGGGGCACGTTGCGGCTGTACTCGGAAGGGCGCGCCCTGGCATCGCGTGCGCTGACGCTGCCGCCGGGTGAGACAATCCTGAAGCTGGACGCCAAGCTGCCCCCGGGGCGGGTACACCGTCTGCTGGCCCGGTGGGAGCCATTCATCGGGGAGAATGAGCCGGCCGATGCGGTGCCGGAGAACAACAGCGCGCGGGCGCTCACCGTGTCGGCGGGCCGGGGTGCGGCGCTGCTCGCGGATCCGCGCCCGGGAGATCCGTCCGAGCTCGCGGACGCGCTCAGCGCCGGAGGGTGGGACGTGCGGCGCCTCGCGCCGGAGGCGATCCCCGGTGACATGCTGGCCCTCCAGGAGTTCGACCTCGTCGTGCTCGACTCGGTGCCCGCGGCGGAGGTGTCGAGCGCGGCGCAGGAGGCCCTCGCGGCCTACGTCACGGCCTCCGGTGGCGGCCTGATCATGGCCGGGGGACAGGGCTCCTTCGCTCCGGGGGGCTGGGCTCAGACGCCCATCGAGCCGATCCTGCCTGTGCTGCTCCGGACTCCCGACCTTGTCGTGGCGCCCCAGAGCGCCACCGTGCTGGTCATCGACAACTCCGGATCGATGGACCGACGCGTGCTCGGCACGGGGCAGAGCCAGCAGGAAATCGCCAACGAAGCGGCGGTGCTGGCGGTGCGGTCCCTGGAGCCCACGGACCTGCTCGGAGTGGTCACCTTCAACTCGCGCCCGTCGCTCGTGCTGCCCCTCGGGCCCAACGGTGACCCGGCGCGCACGACCCGGGTGCTGCGGGCGATCTCCGCCGACGGTGGCACGAACCTCGGCCCGGCGCTTGATCTCGCGCGCGAGCAACTCGCGGGTGCCGACCAGGTCAAGCTCAAGCACGTGGTGGTGCTGACCGACGGCGTGTCGCGCGACAAGCAGACGCTCCCGGATCGCGTGCGCGAGCTGGTCGCTGACGGCGTGCGCGTCACGGCCATTGCCGTCGGCGACGGGGCCGACGTGGCGGAGCTGGCGGGCCTCGCGAAACTCGGCGGCGGGGAGTTCTTCCACGCCCAGAACGTGGCGCAACTGCCCCGGCTCCTGGTCCGAGCGGTCCGCGTCGTGAGGTCGCCCCTGGTACGCGAGGAGCCCGTGGCCGTGCGCGTGGCGATCACCGGGCCGGTGACCGACGGGCTTGATGACGCGCCGGACCTGGGGGGCCTGATCGTGACGCGGGATCGGCCCGACCCCTCTGCGGCGGTGCTGCTGCGAGCCGCAACCGGCGAGCCGCTTCTGGCGACGTGGCCCGCGGGTCTGGGCAAGGTGGGGGCGTGGACGGGCGACACGGGCGGGTGGTCTCGCTCCTGGATCGAATCAGGCCACTTCCGCACGTTCTGGCCCGCGTTCGCGCGCGACGTAGCCCGCCCCGCCTCCGGCGGTGAGATCGATGCGGACGTCGAGATCGCAGGGGGCAGTCTGCGCGTGACCGCGCGGGGGCCAGGCCCTCTGCATGCCATGGCCTACTCCCCGACCGGCCGGGCGAGAGAACTCCCGCTGTCCCTGATCGGGCCCGGAGAGTTCGCCGGCAGCCTGCCCGTTGACGAACCGGGGACGCATGTGGTGGTGATCGGGTCCGGAGAGGATCGGCGAGGCACGAGACCCCTTGTCGTGGGCGCCACCCTTGCCGATCAATCAGAGTTCCGGGCGCGCACATCGGACGTCGGCGTGTTGCGCGCGTTGGCCGCCTCGACCGGCGGGCGGGTGCTCTCGCTCGACGGATCGCATGCCTGGGGCCTGTTTGACCGCGCGGGCTTGCCCGCGCGGAGCGACGTGCGGTCTCTCGCGCCGGAGCTTCTGGCGGCACTCCTTGGGCTGGTGCTGCTGGACGTCGCGGTGCGCCGCATCGCGTGGGACCGCTGGCGGGCGCCGACGCCGGAGGTCAGCACGGCGCGAGCCTCGGGCATGACGGCGCGGCTCCGGGCCTCGCTGGACGCGGGACCCGCGGGCGACACGGCGCTCGTGCTCGGGGAGAAGGAAGCGCAGCAACTGGTCGTCGCGGCCCGCGACCGGCGGCGAGCGGCTCGCCTCGGGAGCCCCGTCGGGGAAACCCACGCAGCTCCACCCGGCCCCGGGGAGCCCGCCCCCGATGCGTCAGCCCCCACCGATGCAACCGAGGCGATGCGGGCGGCCAAGGCTCGGGCCAGGCGGCGGAACGCCGAAGACTAAGGATCTTCGATTACCGGACGCTGGGGCACTCGGCCATAACCGGGCGGGCGCTTCACGCCGGGCCGAACCTACTATCTCGTCGAAGCGTTGTGTCGAATCAGGGATGATCGACAGGAGGCTCAGATGCGCCACGCTCGGGTATTGGTTTGGATTCTGCTCGCGGGAACTCCGGTGGCTATGGGGCAGAACGCCCTGGGCGACGGGCGTGGGCTTGAACGCAGGCTGGAGCAGACCGGGGCGTACTCCGGGAACGTGCCAAGGCCGGACTTCCGCCAGGAGATCCGGATGCGGAACGCGGTCGTCACGGGGAACGCCGGCGGGGGCAAGTCGTTCCGGGGCAGCATCTCGTACACCGATCCGGATGACTTCCGCGGGTCGCTGGGCAGCGACTCGCTCTTCAGGTTCAGGCGGGACTCCTTCGGCGTGGGCGGGGCGACCAACGTCGGGCTCCGCGGCACGGAGTCGCTCCAGTATCAGTTCAACTTCGCGACCGGCAACGCGCGGGACGCCACCTTCATCTCCCGCTCCATCGGCGATGCGAGGCCCGCGAACTCCGGGCTGGTCGGAGGGCTCGACACCAGCAAGCTCCCGAAGTACGACACCAGCGGCGCGGACGAGGTCGCACCCGAGCTGAGCACGCTCCGTTCGACCGCCTCATTCACCGCGACGAGGGGACTGAGCCCGGCGCTCGTCGGCTTCACCTCGGTGCGGGACGGGGTCATCCGGGTGACGGCATCGGAACTGCTGGGGGTCCGGGGCGACCTGCTGGTACCGGATGTGAGCACGGGTCGGTTTGTCGAAAGGTCGAAGCTGCTGGTGGAGCAGAGGGCCGCCATGCTCGGGCCTCAGACCGGACCCGAGACCTCCCCGCCCCCGAAGACCGCGTACCAGGAGTTGCAGGAGAGCCTGGACGCGCGGGACGGCTTTGACCGGGCGAAGGCGCGGGAGGAGGCCAAGTCGCCGCCGCCCGCACCGCCCGCGGAGGCCCCCCGGGCTCCTGACGCTCCGGCGAACCCGGATGCCCCGTCGAAGCCGGCGGATGGCATCGAGCCGCTGAAGGACCCCGCGCTGAAGGCGCCGCCCTCCACGCTGTCGCCCGAGATGCCCAAGGGCCTGGCCCCGTGGGAGCAGTCGGTGGTGAACATGCGGCGGCGGATGGTGGGCCTCCCGCCTCTGGGGCGCCCGACCACCCCGCTGGGTCCGGATGGCCTGCCGCCGCTGGACGAGCAGACGCTGCAGCTCCTCAGGATGCCCGGGCCCGCGATCTCGGCGCTGGTGGGCGAGGGCGAGGGCGGGTCGATGGCGAAGCTGATCCGCGAGGGGCAGGCCGCCATGGCTCGGGGGGCGTACTTTGACGCTGAGGAGCGGTTCGCACGAGCGCTCGCGATCGAGAGCGGCGAGCCGAGCGCGATGGCGGGGCGAGTCAACGCGCAGCTCGGGGCGGGGCTGTACGTCTCCGCCGCCATCAACCTGCGGCAGCTCTTCGAGCAGCACCCCGAGCTGATCGGGGTGCGCTACGAGGGCGCGGCGCTCCCGAGCGCGGAGCGTCTGAACGGGGTCAAGGCGGAACTGATCGTGCTGGCGAAGCCCGCCGTCGCGGAACGCCTGCCCCGTCCCGAGGCGGCGCTGCTGCTGGCGTATCTCGGCCACCACACCAGGGACCAGGGCGCGGTGCGTGACGGCATCGCGGGTATGCGCGAGGCCTACGCGCGGAGTATCGCGGTCCAGGCGCGGGAGGCGGGGCTTGCCGCCATGCCGGATCACCTGATCGACCTCCTCGAGCAGGCGTGGCTCGAGACGCCGCCGTCGGAGGGGAAGTAGCCGCTTGCCCCCGCCTCTACCACCTCCACAACCTTCGAAGAGCCCAAGGCAGCGCCGGCGAGCCGAGGCGGGCGCGCAGTCGCCGCCACCGGCCTCGCGCGAGACGGGCGCGTCGATCGCGGACTTTCTGACGGACGGCTCGCTGGCGGCGCTCTGCAACGAGCTCTCCGGGCTCACGGGGATGCGCGTGCAGCTCCGCGATCGTGACAATCGCGTGATCGTGCCTCGGGAAGGTCGCGGCTGGGACTTCGAGTCCGCCACGACCGAGCCGGTGGTGTCGGTGCCGCTGAGGTTGGGTGAGGAGCGGATCGGCGCGCTCACGCTGGGGGATGGCGAGCCCTCGATGCCGGACGACGCACGCGACCGCCTCGAGGGCGTGCTCTCGCTGCTTGCGCGGACGGCGGGCGAGCTGGTGCAGCACGAATCCTCCCTGCGGCACAAGGTGCGGGAACTCGCCGCGCTGACGCGCATGGGCTCCCTGCTCGTGCGAGCCGCGGGGCCGGAGCATGTGCTGGAGGTCACGCTCGAACTGGCGCTCGACGTTCTGGGCCTCGACGCGGGGTCGATCGTGCTGTTCCGGGAAGACCCGGACGGCGGGATCACCGAGCTTGAAGAGGACCTGCTGCTCAAGGCCTCGCGCAATCTCTCGCCCCAGTGGCTTGAGAATCCAAACCCGCTCAGCCGCGACCGGCTCTTTGATCGCATGGCCATCGCGGGCAAGATGGCGGTCTCAGAGGACATCGAGTCCGATGAGCGCATCCTGATCCGCGACGAGGCGCTCGCGGAAGGGCTGCGGGCGGCGATCCACGTGGGGCTGCTGTTCAACCAGCGAGCGCTTGGGGTCATCCGGCTCTACAGCCGCCGGCCTCGGTCATTCTCGGATGAGGACCGTCGCCTGCTCGCCTCGCTGGCGCAGCACGCGGCAGCCGCGTGCGAGCAGTCGCGCCTCGCGATGATCGAGCGTGAGGACCAGCGCGTGCAGCGGCAGTTGCAGCTCGCGGCGGATGTGCAGCGACGCATGCTGCCCCGCGGCGTGCCCAGCACCCCATCGCTGGATGTCGCGGCCCGGTACATCCCCAGCTTCGAGCTTGGGGGCGATTTCTACGACTTCATCGAGCTCTCGGGGCACGTGGGCGTGGCCATCGGCGATGTGGTGGGCAAGGGCGTGGCGGCGGCCCTGCTCATGGCGTCCGTCCGCGCCAGCCTCCGGGCGCACACGCGCGAGGTCTACGACATCGACGAGGTCGTGGCCCGCGTCAACCAGGCCCTGTGCCGTGACACGCGCGACAACGAGTTCGCCAGCCTGTGGTACGGCGTGATCGACCCTGTGCGGCTGCGGCTGACCTACAGCTCCGCCGGGCACGAGCCGCCGCTGGTCATCCGGGTGCCGAAGCACAGGCCCCCGACCCCGGCGGACATTGATGAGCTTCACGCCGGGGGCATGGTGGTGGGCATCGACCCGAGCCAGCGTTACCAGCGTGCCGTGTTCGACCTCAAGCCCCGCGACGTGATCGTCGCCTACACGGACGGCGTGACGGACACGGTCAACTTCTCGCGGGAGCGGTTCGGCAAGAAGCGCTGCCGCCAGGCCGTGCTCGCGGCCCTCACGCAGGACCCGGAGGCGAGCGCCGCGAGCATCGTCGAACGCGTGCTGTGGGAGCTGAGGCAGTTCGCAGGTCTGGCCCCGCGTCCGGACGACACGACGATTCTGGCGCTGCGCGTCCGCGAGTGAACCCGCCCCGCGGGCGGGCTATGGTCAACTTCCACCAGGAGGCAGATCATGGCACACGAGGTCAAGGTGCTCGGCATTTCGGGCAGTCTGAGGAAGGGCTCGTACAACACGCTGCTCGTGAAGTCGGTGCTCGCGGGGGCCGCCGCGGCGGGGGCATCGACCACGTACCTCGATCTCCGCGAACTCGCGCTGCCGGTCTTTGACGAGGACCTGGAGGCCTCGGGGCCGATGCCCGCGGGCGTTCGGGTGCTCAAAGACGCGCTGCGGGCTCACCACGGGCTGGTCATCGCGTCTCCCGAGTACAACAGCAGTGTGACCGCGGCGCTCAAGAACGCGATCGACTGGGCGACGCGCCCCGAGCCGGGGCAGCCCCCGCTCTCCTGCTTCAACGGCAAGGTTGCGGGGCTGGTGGCGGCCTCTCCCGGCGGCCTGGGCGGCCTGCGCGGGCTTGTTCACCTGCGGGCGATCCTCGGCAACATCAACGTGATCGTGCTCCCGCAGCAGATCGCGGTGGCCCGGGCGCACGAGGCGTTCGGGGAGGGTGGCGTGCTCAAGGACGCGGCGCAGCGAGCGTCGGTGGAGGCGGTCGGCGCCGCGGTGTGCTCCACCGCCAGGAAGCTGTTGGCCTAGGCGGCGCGTGGCGGGGCGCAGGCGTTCCGGATCTGCGCGACCGCCTCGCTCGCGTTCGAGAGAAACTCGACCTTGTCGAGGAACATCTCCGCGCCCGCCGCCAGAGCGCTCGCGCGGTTCGCGTCGCTGGGGTCGCCGCTCATGATGACGGAGATGATGCGGTGCGTGGCCCGGAGAGACCGGATGAGGGGCAGGAGCTCGGTCCCACGTCCATCGGGCAGGTTCAGGTCGATGAGCGCCACGTCCGGGAGGGCCTTCCCGACGGACAGTGCAACGCGTGCCTCCGCGAGGTTGCGCGCGGTCACGACCGTGAGCGAAGGGTCCGACGCGAGGGACTTCATCGCGAGGCGGGCGCAGAAGACGTCGTCTTCCACGAGCAGCACCCTGCGGGTCAGCGGGGCGCTCCGGGCGGCCCGTGGTCCGCCATCGTCGGCGGATCGCACACAGTTGCGGCCGGCCTCCTTCGCGGCGTACACCGCCTGGTCCGCAGCGTGAGTCGTCTGCTCGACGGTCCACCCGGCGGTTGATGTTCCGGGCTCGCACGACGCGACACCCACGCTGATGGTGACAGGCAGGACCAGCCCGTCCACGCCGTGGGCCGAGAGATCAAAGGGCGAGCCGCAGACAACGCGACGGAGCAACTCCGCGAGCTTCTTGCCCTTCTCGAGGTCCACGCCCGGCGCGACGAGCACGAACTCCTCACCGCCGTAGCGGCAGAAGGTGCCCACGCGGTCCGCGATGGATCGAAGTCGCGAGGAGAGCTCGATCAGCACCGCGTCGCCGGCCTGGTGCCCGTGCGTGTCGTTCACGCACTTGAACTTGTCGGCGTCGAGAAAGATGATCGAGTAGGGCTTGCCCGACTCCCTGGAGGCGGCGGCCACCGCCCTGGATTCCTGGTCGAAGTGCGCCCGATTGAACGCGCCGGTCAGCCCGTCCTTGCGGGACTGGCGGGCGAGTTCCTCATTGCGGCTCTTCAGATCGAGGGACTCCTGCTGCATCGCCTCCTGCGACTCAGACAGACGCTCGTGCGCCTCGGAGAGGATGGCGGTCACGTCCGGCGCTGCACCCACGCGCAGGTCGAGCGACTTGGCGAGCTCGCGGGCGCTCCGGGCCGCGCTCTCGATGAGGGCGTCGGCCTCGGAGAATGCGAGATCGAACCACTGGCGTGCGCCGACATGGAACGCGCGGTGCTTCTCGCGCGGGTTGGCGACGGTGAGCGTCCCCGCCGCGAGTCGGGAGAGCTGCACGGTGCGCACCAGCCGCTCGTGAGACGCGGGGCATGACCCGTCGGCGTGGTGAAGAGCCACGCACTCGACGAGCTGCGGGGGCAGGCGCCACTTCTCGGCAAGCATGCGTCCGACGTGGGCGTGATCAAAGCCCAGCCGCTCGTGCTCGAGTGCGGCCAACGTGTCGTGATCTTCATCGGCGTCGGAGATGGCGGAGAGGTACTCGCTCTTGAGAGCCGCGAAGCAGGCGAGGATGCCGATGTCCTGCAGGAGCGCGCCGACGAAGGCCTCCTCGGGGTCGCAGGCGCGGGTGTGGACGGCGAGTACCCGGGCGGAGGCGGCCCCGTACACGGCGCGCCGCCAGAAGGATGTGAGGTCCAGGGACCCCTCGCGGCCCAGGCGCTTGGTGCAGTCCACGAGGCTGAAGCCCAGGACCAGCGCCTTGACCGTGTTGAGCCCCAAAAGGCTCATGGCGCGGCTGATGTTCGGGCACGGGACCGTCAGCGCGTAGTAACTGGAGTTGACCGTGCGCAGCACCTTGGTGGACAGGGCCGGGTCCATCTGGACCGTCGTGGCGATCGCCGCGATCGAGACCTTGGGGTCCCGGGTCAGTTCGAGGACCTTCATTGCCACCGCCGGTAGCGAGGGCAGGGTGCTGCAGTTCATGACTCGATGAAGGAGGGGGCTGGTCATGATTCTCGGACGCTTGGCGGCACGGAGCGGGCGAACGGTCAACGGGAAACCCCGGGACTAGTCCATCGGGTGCGCATCGATGCCGCGTGAGGAGAAATACCTAGTCAGGGGATCGTGGTTCCGATCTGCGCGGGGTGTCCGCCGATGGCGTGTAAGCATGTTCGTGGCAACGACTTTCTGCCGTTCGGCCTTTCGCCCGCATCCGAGTCGTGACGTGGGGGTCACGAAACGCGTGGGGAACTCTCGCGTCTCACGCTGCGTAGGGAGGGGGGGTGATGAGCCACCCGACGTGCCCCGAGCACAGGAGGATCACATGAACGCCAAGAACCAGCCCCTCGAACCCCAGCGCCTCGTTGACGCGGCGATCGTGGTCCTCAAGGTCTGCACGGCGTATGCCTCCGCGCACGACGGACGGAGCGTGCACCCCACGGAGCTCATGGGCGACGCGGCGGAAGGCCGCGAACTCGCGGTGTTCACCCGACACGAGGTCGAGGAGGCGACTCGGTTCCTCGTGCGACTCGGGTACCTCGAGGCTGTGGGGCAGTCCGGGGCCTGAGGCGGTGCTATGCGCCCTGACTGTTCATCGCCTGGATGAGCATGGCGACGATCGAGTTCAGCACCGCGCAGCTCCAGAGCCACTTCACGATCGTGCTCTCGCATTTGGCGAAGACGAAGTAGATCTGGTACGGGCCGCAGAACCAGCACAGCAGCCCGTCGAGTGCCGAGCTTTGGAAGCCGAGCAGGATCACCCAGAGCGACATGATGACCGAGAAGCCCAGCGACCCGATGTAGTGGGCCATGCTCATCTCGGGGACGAAGTACGCCGCGGCCGCGAGCCCGGCAAGGATCAGGAGGACCACCACGCCGATGGTGTGGGGGTTGGTTCCCCCGGACCCGCCTTGGGTCTTGCCCCCTTTTTCGCCGGGGACGGGCTTGGCCTTGACGACCTTGACCTGGATCCTCTTGCCCTTCTCGAAGCTGTAACCGCAGCCCACGCAGATGGTGGCGTCCGCCGTCAGGGCCCTTCCGCACTCCGGGCAGGCCTTGGTTCCCGTCTCGGCGATGGCGTTCTTGCTCCCCATGCCCAGGAGAAACGCGTTGCTCCCCTGATCACCCTCGGCGCCGGCCTTGGGGGCGTCAGCCTTGGGGGCGGTGGGGGAGGACCGGGCGGCTTGTGCCTGTCGGGCCTTGGTGACGCATTCCTGGCAGACGTACCGACCCTTGGCGTCCTTCGAGCGGGGCTTATTGCTCACGTCGATGCCGCAGATCGAGCATGTCTTGGGCTGTTCTTCCGCCATACGAACCTCCGGGCGTGGGGCACAAGCGTACCACACCCGGCGGACGGCGGGGAACGGGCTAGATCAGGCCAACCCCGAGCCGAACCATGATGAGCACGAACCCGGTGATGCCGGTGACGATCGCGGCGTCCTGCCCGAAGAGGTCCTGAGCATCCGAAAGTTGCCAGGCGTAGACGACCCCGGCGATGGACGCGATGACCCACATGGGAAGCGGGAGCGGGATCGCGGCGAGCAGGAGGAAGGTGAGCGTCGCGAGGGACATGATGCCGGCGGTCTGAAGCGCCATGAGCCGGAACGTGGTGTTGACACCGGTCCAGATCAGGCCGCACACCAGCACGGTCGTCATGGCGACCACCCAGGCGACGATCAGCCAGAGGAGGCCGAGCCCGGCGTTGGCGGCCGCCTCGATCAGGCCGCCCTTGGGGCCTGGGCCGATGAAGCCGTACATCGATCCGGCCATGCCGCCGACGATCCAGCCCTTGGCCCCCGAGAGCAGGACCACTCCCGGCACGCCGCACGCGAGAAAGAGCAGTGGCTTGCGGACGGTGCTGCGAGCGATTTCGAGCGAGGTCTGGAGGTGCTGGTCTGCACGGACGAAGACCTTGGTCACCACGCCGCACTCGGGGCAGGTGAATCCGTCGGGGCCGCCCTTGAGCCCCCTGAGGCTGTAGCCGCAGCCCGAGCAGGAGGTCTCCCGCGCCGCGACGTCTTTCAGGCGTTGCGACTCGCGCGCGCGGGCTTTCTCCTCGCGGTTTCGCTGGCGAGAGCGCTCGTTCGAGCGAGTCGCGTCCGGATCCTCGTCGAAGTCGCCGAGCACTTCGCGAGCCTTGTCGGGCGCGAGGGGGACCTCGCCCGGCGTGTGTCCGCAGTTGGGGCAGCGAGGCACGCCCACCTGCTGGGGTGTGCCGCACTTGAGACAGGGAGCGCGGTGCGTCTCGACCTCGAGCGGGCTGATGGCGATGGGCGCCGACATCGCCGCGGTGCGGGCGCCGGCGCAGGCCGGGCAGAGGGGCATTCCGCGGCCCGTGGTGCCGACCTGCACGCGCGCGCCGCACCGGAAGCAGAGCGCTTCCGGGCGGGGTGATGTCTGAGGAGTCCCCACGGGCGCAGTGTACCGGTCCGGGCTGCGCCGGTTGCGTGGAGAGGGCTACTTGTCCCTGGGATCAAGCCCCATCCCGGAGCGGTTCGGGCTCTTGGGGCGGACGGGCGGAACGTAGGGCTTCTCGCGGACGGCCTTGAGCATCTCGTCGATGGCTCGGTCGAGCTGCGGGTCGCCGCCGTTCTGCATCTTCGCGGGGTCATCGATGATCTCGATGTCCGGGTCGACGCCGTGGCCCTCGACGCCCCAGGTTCCGTCGGTTTCATAGAAGCCGAAGGTGGGGACGGAGACGGAGCCGCCGTCGACCATGGTGGGGTTGCCGGAGATGCCGACGAGGCCGCCCCAGGTCCGAGTGCCGATGATCGGGCCGAGCTTGTGGTGACGGAAGAGCCAGGGGAACATGTCGCCGCCGGAGCCGGCGAGGCCGTTGATGAGCATGCACTTGGGCCCGAAGTGGGCATCGGTGGGCCAGGGCCAGTCCTTGCCGTCGCGGCGTGCCCAGAAGTTGGTGTTGGGACGGTTGAGGAGTTCGATGAAGCGGTTGGGGATCTGCCCGCCGCCGTTCCAGCGGTCGTCGATGATGAGGGCCTGCATTCCGCGCTGCCCGAAGAACTGGCGGTAGAGATCGTTCTGCCCGTCGACGCCGGTGTTGGGGACGTAGATGTAGCCGACCTTGCCCTCGGTCCTGTCGGCGACGTATCGGCGCTTGGACTCGATCCAGGCGCGGTAGCGGAGGCCGGACTCGCTGCCGATGGGCTTCACGAGCACCTCGCGCTCGGTGCCATCCATCAGGGGCTTGGCGCCGATGGTGAGGGAGGTGACGCGATTCGCGGTTCCGATGAGCGCGGCGTAGGGATCCTTGGAGGTATCCACCGGCACGCCGTTGACCGCGAGCAGGTACTCACCCTCCTTCACTCCCACCCCCGGCATGCTGAGGGGGCCGCGTGCATCGGAGTCCCACGGCGCACCCTGGATGATGCGTGAGATGCGGTACGCCGTGGCCCCGCCTTCGGTGGCCAGCTCGAAGTCGGCTCCGAGGAGGCCCACGCCCTGGCTGGGCTGGTCCTCGACGTCGCCCGGGTTCGTGAGGTACGCGTGGCCGATGTTGAGTTCGGAGATCATTTCCGAGATGATCCAGTTCACGTCTTCACGGCTGGCGGCGTCCTCGACCATCGCCAGGTAGTGGTCGCGGACCTTTGGCCAGTCCACGCCGTGCATGGTGGGCTCGTAGAAGAAGTCGCGCTGGAGCCTCCAGGCCTCGTTCACGATGTGGCGCCACTCGACGCGTGGGTCCTGGATGGTCTTGGTCATGCCCGCGGTGACGACGCTCTGCGACTTGCCGCCGCCTGCCGACGCATCGACGACGGCGAGGTTCGCCCCTCCCCTGAAGACGAGCAGCTTCTTCCCATCGGCGGAGAGATCGAACCCGCCGCCGGTGGTGACGGACTTCTCCTCCTTCTCGTCCTCGGCGTAGTTGTAGATCTTGATCGAGCCGCTGTCGGCGGAGCCCCGTGCCGAGTTTCGCACGAAGAGGAGCTTCTCACCGTCGGCGACCGCGAGGCGGCCGAACGATCCGGGAGTGAGGGGCAGTTGGATGGCGCGGGCTTCGAGGCCGTCGAAGTCGATCTTGACCTCCTTGGCGGCCTCGGTCTTCCCGCCGTTCTCGCTGCCACCGCCTCCCTCGGCGCCCTTGGAGACCTGGAAGGTTCCGCCAGAGTCCGGGGACTTCCACGTGCCCTTGAGCTCGCCGCTCTTGAGCTCGCCGGTGAACGAGACCTGCATGCCCTGGAAGGTGATGGTGCAGTCGAGCTTGCCGGTGGCCTTGTCAAAGGTGCCGGTGATCTGCCCCTCGCCCATCATGCTGGAGATGGTGCCGGAGACCTCCGTGCCGTTGGCGAGGGTGAGCTTGAGCGTGATGGGCATGCCGCCGTTGGGAAGCGTGGGCCCGGTGATGGTGCCGGCCCAGGCGCCGGTGATCGGGTCGTCGGCGGTCGCCTTGGCGTCGCCCTCCTTCTTCTGGTCGGGCTTTGCGTCGTCCTTCTTGGCCTCTTCCTTCTTGGCCTCTTCCGGCTTCTTCGTGTCCTTCTTCTCCTCGGCCTTGAGCTGCTCCTCCTCGCTCTTTGGGAGCCAGGGGCTCTTCACATCGCCGGTGAGCGGAGCCATGAGCACGACCGCGCTCTCCCGGTACGCGTACGTGCCGTCGATGTCGCTGTACTCGGGGTTGTTCACGGCACGCAGGCTCGTGAAGAACAGCCACTGGCCCTTGCGGTCAAAGGTCGGGGAGTCCGAGGGGAACATGGAGCTGGTGACGGCGTGCTTCTTGCCAGTGGCGGCCTCGGCGATCCAGATCACGCTGTTGCCGTTCGACTCGTCGCCCTTCGCGTACGCCATCCACTTCGAGTCGGAGGACCAGCTCACCCGCACGCGGCTCATCCACGGATCCTTGTCGAACTCGCTGGTCGTCCCCTTCTCCACGTCGCACAGATACAGCCGCCCGTTCTCGTCCGTGAACGTGATCCACTTCGAGTCCGGAGACCAGTTCGGGTCGTAGCGATAGCCGGGACCAAGGGCGGAGAGCTTTCGAGGGGCGGCGGGCTTTGGGGCAGGGGCGGGCGTGGCCTCGCCGGCCTTCGCGGCGTCGTCCGGCTTGGCCTCGCCGTCCTTCTCGGCCTCCTTGCCTTCCTTCTTCTCGTCCTTCTTCGGCTCCGGTGGCTTGGCGTCGGAGGGCCTGACCCACAGTTGGTACTCGCCTCCCTCGTCGGAGAAATAGGCGATCCACTTCCCGTCGGGCGACCACGCCGGGTCGCGTTCCGCGATGTCATCGGTCCGCGTGAACGACCGGACCACGCCCTCCTTGACCGGCGCGGACCACAGGTCGCCGCGCCCCTCGATCGCGACGCGCTTGCCGGAGGGAGAGATCGACGCCGCCCCGATGTTCTTCGACGCGTCCACCGCCCGGGGTCGCAGCCTGGGTTTGTCGCCCGGAATCGTGACCGGAACCTCCGTGGCCTTGCCGGTACCGAGGTTGAGGAGCATCAGCTTCGCGCCGAGCTGGAAGACGATTTCACCCTTGCCGTCGGTGCCCGGTCCGATCGACGGCCAGCGGACATCATCCTCGGCGAAGGAGGTGACCTGCTTCCGGGTGCCCGTGGCCACATCGAAGGCCCAGATGTTCATGCGGTGCTCGGGCCCCTGGTCGGTGAGGTAGTAGACCGACTTCCCGTCGCCGCCGGGGACCCACATCGGGAGGGTGTCTACGCCCTCCCAATCAGTGATGCGCCTGCTGGACTTGTCGTTGAGGTTGAAGAGCCAGATGTCGGTCGCCATGCCCCCCCGATACCGCTTCCACGTCCGTGTGTCGACCGAGTGGGGGGTGTAGGCGAGCCACGCGCCGTCCGGCGAGACGCTCGCGAACCCGCCGTAGGGGACCGGGAGCTGGCTGGGCATGCCGCCGGAGGCCGGGACCTTCCAGAGCTGCGTCTGGCGGCCAAGACCGGAGTAGGCGCTGGTCATGAAGAGGAGCGAACCGTCGGCGCACCAGTCCGCGAGGGCCTCCGCGCCGGGGTTGTGGGTCACGCGGAGCGAGATCCCCCCCTCGACCGGCATGGTGTAGAGGTCGCGGTTGCCCTCGTAGTTGCCGACGAAGGCGATGCTCTTGCCGTCCGGGCTGAAGCGGGGGAGTTGCTCCTGCCCGGGGGGGCTTGCGAGGGGCCGGGCCATGCCGCCCGTCCGAGGCATGATCCACAGGTCGTTGGCGTAGACGAAGCAGATCGAGTCCTTGCTGACCGCGGGCCACCTCACCATGGTCGGGCTGGTGTTCTGGGCGACCGCTGCGGGAGCGCCCGCAAGCAGGGCCAGCAGGGCGGCGCCGGCGAGTCTTCGGGCAATAGTGGAACCTGAGTGAATCACTGGAAACCTCGCGTGGTGAGAGTGTGATGATGCGAAACGGTGGGATCCTGTGGCCCGCCGACCCCAAAGGCTTGGGAGTGTACCGGCTGGGCTTTCGTGGCGCACACGGATGAGCCTGTGGGAGAATCCCGCCCGAAACCGGGCCAAAAAGCAAGCTCCCCCGGCCATCGGGGGCCGGGGGAAGCAACGCGGGCGAAGGGACTCGAACCCCTAACCTTCTGATCCGTAGTCAGATGCTCTATCCAATTGAGCTACGCCCGCACACCGTGGGCGGGAGGCCGCCCTGGGCACAAGCCTAATCATGCCGCGCGGGCAGGACAAGTCCGGACCGCCCTCGGCTTGATTCTTTGCCCGGGCGGGCGAATGATTCCGACCCTGCGGACCTCCGTCCCGGGTCACTTTCGAGGCTCCCTCCGATATGGCACACTCCCGCACCGCCCGTAAAGCCGTCCGCCAGAACGCCACCCGCCGCGCCCGCAACCGCTGGCGCCTCAGCACCATGCGGGAGGCGCTGAAGGAAATGCGAGACAAGCTCCTCCACGGCACGGTCAAGGAGTGCGAAGAACTCCAGCGCAAGGTCTCTCGTCTGATCGACCGCACCGCGGCATCGGGCGTGATTCACAAGAACCAGGCCGCCCGCCGCAAGAGCCGCCTCGTCGCTGCGGTCCGCGCGAAGGCCAAGACCGGCGCCAAGACGAAGTAGTGGGAGCGCTCCCGTTTTCCCCCGGGCCCGCGCGATCAGCGTGGGCCCTGTTGTTTTTGGAGTTGGCGTTCCTCCGACACCGACGCCCGGTGCGCCGCTATGCTCGCGGCTCATGACGTTCGGGCAGCCGCAGACTCGGTTCACCTCCAGCAGCCCGTACAGCGTGGCCGCGACTCGGCCCCTGCACGTCCTGGTCTTCCTGATCCCGCTGATGCTGCTGTACGAGGCGGGCTCGGTGCTCTACCTCGCGCGAGAGGCCCGAGGGGCCGACACGATCGGCGCACACGGCATTCTGCGTGGGTTCTTTCAGACGTTCGGCGCGGCGAGCCTCCACCTGCCGCCGCTCGCGCTCAGCGTGGTGCTGCTCGCCTGGCATCTGCTGCTGAAGGACCCGTGGAAAGTCCGCCCGCGGGTCCTGGGGCTCATGGCCTTCGAGTCGGCGTTGTGGACGATCCCGCTGCTGGTCATGGGCCTCCTGCTGACCCGCCCTCCCGCGGCGGCCGGGATCCAGGAGGGCACGCTGCAGGCGCTCTCCTGGCAGGCCAGGCTCACGATCTCGCTCGGCGCGGGCATCTACGAAGAACTGCTGTTCAGGCTGGTCATGATCGGGGCGATCCATTTCGTGCTGGTGGACCTCCTCCGCGCCAAGCACGCGGTCGGGGCCTTCGCCGCGGCACTCGTGTCCTCGCTCGCGTTCGCCTTCTACCACGACGTCAGCGGGCCGGGTGGAGTGAATCTGCGGCTGGTGCTCTTCTTCACGCTCGCGGGACTCTACTTCTCGACGGTGTTCATCACGCGGGGTTTCGGTGTGGTCGTCGCCACCCATGCGCTCTACGACATCGTCGCGCTGCTGGTGTTTACCAGAGAGCGATAACCCCGTCCGGTCGGGGCTGTGAGCTGCTATCATGCCCGAGGATGCGGTCGGCGGCGGAGGGGCGCCGGGCGGTCCCGAAAGGACGGGTTCCATGAGCCTGGCGTTCGCGATCGACGCGCTCTACGACACCGGCTGGCACCCCACCGACCCCGATGGCGTCCGGAGGCATTCCGACGGCAGAGCGTTCCCGTCCGCGGACGCCGCGAAGCAGTTTTTCGCGTCGCGCGGGCTGAGCCTGTCCGTGCGGCACATCCAGCTCTTTGGATGCTACCGCGCCGAGTGGGCCGATGGCACCGGTCGCACGGTCGGAGCCGTGGTCGGGATGTCCGAAGATGAGGCCGCGGTCTTTGCCATGGCTCGCGTGCAGCGCCCGGAGCACGCCGCGGCCAATGCCTGAGAGCCTTCGGAACCGGCTCGTGGCGGGTTGACCCCGGGGTCCACGCGCGTACCCTCTTGGCACGTCTTGGCAGACCTTTGTGGCCCCATCGTCTAGCCCGGTCCAGGACGTCAGGTTCTCATCCTGAAAACAGGGGTTCGAATCCCCTTGGGGTCATTGCCCCCGCTCCGGCGGGGGTTTTTTGTGCGCCCACAGAATCACACTCGGCAACAGCCTCCCCCGACTCCGCAGTCTTCGGGGGCGCGCGTCGTTGGAATCTTCGAGCTGACCGGCGGCGTGTTCGCGCGCTGTGCGAGGTTCGCACAACCATGCGGAATGACCGGAGATCAAGCCGACCGTGCGGATGGTGCAGGGCCGCGGAAGGAGCGAGGGGCCCGGTCTGCTGTGGTGTGGGGTGTGACCCGCTGGAAGACGGGGCAATGGGCGCAACAGGACTCGAACACCCCGCGAATCCTGCTGGGAATACGCCAGCTTCAGAATCGGGCGGCAGCAAATCCGGCAACATTGGCGCTGGTTTTGGCCCGACGACCCTTCCGGCGGGGTCCCCCGAGCCCGCCGATCCCGAGTTGGCGGCGGTTCTGGAGGCATGGCCGTCTCTGCCCGCCGCGATGCGGGGCGGCATTCTGGCAATTGTGAAGGCCGCCGGTCCGCTGCCAACGGGAGGTCGGTCATGAGCATTCGGCGCCGGCTGAAGCACCTGGAAGCAAAGTTCCAAATCGTGGGGCAATGCCCAGGGTGCGGAGGGAAAGGGGGTGTCACGGTGGTCTATGTCAACCCGGGCGAGAAGCCCCCGCCGGGTGGGTGTCCGACCTGCGGCAAGGGGCACTGCATCGCCATTTGCATTCCCTCGTCAGCAGCGGCCTCAACGGCGCGGCCGCCCAGCGTTGGGATGCTTCCGAATCGGAAAGGAGAGGGACATGGTCAATCCACCGTCACCAAACGGGTCTAACGGCCGCGGCAATCGTGGCCGCTTTGAGCGGGGGAACAAGGGCGGGCCGGGCAATCCGTACGCATCGGCGGTCGGCAAACTGAGGGCGGCGCTCCTCCGAGCGGTGTCAGAAAAGGACCTTGCGGCCGTCGCCAGGGCACTGGTTGACAAGGCCAAGGCCGGAGACCTCGCGGCCATCCGGGAACTGCTCGACCGCATCCTGGGGCGGCCGATCGAGGCGGACCTCCTGGAAAGGCTGGAGGCACTGGAGCGTGCTGTGCCGCACGATGACCCGAAGGGCTTCCAAGACGGATCAGGGGGTGAGCGCTACGACGGCGTCCGGTGAGACCTGAAGCAGGAAGAAACCGCCCCATCCCTCAGCGTTGTTCCGTGCCTCTCCGACGCGACTGCCGTGGGTACTCAGGCGTGCGTCGAGCTCTGCGATGAATGCAGCCGGCACCGGGTACACAGAATCCACTCGCCGCGGTTCACAGAGTTCGGCCACCGTTCGGGCACGGGCCGTGCCAGAGAGTTTGCGCAGGCACCACTCGCGTTGTGGCCCACCACTCACAGCCCCGCCCAGACGAAGGGTGGAGAACGCACACCCTGCCAAGGGAGCGCTTTGGGAGCCCCTCTCAGGAACCAGCCCGCGCCCGCGTCACGGGCATCCATTTCCCGCAACCGTGTTGATGAGGGCTGTCACATCGTCTTGGTCAAGGTTGCCGTCGTGGTTAAAGTCGGGGTCCGCATGCGCGGCGAGCCCCGAACAGTCGCCGGAAACACAAGCCGCGAGCACATCGATGTCGTCCTGATTCACGTTGCCATCCCCGGTGTAGTCCGGCTCGCAGAGTTCCGGGTGGCATGCATCGATCAGGCCGTCCATCGGCCAGATATCGACCCAGGTCTGGTCGACGATCTCCCGGATGACCTCTGCGTAGTCCGGCACGCCGTTGGCGTTGCAGTCGCTCAGGAGGGTGAAGCGGATGCCGAAGTCCGAGGCGGGCGCGCTTGGCACCACCTCGGCATCCTCCACCAGTCCCC
>QWIH01000055.1 GCA_021405315.1 Leptolyngbya sp. PLA1
GCGTCCAAGCGCAAGGGCAAGTGGTTCGGCGGCAAGCCGATCCTGGGGTACGACCTCGCGCCTCAGCCCGCGGGCGGGAGCAAGCTCGTGGTCAACGCCCCGGAGGCGGAACTCGTCCGCGAGGTCTACCACCTGTATCTGGAGCACCGCTCGCTCACCAAGGTGGCCCAGATCCTCAACGCCCGCGGCAGCACGAGCAAGCGCTGGACGACCCGCAAGGGCACGGCGGTTGGCGGTCGCGTGTGGGACAAGCACCTGCTGATCAATCTCCTCACCAACCCGGCCTATGTGGGCAAGGTCAAGCACAAGAAGGAGTTGTTTGCTGGCGAACACGCGGCCATCGTCGACGAGCGGCTGTGGCAGCAGGTCTTCCAAACGATCAAGCACAACGGCCGCACCGGCGGCATGCACGTCCGCAACCAGCATGGGGCCCTGCTCAAAGGGCTGATCCACTGCGGCCCGTGCGGACACGCGATGGGCCACACCTACAGCGTCAAGGACGGCAAGGCGGCGTATCGCTACTACGTCTGCTACGTCGCGCAGAAGCAGGGCTGGCACGCCTGCCCGTCAGGCTCACTGCCCGCCGAGCAGATCGAGAGGCTGGTGGTCGACCGCATCAAGCACATCGGCGGCGACCCGGCGTTGGTCGCGGCGACATTCCGGCAGTTGCAGAGCAGCATCAACTCTCGGGGCGCCCAGCTCGACAAGGACCACACTGCGAGCACGCGTGAGATCCAGAAGATTGAGGGCGACATCCGCAAGGCCGCGATGACGGCGGGCACGGACGCCAACGCGGCTGCCCGGCTGGCCGACCTCCACGAACGCCTGGCGACGGCCAGCGAGCGGACACGGGTTCTTCGCGCCGAGGTGGAACAGATCGAGAACGAGTCGATCACCCAGGCCGATGTCGCGGCCTCGCTTCGCGAGTTCGCCGCAACCTGGGACGTGCTCTACCCGCGGGAACAGGCGGCCGTGCTTGCGAACCTCGTCAAGCGGGTGGACTACGACGGCGCAAAGAAGACGGTGTCGATCACGTTCCATCCGGCCGGGCTGCGCACGCTCGGCCAGGCACCCGTTGAGCACGCGGAGGTCGCATGAAAGACATGCACGACGTCACAATCGAGTTCCCGGTGCATTTCACGAGGGGGACGGCGGGCCGGAAAGAGGTCAACTTAGGCGTGGAGCCCGCCGCGCCAGCCGTTGAAGCGGGCCACGTGCCCCGCATCGCCCGCCTGATGGCGCTGGCGATCCGGTTTGAGGAGTTGGTTCGGACGGGCGAGGTCGAATCCCACGCCGACCTCGCCCGGTTGGGGCAAGTCACGCGGGCTCGGATCAGCCAGATCATGGATTTGCTGTGCCTGGCTCCGGACATCCAGGAGGAGTTGCTTCTCCTGTCTCGCGTTGAGCGTGAGCGCGATGCAGTCAGCGAGCACGAGTTGCGCGCAGTGTGCGCCGTCTCGGACTGGCGCGAGCAGCGTCGACGGTGGCGGCAGTTGGTGGGTGATGGAAGCGGTCGATGCAGCGCATCAGAAAAGTCAAGCCAGATGCCTTGAGTCCACTTGAGCTTGTTCGCCGGATCACGCCGAATCGGCAACCGAACCCTTTGCCGCGGCGCGCCGAATCGCTTTCTCCGCCTCCACAATGACCAACACCCCGGCCGCGGCAAGCAGCACCCGGGCCCACGCGCTGGCGTCCAGCGGTGCCGTGTGGAAGAGGCGGTTGACGATCGGTGTGTGGGCGAACGCGAACTGCACCACTAGCATCGCGGCGATGCCGGCCCACAGCCACATGTTCGAGAAGAGCGGCACCGCCCACGCCGGGCGCAGAAGCGCGCGGCTTGAGAACAGATAGAAGATCTCGCCCACGACGATCACGGAGACGGCGGCAGTGCGGGCCGTGGCCTCGCTCATGCCCCGCGCCAACTCCCAGTGGAACAGTCCCATAGCGCCCGTGCACAGCAGCAGCGAGACGAGGCCGGTCCGCATAAACAGCTCGAAGGTCAACAGCGGACGGTTGGGGTCGCGCGGCGGGCGAGCCATCACGCCCGGTTCCTTGGCCTCAAAGATCAGCGGCATTCCGAGCAGGATGGCCGTAATCATGTTGATGTACAGAGCATGAATGGGCAGGATCGGCAGCGGCCAGCCCAGCATGATCGCCGCGAGGATGACGAACGCCTCGCCGCCGTTGGTGGGAAGGGTCCAGACGATGAACTTGGTGAGATTGCTGAAGACGTTACGGCCTTCCTCGACCGCCGCCTCGATGGTCGCGAAGTTGTCATCCGCGAGCACCATGTCCGCGGCGTCCTTGGCCACTTCCGTTCCTGCGATGCCCATCGCGACACCGATGTCGGCCTGACGGAGAGCGGGGGCGTCGTTCACGCCGTCGCCGGTCATGGCCACGATGTGACCTCGCGATTGCAGGCCCTTCACCAGACGCAGTTTCTGCTCCGGCGTCATGCGTGCGAAGACGGCGGTGGTTTCGGCCTGCGCCGGGAGGTCGGCGTCTGGAATCGTCGCCATCTCCGCGCCGGTGAGCACGCGCGGCGTGGTTCCGAAGTTCCCCTCCGTATGCGGCCCCGCCCCGTCGATCCCGATCATGCCCGCAATCGTCGCCGCTGTCAGCGCGTGATCGCCTGTGATCATCTTGACGCGAACGCCCGCGAGCTGGCACGCGGCGACCGCGTCGATGGCCTCGGGCCGCGGCGGGTCAAGCATCCCCTGCACGCCCACGAAGGTGAGCCCCTGCTCGACCATCGGGTGCGTCAGGTCACGCTGGCCCGGCGCGGCGTCAACGCGGGCAAAGGCCAGGACTCGAAGGCCGCGGCCCGCGAGTGCTGCGGCTGCGGTGTGGGCTGCAGCGCGATCGAGCGGAACATTCTCGCCGCGCGGGCCCATTGCGGTTTCGCACATGCCTAACACGCGTTCGACCGAACCCTTGACGTAGACCACGCGCTCGCCCGCATCGCTGCCGCTCTCGGGCTCCCGCGCGTGTAGCGTGGCCATGAACTGCCGGTCAGACTCAAAGGGGATGGCGTCCAGGCGCGGGAACCTGGCTGCGAGAATGTCACGCGAGAGATCGGCACCCCCCGCATCTGATAGTTTGCGAGCCGCGACGACGAGGGCGGCCTCGGTCGGGTCGCCGTGGATCTCCCATCGCCCATCGCGAGCGACCAGCACCGCGTCGTTACAGAGTGCGCCGCACGCGAGCAGTTCCAGCAGCGCTGGGTGATCCTCGGCCCGGGACGCATGGGCCGCGCCCGCGAGGCGCGCCTCGCCCGCAGGGTCGTACCCGCCGCCGGTAAACTCATACTCTGCCCCCGCGCACCACGCGGCCCGCACGGTCATCTGGTTCTGCGTCAGCGTCCCGGTCTTGTCCGAGCAGATCACCGTGGTCGAGCCCAGCGCTTCGACGGCGGGGAGTTTGCGGATGATCGCCTTCTTGCCCGCCATGCGGGCCACGCCTACTGCGAGCATGATGGTGACGGCGGCGGGCAGGCCCTCGGGGATCGCGCCGACCGCAAGGGCCACCGCGGCCTTGAACATCTCGCTCGCCGGATTTCCGCGCAGCAGGCCGACGACGAAGGCCACGACCGCCACCGCGAGGATCACCCACAGCAGCAAGTGGCTGAACGCCGCGATCTTCTTCGTCAGCGGCGTCGCGATCTGCTCGGCCGAAGAGATCATCTCGCTGATGCGGCCGACTTCGGTCGCATCGGCGGTCGCCACGACGATCCCCTCGCCCGTGCCGCGCACCACCAGCGCCCCTGCATACGCCATGCACCGCCGATCGGCGAGCACCGTCGCTTCCGCGAGCGCGGCGGCATCCTTCGCAACGGCCTTGCTCTCGCCGGTGAGCGTCGATTCGTCGATACGCAGGTCCTTGACCGCGCCGTCGAGCAGGCGCAGGTCGGCGGGCACCTTGTCCCCCGGCTCCAGCAGTACGATGTCGCCGACGACGAGCTGGGCCGCGTCGATCCTGCGGCGCTCGCCATCTCTTCTTACCGTCGCCTCGATCCGCATGGAGCGTGCCAGCGCATCGATCGCGGCCACGGCCTTCTGCTCCTGCACGAAACCGATGATCGCGTTGGCCAGCACCACGCCCAGGATCACCGCGCTGTCGGTGTACTCAGCCAGCCACAGCGTGACGGCCCCGGCAAGGAGCAGGATGTAGACCAGCGGCGCGTGGAACTGGAGCAGCAGCCGCACCCACCACGGCCGACCCCGCTTGGCGGAGATCGTGTTGGGTCCGTGCCGCGTCAGGCGGGCCGAGGCCTCGGCGGCGGAAAGCCCTGCGCGCGGATCGCAGGCGACCTCGCGCGCGACTTCAGTCGCGGCGGCGGCGTGCCAGGCAAGCGTCGGGAGTCCGTTCATCTTTTGGAGCGTAGGAAAACCCGTCCCGCACGCGGATAGCGGATAGTTCCGCTATGCGACCAGCGCGACGCAATCGGTAACATCGTTCATGAGTACAGCCATGAACATCCTGATTGCCTTTGACGGCTCGGCGCACGCCGACGCGGCGATCGACGACTTGGCCTTGGCCGGGCTGCCCGATCGCGCGAACGCGGTGGTCCTCTCGGTCGTGGACGCATGGC
Source organism: Leptolyngbya sp. PLA1 (assembly GCA_021405315.1). Taxonomy (GTDB): domain Bacteria; phylum Planctomycetota; class Phycisphaerae; order Phycisphaerales; family UBA1924; genus RI-211. Next base: position 4,592 of record QWIH01000055.1, read on the forward strand.
TCCCGGAGGAAGCCCCGCCCGGCGGCAGGGCCGACGAGGCGCTCCCGGCCCTGAAGAACATCCGCGCCGCCGTCGCGTGTCGGGTGGAGGCGCAGCGAGGGATCGCCGAGCGGGGCGCGGCCCGGCTGCGGACAGTCTTCCCGAACTGGCGAGTGGTTGCCGATGCGTGCGCCGACTCTCCGGCGACGGCGATCATCCGCCGGGCCGAAGGCGAGAACGGCGGTATCGATGGCAACGGCGGACCTGCGGACCTGACGGTTGTCGGTTCACGCGGGCTCGGCGCAATCAGACGCTTGGTCCTGGGGAGTGTGGCTCAGAAGGTCATGCACGGCCTGCGTGGCTGCGTTCGCATCGCGCGAGGTCGCGTCGCGACGCACCCCCACCCGAAAGTCCCCGCCGATCGCCATGGTGCTGTATCTCTCTTCCATTCGCCCCGGATCGTCGTCGGCGTGGACGGCTCGGCGGACTCGGACGCGGCGGTGGCCGCAGTTGCGGCCCGCGACTGGCCCGTGGGGACGCACGTGCTTGTCACGTGCTACGCGCAGGGGATCGAGGGGCTCGAACATAGCCATGCGGTGTCGGTCTCAGGTTTCGGAGCCGGAGGGGGGCCAGTCGATTCGTGGGCCGGACGCACCGCCGACAGGGCCGCGAACATGATCCGGGGCTGCTGTCCTGGCGTAAGCGTGTCCTCCATCGTGCGCTTGGCCGATCCGAGCTACGCGTTGGTGGAGGAGGCAGCGCAGTGGGGCGGGCACGCGGCGGGCGCCGCGAGCGGGCGGGAAGGCGGCGCTGATTGCATATTCGTGGGTGCGCGGGGTGTGCGAGGGCTCGAGCGATTCCTGCTCGGAAGCGTCTCGGCGACGGTCGCGATGAACGCGCACTGCTCCGTGGAGATCGTGCAGCACCGCTCTCCGCAGGCGACTCCGCGACCGTAATGTGCTCTCTGCGGCTCGCTGGAATCCTCGTGCATGACGTTCGTATTGGCCATCCTGCCTATCGCACTCCTCGTGGCGGCCATGACGTTGACATGGCCCCGGCGGTGGCTCCCGCTGCCAGCACACATCGCGTTGCCGGGCGTTGCGGTGCTCGCATACGCGCTGCGGTTCACCCAACCGGATGACGCCGCATCTGCGATCATTCACGCCGCCGCGGTGGACGGCGTACTCTCGTCGCTTACGCCGCTTGCGATCGTCTTCGGCGCGGTCCTGCTGTTCAAGACGATGGAGACGTCGGGCGCGATGGCCGTGCTGGCGACGCGGCTGCGGGAGCTCACCCCGGACCGAATCGCGCAGCTCATGCTCGTCGGCTGGGCGTTTTCTTTTCTCCTTGAAGGGCTGAGCGGCTTCGGCACGCCCGCCGCGCTGGCCGCGCCCATCCTCGTGGGCCTGGGCTTCCCGGCGATCCGCGTCGCGGCGATGTGCCTCATCATGAACAGCGTGCCCGTCTCCTTCGGGGCGGTGGGCACGCCCACCTGGTTCGGGCTCAGCGGCGTGGATCTGGCGGCGGGCGAGCTCGGCGAGATCGGCTGGCGGACGGCGCTCGTGCACGCGGCGGCGGCCCCGTTCATCACCCTTCTCGCGCTGCGTGTGATTGCTCCGTGGGCGCAGATCCGGCGGCGGCTCGCGTTCGTGCTGCTCGTGGTCGCGGCGAGCGTCGTGCCGTACGTGCTCGCGGCGCGGTTCAACGTCGAGTTTCCGTCGATCGTGGGCGGGCTCGCAGGCCTGATCGGTGCGGCGGTGCTCGTGAAGTGGCGAGTCGGACTGCCTTCGACGGCCGAGCCGTCAGCGTTGCCTGCCGCGGCAACGGGCGTCCCCGCCCCGCCAATCGACGCGGCGCCCATGTCGCTCCCCCGCGCGATCATGCCCCTCGCGGCCACGGTCCTCCTCCTGGCCGTGACGCGGATCGACGTCCTGGGCCTCAAGGTCCTGCTCAACTCCGATGCCGCGGCCGCGAGCGCCGATATCCCGGGCCTGGGCCAAGCTTGGATCAGTCCCATGCTGGTCATCGGCCTGCGCGGCATCCTCGGCACCGATGCCGATTGGCGGATGCCCCTGCTCTACGTGCCGTTCATCCTGCCGTTCGTCGTTGTCTCGCTCGCGGCGATCCCCGTCCTCACGATGCCTCGCGCCGCTGCACGTTCGGCGTGGGCGGAGACGTTCCGGCGACTCGGGCGCCCGGCGATTGCCCTCGCGGGGGCGCTCGTGCTGGCCAAGGTGATGACCGCCGGAGGAGGTCAGTCTCCTGTGACGCAGATCGGCCTCGCGCTGGCCGGCGCCGCGGGCCGCACGTGGCCGTTCTTCGCGCCGTTGTTGGGCGCGCTGGGCTCGTTCTTCTCCGGCTCGAACACGGTCTCGAACCTCACCTTCGCACCCATCCAGGCCACGATCGCTGACACCCTCGGCCTGGACCGAACCACCGTCCTTGCGCTGCAATCCGCGGGCGGGGCGATGGGCAACATGGTGTGTATTCACAACATCGTGGCCGTGGGGGCGGTGCTAGGGATCTCGGAGACGCGCCCTGTGGAGCGCGGGCACGGGGAAGGCGGGGGCGCGGTCGCGTCGATCCTGCGCCTGACGATCGGCCCTCTCGCGGTCTACGCGGTCATCGCGGCGGCGATGGTCGGCGTATTCGCGATCGTGTACACCTGAGCCGAAAGCGACAGGCTACGTGGTATCTTTTGCCTACTTCAGCAACCGCGTTGAAACGCGGTGCGACTCCGGCACCCCTGCTGCTCCCGCGCGGCCGAAGCCGCTCACGTTGTCGATGGTGGTCCGGGCGATCGCCTCGCAAGCTTCGCGCGTGAAAAAGCCCTGATGGGCCGTAACGAGCACGTTGGGGAACGTGAGCAATCGCACAAAGACGTCGTCCTGAATCACTTCGGCGGAGAGGTCCTTGAAGAAGAGGTCGCCCTCCTCCTCGTACACGTCGAGGCCAACGGAGCCGACATGGCCGCGTTTGAGCGCGGCGATGAGCGCCCGTGTGTCCACGACGGCCCCGCGGCTGGTGTTGATGAGCATGACACCCGGCTTCATCGCGGCTAGCGCCGCGGCGTTGATCAGGTGCTTGGTCGCGTGTGTGAGCGGGCAGTGGAGCGTGACGATGTCCGATGCCGCGTAGAGGTCGCCGAGCGGCACGTACTCAATACCCATCGCCTCACAGGCGGGGTTCTTGAGGGGGTCGAAGGCCAGCACGCGGCAGCCGAAGCCGCGCAGAATGGCGCAGACCGCTTCACCGATCTTGCCCGTGCCGATGACGCCGGCGGTCTTGCCGTGCATATCGAAGCCCAGGAGCCCATCAAGCGCGAAGTTCTGCTCGCGCACGCGGGCGTAGGCGCGATGGAACTTGCGATTGAGCGTCAGCATGAGCCCCACGGCGTGCTCGGCGACGGCGTAGGGGGAATAGGCCGGCACGCGGGCGACAGTGATCCCCAATCGCTCGGCCTCGGCGACATCGACGTGGTTGAAGCCCGCCGACCGCAGCGCCAGCAACCGCGTGCCGCCGGCGTGGAGAGCGCGGAGGACCGGGGCCGAGGCGTCGTCGCCGACGAAGATCGAGACGGCGGGTACGGCGCGGGCCAATTCGGCAGTCATCGTCGAGAGCCGCGCGTCGAGGTACACGAGTTCGTGCGCGGTGTCCGCTTTCGCGGCGTCGAGAAAGGGCTTCTCGTAGGGCTTGCTGGAATAGACGGCGATCTTCATGCTGGAGGTCTCGGCGGGGGCCTCACGCTCATCGGACGACCGTATTGGTCACATGTCCACGGGCACCGGTCGCACAGTCAGAATAGAGCACCCAGCGTCGCGACACACCCGCTCGGCGGTGGAGCCCATGAAGAAGTCTCGGGCGTTCCAGGTCGAGCGGACGCCGAGCACGGCCAGGTCTACGCCGTGATGAGCGATGAACCCCGTGATCCCGCTCCCATACCCCTCCCAGTGTTCGCCGTGCTGGAAGCCGTGGTACATGGCCTTCAGGGCGTTCATCTCGTGGGCCAGCGGCTCGCAGAACTCCCGAAGGCGCTGCTCGACAGAGCGCTTCAGCGTCACATCGAAGTCGGGCATGTTCGCGGCAATGACCCCAGTGCGTGGCACCCCATGCCAGGGATCGTCGTAGATGTGAACGACGTGGAGCGCAGCGCCATCCTGAGCCGCCACGCGGACGGCCTGCGCCAGCGCTTCGCGCGACGTCTCGGAGAAGTCGACGAAGGCGGCCACGTTCTTGAACGGACCAGTTTGTTCTTCGCGCACCAAGAGCACCTTGGTCTCGGCGCGGCGGACGCACGCGGCCGCGATCGTGCCGATACCTCGCTTGCGATCGAGCACGCTGGTCGTGCCCATCACAAGCAGGTCGGGTTTCGTGGCCTCCACCGCCTGGAGGATCTCGCCCCGGGGGCTCCCGACCGCCACAGTGAACTGGGCCTTCGCCTTGCCTTCACAGGCCGGCGCAAAGTCCTCCCAACGTCGATAGGCATCGTACACCAGTTGATCCTGCGTGGGGAGGTCGAAGGGAATGAAGGGATGGGGGACGGGGCGATACGCCGGTACATTCACGACATGGATTGCGTGCAGTGTCGCGCCATGCCACGCCGCAATGCGGGCGGCCTGGCGGAAAGCGTCGGAGGAGCACATCGAGAAGTCGACGGCGGCGAGGATGGTCTTGAGGCGGTCCACACGGGGCTCCTTCACGGGTGTGATTGATCAGAACTGCGGCCGCAGGCCGTAGAGCCGTGGCTCTTCGCCCGCCGCGAGCGGGTGATGGAATCCCTCGGGCTTCACGGCCAGTACGGAGCACGGCGACTCATCGAGGGCCTTCTCCGCGGTGCTGCCGAGGAGTATGTCGCGCAGGTTGGTGCGGCCGCGCGTGCCCAGCGCGATGAGGTCGGCTGAGATGCTCTTGGCGTACTCGACGATCCCCGAACGGTGCCCGCCGTAGTCGTAGCAGACGGGGTGAACCCGCAGACCCTTGTGGGCCTCGGCGATGGGGCGAATGAAGTCGGCAAGCCGCCGCTCCAATGCATCGCGGTACTGCTTCTGGAGGTGGGCCGGAGCCATCGGTTCGGGAGCCCGGTAGTGGAGGCGGTGCCACGGGGCGGCGAAGACGTGCAGCACGTGCAGGTCTGCGCTGTCCTGAATGGCGAACATCGCGGCCCGGGCAAGGGCCTTTGCCGAAGTCTCGGAGAAGTCAACAGCCGCCACGATCCGCTTGAATGCTCCACCCTGCGTGTCGCGTACGAGCAGCACGTCGGTCATGCTCTTGCGGACGCACGCCGTGGCGACGGTGCCGAAGCCTACATCGGGGCGTCGGTCGCCAAAGGCCCCCATGACCAGGAGGTCGGCCTTGTGCTCGCGGGCCTGTCTCAGTATTCCGACGAGACGGTTATTGATGGAGACGTCAACCGGCAGCGTTGCCGCGCCCTCGATCTTGGCGGCGAACTCGCTCCATGCCGTCTGCGCGTCCTTCACCAGGTTGTCGCGGATCGCCTGCTGATAGGCCGACAGCGCGGATTCCAGTTCCACGACCACCGTTGTGTCGATGACATGGACAACGCGCAGAGGCGCCCCGAACCACGCCGCAATGCGGAGTGCCTGGCCGACCGCGATCGCCGAGCATGGTGTGAAGTCGGTGCCGACGACCACGGACGTGTACGGACGGGCGAGCTCGCGTGCGGGGATTGATTGGGCGGCGGGCATGGATGACTCCTTCGTACCAGATTCATAGCGAACACCGGCGAACGGCGCGGTTGCGGAAACTTCCGCGATCTGGAGCGATCCGCGGGGCGCTCACGGCTCGCGGCGTTTGCTCAGCGTCCGTGCCACGCCCGGAAGGGCATCAGGGTTCAACGACATCGAGTCGATGCCGATCCCGGCCAGCCAGGCCGCAAAGTCCGGGTAGTTGCTGGGCGCCTCGCCGCAGATGCCGACCTTGCGGCCGCTCGCGTGGGCCTTCTGCACGACCATCTCGATCATGGCCTTGACGCCCGGGTCCCGCTCGTCGAAGACATGGGCCAGCTGCTCCGAGTCGCGGTCCACGCCAAGCGAGAGCTGCGTCAGGTCATTGGAGCCGATCGAGAAGCCGTCGAAGAGCTCGCTGAACTGTGTCGCCAGCACGACGTTGTTGGGGATCTCGCACATCACGTAGACCTGCATCCCGTCCTTGCCGCGCTCCAGCCCGTGCCGGGCCATCTCGGCCAGGACCGCACGTCCTTCGGTGAGCGTCCTGCAAAACGGGATCATCACGATGACGTTGGTCAGGCCCATTGTCTCGCGCACCCGCCGGATGGCTGCGCACTCCAGCGCGAACCCCTCGCGGTAGCGCTCGTCGTAGTAGCGCGAAGCCCCGCGCCAGCCGATCATCGGGTTCTCTTCCTTGGGCTCGAAGGCCTCTCCGCCCAGCAGCCCCGCGTACTCGTTGGTCTTGAAGTCGCTGAAGCGGACGATGACCGGCCGCGGGAAGAAGGCCGCCCCGATCTGCGCGACGCCCTCGGCCAGCCGCGACACAAAGAACTCCGCGAGATCGGTACCGTGCCCCGCCACCGCGGCCCGCTGGCGGATCTCCGCACGCACCGTGGGATCGGCCACGCGCTCGGGATGCACCAGCGCCATCGGGTGCACGCCGATCCAGTTCGAGACGAGGAACTCAATCCGCATCAGTCCCACGCCCGCCACCGCGCCGCCCCCCGTCGCCGGCAGGCAGCCCAGCCGGAAGGCGTTGCCCGGATCGGCGAGGTTGAGCATCAGCGACACCGGCGACACGGGGAGGCTCGCCGGATCGAGCGACTCGTGCTCGAAGGGCACAGCGCCCTCGTACACCGTTCCCACGTCCCCCTCGGCGCATGACACCGTCACCGTCTGCCCGTCCTTGATTGCCTCGGTGCCTCCGCCCGTGCCCACGACGCACGGCAGGCCCATCTCGCGCGACACGATCGCTGCGTGGCACGTCCGCCCGCCGCGGTCGGTCACCACCGCCGCGGCCTTGCGCAGCACGGGCTCCCAGTCGGGGTCGGTCATCTCGGCCACCAGCACCTCGCCGGGCTTGAAGTGGTGCAGATCGTTCACGGAGCGCACCACCCGCGCCACACCTGTGCCCACGCGCGCGCCCACGCTCTTACCGGTCACGATCGCGTGGCCTTTGCCCTTGCCCTTGAGCCGGAACGTCTCGAGCATGGTTCCCCGCGTGCCCCCCTCGCCCCGCTGCGAGTGCACCGTTTCGGGCCGGGCCTGCACGATGAACAACTCCCCAGTCCGTCCGTCCTTGGCCCACTCCAGGTCCATCGGCGTGTCGGTGCCGCGCTTGGCGGAGTAGTGCTCCTCGACGACGATCGCCCAGCGGGCCAGCGTCAGCGCCTCATCGTCCGTGAGCACGAAGCGGTGTCGATCCGCGGCGGGCACCGGCATCTCCTTCACGCTCCGGGCCGCGACCAGCCCCGCCCAGGCGTAGACGAGCTTCACGGCCTTGTCGCCCAGATCCCTGCGGATCACGGGCCGCTTGCCCTCCCCGCCCGCCTTCGCCGTCGCTTTGTGTACCCAGAACTCGTCAGGATTGACCCGCCCCTGCACCACCGTTTCGCCCAGCCCCCACGCGCCGTCGATGACGACCACGCCGCGGTGCCCGCTCTCGGTGTCGAGCGTGAACATGGTCCCCGCGCACGCGAGGTCGCTGCGGACCATCCGCTGCACGCCCACCGACAGAGCCACGGCCCGATGCTCGAACCGGTTGTGGACCCGGTAGACGATCGCGCGGTCGGTGAACAGAGACGCCATGCACGCACGCACCGCCGCGTCCAGCGCTTCCTCACCGCGGATGTTGAGGTACGTCTCGTGCTGCCCTGCGAACGATGCCGTCGGCAAATCCTCCGCCGTCGCGGAAGACCGGCAGGCCACGTCGAGGCATGGCACGCCATCCTCGCACGCGTCGGAATCACGCGACAGTACGCGGTACGCCTCCACGATCGCGTCGCGCACGGGCGTCGGCAGCGGCGCACCGGCGATGCGATCGCGCACCCGCTGGGCTGTCTCCGCCAGCGCCCGCGTGTCGGTGATATCAAGCCCGTCCACCTGCTGGTAGACCCACTCCTCGATCCCCGCCTGGCTTAGATGTAGCCGGAATGCCTCCGCCGTCACCGCGAACCCATCGGGCACGCGTACACCGAGCGAACTGAGTTGCCCGATCATCTCACCCATCGAGGCGTTCTTGCCACCCACAGTGCCCACGTCGGAGCTGGTGATCTCACGGAAGGGGATCACGAACGCTGTCGTGTGGCGCACCGTGTTGGTCCGGCCATGCTCGACCATTGCCATCGTGAGTCCTCCTGTCGTCGCGAGCCGGCGTGCCGTCTTCGGGGCTCACCCAAACGCGATCAGCGGCTTGACCATCCCATCTTCCTTAGTCTGCATCATGTGGAACGCCCGCTCGATGTCCTTGAAGGCGAAGCGGTGCGTGGTCATGGCCAGCGGGTCCACGCGACCCGACTCGATCAGCCGCAGTAGGCGTCCCATGCGCTCGCTGCCGCCCGGGCACAGGGCGGTGCGGATGGTCTTGTCGCTCATCCCCACGCCCCAGTCCAGCCGGGGGATCGGGACGCTGTCCCCGTCGCCGTGGTAGCCGACATTTGAGATCGTGCCGCCGGGTCGTGTCGCGCTCACGCATGCGGCGAAGGTCTTGGGCGAACCAAGCGCCTCGATCGCGCTGTCCACGCCGTGGCCGTCCGTGAGTCGCTTGATGGCCTCGACGGGGTCTTCCTTCGAGTAGTCCACGACCACGTCGCAGCCGTACTTCTTCGCGAGTGCGATGCGGTTGGGCATCGACTCGACGCCGATGACCAGCCCCGCGCCGCGCAATCTCGCGCCCACCGTGGCCATCAGGCCCACCGGGCCCTGCGCGAAGATCGCCACCGAGCCCCCGATGGGAATGTTGGCAAACTCTGCCCCGATGAAGCCCGTCGAGAGCATGTCGCAGCAGTACGCGGCCTGTTCATCGGTGAGGCCGTCGGGGATGGGCGCGAGGTTCGCCAGTGCGTTGTTGACGTGGAAGTACTCGGCTATGCTGCCGTCCTTCACGTTGGCGAACTTCCAGCCGCCCAGCATCCCGCCGCACTGGCTGGAGTACCCGCGCTGGCAGTTGTCGCAGGCGTAGCACGGCGTGATGGCGTTGACGGCGACGCGCTGGCCGATCCAGAACCGGCCCGCCTCGGCCACCGCCGCGCCCAACTCATGGATGACGCCCACAGCCTCGTGCCCGAGCGTGAGGTCGTGCCGGTCGCCGATCGCACCCGCGACGGTGTGCGTATCGCTGGTGCAGATCAGCGCGGCGGTCGTGCGGATGATGGCGTCAAAGGGGCCTGGACGGGGGATGGGCTTTTCCATGACACCGACGCGGCCGATGCCGCGCATCACGAAGCAGTTCATGGTCTCCGGCATTGGCGATCTCCAAGAGTCATGAGACGATCAAAGCCGCGGCGCGACGTGTTCGGTCGCACCGCGAGCGCGGCAGGCACAGATGCGGCACGGCCCGCGAGGGCATGTGTCACAACCCGCCGCGGGCGGGCGTTGCGGGCTGACGCTGGGCTTCGGAGCGGGTCTTGATCTCGAGCACCGCCGGGTCGGCGATGGAGTCCTCACCCGAAGATCCGGGTGTGGCCCGCCCGCTCAATTCGCGCTCGGCCTGCGCCCAGTCGGACTCGGCATCACCCGGTGCGCCATTGCGGGTCTGGTAGATCTCGTAGGCCCGCACGCGGATGCGGTCGGGTGTGATCTCGATGTGCGTCTCTTCGCCGATCTTGCGGCCCGCGCCGTCGGGGATCGGCGTCGGAGTCTCCGGACGGCGCTGGATGTCCTTGCTCAGGGTTTCTCTGACGATGGTCTTCGGGTTGCTCATTCCGCTGCTCCTGTGACTCGGTGTCCTCTCGATTCGATGGCCCGACGATGCAGACTCTCGATGTCAGCCGCCGGGACGTGGAAACCGCTTCAAGACGTCGAGCGCCGTGATCACGCCCAACGGGTACATGTCGTCATCCACTACGATCACCCGGTGGATGCGTCGGTCCGCCATCAGTGCCGCAACCTCATGAATGGGAGTGCCCGGCCCGGCGGTTACCGCACTCTCAGTCATAAAGTCCTGGACGCACACCAGCGGTTCGGGAATCGGGGACTCGCCGCCGTCCTCCTCCTCGCTTCCTTGTTCGCACACCACCTCGAAGAGATAAGCCGGCGGGATGTCCCGGGTGCCCTCCGAGCACCGGCGGATCAGATCGGTCTTGCTCACCACGCCGATGACCCGGCCTCCGTGGTCGACAACCGGGCAGCCCGAAATGTCGTTGTCGTCGAACAACCTCGCCAGTTGGCGGATCGTGGTGGACGGCTCGGCGCACACAGGGTCCGGGGTCATGATGGCCGCAGCGGTGTCGTTTGCGAGATGCCTGCTCATAGCGAGCCTCCAAGAACGCTGGATGATGGCGAACCCGGCGGAACCCATCCACGCGGAAACTTCCGCCATCTCGCGTCCAAGGCCCGCACTGAGGCCTTTCTCAGAGGCATACCGATAGCCCGATGCGATACGATTGTTCTCGATGCCGCAGCCCGGTCCACCTCCGCTCGCCGATAGCGATTCGCACAGCCGTGCAGTCCTCGCCGCGGCCCTCGACCCGATCATCACCATCAACGCATCGGGCGTGATCCAGTCCGCCAGCGACTCGGTCCTGCGCGTCTTCGGGTGGTCGCCAGGTGAACTCATCGGGCGCAACGTCAGCGTGCTGATGCCCGAGCCGCATCGGTCGGCCCATGACGGCTACCTCGCACGCTACGCCGCGACAGGTCAAACCCGTATCCTCAACCACCCGCGTCGGCTCGAAGCCGTCCGCCGGGACGGCTCGCGGTTCCCGATCGAGCTCTCCGTCTCCCAGGCCGACATTCCAACGATGGCGGGTCCGCTCTTTGTGGGCATCATCCGCGACCTTACCCGTCCTCGCCGATCCAAGGGCCCGCGCGGGACGGGCGTCGCGGAATCACAGGACCTGCAGGGCCTCGTCACCGAGCAGACCAGAGCCCTTGAACAGGCCCACCTTCGACTGAGGCTCGCCGACCAGATGGCTTCGATCGGCACGCTTGCAGCCGGGCTGGGCCACGACATGAACAACGTCCTGCTGCCCGTGCGAGCGCAGATCAATGTCCTGCGCGAGGCGAGCCGCGACCTCTATGAACCCCGTGCCGAGGTTCAATCTCGCGCGAGAAAAGGCACCGGCCAGTCCGAGGCTCCGGGGATCGATATCCGTCCCGCAATCGACGCCATCGCCTCAAGTGTCGCGTACCTGCAGCAACTCGCGGATGGGCTGCATGCGCTCGCGCAGAACCCCGACAACACACACCCGGACGGGCCGCCGACGGACGTGCGAGACTGGTGGGACCGCACCGGGATCGTCATCTCCAAGGGAGTTCCGAAGCACGTCAAGCTGACCGCCTCGATCCCGCCGCAGCTGCCCCCCGTGAGTGTCGCACCTCACCGCTTGACTCAGGCCGTGCTCAACTTGGTCATCAACGCGGGTGAGGCCATCCCCAGCCTCGATCAAGACCCCTCCCGCAAGCGCCGACAGGGTCGAGTGAAGATCACGGCACGATCCGAGGGCGATAGGTCGGGAACCCGGTGGATCGCCCTCTCCGTCTCCGACAACGGTGGCGGGATGACCGCCGAGGTTAAGCGCCGGGCGTTCGAGCTGTTCTTCACGACCAAGTCGCGCGGCCGGGGAACCGGACTGGGGCTCCCGCTGGTCCACAAGGTGGCCGCGCGCGTCGGTGGGCGGGTCGAGATCGACACCCTGCTCGGCAAGGGCACCACCGTCACGATGTGGCTGCCTGAGGCTCGTGTGCCCTCGGATGCTCGGATCCGACATCGCGCGGTCATCGCGGTGTCGAACGCACGCATGGCTTCGCTGGTCCGACACGTGTTGGAGGCCGCAGGTGTCCAGATCGTCGACGCCTCAGAGAATCTCGACCGAGCGGTACTCTGCGTAGACGACGAGTCGGTCCCCGTGACGCCCAAGCGCGGCCGTGGCAAAGCAGTCCTCGACCGCAAAGGGTCACGCCGACTTATCATTGCCCCGACCGACGACTTCAAGACGATCCGCGAATTGGTCGCCAACGCACTCGCGTGCATACCCGCACCCGGAGACAAGTAGCACGAGTTATGCCTTCCAAGCGTCGCCCAACCACGCCCCCGGCGAAGCCCGCGTCGCAGCCCGACGACGGAGCCGGCATTCGCGTGCTGTGCGTCGACGATCACGCGGTCCTGATCGAGGGGCTCAAGGCTCAGTTCTCGCTTGATCCTTCCATCCGGTGCATCGCATCGTTGCCTTCGGCCGAGCGTTTGGTTGAGGAAGTCGGCCGACTGAAGCCAGACCTCGTACTGCTCGACATCGAGATGCCCGGGCCCGACGCCTTCGAGACCGCCGACCGGCTCCGCCACATGCACCCGCGCACCCGCGTCGTCATCCTGAGCGCTCATATCCGCGACGGCTACATCGACGCGGCGTTCAAGTGCGGGGCCTGGGGGTACTTCGCCAAGTCCGATGAACTCTCCGCCATCATCTCCGGCATCCGCGAAGTGGCGTGTGGCCGAGACGGGACGTTCGTCCTCGGACCGAAGGTGAAAGAGCGTTGCCGACCTGTCGCACCACAGGCGACCGGGGTCCGAACTGCGCTGCCACTGCGACGAGTCCCCGCGGGCCCGAGCGATGCAAGGCCCGTCACGCCGCTGAGCACGCTCTCGACGCGAGAGGTCGAGGTACTGCGCCTGATCGGCAAGGGCCTGACGCGCAACCAGATCGCCTCAGAACTCTCGCGCGAGGTCAAGACCATCGACGGGCATCAGAAGCGCCTCATGCGCAAGCTGAACGTCGATTCACGCTCCGATCTCATGCGGCTGGCCATCCGCGAGGGATTGGCCGAGGCGTAGAAGAGAGAGAACTTCCCGCAAGGTCGAGGCAATCACTCGCATCGCGCCCGACGCCATGAATCGCAAGGAGGCCCGGTCTGAGGCGGTTTACGATCATGCCTGCATGACTCAGGACCTGACCAACGCGATCGAATCTCTCCTCCGGCGTATCCCCGATCGGTGGCAGTCGGTGGACATTGACCAGCTCTCGGTGACCGAACAGCGGGCGATCTTGCTGCTTGCGGGAGCAGGACTTGTGGAGCGACGAAGCTCCATCCGTCTGGGAATGGCGGGTCAGGGTGAGGCTATCGAAGCGACGGTCGCGGTGACCGGAGAGGCCGGACTGCTTCAGGCGATCGAGCCTTTGCTGGCGGAATCCTGGAGCCGGTGGTCCGCGGCGATCGACCAATGGCGTCGGGGATCCGAGGGGGCCGTCCGGCCGTTCAGAGTGACGAAAGTCGGTGGCGACGAATGGCGGCTCACCGAGCACGGCCTGCTCGCGAGGGCGGATCTGGATAGGCCGCTGGATGCGAAGCTGACCCGGGACCACGCGGCGTTCATTGGCAGCCGAGAGCGGGTCATCGACTTTGTGATGAAGGCCGGGAGTCTCGAGGATCGGCCACCGGTTCACGGCACCGGGACGCTCGTCGCACTGCGCGGGGTTGCTGCGGAACCAGGCGGCGTTTCGAAGACGACCGGTCCGACACAGGTGAACCTGACGAACGCCGCCGAGATCGCCGCGGCGTTCCGGGACGCGATCTTGCCGATGGTCGAGGCCATCGTGAGCGGTTCGGCTCGCGAGAGCAGCGGCGGCAGCGCGAAGGCATCACAGGCCGACACCATGACCTGGCAGGAAGCCATGAGCCTGGCCGAGGCGCACGTCAAGAAGCACGGCGGGTTCTTCCCGGGCCGGAACGAACTTGCCAGAATCATCGGTTGCGGGTCGTCCACGATGACAAAGGCGATCGAGCGGTCCGCGTACTTGAAGGCTCGCCGCAAAGAGGCCGAGAAGGCAAAGAAGGCTCGGGAAGTCGGCTCGTCGGAGACGCATGGAGAGACTCTCGCCGAGGCAAGAGTGGCCCAGGAAGCGGTTGATGCCCGGATTGAGGCGGGCGAACCCCTCGACGCTTATCACGCGGGCGACGAGGACACGCCCGGCGACCGTGATGAGATCATCGCGAAGCTCGCCGCTGAGCAGCGAGCCGAGCGGCTGCGCGAGGACCGCCAGCACAAGGTCGCCAAGAAGCGGCCCGAGCGGTAATGCTGCGACAAGACACTGGACGGGCGGTCGCGACCAGTCGCGACCGGTTGCTGTCCTGCGAATCCCGAGACATCCAGGGTGGTCGCGCGACCACCCGCGGTCTGGTAGCCGGGCACGCCGCCCGGGATCGGAGCCGCCGTCATGGGAATCGCGCCCCCACCCCGCCGTATCGATACGACACCACCGCCCGCGCTGATCACCGCCGGTGTGATCGCCAGGGAGCTCAGCCAGCCTATCCACCGCGTCGTGCGGGTCTTGGCCACGCGCCCGTGGATCAAGCCGGCCGCCTTGGCAGGTCGGGTCCGGCTGTTTGACCGCCGGGCCA
>QWIH01000081.1 GCA_021405315.1 Leptolyngbya sp. PLA1
CGCCGCCCATCATAGCCCCCGTCCACCCCCGCGTCAACGGCCTCGGGCCACCTCTCCGCGGCGCCGTCACCCCGCCCGACCGCCCTACACGGCCCCGCCAACCGCCCGCCGCCCGCTCCCGAACCCGTCTCGGCGCCCATCCGGCCCCCGCCAGCCCTCGTGGCGCCCGTTCAAGCCGTCCGCGCCACGTCCGCCGCCGAGCCACCATCGCCGCCGGGAGGCCATTCGACGGACACATGAGCGGTTGACCTGGGCCACCAAGGGCGCGCCGGGCCCCAAGACACGAGCGATGGCCAAGGAGAGCCAGAAGGTGGAGGAGCGCCTGTGGACGTCCCTTGGTGACCCGGCGATCCCGGTCACCTACAACCTGCGCGAGCGGCTGCTGCACGACGCGGTGATCTGGCGCGCGCTGAGCCATGGGACCGATTCGGAGGCCGGGGCCCCCCTTCGCCGAGCGGATCCTGACCGGGACCGCCAGCCTGCAGTTCCACCCGGCTTCCACAAGGGTGGACACGGGAGAGGGACCAGAGGCGTGATCTCGGCCTGAAAACGGGCAAGGCGCCGCGAGAGGCGGCGGAAGGCGTGTGACCACGGGGATTGGGGCGCAGCGGAGCGGCGATCAGCCGGTGGACGAGGCTTGCACCTCTGTTGACGCAGGGTGAGCTACCTGCCGGGCTGGGGACTGCCCTCGGCGGAGGGCCGGGTGGAGGTGGCGGGGCTCAAGGGCGCAGTGATAGCGGGCGCGCCCTCGGGCGGCGAGCCCATCCGCGAGACCGAACGGGACCGATAACGGGATCCCGCCGGTCACGCTCAAGGGGATGCCCGACCGCGGCGCCCGCCCCAGAACGCAGTCTTCGGGCAAGGAATCGCCACCGCGATGGCATGGTAGATCGCCGCCAGGACCTCCGCGTCCGGCGCCCGGTAGGCCCAGGCCGGCCGGCTCGCCATCGCAAGGAGCGCCTCCGCGTCCAGCGCCTCCCCCAGTCCGATCGTGAACAGCAGCACCCCTCGCCCCTTCGCCTCCCCCGCCACCGTGATCGCCTCCGTCGGCAGCGGCAGCCGCGCCACCGCCCCCGTGTCAGTCGTCTCCGTCAGCACCGCCCGGCCCCGGATGCTGCCCAGGCCCTCGCCCAGGGGCGGCGCTTGGTAGGTCAACTCCGTCTGGCAGTCGCGCTACCAGCTCTTCGTATGTATCGTTCGTCGGCATCGGCGTACCTTTCCCCCGGTCTCCCGGGTGTGGGTGTGGTTACCCTGGAAGGGTATGCCGCTTGCTTCCCCGGGGCCAGCCTGCCCCCTCCCTCCTCTGGCCGGCCCCGTCCACAACTCAAGGTTATGGCTCGGGGCGGCGATGACGTCGATCGTCAGGAGGTAGAGCGCGGACGAGACAGGGCCGCAACTCAGGAGAATCCTGCGTAGCACGTCGATCCCCCATTCAGCATCGGGCACCGCTCGGCGACAGGAATGGAGTGTGGTAGACCCAGGACGAGATCGGTACCCGCCGCTGTCCGGCAACGGGGGGGGGACGTTGGTCACGAGAGCGCGAGACGCGAGGATGAGAGTTCGACAGCAAGATCTGGTGAAGGCCTGCCGCTGGCCCCCGGCCCTTCCGCTCTCCGACAGGAGGTGAGGGATTATCCCGTACGCCCGCTCGGCGCGTCCCGCGGCAACCCGAGGGGGTCGAGTTCGCGAATGACCAATGGGTCGCGCACCCGCACTAGCGGTGGACGCAGCCCCTGCCGGAGCCGGGAGCAGAGTCACGCGCCGCGGCCGCGGTCATAACCATGCCGACGACGAACCACAACGCGAGGCCGAGGACCGCCCACCAGATCAGCTGCTCCGTTTGACTCGCGCCGATCGGCTCGAGCAGGACCTGCCCACCCGTGTATACGCCGTGCATGAGCACGCCGAGCAGCAGGCTCTCGGTGTGTCTGTAGACGAAGGTCATCAGCACCCGGTACGGCACCATGCCGGCGTACATCCAGGTCAAGATGCGCCATGGGTGAAGACTCCCCCAGTCGCCCGCCGCGCCCAACAGATCCGGGCCGATATGCCACGTCGCCCAAACGAGGCCGAGTATCAGACCCGCGGCGAGTGGCCCACGGCTCGCCAGCAGCTGCGGGGTGGCAAACCCGGTCCAGCCGAGTTCCTCGAACATGCCGGCGAGGAGCCCGGCAGCAATCGCAATGGCAAGCAGACTCCCAGGATTCGAAGTTGCGAAGATGCCCGGCACGAATGCCCGGGATGCGAGCGACAGCGCTCCGAGTACGGACAGCAGCACCAACGGGTTGATCAGCAGCGCGGCGTACCAGCGTCGCGCAGGCAGGTGCCAGAGCGATCGGAGGAGCTTCCGGTACCCCGCGGCACCATCGACGACGCCGGTGAGAACGAGACTCGCGGCCGTCGGTCCCGCGAGCATGGCCCCCAGCAGGGCGGGCGCCGACATGCCAAACACAACCACCGAGAAAGCGGCGCCACCCCATGCGATCCCGAACGCCAGCAAGAGGTATGCCAGGAGGGCATGCCGTCGAAGCGGGCCGCTGGCGCGGAGTGAGCGCCGGACCGCGACTGTCATCGGAGCCGACGCTCTCTGGCATCCGCTTCTGCGCGTCGTTGGATGCCGCGGAGCATACGTGACTCCATCAGGTAGTGCCCGGTTAGCGCGATCGGGAGCATCGCGCTCCACGGCAGGCGTGCCAGCAGTGAGTAGACGCGCTCGATGAAGATCAGCCGCTGCGACTGAGGAGCGTTCGGCGAGTCCGCAAGCCAGTTGCGCCCTACGCGGCCACGCGCGATCAGCCTCGTAATGCTGCCGTCGATACGCTCAAGGAAGATGGTCCAGACAACGCGCAGCGGTCCGGACATCCGCTTGAGCGGATCCTGCTCCT
This sequence comes from Leptolyngbya sp. PLA1, assembly GCA_021405315.1. Taxonomy (GTDB): domain Bacteria; phylum Planctomycetota; class Phycisphaerae; order Phycisphaerales; family UBA1924; genus RI-211. Next base: position 2,886 of record QWIH01000081.1, read on the forward strand.
CCGCGGCAGTCTGCCTGGGCACGACCAGCACCAATGCTTCGTGAGGGCGAATCTCGCGAACAAGGAACGCGTCGACAGCACCGGGGACCGCCGGCAGGACGTCGCCAACGTCAACGCGCTGTAGCTCGGGGACGATCACGCTGGCACTCGGGACCCCACCGTTGTCGATGCGATCGAAGGAGTACCACCCCGCGCGACCGGCGCCGAGCTGCAAGATCCAAGGCCATACCACGTGGGTAGGCGCTGCGATCGTGATGGCATGAGTGACAATCCTGCCCGGAGATGACACCAGCTCGTCACCAGGAAGATGCCTCACCCGCTCGGCGTACGTTGCGAGACAGAGCGTGAACACTAGCAACTACCCCGCGCTCGACTCCGGACCCGGCTCCCGGTTCCGCGGCACCTGGCTGATCGCCCCGTCTGGCGAGTCCTCTGCCACACATCGGATTGCCAGTACGCAAGTCCGTGAGCGACCGAAGGACGACTCGTTGTCGTGGGCCACCTCGAGGATGATCGTCAGGGGCATCAAGTAGGGCGATAGGACTTTCAATCCCACGCCGCCCATCATAGCCCCCGTCCACCCCCGCGTCAACGGCCTCGGGCCACCTCTCCGCGGCGCCGTCACCCCGCCCGACCGC
>QWIH01000056.1 GCA_021405315.1 Leptolyngbya sp. PLA1
TGTGCGCCAGGGGGCTGCGTCCCGGGCCGGAGCGGGACGCGTTCCTCAACCCGCTGCTGGTCGGGCTGCATGACCCGTCGCTGATCCCCGACCTGGACCGGGCGGCGGAGCGGCTGCTCCACGCCGCCCGCGCGGGCGAGCGCATCGTGATCTATGGCGACTACGACGTGGACGGTATCTCGTCCATCGCCATTCTGTTCCACACGCTGCGGGCGCTGGTCCCGGGGAGCGAGCCGGCGTGGTATGTGCCGCACAGGCTCGAGGAGGGCTACGGGCTCAACAGCGAGGCGATCGCCCAGATCTGCCGCGAGGGGGCGAAGGTCATCGTCTCGGTGGACTGCGGGGTGACGGCGCGCGAGCCGGCTCTGGTCGCGAGGCGTGCCGGCGTTGATCTGATCATCACGGACCACCACAACCCGCCGGCGTCGATGGAAGACCTCCCGGAGGCCTTTGCCGTGGTCCACCCCAGAAGGCCTGATTCGGCGTACCCCTTCGGCGAGTTGTGCGGCGCGGGTGTCGCGTACAAGCTCGCCTGGAGGATGTGCACGCTCGCGAGCGGCGGGCGGAAGGTGAACGATGCCACGCGCGCCCTGCTCATCGATCTGCTTGGTCCCGCGGCGATGGGGGTCATCGCCGACGTCGTGCCGCTGCTCGGGGAGAACAGGGTCATCGCCCGCCAGGGCCTCACGCGCATCCGCGGATCGTCCATCGAGGGCCTGCGGGCGCTGGTCAGGGCTTGCGGGCTGGACTCCGAAAGGGTGCGGGCGGACCACGTGGGCTTCGGCCTCGCGCCCAGGCTCAATGCCTGCGGGAGGCTCGGTCACGCGGCGGAGGCGGTGGAACTGCTCACGACCGCCACCGGAGAGAGAGCCGTCCAGATCGCGACGGGGCTCTCACGCCTGAACGACCAGCGACGGCGTGAAGAGCAGCGCATCGCGGAGCAGGCCATGGAGATGGCGGTGCGCGAGGGCATGGCGGGTCCGAGCCGGCGTGCGGTGGTGCTCTGCGACCCGGGCTGGCACGCGGGCATCGTGGGGATCGTCTGCTCGCGTCTTGTCGAGAGGCTGCACCGGCCCGCGATCCTCCTGAGCGTCACGGGGGGGGTGTGCCACGGCTCGGGGCGCAGCGTGGCCGGCTTCAATCTCCACGGAGCGCTCGCGTCGTGCGAGGACCTTCTGGAGTCCTTCGGCGGGCACGACATGGCCGCCGGCCTCCGCCTCAGGCAGGACCGCCTCGGCGCCTTCGTGGAGCGGTTCACCGCGATCGCGAACGAGAAGCTGAGCGAGGGCGACCTCGTCGGGGCGCTGACCTACGACTGCGATGCGGAGTTGAAGGAGCTTTCGAGGGCCGCGGTCGAGCAGCTCGATGCGCTCGGGCCCTTCGGACGGGCGAACGAGCCCGTGCGCGTGAGGCTGCGGGGCCTCACGCTGGCCCGTGGGGCGGAGACCTTCGGAGACATGAACCGGCACCTGAGGCTGCGGGTCACGGGCCCCGGCGCCGCGCGAGAGGTCACGCTCGTCGCGTGGAAGTGGGGCGAGCACGCGGCGAAGTTCCCGCGCGGGGGCACGCTCGACGCGGTGGTAGCACCCAAGGTGTCGTCGTGGTCGGGGGCGGTGGAAGGAGAGGCGTTGGACGTGGCCCCGGGGGCGGGCTCAGGCCTCGCGTGAGTCTTCGTCGCGCTCCGCGACGCCGACCCGCTCGTTGATTGCGCCGCATGACCTGCAGACCCGCCCGTGGGAGCAGACGGGTTCGCCCGAGAGGTCTGCGCCGCAGTCCAGGCAGATCGAGGCGTCGATTCTCGCGGTGATGCTGTTGAGCACGAGGGCGACGGCGGCGACTGCGGCGCCGACGACCGGCCATGCGGGGAGCGTCGTCCACGCGATCAGTCCCAAGGCCGTCGCGCCCACGCAGACGACCACCCATAGCGCCCGAGTTCTGATCTTGCCCAGCCAGGTCAGCGGCATCCGGAATCCTCCGACGTGCGGAGAGCGTAGCCCGGGCTCTTACGCGGCGGCGGCGGGCGGGTTGTCGGCCCCCCGGGCGCGGGCCGCGTTGCGGGCGCAGGTCGCGAGCAGCCGGGGCACGGACAGCGGCTTGGTTTCGTAATCCGTGCAACCCGCGGCGATGCACCGGTCTCGGTCTCCGGTCATGGCGTGGGCGGTGAGCGCGATGATGGGCGTGGTGTCGCCCGCCCTCCGGATCTCCTGCGTTGCGGTGTACCCGTCCAGAACCGGCATCTGCATGTCCATCAGGATCAGATCGAAGGGCTGGGTCCTGGTCCGCATCACGGCCTCCAGCGCCTCCTGCCCGTTCTCGACGAGGGTGACGCTCGCCCCGGCTTTCTTCAGGACGTGCTGGATCAGCCTGCGGTTGTCCGGGCCGTCCTCCGCCACGAGGATGCGCAGCCCGCCAAGATGCGTCGCCGGGGGCTTGGACTCCGGTGCGGCGGCGGCGGGCATCGTCGCCGGAGGGGCGTGCACGGTTGCGCAGAACACGCTCCCCACGCCCGGCGATGAACTGACCGTGATGTCGCCGCCGAGCAGCCTCGCCAGCAGACGGCTGAGGTGCAGCCCGAGCCCGGTGCCCCCGAAGCGTCGCGTGACGGTTGAGTCGGCCTGCGTGAACGCGGAGAAGAGCCTGCCGAGTCGCTCAGGCGGGATGCCGATGCCGGTGTCGTGCACCTCGATGCACAGCGTGTCAGGCCGGTCCGGGGCTGCTCGGGTGATGATGCGGACGCTGCCCCGGTCCGTGAACTTGATCGCGTTGCCCACCAGGTTGACGACGATCTGCCGCAGCCGCAGGGGATCGGTGAGGATGCCCCGGGGCATGTCGCCTTCGCGGATGTGCACGACGCCGATGCCCTTGCCCGAGGCCCGGACCTGCATGAGGGAGACGACCTCGTCCACCAGCGTGCGAGGGTCGGTCGGGACGCGCTCGATGGTCACCTTCCCCGCCTCGATCTTCGAGACGTCAAGGATGTCGTTGATGATCGTGAGCAGATGCTCGCCGTTCCGCCTGATGGTCTCGAGCGCCTCCCGGCGCTGCTCCGCGGAGAGGGAGCTTTCCGTGCCGTCGGCCAGCAGATCGGCGAACCCGATGATGGCGGTCATGGGAGTGCGGATCTCGTGGCTCATGTTCGCCAGGAAGTCCGACTTGGCCTTGCTCGCGGCCTCCGCGGCGTGCATGGCGTCCAGCAACCTGGCGCTTGCGGCCTTCGTCTCGGTCACGTCCCGCACGAACGTGTTGTACTCCACGCGACCGTCGCACCTCATGAGGCTGGCGGCGATCTCGACCTTCATGGCGCGGCCGTCGCGGGACTCTCCGTCGAGTTCCACGCGGGCGCCACGCTCGGCGGGGCCGGAGAGAAGTTCGCGCAGCATGCCGCGGAAGGCCTCGCGGCATTCGGGGGCGAGCACCAGGCTGTCCAGGGCGCGACCCAGCGCATCCTCGCGCGGGATCGCGAAGACTCGCTCCGCCTGTCGGTTCCAGTCGGAGATGATCCCGCGTTCATCGAGCCGCACCAGCGGGTCCATCGCCGTGTCGATGACGCGGCGCAGGCGCTGCTCGCTCTGGAGGAGGGCCTGCCTGGAGTGGATGCGTCCGATCGCCGCCGCCACCGCCGAGGCGACCGCCTCCGCGGAAGCGACGTGGGCCGGGGTGACGGAACCGGTCTCATTGCCGTAGAGCATGAGTTTCCCGATCACGCCGGTGTCGTTCGAGATGGGGATGAAGGCGAGGGAGCGCACCCGCTCACGGGCCATCAGTTCGCCGTACGCGCGGGTCAGCGGGTCGGCCTGCACGTCGCCGACCCGGATGGAGGTCGCGCCGTGCGAGCCCTTGGCCCACGGGCAATGTCCCTCGACTTCGGCGCGGTAGGAGGCGGAGAGTCCCTTCCACCCGACGAAGCGGCACACGCCCTCGGCGTCGTGGAGCAGGATCGCGGCCCGGGCACAGCCCGTGCAGCCCTCGATGCTCCGGATCACGGCCCGCGCCGCGGCGTCGAGGTCGCTCGCCTGCGCCAGGGCCGTCGTCATCGTCAGCAGGCACGCGAGCTGGGTTTCCGAGTCTCGCCGGGCGGTGACGTCCATGCACCCGCCGATGTAGCCCACGAAGCGACCCGCCTCGTCGTGCATGGGCACGCCACGGGCGGCGACCCATCGGTGCCCGCCGTTCGCGTCCCGAAGTCGGAACTCCCTCTCCCAGGTGCACCGACGGGAGCTCGCATCCGCGGCGGCATCGGCGAGCCCCGGCAGGTCGTCCGGGTGAACGCTCCGCTGCCATCCGAGCCCGAGGTTCGCCGTCGGAGTCGTCCCGGTGAGCGTCAGCCACTCCCGGTTCGCACCCGTGCAGCGCCCCTCAGGGTCCGTCAGCCACACCAGCACGGGCATGGCCTCGAAGAGCTGGCGGAAGCGTGATTCGCTGGCGGCCAGGGCGGCGGCGGCGGCACGGCGCCGGCGCTGCATCCCGAAGACTGCCACGCCCAGCACCCCCGACGACACAAGGGCCACAGCGAGGGTGGCCCGCAGCGACGTGTCGATCCGCGAGAGACGCTCGCTGAAGGCCTGCGCGCTCATGTCCACGCCGACGATGCACTCCAGACCTCCCTGCGCATCCACGACCGGCGCGTACGCGCTGATCCATGTCCCCCATTTGTCCGTCGCCGGCTCCGGCGTGACCTGGGGCGTGGAGGTCGCGAGCGCCTCCATCATGTCGTGATCGGAGCCCTCGTACAGCTCGCGCAGCCCGGCCTGGTCGATGACCCCGTCGCCGTCGTCGTCGACGGGCTCCGCCGCGTCGATCATGAACCTGGGCCCCTCGGGGCTGGACGAGACGGTGTAGACGTATCGCACGCCCTCGGCGGCGTCCCGCAGGGCCCTGAGCTCCGTGACGATCGCGCGGTAGTCCGCGTCGTTCTGGGATCCGGTGGTGCGAACACGGGCGTGCCGGGCCGCGTCGACGCGCGATGCCGCGAGCTTCGCGATGTGCAGCATCTCCTCCCGCACGGTCTCGCGGCTGGCCTCCTTCGCGGTGTGGTGCATCTGGAGAAGGAAGGCCACGCTCAGGACCAGGAACACGCACGCGAGCGAGAGCCCCTGCGCGAGCGGCGACCGGAGGGCCTGCATCGTGGCCCGGGTCGCGAGTCTGGCGAGGCTCATCCGAAGCAGGTCCATCATCTGCATGGCCACTATCGGCGGGTGCGGCCCCGCTGGAGAGCGCGCGATGCGGACTTTGCCCCTGACAGCTCGCGTCTGACCCCGGGAGGGGGGACGGCCGGGTGGTTATGGGCCCCGCGTGCCGGCCCGACCCGGGGGGCCGCGGGGGGCGTGAGGATTCGGCTAGGCTCCCGTCGTGCGGATCCGACCTGCTCAGGAACAGGATCTTCCCGGGATCGCGGCGATCTATGACCGCGAGGTGCTGCACGGGATCGCCACGTTCATGACGGTGCCCTATTCGAGCGACGAGTGGCGCACGTGGCTGACGGCCCACGCGGGGCCCCGGCACCCAGCCCTCGTGGCGGAAGAGGCGGGCACGGTCCTGGGCTGGGCGACGCTCAGCCCGTGGTCATCCCGCCAGGCGTACGCCCGCGCCGCGGAGAGTTCTGTGTATGTCGCGCCCGCCGCGCAGGGCCGTGGCGTGGGCCGCGCGCTCATGGGGGGGCTGATCACCGGGGCGACGGCGCACGGGATCGGCGTGATCATCGCGCGGGTGGTTGATCAGAACGCCCCGAGCGTGCGTTTTCACGAGAGCCTGGGGTTTGGGACGGTCGGGGTCATGAGGCGTATTGGGGAAAAGTTCGGGAGGCTGTTGGACGTGCGGGTGATGGACCTTCATCTGGACGGGGCGGGCGCAGGAGGCGACGAAAGGTCGGGGCGGGATTGATCCCGCCCCCGGCGCGAGCCTATGGTTGCGTTCTTGGCACGCATCCAGATAGTCGGATTCAAACTATGGCATTGATCGCAGAAGAGCGGAAGCAGGTTCGGGCGCAGGTTCAACGCAACGCCAGCGACACGGGCTCGACCCAGGTCCAGGTGGCGATGCTGACGGCCCGCATCAAGGAAGTCGCCACTCACCTTCAGTCCCACGCGAAGGACAACCACTCGCGGCGCGGGCTGTTGATGATGGTCGGCAGGCGCAACCGCCTGCTCAAGTACCTGGCGCGGACCGACACCGCCGGATACACGAATCTGATCCAGACCCTGGGTCTTCGCAAGTAACCAACGGCCCGGCGCGGCACCCCGCGTCGGGCCGCTTTGTTTCGGGCGCCCCGGCACCCAACAAGGTGCGACGGCAGTGGGCAGCGGGCACGGCCATCGTCTTGCCCCCTGCCTTCTGCCACTCGCAGAGTCCTTGTGGGCGCCGGGGAGACAATCCACCCCCAGGCGCCGGTCGCGTTGCGCGGCCGACGCCATCGGCGCGGCCCGGGGCCACGCCGAAGCCAGCAAGGAACGCCGAGATGGCCACGCTCCTGAATACCGATCCGAGTCTTGTCGTTGTCCAGAAGGACATCGGCGGGCGCACCCTCACCATCGAGACCGGCGTCATCGGCCGGCAGGCCGGCGCCACGGTCATCGCCCACTACGGCGGGAGCACCGTGCTCGCCTCCGTCGTTCGGGCCGCCCCGCGGGAGGGCATCGACTTCTTCCCCCTCACGGTCGACTATCGCGAGAAGACCCCCGCCGCGGGCAAGTTCCCGGGCGGGTTCAAGAAGCGCGAGGGGCCGCCCAGCGAGAAGGAAATCCTGACGATGCGGATGATCGACCGCCCGATCAGGCCGCTGTTCCCGGACGGGTTCCTCGATGAGGTCATGATCCAGGTCTTCGTCCTCAGCCACGATCAGGAGAACGACACCGACGTGCTCGCGGGGACCGCCGCGTCCGCGGCCCTGGCTATCTCCGACATTCCCTTCGAAGGCCCCATCGCCACGGTGCGCGTCGGGCGCATCCACACCGACGACGGCCCCCGGTTTGTCGTCAACCCGACCGTGTCGCAGATGGAGTACAGCGACATGGATGTGGTGGTCGCCGGCCACAAGGACGGCCTCAACATGATCGAGGTCGGCGCCGCCGAGGTGAGCGAAGAGGCCACCCTCGCCGCGCTCGAGTTCGGTTCCGAGCACATCAAGGACATCCTCGCGCTCATCGGTGAGCTCTCCGCGAAGGCCGGCAGGGCGAAGGTGGCGGGTGAACTGCACCTGCCCACCCCCGAGATCACCGCGAAGGTCGCGAGCGTTGCCGGCGCCGAGATGACCGCGGCCCGCAAGATCAAAGGCAAGAAGGACCGGAACAACGCCGTCGACGCCCTCCGCAAGAAGGTCCTCGACGGGCACTTCCCCCTCAAGACCGACGGTACCTACGGCGAGTACGCCGCGTCCCTCAAGAACCGCACCATGGCCAAGGAGGCCTTCAAGCGGCTGGAAGAGAAGACGACCCGCCGCCTGATCGTCGAGGAGCGCACCCGCGCCGACGGGCGTCAGCCCACCGAGATCCGGCCCCTTGCGGGCAAGGTGGGCATCCTGGCCCGCACGCACGGTTCGGCGATGTTCCAGCGGGGCGAGACGCAGTCCATCTGCACCGTCACGCTGGGCACGGGCAAGGACGAGCAGATCATCGACGGGCTGATCCCCGAGTACAGCAAGAAGTTCACGCTGCACTACAACTTCCCGCCCTTCTCCACCGGCGAGGTCAAACGCATCAGCGCCCCGGGCCGGCGTGAGATCGGCCACGGCGCTCTGGCCGAGCGCAGCCTGCTGGCGGTGCTGCCCTCCGCCGAGGAGTTCCCCTACACCATCCGCGTGGTGAGCGACATCACCGAGAGCAACGGCTCCTCGTCCATGGCCTCGGTGTGCGGCGGGTGTCTGGCGCTCATGGACGCGGGCGTGCCCATCCGGGCGACCTGCGCCGGCATCTCCGTCGGACGCTTTGCCGACGATCACGACGCGAACGAGCTCTTCGTCACCGACATCATCGGCGAGGAGGACTTCTTCGGCGACATGGACTTCAAGGTGGCCGGCACCCGCGAGGGCATCACCGGCATCCAGCTCGACCTCAAGACCCGCGGCCTTTCGATGCCCCAGATCCGCACCATCCTCGACCAGGCCCGCATCGGACGCCTGGAAATCATCGAGGTCATGGAGCGCATCATCGACAAGCCCCGCGAGAGCATCTCCCCGCTTGCCCCGCGCCTCATCACCCTCCACATCGATCCCGAGAAGATCGGCAAGCTCATCGGGCCGGGCGGAAAGACCATCCGCTCGCTGCAGGACCGCTGGACCGTCACCATCGACGTTGACGACGACGGCACTGTGCAGCTCGCCGGCCTCAACGCGGAGACCATCGAGGGTGCCCGCGCGGAGATCGAGGCCCTGTGCGAGGAGATCAAGGTCGGCACGGTCTACACCGGCAAGGTCGTCAGCATGAAGGACTTCGGGGCCTTCATCGAGCTCGCCCCGGGCACCGACGGCATGTGCCACATCTCCGAGCTTGCCGAGGGGTACGTCAAGAGCGTCTCGGATGTCGTCAAGCTCGGCGACATGGTGAAGGTGAAGGTCATCAACGTCGACGAACAGGGGCGCATCAAGCTCAGCCGCAAGGCCGTGCTCGCCGAAGAGAACCGGGCCAAGCAGGGCACCTGACGCGTTGGCCGATTCCGACTCTCACACGGCGCTCCGCACACGCTGGGCGCCGTTTTTTTTGTCGTGGGACGGGCGCGAGAGCCATCAGCCCGCCCGCCGGCCTACTTGCGCGGGGCGGTGATGGGCGCGGCGTCGAGCACTTCCAGACGCCCGGTCGCGATGTCCCAGCGCATTCGGGCTGCCGTGAGCGGAGTGGCCCGCGAGGGGTCGACCGCGGTCACGGGCCGTCCGGTGCCCCCCCAGGCCTCTGCGGAGCGGCCGCGTGCGTCGTATTCCAGGCTGTCGGCCCGGAGTTCCGTGCCCCCTGAGCGCATCCACACGCCTCCGGCGGCGCTCGCGGTAAGCAACTCGCCCCGGGGCGTGTCGCTGCCCGGGGAGGGCTGCTCGCTGAAGCGAGCCGTCAGCGATTCGCTCTCCAGTTCGGTGCGCTCGCCGGCCAGCGCCTCGTGGGTCATCTTCACACCGCCCGCCAGGGTCGCGGTGCCGCTCTGTCTTTCGACGACCATGGAACCGGCCCAGCGGAAGAGCGTCGCGCCGCGCCCGTCGCCGACGTGGAGGGGTGAGCCCGGGCTCTGGCCCCGCGCAGCCGCGCGTCGGTCGAGCGAGACAGCCTTTCCCGCGCCGGGGACGGCGAGCGTGCCCTTCGTCAGATCGGCACGCACTTCGCCCCCTTCGAGGTAGAGCAGTTGCTCGAGGGTGGGGGGGGCGACCTCACGCGCGTACCGCCGGGATTCGATGCTGGCGGGTGTGCCGGCGGGGCCGGTGGCGGTGGCCGCGAGCAGTTGGCGTGGCTCGGGCTTGGCTGTCGGGTCGGGGCCGGCGGCGCCGACCGGGCTGGCGGGCGCTGTCGCCCGGGCGTCTCCGATCGGTGCGGGAGTGATGCGCAGGGTTACGCTGGCGGCGTTCAATGTGTCCTTTTCGAGGGTGCCGCGGGTCATCTCCGCGTGGGCGGCCCCGGTGGCGATGGCAATGCCGGCGATGTCGTCAAAGGTGAGGCTCTCGGACCAGGACGCGGTGGCCCGACCTCTCTCCTGCGTTTTAGTCGCGGGAAGCTCGCGCGAGAGCGAGCCCGGCGCGGGGATTGTCACCGTTCGCGCCTTGCCGTCCAGGGTGATGCGGCCCGCGGTCAGGCTTCCTTCGGCGTTGCGGAGCGTTGCCTTCTCACCCTGGAGCGTCACGCGCTGCTCGACGGGATCGGCCTCGAGCGTGTCCGCCTCCGCTGCCAGACCGTCCTTACCGGTGTAGGTGACACCCTCCCTTGCGCGGAGGGCGGTGGCGCTCCACGAGTCTCGCACCGGCCCGAGGTCCGCCTCGATGTGCGTGGCCTGAAGTGAGTCGGCGCCCCGGGCCGCGCGGGCCCGGCCGGCGATGGCGACTCGCGTCGGCCTGGGCTCGTGGAGGACGGGGGCGAACTCGACACCGACGGAATCGCCGGAGAGCGTGCCGCCCTTGCCGTCGTCGCCGCTGACCTGGCCGATGCACGTGAGGCGCGAGATGACGGGGCTGTCCCCGTCGCCTTTGGAGAACTCGGCGTGCATGGCGCTCGCGCGGAGGGAGGCGTCGCCGTCGCGTGCCACGGCATCGCCGCTGAGATGCGCGGTGGTCACGTGCGTGATCTCACCTCTTTCATCGGTGGCGAAGGAGAAGTCCGCCTCGTTGGTCCAGGAGACCCCGCGGGGTGTGTCTCCGGTGGCGGTGAGCGATCCTGGGCCGCCCCGGATGCTCGCGGTGGCCGCCGCGAGGTCCGCGTGCATCTCGACGCCGACGGCCTTCCCCGAGCCGGTGAGTTCGACCTCCGCGGGGAGGTTGGCGGTGCCGGACAGGACGACCTCACGGGTGTCGACGCGGTACTCCAGCGAGTCACCCCGCGCGCTGGCCTTGCGGCTGGTGTCCGACGCACGCACACCACCGCCAACGCCCTCAAACCTGACCATCGAGGCGTTCCGTCCCATGCCCTGTGGGGGCTCCTTGGCCGACCTCAGTTCGAGGGGCCCGGTCCATTCGATGGTCACGGGCTCGTCGCCTCCGAACGCGGGGGGTACGGGCTGAGGCGTCGAGGCGCCGAGCGCGAGCGCCGGGCCGAGCGAGGCGAGTTGCAGTCCGGCCCCCGGCTCCAGCTCTGCCCCGAACTCGCGTGGGCCGGCGTCCGCCTCCGCGAGGAACCACGCGTGCGCCACGTCGGCGTCGATGCGGGAGGTGCCCCTCACGACGCGCACCGAGCTGCCGAGCGTGGCGTGGTACCACAGCGCCGGCGCCTCTGCCGGCGTGACCTCGCGTCCCGGGGGCGTGCGTGATTCCACCGGGTTCGCGCCGCCTCTCGGTGACGCTCCGGGCGTCGCGACACCCGCGGCCGGCGGGGGCGGTGGAGACGCTCGTCCCGAAGCCGCTCGGACTGTGAGAGGAGAGAGCGGGGTGATCACCCTCGCCATCTCGATGCGCTGCTGCTTCTCGTTCACGACGGCGGTGAGCCCGAGACCCGCGAACGCGAATCGTGTGTGCTCCACGTCGAAGCGTTCGGGGAGTTCAAGCTCGCCCCGGAGTCCGTCGAACCGCAGGAGGTTTGTGGAGATGGACAACTCCGGGGTGTCCGTGGCGAGCGCAGGCCGACGCCCTCCGGCCTGCGCGGCGAACAGGCGGATCCGAACGTTGCCTTCGAGCACGCCACCCTCGGGGCGGCTGGCCTTCTCGGGGTCCGGGATCGAGGCCTGCCCGTGGTCCGCCTCGATGACCAGCGTGCGACCGTCGCGGAGAAAGTACGAGGCGGTGGGCCGGGTCATCCGATAGCGGCCGTCGGGAAGGGGCTCTGACCGTTCCGCGGTAATCTCGTACTGCACCCGCGTGGGGTTTGCAGGATCGACCAGGGTGATAAAGAGCTCGGTGGAGCCGGCGGCCAGCCCGCTGCCTCCCGGTTGGAGCTTCACGTCCGGCGGTGGCTCCATGGTGCCGGTGGCCTTCGGCACCGCGGGCCTGCTGCTGGTGAGCGCAATGCCGACCAGCACCCCCCCGAAGATCAGCGAGACGCCTCCCGCGAGGAGGAGACCTGTGGACCGGGCCGAACCGTGGCGGGAGTTGGGCGGCCTGCGCATCGCGGGATCGTAGGGGCGGTGGGTGGGCGGATCGGCGTCGGGTCAGTCCTTGATCAGTCGCATGGCGATCAGATCCTGGACGTCGAGCATGCCGACGGGCCGGCGGGCGTCGTCGATGATGGGAATCTCGTCCTGGCGGTGCTCGCGGAACATGTGGATGGCGTCGCGCACCAGGGCGGAGTCGGGAAGGCACCGAGGGGCACGCGTCATCACGTCGGCGATGGGCCTGGCCAGTTCCGCGGCGTCGCGGAGGATCAGGCGTCGAAGGTCGCCGTCGGTAAAGACCCCCGCGAGGGTGCCGTCGTCCGCGATGAGGACGATGGCCCCGGGACGGCGCCCCGCCGCCGCCGCAAGCCGCTGTGCCTCCATCACCGACACGGACTCGGGTATGAGAGGCATGTTGCGTCCGGCGGCGAAGCGCATCACGTCGGTCACGGGCCTGAGGAGTTCTCCGAGCGCCCCGCCCGGGTGACGCCGGGCGAAGTCCTCATCCGTGAAGTTGCGGCGCTTGGCGGCGGCGAGGGCGAGGGCGTCGCCGAGTGCCAGCGTGGCGGTGGTCGAAGAGGTGGGTGCGACAAAGAACGGTGCGCCCGCCTCGGTTCGTACCCCGAGCCGCAGAGCCACGGTCGCGAGTCGTTCCAGCGAGCTCGCCTCGGGCCTTGCCCCGCCGGTAATGGAGATGATGGGCAGCCCGTCCTGCCTGAGGATCCCGGCGAGTGCGACGACTTCGTCCGTCTCGCCCGAGCAGGAGAGGGCGAGGACCAGGTCGGCGGGGCGGAAGCGCCCGAGGTCGCCGTGGGCTGCCTCCGTCGGGTGGACAGCGTGGGACGGGATGCCGAGCGAGGCCATGGTCGCGGAGATCTTGGCCCCGACGTGCCCAGACTTCCCGAGGCCGGTCACCAGGACGGTTCCCCCGCGGTCGGCGCAGCGGACGATCAGGTCGAGGGCGGCGTCGAACTCGGGCCCCAGCGACGAGGCGAGGTTCGCGAGGGCCTCGGATTCGGCCTGCAGAACGCCACGGGCGAAGGCGCGGGGCTCGGACTGCGAAGTGTGGGGCATCGAACAAGGGTAAACTGCCGGAACGCCGTGGAACAGCCCCCCAGCCAGCCCGACAGCCAGCCTCCCCGCGAACCCGCGGGTCAGGCCCACCAGACGCCCGGAGCGCCGATGATCCTTGACGACTACCGCGTGCGACTCGAGGCCTTCGAGGGGCCGCTCGACCTGCTGCTGTTCCTGATACGCAAGTCCGAGGTGGACGTCCACGACATTCCCATCGCGACCATCACGGACCAGTACCTTGCGTTCCTGGGGCAGCTCAGGTCACGCGGGCCCGGCCGGATCGACATCGACACCGCGGGGGAGTTTCTGGTGATGGCCGCGACGCTGATGGAGATCAAGAGCCGCATGCTCCTCCCCCGGCCTCCGGCGGCGACGCGGGAGCAGGAACGGGGGCCGGCAGAAGACCCGCGTGCCGCGCTTGTGCGGCAGCTCCTGGAATACAAGAAGTACCGCGACGCCGCGGAGGCTCTGGAGGGCCGCGCGGAGGAGTGGCGTCGGCGATTCGCCGTCTCCGGGGTTGATGTGAGCGCCGAGGCGGTGAAGGCGGCGTCGGAGGCGGCGTCGGACGGTCTGGACCTCGAGGACTTGGACCTTATGGACCTGGTCGAGGCGTTCAAGCGCATCGCGGAGACGGTCAACTTCGATCGGCTGGGCGATCACCAGGTGACGTACGACGACACGCCGATCGAGGTGCACGCGCAGGACATTCTGACGCAGATCAGGCACGACGACAGCGCCCCTCGGGAGGTGGAGTTCACCTCGTTCTTCGTCGGGCGCCAGCGCCACGAGATGCTGGGGCTCTTTCTGGCGCTACTCGAGCTGGTCCGCAAGCGGCTCGTGGGCGTGAGGCAGGACCGCGTGGACGGGCAGATCTATCTGCGGGCGCGTGAGGAGGAACCGGCCCAGGCCGACCCTGCGCACCCGGAGGCCACCCCCGCCGCGCCTTCCCCGGAGGACCAGTGATGCACCGTCTGACGCGTCTGGTGGCGCTCGTTGGGTTGGGCTGCGGGCTCCTTGGGTGCGAGAAGTCGGCCCCGACCGCGACAGGTGGTGCGGCTCCGCCTGCGAGGCAGGTTGTCGTCGGGTTCTCGCAGATCGGCGCCGAGAGCGGATGGAGAGCCGCGGAGACGGGCTCCATCCTTGCCGAGGCCAAGAAGCGGGGCGTGGAGTTGAAGTTCGCGGACGGGCAGGGCAAGCAGGCGAACCAGGTGCAGGCGATCGAGCAGTTCGTGGCTCAAGGGGTGGACGCGATCATCCTCGCGCCGGTGGTCGGGACGGGGTGGGATGCTCCGCTCGCGAAGGCGAAGCGTGCCGGGATCCCCGTCGTGCTGGTCGATCGCGCGGTGGAAACCGATCCCTCGAACTACGCGACGCTGATCCAGAGCGATCACGTCGAAGCCGGCCGTGCCGTCGCCCGCTGGCTCATCGAGAAGACCGGGGGAAAGGCGGTGGTCGTGCAGCTCGAGGGCACGGTGGGCTCCGGACCTGCGATCGACCGCAAGAAGGGGTTCGAGGAGGTCATCGCGACGGCCCCGGGGATCACGATCCTTCGGAGCCAGTCGGGCGACTTCAAGAAGATGACGGGCAAGCAGGTGATGGAGGGGATCATCCGCGCCGAGAAGGGCGCCTTTACCGCTGTCTACGCCCACAATGACGACATGGCGCTGGGGGCGATCCAGGCGCTTCAGGAGGCCGGGCTTTCGCCGGGCGAGAAGGTGCTTGTGATGTCGATCGACGGCGGGCGAGAGGCTTTCGAGGCGATGGTCGCGGGCACGCTCAACTGCGTGATGGAGTGCAATCCGCTCCTCGGCCCGCCCGCGTTCGACGCGATCGAGGCCATCCGCGCGGGGGCCGCGGTGCCCAAGTCCATCAGCCAGACGGACCGCCTCTTCGACCGGAGCGAGGCGGCTGCGGCGCTGCCGAGCCGCGCGTACTGATGGTCAGTCGGAGCCGCCGGAAAGGAAGAGCGGGCCCGCAAAGGCCCGCCCTCCGGGAAGGTGACTCTCCCGTCACCGCTGCTCTGCTGGGTTACTTGGGCATCATCACGGTGTCGATGACGTGGATGACACCGTTGGATGCGTCGATGTCGGTCGCGGTGATACCCGAGCCCGCGACGCTCCAGGCGCCCTTGGTCTCCTTGCTGGTCAGCTCGCCGCCCTGAACGGTGGAGGCCCGCCAGCCCTTGGACGCGACGGCGTCCGAGTAGGTGCGGCCCTGGACGACGTGGAAGGTGAGGATCTTCGCGAGCTGCGCCTTGTTCTCCGGCTTCAGCAGGCTCTCGACCGTCTCCTTCGGGAGCTTGGCGAACGCCTCATCGGTGGGCGCGAAGACGGTGAACGGCCCGGGGCCGGAGAGCGTGTCCGCGAGCCCGGCCTTCTCGATGAGCATCGCCAGGGTCTTGAAGGAGCCCGCGGCGACGGCGGTCTGCACCAGATTCTTGTCCGCGGGCATCAGCACGCGGTCGATCACGTGGATCACGCCGTTCTTGGCCATCACGTCGGTCTTCACGACGTTCGCGCCGTCCACGGTGACCTTGCCGTCCTTCGCGACCACGTCCAGCCGCTGCCCGCCCACGGTGGGCGCCGGCATCGTCCGCACGCTCTTGGCCGGAACGTTCGCCGGGACAACGTGGTAGGTGAGAATGGAGACGAGCTTGGCCTTGTTCTCCGGCTTCAGCAGCGACTCGACGGTTCCAGCGGGGAGCTTCGCGAACGCCTCGTCCGTGGGGGCAAAGACCGTGAACGGCCCGTCGCCCGAGAGGGTGCCGGCCAAGCCCGCGGCTTCGATGGCGGCGACCAGGGTGTTGAACGAACCGGCGCTCTTCGCGACTTCCACCACCGTGCCGACTTCGTGCTCCGCGGCGAAGGACGCGGCCCGCAGGCGGGGAGTCTGCTCGGCCTGGGCCTGCGCTCCGCCGCACTGGGCGAACGCGGTACCGGCGAGCATGGACAGAGTGACGGCGCAAACGCTGGTGCGGATCATGGGACTGACTCCTGTGGTTCATTGAGGCCGGCGGACGCGGTGTGCATCCGCTTTTCGGCGTGCGGGAGGTTGCCCGCAACGCCAAGCCTTCGCGGCCCGGGACTCGGCGGGTTTTGCGGCGATGAAAAAAAACGGGCCCACAGGGGCCCGTTCAGATCAGTTGATCCTGCTTCGGATATCAGTGGATAACCACGATCTCGACGCGACGGCTGGCGGCCTTGGTCGCCTTGGGGTTCGCCGATCCCATGCCGACGGCGGAAACGTTGCCCACGCCCTTCTGGGAGAGGTAGGCGGCGACCGAGTCAGCGCGGGCCTTGCTCAGCGCCTCGTTCGTGCCCCACTTGCTCTTCCTGATCGGGTCGGTATCGGTGTACCCCTCGACGCGGACGGTCGCGCCCGCGTGGTTGCTCTTGATCTTGCTGGCGATCTTGTCGAGCTCCTTCTTCGCCGCAGACTTCAGGGTCGTCTGCCCGGAATCGAACAGCACGTCGCCGCTGACCGTGAAGGTCTCGTTGGACCCGCCGCCGGTGTAGGGCTTGGGGTTGTTCCAGTTGTTGCGGGGCTCCTGGTAGGCCGGGGGCTGCTGGTAGGCCTGCGTGGCCTGGATGCGGCCCTCGAGCTCGGCGATCTTGTTGTCCTTCTCGCGAAGGCGCGTGTCGAGCTCGACGTTCTTCTCCCGCAACTCCGCGGCCTCTTGCTGGGCCAGCTCGAGCTGGGTGTTCTTCTTGCTGCAACCTCCGAGGAGGCCGCCGATGCCCAGGCAGACCACCGCTGCCACGATCCCTCCGCGCCGAATCATGCTCGTTCCTTCCATTGAAGAGCCCTCGCTTCCCGACTTTTGTCTGTGCGGAACCCACGTCCGCGCTGCGAAACTGTATCGGTGCGTTGGGCTTGCGCACCGCAGGAATCGCGCTCAACCGACAGCACTCGGCCCACGTGAGGCCCGTGTCCGGACGGCCCCGCTCAGGGCAGGTTGATCTGGGGAGAGACCTTGGCCACCGCGTTGATCAGTTGTTCGATCCAGGGCTTGGTGAACCACACCAGAACCGTCGCAATTGCCAGATAGGGCCCGAACGGCATGTGCCGCTGGAGCTTTCCCGACGCCACCTTCCCCACAATCGCCCACACCATCCCGACGAACGCGGCTCCGAAGAACCCGAGGGTTGCGTCGATCCAGCCGAGGCAGGCCCCGACAGCGGCCATCAGGTGCACGTCCCCCAGGCCCAGCGCTTCCTTCCCGAAGGCGAGGCTGCCGAAGATCCGCATGGCCCAGACCAGCCCGCCCCCGATCAGATAGCCAAGCAGTACGCCGCACAGCACCGAGAGCCAGTGGGGGACGTCCGCGGCGGGGAGCATCTCCCCGGTCAGCATGTCCGGGGTCCAGGGTCCGGCGAGCCTCAGGGCCAGGGCCGCGCCGAGCATGGCCAGGCCGATACAGGGGCCCAGGAACACGAGTTCGCGGATCATTTCACGCCGGGCGTGCGGGTACTGCACCCACATCTCGGGGGAGTCGCCAACCTGTTCGCCGGCGGCCACCTCGCCGGGTGCGGCTTCAGGAGTCTTCTGATGGCTCTCCAGCCACTGCTCATAGTCGGCGAAGGACCGCCTGATCACGCCAAAGCGGAGCAGCGCTCCTGAGATCGCTAGCCCCGCGGCGCCGCCAACAGCCATGCCGACCCACTGCCAGCCATGGACGCCGGGGGTGGGAAGGCTCCATTCCCAGCCCCGTGGGGCTGGGTGCAGCGGGCCGTGAAATGCCGCCCAGCCGGCGTGGCAGGCGAGGCCGAGGATCACCGGGACGATCACGAGCGACATGGGGATGTGGAAGGTGCGTGCGTCGATCAGGGTGACGGCGATGAGGCACGAAAAGAGCCCGAGCACCGCCAGGAACATGGGCCAGGTGTGCCGGAAGCCGGAGGAAGCCCACTCCGGCCGCAGGACATCCACAGGGATGCCCAGGAACCGCCCGTTGTCCGCGTAGAGGACCACCCAGACGGCAACCCAGAGGAGCGCCGTGAAGCTCTCGACGATGGGGTACTCGGATGAGATCGACGAGTGGCAGAACCGGCACCGTCCCCGGAGCATCAGCCAGCCGAAGATCGGGATGTTCTCGCGCCACGTGAGCTTGGTTTCGCAGGAAGGGCAGCGGGAGGTGGGGCTGACGACGTCCAGGCCCAATGGGAGGCGATAGACCAGCACGTTCAGCAGCGAGCCCACGCACGCCCCGAACGCGAACACCCACCCCGCGAGCACGATCGGGGTGAGCCACAGGATGACGTCGGCCTGGTTCCACGCGAGGCAGTTGCAGCCCATCTAGGTCCTCTTGTCGTCCGTGCCCTGCGGGGTGCTGGATTTTTGCCCTGCTTCCAGCCCCGCCGTCTCGCGCGAGAGGACCTCGATCCGCTGCTCCGCGGCGAGAAGTGCCTCCTTGCACCGCTTTCCGAGCCTCACTCCCTCTTCATAGAGGGCCATGGACTCGTCCAGCCCGATCTCGCCAGACTCGATCTTCTCCACGATCGCCTCAAGGCGAGAAACCGCCTGCTCGTACGAGAGTGCCTCGGGGTTCGCTGGTTCGCGGCTGGCCATGGACCGAGCGTACGCACCGCCCGGAAGCCGGCGACGCCGGGTCAGGGCCCGAAAAGGCCCGGGCCAATCCCCGGGTTCGCCCGACGCGATCGGCCGGGGCGGGGTGGGGGCGGGGCCTGAGGCGAAGGCGGAGTCAGGGCGTCCGGCGACACCACGGACGTGAGGCTGCCCTCCCGCAGGCGGGTGACGAGAACTGAGCCCGCCGGCGCGTCCTTAGGGGTGGTCACGACTCGTCCATCGGTGCCGGTGGTGAGGGAGTACCCGCGTTCGAGCACGGCGAGCGGGCTCACTGCACCCAGTTGGTCCAGGGCGCTGGTGTGACGCTGCCTGGCTGTCGCGAGAGAGGCCCGTGCCCCCCGCTCGGCCCGGCGCAGCAGGTCGCGGGGGGTCGAGTCCGCAGCCTTGCGCCGCGCGCTCGCGTGCAGCCGGGCGAGAGCGGCCTCGACCCGTGCGAGCGTGCGGGCGTGCACGGCCCTGGGGCTGGCGTCCGACAGGC
>QWIH01000057.1 GCA_021405315.1 Leptolyngbya sp. PLA1
ACTTCCCGGAGCCGCTGGGCCCCGTGATGAGCGCGATCTGCCCGGGCGCGAGCCGGGGCAGCCAGGCGCAGTCCGGTGCCTGCCCCGCGGGGGCCGCCCCGCGTGCCGGCGCCAGGCCGAACGCGGCGAGGGCGCGGCAGAGTCGTGCGGTCGGGCGGCGTGAGACGTGAACGTAGCGCATCGCGGAATCCTCTTTGCCGGAGTGCCGGCGGTGAGCGTGCAGGCACGGGGGATCCTCGTGCGGGGTGGGTACGCGGAGCGGCGGGGGTGGTGGCTACGCCGCGTTGTGACCGCAGCGGGCCATGGCGAGCACGGCGCCCTCGTGGAGACGCACGACGTAGAGGGACAGCCGCAACTCGCTCGCCGCGGCTCGCTGCGACAGCCCGCGCAGGACGCACGCCTCGGCCACACGGCGCCTCGTGAGGGGCCACTCGGACCTGTGCCGAAGCACGTAGCCGAACTCCGGCGAACTGATTCGTGCGAGCACACCCTTGAGGCGGCGTCGGAGCACCCGCGCGGTGCACCCGGCGAGCGGCGCGAGCTCGCTCACCCGCCTCCCGCTCAGCACCACCGCTTCCACGAGCGAGCGGTCCGGCGCGGAAAGCTCTCCCGCCCGATTTCGAACCAGATCATGGAGACGGTCGCGTGCCTCACCGCGACCGTTGTGGAAGAACTGCTCTAAGTGGCTCCATCGCAGTGCATTGTGCGGCCGTGCCAGCATGAATCGCCCTCCTCAAAACCAAACAGAATGCAGACCAAAGAATACAAACCAGAGAACTACTTGACATTGATACACTCATGGGATAACTTCTGCAAGCGTTTTGTATGCTTCGGAACGAAATGCGCGCGCAGGAGGCGTCGATGGCCGGGATCTCCAAGTCATGAGCGATCCGGACGACACTCAGGACACCCCTGTGGCCCGGCCGGCGCTGGCGGGCACGTTCGGCTCGCTCGTGCGCGAGGCCCGACTCCGGGCGGGGTTGACCCAGGAGGCTCTGGCCACTCGCGTCGGGTGCGCCAAGAGCTATCTCTCGGTGATCGAGTCCGGGCACAGGCCGCCGCCCAGCGATGACGTGGTCCGCAGGCTGGAGGAAGCGATGTCGCTTCCGGAGGGTGTCCTCCGCCGAAAGGCGGATCTCGGTCGGGCGATCCTCGCGGGGGGCGAGCCGCTTCGGGAGGAGCTGAGCCGCGTGCAGGAGGGGGAGAGCGTGCTCCGGCGGCTGCGTGCGGCATTGCGAAGCGACGCGCCATCCAGTGCGAAGGTGGAGGCGATGAGATCGATCGTCGCATCGGCCGGGGGCGGGGACCATTCGCTGACGGACGCGGCGACGATCCCGCTGAACTTCGAGGTGCCGCTCATCAACAAAGTTGCGGCGGGGTACCCGAGCGACTTCACCGACCTCTCCTTCCCCGCGCGCATCGCGGACGAGTATGTGCGTGCCCCGGACCTGAGCGACCCGGACGCCTTCGCCGCCCGGGTATGCGGGGACTCGATGCTCCCCGAGTACGGCGCGGGCGATGTGGTGATCTTCAGCCCGGCCGTGTCTGTTCGGAGCGGGATGGACTGCTTCGCCCGCATCGAGCCGGACCACCAGACCACGTTCAAGCGGGTCTACTTCGATGAGGACGCCGGGGGCACGCTGGTCAGGCTCCAGCCCCTCAACCCTGCCTACCCCGCGACGAGATACCCGCGCGATCGGATCGCGGGTCTGTACGCCGCGGTTTCCGTGTTCCGGCGCATCGGCCTCCGCGGGTGAGCCGGCGGCGTGGGAGTACCATCCGTCCATGCCGGACGGGCTGCTGCTTCCGCGCGTCTTCTCGCCGGCGTGGGTCGGCGCGTGGGTGGCACTCACGCTCGCGGTCGGGCTCGTGCTGGTGGAGCGCGGGATCCGGCGGGACGTGGTGCTCCGCGTTCAGTTCTCGAACGCGGGCCAGTGCTGGGAGATCGGGTGGGAAGGCCCGCGCGGGCACAACGGTCACTGGCTCGACGCCGCGGAGCCGCAGGGTGCGCAGCGCATGTCGCCGGCGGCTTCGGGCGAGCCCTTCGAGATCCGGCGTCGTCTGCCCATGGACGCGCTCCGCGAGATCTCGCTCGCCTGGCATGACTCGCCGGGCGGTACGCTCACGGTGCACGAGTCGCGCGTGGAGTTCCGCGTGCTGGGCAGAGTGTGGGGAGAGGAGCCGCTGCCCCTTATCCGCGTGGAGGGGGGCACGCTTGCGAGTGCGTCGGACGGCGTGCTCAGAGTCACGGCGATGCCGGCCTCTGGGCGGGTGGTGTGGCCCGGGGTTGGCCCGCCGCCAGGCGCTCTGCTTACCGTGTGGATCGCTTCCGCGCTCATCGCGGCGGGTGTGATTCTCGGCCTGCGTGCGCTGCCGGCGCTGGTGGCGGTGGCGGGGCTTCTGCCCGCTGCGCCGCGACGCGAGGCGCCGCGGTGGCTCAGTTTTGTCACACCGCTGGTGGTCGTAGGGGCGCAGGTCTACATCCTGCTCACCTCGCCGATGGTGATGTCGGCGGATTCCACCGCGTATCTGTGGCTTGCGGAGCTCGCGAGGGAGCACGGGAACTTCGATCATCTCGACGGGTGGCGGCTCCCCGGCTTCGCGCTGCTCCTCCTGCCCCTGCTGGGAGCGGGCGACTACGCGGGGCTCCTCGGCGTGGTGCACCTTGTGCTCGGCATCGCGTGCGCGGGCATGATCTTCGCCATCGTGCGGTCCCGAGCGGGCTCCCCCTGGCCTCATCTCGCGGCGATGCTCGCCGCCGTCGACCCGCTGGCTGTCCTGTGGCAGCGGCACATCCTCTCCGAGCACCTCGGCGCCACGCTCACCATCGCGTCGTGCTGGGCGGCGCTGGTGCTCTGCGACACGGCTCACCGCGGGCCGCTCGCCCGTCGCCTCGCGCTCGCGGGGGTGCTGGGTGTCCTGCTCGGCCTTTCCTGTGCGACGAGGGCGAACCTGCAGGTGTTCGCGGCGTTCCTGCCCGCGGCCATCGTGGTCTGCACCGCGGTGCACGGGCGGCCGGCCCGGGGGCTGCTCGCGGCGGCCTTGTGCGTGCTGCTCTCCGGCGCTGTGGTCGCGCCGATCGTGCTGCACAACCGGACGGTCTTTGGCCGAACCGCTCTGGTCGTGGGGCTTGACTGGAACCGGTTTCTGTGGCTGTGGGACTACGGGCAGGTGGACTGGAACCAGTCGGGCACGCTCACATTCGAGCAGTTCCGCACGCTGCGGAGCCGCTGTGCCGCGGGAATCAACGCATGGGACGTGACGGACCTCCTCGCGGAGTGGCGGTCGCGGGAGGGCCGACCCGGCCCGCACCCGTGGACCGATCGTGACGCCCGCTGCGCGGAGGTGTGGCGTGAGAGCGACGCGCGCCGACCCGGCGCCATCTGGGAGATCACGGCGCGGAGCGTCGCGGTGCACCTGGGCTTCTATGCGCTCGAGGCGAGGCACACGCCGGACGACTGCGGGCACCTGATGGGCCCGCTGTTGGGACGCGCGGGGCCGGGAGCGGTGAACAGCAGCATCTTCCCGCTCGACCGCTTCCCCGCGGGAACACGCGCGCTCCTCGAGCGGGGCGTCAAGCCGCTGCCCCCGCCCGGCCCGGCGCAGAGATGGCTCGGCCGTACTTACGACGCGTCGAAAGTTGCCCACAACTTCATCGGGGCGGCGTTCCTTCTCGGCCTGCTTCGAACCTGGAACTCCCGGGATCGCGCGCTTCTGGCGATCGCCGCCGCGATGGTCCTGCACGCGGCGGTGCTTCCCGCGTGGACCTTTTCCTGGAATCCGCGGTACACGATGCCCCTGATGGGGCTGGTCACCGCGCTTGCGATCGCGGGCTGCCGTGGGCGCCCTCCCGAGCCCGCTCCACGCGATGGCGCACGGCGTACATGATGAGCCCGGTCACCGCCAACGCCGCGCCGAGCAGGAGCAGGCCGCGCTCGATGCGACGTCCGGCGGGGTCTGCCACCGGGTCCGGTGGTGCCTCTGGGACGGGTCGCGGCGTCGCGGCGCTCAGGTTCAGCGGGACGGGGGAGGCCATGGGCACGGGGACGGGCGGCAAGGCCGAGGCGTCCACGTTCAGACGCTCGCCGGCACCGTTTCGTACTTCGCCCGTGCGATCATCCACCACGATCGCGTCCGGCGGCAACGGGAAGGCGGGGAGCGGCGCTTTGGCATCCACCGCTTCGGCGCTGTCCAGTTGATAGCGCCTTGTGAGCGGCGGGACCTGCCCCATGGCGGGCGTGTAGTGCTCGACGGCGAAGGGAAAGTGCAGTCCGCCGCCGATGTCTCGCCAGTCTGTGTAGCGAACGAAGCTGCCGTCCGCGCGTCGGACCTCCTCGAGCTGGTTCGTGGCTCGGTTGATCGTGCACTCGAAGGACCGCCCGGACATGCGCGGCGCGCTGAGCGTCACGACGAGCTTGCCTGTGGGGTCGGTGACCTCGTCGACCTTGTCCCCTCGTTCCAGCGCGTGGTTGGCGTACCGCACCCAGGCGAGCGGCGTCGCCAGCCCGTCGACGCGCGTGGTTCCCCACTGCGCGTAGCGATCTCCCCTGTTGCCGCGCCGGCTCCGGATGTCGTAGAGGAAGGTCTCACTCGCGTCGGAGATGGTGAGCGTGATGGGGACAAAGCCTGCTCCCCCCTCATACCAGTCCTGCTGCGCCCACACACCATCCGGTGTTTCGACCACCTGCCACTGGTCGAAGAACATGGCCTCGTTGTTGCGGTGGCCGATCGCCCGAACACTCACGGCCTCCGGCAAACGAAGGCTGGCCGAGGTGAGGGCATCCTGCGCGAGCGCCATCTGGCAGAGGGCGACCAGAGCGCTCGCGGCTCCACAGGCGTTCAAGGCTCACCTCCCCCGTCGGGCATGCACCCGCCGCAGGCCCCTCCGGTGCCCTTCAGGAAGGTGACCGCGGCCATCACGCCATTGGGTCCGGTGGGGATGCCGGCAGAACAGGTCCATGTCGTGGGATTGCATGTTCCGCCGGAGTACCCGTAGCAGGGCAGGTTGGCAACCCCCATGGTCCCGCAGCCGTTCCAGCCGCATGCCGCGGTCCCGCAGGAGTCGTTCTGAGGACAGGTCTGATAAGTGGCACAGGGCACGGCCTGACCGCACGCTCCACCTCCTGGCGACTCAACCGACCCTGCCGGATGCCCAACGGGCACAAAGCACTGTGCGGCTGCACCGGCGGCGACAAAGCCCACAACGGCCAATCGGACGCAGTTCATGTGGTTCCCTCCCGAGGAACGATGTGAGAAAGGCGGGACGTCCCGCCGATGAAAGCAAGCTAAGAAGCCGGTGCGTGCGTGTCAAGATCGGTCGGGACCGCCTTGGGGGATAAATTGTGGGTTTTCATGTGGTGTGGCGGGTCTCTGTGATAGACTGAAACAGGGACGTTGGTTGCGGGGGATGCGCATGAAGTCCAATGAATGTGCGAATGACGAGCCGCGGGTACGCGGCCAACGGGGCTTTTCCCTGACTGAGCTCATCGTGGTGCTTGGGGTCGTCCTCGTGATCCTGTCGCTGGTGCTGCCCGCGCTCCGGGCCGCGAAGCAGCGGGGATCAGCGACCGCGTGCCTGGCATCAATGCACCAGAACAGCGTGTGCGTGTCGCTGTATGCACATCAGAGCCGCGATTCATGGCCGTACCCGCTCAAGAGCGGCTTTGTCGATCCGTACACGGGTCAGAGGTTGCGATTGAGCTCGCCGTACGTTCCGTATAGCTATGCCTGGGTCGGAGACTATTGGCACGCGCCGATGTTACAGGAGTACTTCGGGGGCGATCCATTCAACAAGTCGTTGTATTGTCCTTCCCACGATCTGAGGGAGCGACGGATGCGCGAGCCCGGGGCGCAGTCGCGTGCGTGGGGAACGGGCATCAGTCTTTCGATGGCGATGTACCTGGCGCCGGAGGCGCTCGACCCCGTGACGCCGCGCTGGCGACCGGAGTTCTTCCGGGTGACGCGAGTCAGTGACGTGGTCACACCGGGTCAGAAGGCGATGCTGTACGAGGGGGCGCCGTCGCACGATCCGCACGCGAGAAACGTGCGGGGCCCCATCGTCTCCGCGCCCCCGTGGGCGCTCAATGTCATCGCGTGCGACGGCTCCGGGGCGCTGCGGAATCATCGTGACAGCGCCGAAGGCGTAGTATTCCCCAACCTCGACAATCTCTCGCGCAAGCGATTCGACGGGATGACCGAGACGTTCAGCTTCACCCCGAACGGTGTGCGCGGCCGGGACTGGTGATCCCCGCGTTCGCTGCGCGGCGAAAGACCGCACCACGGGCGTGCGGTCTTGCGGTGGGTGTGGTTGGTCGAAGGCGGTTACGGGCAGTCGCCGCCGCCGACGACATTGATCAGCGCCAGCACGTCGTCCTGGTCGGCATTGCCGTCGTCGTTGAAGTCGATGATGCACTGGCGCGTCCCGCAGTAGGGGCCGGTGGGAAGGTTGATGGTGACGGCCTCCTGAACGATGTTGCGCGGGGCGATGATCATGACGTTGACGGGCAGCGTGGCGTCGATCGCGGTGAGATGCTGAGAGACGGTGGCGACCGCCGTCCCGCTGGGTGCGCTCTGGGCGCTGCAGTTGGTCCCGCCGAAGGGGTGCTGCTTGATGATGAGCGCCTCGGTGGGCCCCGCGGCGGTGGGGCGGTAGGTGCCGGCGCTGACCACCCAGCCCGGAGCCTGGACCCCGCCGGAGGCGAAGGTGGTTTCCACGGGGCTCCCCCCGCCGAAGTCAGAGACCGAACCCGCAAGCAGGCCGAACGCGTCGAGCATCATGGAGCGTGCAACGGGGGATCCCGCGGCGGTTCCGGTGACGACGATCGTCGGGGACATGGCCCCGTTGCCGTAGAAGAAGGAGTTGCGGTAGTGAGTCCCGCCGCTGCTGGGGATCATGTCGGTGGTGTACCTGATGTCCGCGCGGACGCTGGACAGGTTGCTGCGGTCGACCTTCACGATGCGTGTCTGGATGGTGGAGCCGGTGCGCGTGTACCCGGTGAGGTACACGTCCTGGCCCGGCACCTCGAAGGCCAAGCCGGTGAAGTGGGACTCGGCGGCGCTGGGATCGTCGTACGTCCAGAGGTCGATGGGCGCCAAGCTCGCGGTTGCATCCAGCGTGAGCAGGAAGGCGTGCTGGGAGTTGGTGGGGGGCTGGGTGAGGGTTCCGACGCAGTACAGCGTGCCTGACCCGTCCTCCTTCATGTCGGTGATCCGCAGGCGGGCTCCGCCGGCGGTTGTGAACACGCGGAGCCAGTACGTGCCGGTGCCCGAGGCCGGGAACCCCGCGAGTTGGCTGCTGCCGTGCAGCGAGGCGGTGGTCGGGGTGGAGAGAACCACACGCCCGTTCGAAAGCTCGGTCATGGCGATGCGCGGGTCGGAGGCGTCGTCGTGGTAGTGACTCTTGTTCCAGACCAGCGAGAGGTTGGAGTCGAAGCGGGCGATGAGTGCGCCGGCGCCCGCGGCGGTGTCGTAGCAGCGGCCCGCGACGAGGATGTCGCCGTTGGCGGCCTCGTGGACCACGCGGGCGTCGATCCAGCTTCCCGCGCCCGCGGGCCTCCACAGCCTGCGGGAGAGCCCGTCCTGCACGCCCGCGGAGTCCCAGTAGGAGAGATCGAGCGGACCCGCCGTGCCGGGGGTGAGCGGGCAGCCCGCGGTGACATACGCCCTGGTGGCCGACGCGCGGACGGTGAGGACGTCGAGGCCCCGGTACGCAAAGTCGCCCGTGCCCGCCCAACGCGACTCGAACTGGGCCAGAGCGCTCGTCCCGGCGAGGGAGACAAGGGCCGCCGCGGCCAATCCGGAGAGAGTCTTGGTGGTCATGGGACACTCCTTTCTTCGATGGGCGTCGCGCCGGAAGGCGCCCACACGCCTCCCCCGGGCGGCACGAGCCCGGGGGCAGCTTGTGAACGGGATCCCGCCGCCCGTCTCACGGCGCCGTTGGTGGTTTCGTGCGATTTCCCCTCCGGGCGGTCCGAACGGTGGCCCCGTGGCCCGGCGGTGACGGCTTGGTAGACTCTCCCGACTCCAGATGGGGGCCAGCCATGCAGGTCGACGCGTGTCCGGGTTGCGGGGCGGGGTTTGCCGGTGATCCGTTCGCCGCCAAGTGGCGATGCGGGCAGTGCGGGCGGGAGAATCTCAACCACCAGGTCATCCGCGCACGGCTGGACAAGATCGATCATGCCCGGGCCATGACCCTGTTGGACCTGGGCAAGATCGAGTTCAAGTCCGGCAACTACCCCAGGGCACTGGAGCGCTTTGAGTCCGCTCTCTGCGAGAAGGCCGACAGCGCGGAGCCCTGGGCGTTTGTCGCGCTGGCCTCGGCAAGGGCGGCCACGGCGGACACCTTCGACGCGGCGGCGAGCAAGCTCACACAGTGCCTGGAGCGCGCCGGTGCGCTGGAGCCGGGCTCTGCGTTCGTGTCCGCGGTGTCCTGCGATTGTCACACCGCGATGACTGAGCTGGCGATGCGCACCATCCGCGAACGAGTCCCCCAGGCGCAGGCCTACCTGCAGTCTCCCGCCGGGCAGACGCCGCAGGGCAGGGCCTGGGCCTCGGGCGCGATCGCCGCGGTCATGAACCTCGTCGCGAGGGCGCTCTCTCTTCAGGCGAGCGACCCGGCGTTCCGGTATCAACTCGCGATGGATGCGTCGCTCCTGGCCAGCCAGTACGGCGCGCTCGTACCCGGTGCCCAGCCTCACCTCCAGTACGCGCAGGGAATCGCGGCCCAGATCAGGGCGCAGCACCCCGGGGTCGCCGCGCGGGTGGACGCCCTGTACAAGAAACCCTCGGGCGGCGGCGGGCTCATCCTCTGGATCATCCTCATCGTGGTGGTGCTGCTTGTGCTGATGGTGATCGTCGCGAGCACCGCGGGCCGCTGAAGGCCGCGGGGTACCATCCCCCATGAACCGATACGAGCAGTTCCAGGCCTATCGAACCCGCATGAACTCCCGCATCCTGGGTGACGAGGCCGCCCGAGCCGCCGCGGGCGGCGCGAGGCCCGGGGGCGTTGCCATGGGGGGCACCCTCGTTACCAAGCGGTTCTTTTCACTCGACCACCAGACCTACCAGGACGGCGCGGTGAGCGCCAAGACCAAGGAACTGCTGGGGCTGGTCGCCTCCGCGGTGCTCCGCTGCGACGATTGCATCGGCTATCACATCGATCAGTGCGTGACCGCGGGCTGCACCGACGAGGAGATCTGGGAGTCTCTCGATGTGGCGCTGATCGTGGGGGGGTCGATCGTCATACCGCACCTGAGGCGGGGCATCGAGTTCCTCGATCAGGCTCGTGCCGCGAGAGGAGCCGGCCAGTGACGCGCGCCCTCCTGCCCGTGGTCGTCTGCGTGGCTCTCGCCGCGATGCTCGGCGGGTGCCAGCCCGGATTTCGCCCCCCCGCGGCGGTGCAGGGCTCGTACCACCTCGCGTGGCACGATGAGTTCAACGGGCGCACGCTCGACCCGGCGAAGTGGGCCCACTACGCCCCCGGGCCCCGTCGCCTCGCGGTCAACGTGCCAGAGGCGGTCGCGCTCGACGGCCGGGGTCACCTCACCATCACCACGACGCGCCACGAGGTGCCGGACGGCGCCGGGGGCGTGAAACCGGAGTACCGCACGGGAATGATCTCCACCAAGGGCATCTACGAGACGACCTACGGCTACTTCGAGTGCCGCATGCGGGTGCAGCGTGAGGTCGGGCACTGGTCCGCGTTCTGGATCAACACGCCCACGATGGGCAAGCCCATGGGCGACCCCGCCACGGCGGGCGTCGAGATCGACGTCATGGAGTATCTCTGCAACGGCGGCTACAAGGACAAGGCGCAGCACACCATCCACTGGGACCACACGACCCCGGCCTATCAGCGGGACTTTACCGCTCTGCACATCCCGGGCCTGGGCGAAGGGTTCCATGTCTATGGCTGCGAATGGACGCCGGAGTATCTCGCGTTCTTCGTGGACGGCAGGGAGACCTGGCGCACGTCCAAGGCCATCCCCAAGCGCGATCAGCACATCATCCTCTCGGTGGAGATCGGGCCCTGGGCCGGCGACATCAAGGACGCCAACCTGCCCGACGGCATCGAGGTCGACTATGTGCGAGTCTTCAAGAAGCGATGAACCTGCACGACACGATCGTCGCATGGGCCTCCGCCCCCGGACAGTCCGCCCGGGCGGTGCTCCGCTTCTCCGGGACGTGGGGCGACATCTCGCGCGTGCTGCACGGGGCTGCGCTTCCCGGCGTGTCGCGGGCCTTGCTCTGTGCGGGCGAACTCTCGCTGCCCGTGCTGGCCATCACGTGGCGAGGGCCGAGGTCATACACGGGACAGGACGGTGCGGACGTGCTGGTCCCCGGCAACCAGAACCTGGTGGACATGCTGCTCCGACGCGTCACCTCGGGAGGGGCCATCCGACAGGCCGCACCCGGCGAGTTCTCAGCGAGGGCGTGCCTCGCGGGCAAGCTGACCATCGAGCAGGCCGAGGGCGTGGCGGCGGTCATCGCCGCGGAGGGTGAGGCGGATCTGGCCGCGGCTCGGGATCTGGCGCAGGGCGTGACCGGGCGGCGGTATCGGGCGTGGGCTGATGAGGTGACCCGCCTGCTCGCGCTCGTGGAGGCCGGGATCGACTTCACGGATCAGGAAGACGTGCGTGCCATCTCACCCTCAGACCTCGCGCGCGCGTGCGCGGTACTCTCGGGCGAGATGAGCGGCGTGATCGGAACCGTCGGCGAGGGCTCGACGCTTCCGCGCGTGGTGCTCGCGGGAAGGCCCAACGCGGGCAAATCAACCCTCTTCAATGCGCTGCTGGGGCGACGCCGGGCGGTCGCGTCGGAGGTCGCGGGCACCACGCGGGATGTGCTCGAAGAGCACCTTGATCTCTCATTGGACCTGGCCGGCGCCGGTACGGTGCTGCTCACCGACATGCCGGGCCTGGAAGCCGAGGCCGACGATCAAGCGGGGAGCGAGTCGGACCGCCAGGCCCAGGCCGCGGCGCAAGATGCCCTCCGCGCTTCGGACCTCGTGCTGTGGTGCGATCCATCGGGACGCTTCGAGGACGGTGTGGTTACCTCGGCACGCGCGGTCATCCGCGTGCGCACCTGCGCGGACCGGGGCGCCGCCGGCGACGAGGACATCGCGGTGTGCGCGATCGATGGCTGGCATCTGGCGGCCCTGCGCCAGGCGATCGCCGGGGCCGCGTGGGGTGCCTCGCGGGGGGCCTCGCGGGCGGGGCTGCTACCGAGGCACCGGGCCGCCATCGCCGCGGCGGCACAGGCACTCGCCGACGTCGCGTCGGCCCCGGATGGCGAGCCCGCGCTCGTGGCGGAGCGCCTGCGAGAAGCGGCACTCTCGCTGGGCGAGCTCGTGGGGCGCATCAGTCCGGACGACGTGCTTGCGCGGGTCTTCTCGACCTTCTGCATCGGCAAGTGACTAGACGCCCGCGAGGAAGGCCGCAAGGTGCCGCTGGGCGAAGGTCTCCACCGCGGCGCCCGTCTCCGGCGCGGACTTGCCCCAGCAGCAGGCGACGGGCGTGCCGCCCTCCAGATCCATGAGCACCACCCACCTGCCCTCCACCGCGACGACGCTGGGGAGGCGCGACGCAAGGTACGCGGAGAGCGCGTTGACCTCCGGGCCGCCGACCGCGATCGTCGGCAGACCCCGGAGTTCGTCGTTGTTCAAGTACCACAGATCCGAGCACACAAAGACCGTCGCCCGTTCGCCCGCCGCCTCTTTCAGGCGGTCCCGCAGCCAGTAGGCCCACGGGCGGTCGTGGACCTCGGCCTGCAGGTGAGCGCCCGTGACGATCATGAAGGAGTGGGAGGGATCCATGCTCGGGTGTCGTTTGGTGCGCGTTCGCTCTGGTTCGGGGTGAGAACTCGGTGTCGCGGTCGCCTAGAACATAGGGCCGCCGGAGACGTACGACCGGCGGTCAGGACACTGCCATGAGCCAGGAACACACGCCCGCTGATCAGCCCGCGACCCCGCCCACCGGCGCCACCGCCACGGCGCCGCGTCCTGCGCCGCCCCGGGTGGAGCACCTGCCCCTGTTTCGGGTGCTGCTGCACAACGATGACAAGAACACGATGGAGGACGTGGTCGTCACCATCGTGGAGCTGACGCCCCTGAACAAGACCCAGGCGCTCGAGGCGATGCTCGACGCGCACAAGACCGGCGTGGCGCTGCTGCTGGTCACGCACCGCGAGCGGGCGGAGCTGTACCAGGACCAGTTTCGGTCCAAGCGCCTCACGGTCACGATCGAGCCCGTGGGCTGATCCTACTTCAGAGAATCCGGGAGCTGCGCGTGCAGGGACTTGAGGTCCTCGCTGCGCGTCGCGGGCATCACGAGCGTGGCGTCGGGCGTCTGCACCACGATCATGTTCTCGCACCCGAGCAGCGCCACCGTGTGGCCCGGCTGGGAAACGACCAGGTTGTTGCGAGATCCGTTGAACGCCGCCACACCGGCGCCGGAAGCCCGATTGCCGTTCTTGTCGGGCGTGAGCGTCTGCGCATAGCTGGGCCAGCTCCCGACGTCGAGCCACGTGAGATCCATCTGCACGGTGCACACGCTGAAGCGAGCGTCCGCGGCCTTTCCCGCGGTCTGTGACTGCCTCGATGCCGGCTCCATCAGCGCATAGTCCACGCTGATCTTGGGGAGCGTCGGGTACACCTCCTCCAGCACCTGCTTCTGCTTCCTGGTCCCCCACGCCGCCTGGATCTTCATGAGCCCCTCGTAGCTCTCGGGCTTGAAGAGCTTGAGCGCCTCCAGCACGGAGGACGCCTTCCAGACGAACATCCCGCTGTTCCAGCCGAAGTCCCCGCTCTTGACGTAGGCCTCCGCCCGGGCGGCGTCCGGCTTCTCGACGAATCTGGCGACGTGGTAGCAATGCTCCTTCACGCCGTCGATCGCACCGTGCTTGTCGTTCTTCCCGTCTCGGATCGGAGTACCCCGCTCGACATAGCCGAAGCCGGTCGCGGGGTACGTGGGCTTGATCGAGAACGTGACGAACCGCCTGGGGTCGTTGTCCACGAGGCGGAAGCCCAGGTCCATGCGCGCCCGGAACACGTCCTCCGGCTCGATCACGTGATCCGCCGTCAGCACGCAGAACACCGCGTCCTTGTCCTTCTTGTGCAGCACCGCGGCGGTCAGCCCCACGGCGTTCACGGTGTCCCGCCCCACGGGCTCGCCCAGCACCTGCTCGTCGCCAAAGTCCGGCAACTGCGCGCGGATCACGCCCCGATACCCCTCCGCCGTGCAGATGTACCGGTTTGCAGGCTCGACGAGGCCGGTGAGGCGCCCGGCGGCGAGCTCCAGCAGCGAGACTTCCGCCGCGTCACCACCCCGACGGATGAACTTCAGGATCTGCTTCGGACGATCCTGCCGGCTCATCGGCCACAGTCTCGTTCCCGCGCCGCCGGCCATGATCATCGCGTACCGCATGGGCCGTGAGGATATCGACCATCACGGCCGATGTGCGGCGCCGTGGCCAAAAACAGCCCCAAACACAAGCCGAAATGACAGCCTATCTGCCCCGTCCGGAGAGCGCGAGAGGCAGCAGGTCCTCAACCCGCTCGGGCGCTGTCCCGTCCCGTCTCGCCTGCCGGATGGCGAGGGCCGCCAGACGCTCCGCGTCCACGCGGGTCTCTCCCAGCGAGACCATCGCGGCGATGAGGTCGTGCATGACACCGGCCTCGGTGCCGGGCTTGAGCTCCGCCGCGGCGTCCAGCTCCGCCCGCTCCTCCCCGGAGAGGTATCCATCGACCTTTCCGGAGAGCTCGGCGATGATGGTCTCCGCAAGGCGTTTGCCGATCTCGGGCAGTTCTGCAAGGGCCCGCGGGTTCTTGCCCACGATGGCCGCCGCGATCTCCGCCGGGGGGCGTGCCATGGCGCGGAGCGCCTTGCGGTTGCCGATGCCCTTGACGGTCGTGAAGAGCTCGAAGAAGCGCCGGTCTTCCGGCGAGCGGAACCCCACGAGCCGTGGCACGAACGACGCTCCCTGGTTGTGGCTTTCGAGGTATTCCAGCGTGTGCAGCGTGGTCGACTGCCCGGTCAGCCGCTCCAGCCTGGGCACGTCGAACGCGGGCACGAGCACCTCGCGGGCGATGCTCCCATCCCCCAGCGAGAGCGTGACGGCGTTGCCGGACGCGGACTCCACGGTGCCTCTGATCCGGGTGATCACGACGAACCGTAGCCGGGGCCCGGCGTAGCCTCTCGACATGCCAAGCCTCCGGATCCCCGTCCCGGACGACTATTCCCTGCCCCGTGACGCCTGTTCCTACGGCTATTTTCTGCTCGCGCCAAACCGGTGGGAAGTCGCGGAGCAATCCCTCTCTCGTCCCCTCAGGTTGCCGGGGGGCGTGGTCCACGTGCATCTCACGCAGCCCGGAGGCCTCGGCACGCCGCTGGTCGCCCGCACCAGCCGCACGCTGAAGTCGCCTGACAAGGCCGCGCTCCGCTCTCAGGTCATTCGGATGCTGAGGCTGGACGAGGACGCGGCACATGTCGCCGGGTTTCACCGCCTCGATCCGCGCTGGAAGCGCTCCGGGCGTGGCCGCCTCTTCCGCTCGCCCACCATGTACGAGGACGTCATCAAGACCATCACCAGTTGCAACGTGACCTGGCCCGGCACCGTGCAGATGAACCGGCGCCTGTGCGAGGTCCTGGGCAAGGCGACGCCCGCGGGCGAGGGCGGCTTTCCCGACGAGGCCCGCGTAGCCCGCGCCCGGCCCCAGATGCTCCGCGCCCGCTGCCGCGTCGGGTACCGCGACGCACGCCTCATCGAAGTGTCGCGGCTGTTCGCACGGGGCACCATCCGTCCCGGCTGGTTCGAAGACCCATCGACCCCAGACGACGCCGTGTACGACGCGCTGATCGAGCTGCCGGGCGTCGGTCCCTACGCCGCGTCGAACATCATGCAGTTGCTCGGGCGATATTCCCGCCTGCCCCTTGATACAGAGAGCGTCCGCCACGGGCGCACGGTCCTGGACATGAAGGGCACTTCCGCGCAGGTCATGAAACAGGTGCGCGCCCACTTTGCGCCCTTCGGGGCGCAGGCATTCCGCAGTTACTGGTTCGAGATGTGGGAGTTCTACGAGTCCAAGCACGGCAAGGCCTGGACGTGGGAGCGAGACAGCACGGGCAAGCTGTTTACCGCGGCCCACCTGAACGCGTCGCCCGGGGCCCGCAAGGCCGCCACCGCCTCGTCCAGACGCCGCCCCTGAGCCAAGTACGCGCGCACATCTGGGTCCAATTCCGCCACTTTGGTGGCCGGGTCCGGGTTCCTGTGGCATAGTTGGGGCATGACGCCGCGCCGCCGGTTCGTCTCCGCGCTCCCAATCGCCTGCCTGGTTCTCGGGCTCGGGGTGGCGCCGGTCCTTGCCCAGCCGGACCCCAGCGGCATCGACTTTGTCACCATCGGAGCCCCGGGCAACCCGGCCTACCAGGCGTCGGACCCGCGGAGTTTCGAGCACAACCGGGGCTCGGTCGCCTACGAGTTCAAGATCGGGCGGTACGAGGCCACGTCGGGGCAGTGGGCGGAGTTTCTGAACGCCGCCCTCCATCGGCCCGACCCCATCCCGTGGGTCGAGGTGCCGATCATCTGGGGGGGAGGGCAGTTCGCGCCCTTCTCCGTTCCCGAATCTCGGTCGATGTTCGCCGCGGGCGGGGCCACGTGGCGCACCTGCGCCATCTTCACCAACTGGCTGCACAACAACAAGAGCCTTGAGCGTGCCGCGTTCCTGAGCGGCGCGTACGACGTCTCCACGTTCGGCAACGACGGTATGGGGGGCTTCACCGACCAGCAGGCCCACTCGCCCGGGGCGCGGTACTGGATCCCCACGATGGACGAGTGGCTGAAGGCCGCGCACTACGACCCCAGCAAGCAGAACCCCGACGGCAGCGTGGGCGGGTGGTGGCAGTACAGCAACGGAACCGACTCGCCCTACCTGTACGGCCCGCCCCCCGCTGGCGAAGCCAACGCCGACTTCGAGTCCCCCAACCCGTTCTTCATCCCCCTGGGTTCGTACGAGATCACCTCGCCCTGGGGCTTGTACGACGTGGCCGGGGCGACCCGGGAGTACACGGAGTCGATCTTCCCAGTCGAGTCCGGCCTCGCTACGAATCGGATCGTGAGAGGCGCGGCTTGGGTAGCCGCGGCAGGTCAACGAGACAGGCTGGTCGGCGGCTTGGGAGCTGTTTCTCCAGCCAGTCACGACTATTCCTACGGCTTCAGGATCGCAGCAGCTGTTCCGAGTCCCGCAACTGGGATGGCGATTGTCCTCTGTAGCGCTTTCAACACTCGTCGAAAGAGAGGACAGTGTCGTGCGAAGCGAACCTAGGGTCGTGGGTACCTTCTTGGCAGCAATTCTGTCCCTGCTTGCGGGTGCACAGTCAATCCGCGTCAGTGTTGTCCAATCTGGCGCCGAGCATGAGGTCGGCGCTTTCGATTATGGTCAGGACGTTCGGATCGACTTGGCAAGCATCAACGCGAATTACCCCGGGTTCTCGTTCATCCGGGTCATGGACACCGCCTCGCCCCGGGGCGACATCTCTCGCGTCAGCGTGTACAGAAGCACGCCGGTGGCGCTTCCCGACGAGGTGAGGATTCTCCTGGGAGCGATGTTGGACCAGGAATACCCCCAGTCCAACGACCTCAGAATACCGATAACGGCTTGCCGGGATTGGGGTCTGCCGCTTGTGGCAAATGGCCCCAACGACGCCTTGATTGTTGAAAGTTCTGTACTGCCTGAGACGAAGGTCGTTCTCGCGGGGGCTCTCTCCCGCAACCTCACTGGGCAGGTCAAGTGTGGGCAGGTCTTCTGGCTACAGATTAGGGACGGCGTGATCGCGGCCGATGTCCAAGCGAAGTCGCCCTCGGCGCACCCGGACTCCGATGTTCACCCGGAGCGCACCTACACCATCGAGCGCATCGAAGCGAAGTCGATCACGGGGCGCATCATCGCCGGGGACGAGGTTGGCCCTCCGACGAACATGGTGCCCACACCGTGCTCGATCCGGTCACTCGTCGTTGGCGATTCATACGACGAGGTGAGTCAGGGCATCCGCGGCGACATCCTCGCCTATGGCGGGCACATCCGGCACATCGAGTCCACCGGCCACATCGGTACCGCGGAAACGCCCATCAACATCCATTCGGGCTTCGGCCTCGCGGAACTCTTCTGCACGGCGACTGAGAATGGCCAGTCCGCGCCGCGCGATGTCCACGCCGACATCGCCGTGAACCTCCTCGCGCCGACCACGGGAAGCACGCACGACTACGACGGATTCGTCCGCCGCATCCGCGTGAGCGGCAGCCTCTACGGCTCCGTGAAGGCGAACATCATGCGACCCGAGCCCGTGGACAACACCGACAACGGCTACGAGGGATCGGACGTCGGCGGACAGACGAACGGGCTGTTTGTGGGTGGCGGGGTTCACGCGGGCATCACGCTCCGGCAGGGCATGCTGGTGACCTCGATGATCGCCGACGAGTTCACGCAGACCATCGAGATGGAGACCTACCTGAAAGGGCGCGTCATCGCGAGAAGCGGCGGGATCAGTGCCCTCCTGGTCGGCACGCACCCGCACTCGAACAGCATCGACGGCGCCGGTGATGGGGGGTGGCACCACGGATTTGTCGGCAGCGCGGTCCGCCCCGACTGGGACCCGGCGGCGCTCTTCCCGTTCCCGAACTGCGAGCAGGACCCAAACGTCGCGAACGAGCCCGCCGCCATCGTTCGTGCGGCAACTTCAATCGGGTACCTAGACATCTCACAGATGGTGAAGGGGAACAAACTCGTGCCACCGATGGTGGAGGCACCCCGGATCGACGTGCTGCGCATCGGATCGCTGGAGTACGGCGTGGTGTGGTCGGGCGTTCGGACTAACTGCACGCCGCAGCCGCACAATGGGTGCGTCAACCCGACGGAGATGGGGAGCAGATGCGGGGCCGACCCGAGCGACCCGGCGTCCTACGCCGAACTTGGCGATGCGGAGATTCAGAGCACGGCCGGCTTCAACTCTCTGAACGGGACGTACCCCGAGTACGACGCGGGGCTCTACGTCGCCTCGTTCGACCGTCTTGACGTCATGAGCCGGTTCATGGTCCACATCCACCTCCGCTCGCTCTCGGAAGCAGAGCACCCCCGCATCGGGTGCTCCTTCGGGTCTCAGGGCACCAACGACTCAGGGCGAATCTACGTTCACGATCCATCCGGGCTGCACGGCCAGATCACGATTAACGCCCACGCCGCGCTCAGCCCGAGCGGGCCATGCGCGCCCTCCGGCATCCCTGGGAATGGAGATGGGTCGCTCGGCTGGTGGGAGCGGGTGTTCGTGGCGACGACGGACCCAGGCGACCCGCCGCTCGATGAGTACGTCCTCTGCACGCCGGGCATCTACCCGAATCCGATCCGTCCCGCGAGTTCAGAGCAGGACGAAGGACCCTTCTACGACCGCCTTCCGATCGACCTCGGGGGCGGGGCCATCGGGCAGGTGCCGTTCCACCTCCACGACCTTGCCTGCGATCCGCCGCTGGTCGAGGACAT
>QWIH01000007.1 GCA_021405315.1 Leptolyngbya sp. PLA1
CCGGTGTCACCACCGGAACCGCCGCCGGAGCCGCCGCCAGTGTCGCCGCCCGGAGGCGGGGGAGGGGGCGGCGGGGGGGCCGGCGGGTTGAGTTCGAGGTGGAGCTGCTGAGTGGATGGGAAGAGATGGGTGGCGAAGTACGCGGAATCTTCCGCGAACGTGGACGCGGAAACCGAGCCCCAGATGACCAGGCCCTGGACGCCGGAGAGCGCGGTCTCGCGGAACATGTTGTCCAGGTCGTTGTTCTCGCCCTCACCGGTGGTCCGGACGTGCGGGAAGCCCTGCTGCGGGATGTTGTACCGGTGGCAGACCCAGGGCACGACGAGCTTGCCCTGGGCAAACCGCATGAACTGCTCGGAGGACTTGCGGATGAACTCGCGCTGCGTGGAGAGCTCGATCTCGAGCGACGAGTAGTGGGGTGTGCCGGGGACGCCCTTGTAGGGGTAGTAGTAGCAGGGGTAGAACACGTCAACGCAGTCGCGCATCCAGCCCAGTTCCTCTTCCCACTTGGCATCGCAGATTGCGCGGCGGCTGGTGTGCACCGGCTGGTTGCTGATCCACATCAGGTACTGATTGCCGGGCAGGTTGTAGAAGCCCCACTTGGTGTTGGGGCGGAGCCGCTTGCACTCGCGGACCGTGCGCTCGAAGAACTCGCGCCCCGCCTCGTTCCAGGTGCGGGCAAAGACAGCCTCCTGCTCCTCGAGCGTGAGCCCTTCGAGCAGCTCGGCCCGGTGCTGGCGGATGTAGTCACGCCAGTCGTTGAGGAAGTCCCGGTCTTCCGCGTCCCACGCGCCGTAGCTGGGCACGTTCTCGTGCATCCACCAGTTGGGCGCCCACAGCTCCCAGTCGATCGCCGCGTAGCCGTCCCAGTTCTCGTCGGGAATGCGGTACGCGATCTCGCGGGCGATGCGCTCGAAGTGGTCGGCGTAGAGGGCTTCCTTGCCCTCGGGCGCCAGCTCGATCATGTGAGGGCCCTGCGCCGGGTAGCGGCCGAACCAGGTCCCCGGGAAGAGCACCAGATCCCGCTGAATCCCGGAGTCCGCGGGCACCGGAATGCTGTACCCGTTGGCGACCTGCATGCCCCATGACATGTGAAAGCGGGGGTCGACGCTCTGGGCGTGAGAGAGGGCCGCAGGGGCGCCCGCGAGAATCACCACCAGGGCCTTGAACCAGCCGCGGGCGTGAGGCATCGAATTCCGGCGCATGTTCGTCCTCCCTCGTTCCATCACCTGACCCCGCAGTCATCGGCGAGTTCCGGCCCCGGCTCGGCGGCGTGCGCAACTTTCGCCCGAACCCGGTTCCAGCGCGGCTGCGTGCGCCAGCCTTCAGGACGCTGCCGAGAACGCGGGGTGTGCCGTTCGGATGCGGCGCACCCATCACAATCCGCCCGCGCGAACCTGCTTCACGCGAACCGTCCCCCCGGCTGGCCGATAGGTAGCCAAAGATAGCGGACGCGTCCCCGCCGCAGGCTTTGCGGCCATCTGGCTGTAAGGGAACTGTTCATGCTCACGGCGTTTGGGTATCTGATGCTCGTGGGGATGGCGGCGGCGATGCTCTACAGCTTCTCCAGGCCCCCCTTCGCCTTCGTGCTGGTGGTGTGCCTCTACCCCCTGAAGCAGCTCCAGATGACGTACATGGGGTTCTTCGCTCAGAACTCGTCGTACTTCAACTTCCTGGTCTTCGCCTGCGTGGCGGCGGGTGTGCTGGGCAACCTCATGCGCAACCGCGCCGCGATGAGCGGCTTCCTCAACAAGGCCAACGTCCTGCTTCTCGTCCTGTATGTCTACGTCCTGCTGGGCGTGGCGTGGACCCCCGTCGCGGACAACGCCTGGGCTCGAATCCGGGACGGAGCTCCGTACTGGATCATGCAGGTGCTGCTCTTGCCGTTCCTGTTCACCACGCTCGACGACGTCCGAAAGACCTTCGTCCCCTCGATGCTCGTCGGGCTCCTCGCGTGCGTGCTCTTCTTCACGAATCCCAACGCCTCGTTCTTCGCGGGACGACTCACGCTGAACATTCCTCTGGCGGGCATGGAGTACCGCGGCAACCCGCTGGCGACGGCGCAGCTCGGCGGGCATATCGCCATCATCGCCGCACTCATGCTCCCCCTGCGGGCCGGCTGGCTCCTGAACGGGGTGCGGCTGGCGGCGCTCTTCCTGGGGCTCGGCATGGCGGTCGCCGCGGGCTCCCGCGGACAGCTCGCCGCCGCGGTGCTCTCCATTGTCCTGTTCTATCCGCTCGCGAGACGTGTGGCCAACGTCAAGCAGTTCTTCCTCACGGGCGCGGGCGTGCTGATCTTCGGGCTGGTCGGCCTGGTCGCGATCAAGATCTTCCTCGGGCAGGACGCCGAGCAGCTCGGGCGATGGAACATCACGGAGTGGGGCAAGCAGACGGGCGAACGCTCCGCCGACGCCTTCCACCTCATCGAGGCGTGGTGGGCAAACCCCGCGGCGTGGGCGCTGGGCCTGGGCACCAACTACTTCAGCTTCCTCCGCGGCGAGCCCATGAGTTACGCGCACAACGTGCTCCTCGAACTCATCGGCGAGAACGGGCTTGTCGGCATCACGATGTACCTCGTGGTCGCGTGGCTGGTCTTCACATCGGCCCGTGACCTCTGGCGCATGTTCAGCGAGGATCCCGCAGGCCGGGCCACGCTCGCCTGCCTCTTCGCCCAGGCAATCTTCCTGACCATCCTGTCGTACAAGCAGGGCACGTTCGTCGGCCTCCCCGAGCCCTACTACATCTGGGTGCTCATCACCAAGCTCGCCGTCACGGAGCGCGCGAGGCTGGGTGCGTGGATGCAGCAGCGGGAGTGGGACGCCTACGCCCAGGGTCTGCCCGCGTAGGGCTCCTCATCACCCCGGCGTGCCGCCCCTGATGAGCCCGACACGGGCCAGAGCGCCCGCCAGGCCCCGGACCGGGTCCTGCTCACGCCGGAAGTCCGCCGAGAGACGACGGGACTCCCGCTTGTAGCGGTCGATGTTCGCAGCATCTGTGACGTCGA
The DNA here is from genome assembly GCA_021405315.1 of Leptolyngbya sp. PLA1. Classification (GTDB taxonomy): domain Bacteria; phylum Planctomycetota; class Phycisphaerae; order Phycisphaerales; family UBA1924; genus RI-211. Next base: position 3,005 of record QWIH01000007.1, read on the forward strand.
GCAGCGCCCGCGCCAGGCCCCGGCGATCCAGCGGCCTGACCAGCCTGCCGTTCACGCCGTCCTGCGCCAGTTCAAGGGCGGCGCCGACGACACGGGTGGTCACGATGGCGAGCCCCGCCGCGGCGGCCTCGAGAATCACCACTCCCCAGGGCTCCCACGTCGCCGGGTGGAGCAGCACGTCGGACTGGCGATAGACCGCGTTCACCACACGCTGATCATCCTGGAACCCCGCGAAGATCACTCGGTTGAGGCACGAACTGGGCACGCGAGCCTCCAGCGACGCCCGCAGGGGCCCGTCACCCAGGATCACCATCTCCCAGTCAGGGCGGCGCGCCGCGATGGCCGCGAACGCGTCGATCGCCTGGTCGACAGCCTTGACGGGTACGAGGCGTGAGCACACGACGATGCGTCGCCGATCCCGATCCAGGCCGAGCTTTGCCCGTGCGTCGGCCATCTCCGGCTCCGTGGCGGAGTCGATGAGCGAATAGTCCGGTTCGACGGGGCAGGGAAAGATGCGGTCCGGCGCAGCGCCGTAGCGAAGGTAGTACGAGCGTCCGTTCCCGCCGCAGACCAGGTAGGCGTTGAAGAGCCTGACGACGCGTGGCACGCCGAGCTGCTTGATGAGGCCCTTCAGCCCTGATGGGTTGTCCGCGTGGATGTTGCTGTCACCCCAGAGGAAGACGGGGATGCGTTTCCGCTTGCACCAGAGCAGCACACGGAGCGGGGCGGGGTACCCGTAGCCGCAGGCGACCACCGCCGCGGGCCGCGCCTCCTCCAGTTTCTCGATGATCTTGCCTCCGGTGCGCCAATCCCCGGAGAAGTGGGCCCAGGTACCAAAGGTGGAAACGTCCACCGCCCCGTCGAAGGTCTCAAGCCCGATGTCCGGGGGGTTGTTGAAGACCCAGAGGTTCTTCGAAACGTCCCAGTGGATGTAGGTCTTCACGTCCCAGCCCGGCAGCTCGTGCTTGAAGCGGAGCTGCGATTGGATGCGGTAGGGAGTAAGGGTGTTGACGACGAACGCCAGCGTCCGGCCGCGGTCTCCCGCTGGAATTCTCTCGCGTGGCGTGCCGTCCGTGGTCATGCGGGGGCAAGTATATGTGCGGGCCGCGTCAGCCTACTCGCCCGCCCTCTGGAGCGCCTCTCCGGCCTTCTCCAGGTCCTTGCCCGCCCCCTTGACGGTGTTGCACGCCGAGAGGGAGGCCGCCGCCAAGACCGCGATGACGACCGTTGCGACACGCTTCCAAACATGCACCTGATTCACCATGACAATGCCTCCTGCCGGAAACTCTACGTCGGGCGGGAAATCGGGGCGCGTCGCCGGGTCGATGTGGTAGGATGACGAGGGTCCATTCGGGAGGTCCACATGTCCAGAGGCAACACGGGTCCGTCGAAGTCTGGTGGTCTTGGGGGTGCGGGCAAGGGCGCCGGCCTTGGCGGCGCCGCGAAGTCGGTGGGTGCGAAGCTCGGCGCGGGCAAACCCGCCCCGAAGCCGGCATTCACGCCGGGCAAGCTTCCGTCCACGTCGAAGGCGCTCAAGCCCGGCGCGCCGGTGGCGGGCGCTCAGCGCATGGCGCAGCCTTCGAAGGCCGCGGCGCAGGTCAACAAGGACCGGATGAACAAGACGTTGGGCAAGCTGGGGTTCTGAGCGCGCTCTCGTGGGAATGAGCGCGGGGCCACCGGTATCATCCGTCAGCGTCCGCCGGGCGCTTTCCCGCAGCACGTTTCACGGGAGGCCGCATGCGCTCTGCACGCCGGATCGTGGTCGTGGCGAACAGGCTGCCGGTGACCCGTGCGCGCGGAGACCGGGACGGATGGGAAGTCAGCCCCGGCGGGCTGGTGACGGCGCTCCATCCCATCGTGCGGGCGCGGGAGGGCGCCTGGGTCGGCTGGACGGGCAGCGCCGACAAGTCCGTGCGTCCGTTCACGCACGAGTCCATCTCGATCCGGCCCGTGTCGCTGACCGATGCGGAGATCCGCGACTACTACCACGGGTTCTCGAACCGCACGCTCTGGCCCCTGTACCACGATGCGATCCGAACACCGGAGTTCAGTGCGCGCTGGTGGCGGTGCTACCACGAGGTGAACCGGCGATTCGCCCGCGCCGCCGCCGCGGCTGCCCGCGAGGGCGACATGGTCTGGGTGCAGGACTTCCACCTGCAGTTGGTCCCGAGCATGCTGAGGGAGGCCCGTCCGGACCTGCGCATCGGCTTCTTCCTGCACATCCCGTTCCCGCCCGAAGAGCTTTTCGCCTGGATGCCCTGGCGTTCGGAGATACTGCGGGGCCTGGTCGGCGCCGATGTGGTGGGCTTCCAGACGTTCAGTGATGCGCAGAACTTCTCGCGGCTCGCGCGCCGTTTCCTCGACCTCGAGGGCACCGACACGACGCTCCTCGTGGGCCGGCGGAAGGTGCATGTGGGCTCGTTCCCCATTTCGATCGACTTCGACGATTTCGACTCGGTCGCCCGCCGCCCGGAGACGACCGAGGCCGCGGCGGGGATCCGCCGGGCGACGGGAGACCGAAAGCTGATCCTGTGTGTCGACCGGCTTGATTACACCAAGGGCATCGATCTGCGCCTGCGGACGTTCGAGCACATGCTCGACCGTGGGGATGTGAGCGCGAGCGACGCCGTCCTCGTCCAGATCGCCGTCCCCTCGCGGGAGAACGTGCCGGACTACGCCGATCAGCGGGTGGAGATCGAACGCACGGTCGGACGGATCAACGGCGAGTTCTCCGCGCCGGGACAGGTCGCGGTGCACTACTTCCGGCGGAACCTCCCCCGGGAGCAGCTTGTCGCCTACTACCGTGCCGCGGACATCATGATGGTCACGCCCCTTCGTGACGGGATGAACCTGGTCTGCAAGGAGTTCTGCGCATCCAGGCCTGATGGCGGGGGCGTGCTCGTGCTCAGCGAGTTCGCCGGGGCGGCGCGACAACTGCGCCGGGCGCTTCTGGTGAACCCCAGAGATACCGACGGCACCGCCGCCGCGCTCGTCGGGGCACTCCGGATGCCCCGCGACGACGCTCGCCAGCGGATGGCCATCCTGCGAATGATGGTTCGACGACACGACGTGCACCACTGGGCGCACGAGTTCCTGGAGAAGCTGGATTGAACCCCACCGCGACGCACATCCACGCGCTGGCAACCACGCCCATCCTCGCGGTGGTCTGCGACTTCGACGGCACGCTCTCGCACGTGACCGACCACCCCGACGACGCGGTTCCCGCGGAGCACGCCCTGTCGCAGCTCCATGAGCTGGCCGCCCTTCCTCGGACCTACGCCGGGGTCATTTCCGGTCGCTCGCTCGCGGGCCTTGCGTCGAGAATCGGCCCCGCCGGGCGTCTCATCCTCATCGGCGGCCACGGCGCCGAGCACGCGCACCGGCCACCCCCGGAGTCCGGGGGCCGTCGTGAGGCCGAGCTGCTCGCGGAACTGCAGCAACTGGAGTCCGCGTACGCGGGCGCGGTCCTGGAGCCCAAGCCAGCCGGCCCGGCGCTCCACTACCGTCACGTTGACCCGTCCCAGCGCGATCGGCTGCTCGCGGACTCCGAGTCACTCGCCGCCCGCCTCGGCGTTGTCCCGCTGCGTTACGGCATCATGGTCGTGGAGTTCCCCCTGCTCCGCGCCAACAAGGGTGAGGCGGTCAAGGATCTCATCCTGCAGGTCGGCGCCTCAGCCTTGGTCTACGCGGGGGATGACCGCACCGATGAGGATGCGTTCGGGGTGCTGCACTCTCCACACCTGGGCATCAAGGTCGGGCCCGGGCCGACCTCGGCGGCTACCCGGCTCGCGAACGTGGATGAGGTCGCCGCGTTCCTCGGGTCCCTGTGCCGGGCGCGGGCCGAGCACGTCAATCAGGATCGTCCACCCCCCATCGACCACCACGCGATGCTCTCCGACCAGCGATCAATCGCGCTCACCGCCCCCTCCGGGCGCATGGTCTGGTTCGGTACACCGTGCGCGGACTCGCCCCCGGTTTTCGGCGCGCTGGTGGGCGGACCCGGAGCGGGGTACTTCGAGGTCGCCCCCGCGGATGAGCCCGCCGACGCGATCCCTCAGCGGACCTACGAAGGCTCCACGCTCATCACCGTCAGCCGCTATCGGCGGCTCACCGTCACGGACTACCTCGACTGCTCGGGGGGGAGAGCATTCCAGCGTGCAGGCCGCACCGACCTTCTCCGCGTCGTCGAAGGGTCCGGGCCCGTTCGCATCACCTTTGCTCCCAGGCTTGATTTCGGCAGAGTGTCCACGCGGCTGCGCGTGCTCCCGGATGGGCTCCTGGTCGAGGGGTCGGTGGACCCCATCGTCCTCGTTTCGCCCGGGGTCCGGTGGATCATCGAGCCCGAGGGGACGCACCACACCGCGGTCGCGGAGCTCGACATCCCCCCCGGGGGGCTCCCGCTCGAGCTCCGCGTCGGGACCGCCTCCATGGCGCGGGGTCCGTCCGAGCCCGGGCGACGCAAGGCGACCGCCGCATTCTGGAACGGCTGGGCCGCGGCGATGCGCACCACCGTGCTGCACACAGACCTGGTGCGACAGTCGGCGCTCGTGATCAAGGCCCTGTGCTACGGGCCGAGCGGGGCCATCCTCGCCGCCGGCACCACCAGCCTGCCGGAACAACTGGGCGGGGGTCGGAACTGGGATTACCGCTTCTGCTGGGTTCGTGACGCGGCGATGTCCGCCGCGGCGCTCGTGCGGCTGGGGTCCACGGGCCACGCCATGAAGTTCCTTGACTGGCTGCTCGCCATCGTTGACGACCTCGACAGCCCGGAGAGACTCAGGCCGATCTACACCGTCCGGGGCACGGAGCTCGGTCCCGAGGGAGAGGTCGCGGGGCTCGCCGGGTACGAGTGCAGCCGGCCCGTGCGCGTCGGGAACGGCGCGGCGCACCAGGTCCAGCTCGATGTCTTCGGCCCCGTCGCGGACCTCATCTGCCTCATGGCGGAGTGCGGAGCACCGCTCACGCCCGACCACCGCCGCCTGCTGGACGCGATGGTCCGCGCCGTCGCGAGGCGGTGGCGCGAGCCGGACCACGGCATCTGGGAGATCCGCGGCCCGCTGCGTCACCACGTCCACTCCAAGACGCTCTGCTGGCACGCCGTGGACCGGGCCATCCGGGCCCGCGAGCTGCTGGGCGAGCCCATCCGCGAGGAAGAGGCCGCGCTGCGGGACGAGATCCGCGAGGACATCCTCGCGAGGGGGTACAACACCAAGGTCGGTGCGTTCACGGCACACTACGGATCGGCGGACCTTGACGCCGCCGGGATGCTGGTCGGGCTCACCGGCCTGCTTCCTCCCCGGGATGACCGGTTTGTCTCAACCGTGCGCGCGATCGAGAAGCACCTCCGGATCGGAGATGGCGTCCTCCGGTATCGCTACGACGACGGGCTGCCGGGCTCCGAGGGCTGCTTCCACCTCTGCACCGGGTGGCTCATCGAGTCCCTCTGGCTCATCGGAGAGTCCGACCGCGCCCGGGCGCTCCTGGACGCTTACGCCGCGCAGGCGGGGCCCCTGGGTCTCTATTCGGAAGAGCGAGAGCTCCACACCGGGCGCCCCCTGGGCAACTACCCGCAGGCATACTCGCACCTGGCGCTGATCAATGCCGCGGTTCGCCTGGGCGGGCTCCGGTAGCAGCCATCAGCCGATGGGCTGGGCGGAAAGCCCGCGCACGCTCGCCTCGCGGCGCTTGCGGCCTGCGGCCTCGGCGGGCTTCTCGGCCTCCGCGAAGTCCTCGCCGAAGCGGAACAGCCGGAACGAGTTGCCGATGACGAAGAGGTCGCCCGCGAAGTGGTAGAGCGCCGCCAACGGCAGCGCCGCCGCGCCGATCTCCTTGGTGCCGGTCACCGCGAGCACCAGCCCGGCCGCCGCGATCAGGACCGAGGCGATGATGTTCTGGGTGATGATGGCGCGGGTGCGCCGGGAGAGCTCGATGAGGAAGGGCACGCGCGACAGATCGTCGTTCATGAGCGCGACGCCGGCCGAGTTGGCCGCGATGTCCGAGCCCGTCAGGCCCATCGCCACGCCCACGTCCGCCGCCGCCAGCGAGGGGCCGTCGTTGATGCCGTCGCCAACCATCAGCGTGCGGTAGCCACCCTTCACGAGCGACTCGATCTGCTCGTGCTTCTCCTCCGGCAGGCACTCGGCCTCGACCGCGTCGGCGCCGACGGCCTGGCCGACGCGCCGCGCCACGCTCAGGCGATCGCCCGTGAAGACCGCGATGAGCTTCACCTGCAGGTCGCGAAGGTGCTGGATGACGTTGCGGGTGTTGGTGCGGATGGTGTCCTCGAGGCCCACGGCGCCGAGGTACTGCCCGTTGCGCATCACGTGCACGCCGGTCATGCCCTCGATGGAGTTCTGCACGTCCTCGAGCACGGGCTTGATCCCGGGCTGGAGCTCCACGAGCCAGCTCGCACGTCCGACGCAGATCTCTCCCATGCTGGTGCGAGCGCGGACGCCCCGCCCATGGATTTCCTCGTAGTCGTTCGTGCCGTCGGGGGTCAGCCGGGCCTGTGCCCCGGTGGCGAGGATGGACTGCGCGAGGGGGTGATTGCTGTGCTGCTCGCCGTTGATCGCCGCCGCCAGCAGGTCCGCGCCCTCCACGCCCGGGGCGGGCGACAGACGAGTGACCTGGAACTTGCCCGTGGTCAGGGTGCCGGTCTTATCGAAGACGACCGCGTTGACGTTGGCCGCGGCTTCGAGGTGATTGGGGGCCTTGATCATGATGCCCAGCCGCGCCGCCGCTGCAAACGCCGCGAGCATCGCGCTCGGGCTCGACAGCAGGAGTGCCGACGGGCAGGCGACGACCAGGACCGTCACGCCGGTGATCGCGGCCTGGGCCCGCACGGCGTCGTTCTCGGAGCGGGCCATCACGAACCACGCGATCGCCGCCGCCGCGAGCACCACGGGAACGAAGAACCGGGCCACCTGCTCGATGAGCATCTGGCGGGGTGTGCGGCTCTGCTCCGCGGAACGGATGAGCCCCATCACTTTCCCGATCGTCGTATCCGCGCCGATCCGGGTCACCTCGATGTCGATGCCGCCCGAGATGTTCGTCGTGCCGGCGTAGACCTGGTCTCCCACGGCCACTTCCGCGGGCACAGCCTCGCCGGTCAGTGAGGCCTGGTTGATCGTCGTGCGGCCCGTGGCGACCCGGCCGTCCACCGGGAGGTTCTCGCCGGGCCGGACGCGGACGAGGTCACCGACCCTGACCGACGCGATGCCGATCTCTTCCTCGCGGCCCTCTCGCACCACGCGGGCGCGCGTCGGCGTCAGCCTCACGAGTTGCTCGATGGCTCGCTGCGCCCCGCTCGCAGACCGCCGAACCAACTGCCCGAAGACCACCAGGATGAACGCAAGCCACCCCGCGGTGATGTACTCCCCGATGGCCACCGCCGCGAGAATGGCCAGCGCGGCAAGGGACGAACTGGACACCCGGGCCGTGCGGACCTCGATCCACGCGGCCATGAGCAGAGGAATGGAGAGCAGGGCCGCCCCGACCATCGCGGGGATGTTCGCGACCTTCGGCGGGACCATGCCGGTCAGCTTGGCGACAGTCGCCGCCGCGATGAGCACGCCTCCCACCAGCGTGAACAGAATCCACCGTTCGATCGCGATCTCATGGTGGGAGCAACACTGGACTCCCTCGCTCTCTTCGGAATGGTGGTGCGTGTGGTTATGGGTGTGGGCGTGCTCGGCCATGAAACACTCCGGAATGACAAACCCGTCCAGAACGGACGGGCGAGAGTCTAGACGGACTGCCCTGGCCGCGGCGCGCAGCCTGAGCCCGGACATCCACCCTACGCCCGGGGGAGCCGCCCGGTTCGCGCCGGAGTTCACGGCGGAGCCTCCCACAAAAAAGACCCCCGGCATTGGTAGTGCCGAGGGTCGGGGGATCGCTTCAAGGATCGTTCGATCCGAGACTTACGGGCACTCGCCTCCGGCGACCACATTGATCAGGGCCTGCACGTCGTCCTGGTCGACGTTGCCGTCCTGGTTGAAGTCCGGGTCGCGGCCGGTCGGGTTCTCGCCTCCCGCGACGACGTTGGTGAGATACTGCACGTCGTCCTGGTCGGAGTTGCCGTCCTGGTTGAAGTCCGGGTCACACGGGTTGGGGCCGCCGCCGCCGGAGATTGAGAAGTTGTCGACCGCGACCGTGTTGCCCGCGCCGCCCCCGACGAAATGGCGAATGGAGGTCGGCAACGGGTTCACCGGAGACGCGCCGCCGGAGAGGTACCAGTCCACCGGGGTGACCGTGGTGGTGGCGCCGGAGACGAGGTCGGTGATGGAGATGGAGGTGATCTGGTTCGAGGTGAACGACCACGACACGCTCAGGCGGTACCAGTGATTGGGTGCGAGGTTGCCGAACGCGGGATCGGGGAGCAGGCCGGGCTGGGCGGCCTGCACGCCGAACGAGTCAAAGGGCATGAAGGCCAGGTTCCACTCGGTGCAGGTGTTGACATCCACCCAGTTGTACAGCGTCTGCCAGAAGGTGCTGGTCGTGCTGGGCTGGAGCGAGAAACTCCCGAGATTCGGCGCGGAAGGCAGCGGCCCTCCAAATGTGACGGCGAGGTCGAAGGTGACGGTCCAGTCGCCGCCGACGGAGAAGTCGATGTCTCGCTGGGCGCGGGCGAACGCGGTACCCCCGCCGGAAACCCCGGCCTCGAACTGCGCATCGCCGCCGGGTAGCGGCGTGATGCCCAAGGCATTGGCCTCGTAGGTGAAGACCAGCCCATCCACGGATCCCGCGACCGCCGGCAGGTACCAGCCGTCCTGCCCGGAAATGGGCGTTCCCGCCGGTGAACCGTTGTAGGTCGGTGCCTCAAAGCCCGAAACGAACTGGCCCAAGGCGGGTGCGCAGCACACCGCCAGGACGACGGACGTCGCACAAGCTCGCATGATGAATCTCCCGCACGAATGAGCGGGGGTCACCCCACACGGGGCGAAATGCCCCAGCCGTAGGTCGCTTGTACCGCGCAGAGGGCGACCGAGCAAGCACAACCTGATGAAACCCGCGGACCCCGCATCGGGCCGCGCTACTTGGCCTTGTAGTAATCCAGGTTTACCTGCACGTAGTGCTTCCACTCCGCGGGAACATCCTCCTGCTGGAAGATCGCCTTCACGGGGCACTCATCCACGCAGAGGGCGCAGTCGATGCAGGTATCCGGGTCGATGTAGAGCTGCTGCGTGGTCGCAAAGTCCGGTTCGTTCTTTGTCGGGTGGATGCAATCGACGGGGCAGACCTGCACGCAGGCCGTGTCCTTGGTGCCGATACAGGGTTCGGTGATGATGTGTGGCATGGTTCTTCGCCCGCTCGGGGTGAGGCTGCCGACGGGGAGCCGATCGTACCCCCCACACCCGCCTCGGTCCCGCGAGGTTCAGTCCTCATCGCCCTCGTCGGGGCCCTCGTCGTCGAAGTACTCGGAGGGATCATCGCCGAACTTGGACAGGTCGACCAGTTCGGAGTGCTCCTCGCTCAGCAGCGCGGCACCGGTGGGTTCGGGCCCCGCCTTCGAGGCCCCGGCGCGGCGGCCCTGCAGCCGTTCGCTCACGCCCTTGCGCCCGCGGGTGACCCGCGCGACGCCATCCCCGTCCGCGGACGAGGCCAGGTCGTCCTCTCGCTGGCGTCGGGCACGGACCACGAGTCGGATGGGCACCTCCTCGAACGGCAGTTCCTCCCGCATCCGGTTCAGGAGGAACCGGATGTAGTTGGGCCGGAAGAGCTCGGGCTTGTTGACCACCAGCGTGATCGTGGGCGGCGCCACGCCCGTCTGCGCCACGTAGTACACCTTCGCGAAGCTGCCCACGGTGTCCGACGGACCCTGCTGCTCGATGATCCGTCTGAACAGCCGGTTGAGCTTGCCCGTGGTCACCCGCTCGCACGACTGGCGGTGCAGATCGAAGGCAAGGTCGATGGTTGCGGCGATGTTGAGCCCCGTCTTGCCCGACATGAACGCGATGGGGGCGAAGGCCAGGCCCTGCAGCTCCTTGCGGAGATAGGTCTCGTAGGTCTTGGTGGTCACGGGCCGGCCCTTGGGGTCGCGCTTGCCCTCCACCGCGTCCCACTTGTTCACGACGATGATCGCGGGCTTGAACGCCTTCTGCGCCAGCATCGCGAGCTGTTCGTCCACCTGGCTCAGCTTCTCCGTCGCGTCGATCAGGAGCAGGATCACGTCGGCCCGGTCGACGGACCGCTCGAGGCGGTCCAGCGCGTACCACTCGATCTGGTTCTGGAACGACCTCTTGCGACGGAGGCCGGCGGTGTCGATGGCAACGATGCTCCTCCCGTCCATCTCGAACCGCACGTCCACCGCGTCACGCGTCGTCCCCGGGATCTCCGAGACGATCACGCGCGGCGCACCCGCGAGCGCGTTCACCAGCGTGCTCTTCCCCGCGTTCCGCTTGCCGATGATGGCAACGTGCAGGTCCGCCGTGGCCTGCCTCGCTTCGTCCGGCGGGGTCTTGGGGAGGAGTTCGAACAACGTATCGGTGAAGTCGCGTCGGAAGTAGTTGTTCTTGGCCGAACAGGGGATCGGCTCTCCGAAGCCCAGCCCCGAGAGCTCGTGCGCGTGCGGCTCCCACTTGGGTCCGTCGACCTTGGTCGCCACGACCCGGACCGGGGGCGTGGTCCCCTTGGAAGCGCCGCGTCGGCGCCCTCGGGCCTGCCCGTAGCGACCCTCGCGCAGCAGCCTCGCGATCTCCCGGTCCGCGGGCGTCACGCCCTGCTGCGCGTCCACGCAGAACAGCACGAGGTCGGAGTTCTGCACCGCGAGCGCGATCTGCTCCTCGATCCCCTCGGTGAGCTTCGCCAGGTCGTGCCCGACCTCGTCGTAGCGGGCACCCTCCGCCGTGTACACCCCGAAGCCACCGGTGTCGATGAACTCGACGGTCTTCGCCGGCGTGCCCTTGAACGGGGGCGGCAGGTCGACGATCGCCGAAACTCGGTCGCGCGTCACCCCCGGGGTCGGGTCCACGATGGAGACCTTCGCCCCGGCGATCATGTTCATGAGAGAACTCTTGCCGGCGTTCGGCCGGCCCACGATGGCAACGCGAGGAATAGGCATGTGAGGCCCGATCATAGGGCCGCGACATGGACCACCCCGCCCGGGACGTTCTCCGGCCCGCGTGCCCGGCTCAACCGGCCAGCAGCCCGATCGCCGTCGCCGTCATGGCCAGAATCGCCTTGATCAGGCCCTCGCCCGCGATGAGGCCGGAAGCCAGGCCCACGGAGTACTTCTCGGCGGACCTGCGGTGCATCAGCTCCCAGAGCATCACAAGCAGCGCGCCCGCGAAGAATCCGATCGCGCTCGAGAAGGGGATGACCCAGGACAGGCCAAGGCCCATCGCCGATGGGAGGTACTTGCGGTACTTGGGCATGAGCTTTTCGAGGATCGGCAGCAGGATGCCCACCGCCGCCCCGACCATGATGGCGACCTGGGCCGACTGGGGCAGTTGGTCGATGCCCTTGGTGAGCACGCGGGCCACTGCCTCCCACTGGCGGGTCGCCGGGGCGGCGTACTTCTCCAGGGCCGCCTTGTTGGGGATCATCAGGAACCAGATGGGGACGATGGCCACGGTGCCGAAGAACACGCCCAGGAACTGGGCGAGGAACTGCTTGCGAGGGTTGGCGCCCAGCAGGTAGCCGCTCTTGAGGTCCGTCAGCAGGTCCGCGGACGAGCTCGCGCTGTTCGCCGCAATGCCGGCGGAGGCGAGGTTGGCCCGCACATCTCCCGGGTGAAGCACGGCGAAGACGAGCTGCATGACCCTGCCCATGGCGCCGATCGGCGTCGTGTCGGTCTCGCCCGTGGCCCGACAGGCGACCATCGAGAGGAAGAAGGAGAGGGCGACCGCGAGCACGCCCCAGTACCAGGTGATGTGGAAGCCCAGCACCTGGATCGCGACCATGGCGATGCCGACGGGGACCAGGCCGATGATCATCCACCGCACCGGCACTTCGATATCGCTGGCGCTGGTGTCGCCCGCCTGCTTCTTGCCGATGCCGCCGAAGGCCCGCAGCACGGTCTTCCACTGCACCGCGAGCGAAGCCAGGCTCGCGAACACCATGAGGGCCGTGCCGCCCCAGAGCGACCACGTGGTCACGCGGAAGGTCGTGCCGCCGAAGGCGACGGCGATGGCCCCCTCGGGCGTGCCCTCCGGATTGGTGTACCGTGCGGGGTCCGTCTGGCGTGCCTTGGCGACGGTCTCGCTGTTGAGGTCGCCCGGGCGCACGTTGAGCGGGATGTTGGTCAGGTATTTGGAGTCCCGCTCACGGGCGTCGAAGACCCAGGTGACGCCCGGATCGTGCTTCCATTCGCCGTGCTCAAAGACCATCGCTCCGCCCGGAGACTGCTTCCAGCCGCTGCCCGGCGACTCCATGTCCTTCTGCACCAGCGCGGGGCCGACGACGGCGTAGAGCAGCAGCGAGCCCGCGAGCATCGAGAGGCAGACGCGCATGCGCGTGATCACGCCCGCCGCGATCAGCAGGACCGACAGGTCGAACTGGTAGTTGTTGAACTGCTTGCCCTGCAGCATCCAGAAGCCGCGCTCGGGCAGGCTCTCAGGGACCCGGAAGGCGAAGCCGACCGACTTCTTCATCCACTCGTTGAAACGGTCGAGGAACCCGAGCATCCCTTCGCCGGTGTTGAGAATGCCCGTCACCACCCCGACGAACATCCCCAGGAGCAGGACGTACGCGCGGAGGACAGCCTCCCTCGACGCGGCGTGGAGGTTTCGCAGCGTTTCCGCCGCCGCCACGCCGGAGGGGAAACGCAGCCCCTCGTAGTTGATCATCTGCCGCTTCATGGGCACCGCGAGAAAGACGCCCATGAGGCCGGTGCAGAGCGTGAAAAGGACCACGACCCAGATGGGCTGGATGTCCCAGCTCTTGATGTCCGCCGCGGTCTTGCCTTCGGGGGTTTCCGCGAGGAGCAGGAGGGCTCCGAACATGGTGGCGAGGGTGGCGCCGGTGGAGTAGCCCGCCGCCGACGCCGTGGACTGCATGCAGTTGTTCTCGAGCACGGACATCTTGGAGGCGAAGCCCAGCGTGAGGGCTCGGATGGCGTTCCAGATGACAAAGGACATGACGCAGGCGGTGATCGCCACGCCGAACGCCCAGCCGATGGCGAGGGTCGTGTACAGGTTCGACGCAGCCATGAGCATGCCCAGCAGCCCGCCCATGAGCACCGCCCGCACCGTGAGCTGGGGCATGCGGTCGCCCTGATAGACGTGCTGCATCCAGTGCGCGTCCTTCTGCTCTGGGGTCGCGTCCGCGGGCAGCGGGGGCAGGGGCTTGCCATCGCGGTCCAGCAACTCAGCAGAGACGGATTCGGCGCCGGGTTCGCTCATTGGTCACTCCACAGATCCCCCCCGGGACACACAGGCTACGGACTCGGCCCTCGAGCCGCAAGCCCCGTTCTGGGTCAGCAGCACGCTTGCCACCGCCAGGTCCAGCGGCGAGTCAATGTCCACCACCGACCCCTCGGGATTCACGATCCCCCGTCGATCCAGGCCGAAGAACTGGTGCGGGCCGGGCGTTGCACCCGGCACTTCCAGCCTCAACGCCCGGGCGGTCATGGCCAGCACCGCGCCGTCCGGAACAAACGCGGCGGGGAGGTCCTGCCTCCGGAACACGCCGTGGTTCAGCACCGCACCCTCCCAAGGCGAGACCTGCCCGCCGTCGGACAGGCGCGCTGTCCACCACGGGTGGTGCTTGCCTACGGGTTGATAGGTCTGCACGGAGTCTGCGCCGCTCTCCACCAGCAGACGCACCGCCGCAGAAATGCACCCCGCCGGTCGCACGGGGCAGTTTGCGTACAGGATCACAATCGGGGTCGTCGGGGTCACGGCTCGCGCATGGGGAGGACGCCCCAGCCGGGTCAGTGCATCGCGGGCCGCGTCGTCGACTCGGGCGGTGTCGCTCGCGAGGTCCGCCGGCCGCTCCAGAGGGGTGACCCCCGCCTGCGCCGCGAGAGCCAGCGCTCGCGGGTCGTCCGAGGAGACGGCGATCGTGGCGATCTCAGGCGCGGCCTTCGCCGCGTCGATGGTCCAGGTAATGCAAGGCCGCCCGCCCACGTCGCGGACGTTCTTCCCCGGCACGCCCTTGCTGCCGGCCCTCGCGAGGATGATGGCGATCGCTCCGGTCATGCGTTCTGGGGCGCCAGTGGTGCGGCGTGGGGCGTCAGCACGCGGTGCGTTGCGAGCCGGCGCGCCCGTGCGCCGCAGGGCCAGGTCAGGGGCTGGATGCGCTCGTCGGGCGTGGCGTCCCAGGGTGTGTCGATGACCGCGGCCCCGAGCGTCATGATCCATCGTGCGTAGAAACCCTCGATCTGCTCGTAGGTCGAGTCCCGGCGGGTCATGCGGGGCACGATCCAGGGCCGGGGAAGGCCGGAGCCCCCGCCCGCCGCGTCGAACATGCGGCAGAGTTCCTCGCGCACCACCTCGATGTCGCTCCGACCCCAGCGCCGCATCAGCGCCTCACCCGTGTCCGCGTCCAGATCCACGCTCAGCACGTCCAGCCCGAAGCCCGGGGACGCGAGCACCACGCCCGCGCCCAGCGCGTCCACTCCCAGCCTCAGGTGCACGCCCGCGTACCCCATGGCCCTCGCGGCGTCGGCCGTCATCGCCACCAGCGCCGCGCCGGTGCCCGACGTGGCACAGAGCGTGAGCGACGGGCAGTCCGCGCCCTCCAGACCCGCCCGCAGCGCGTCGTCCACGGCGATGGGGTCCGCCTCCGCATCGAGCGCCAGTTCAACGGTTTCAACTGCGTGCCCGAGCTCCGCCAGCCGCGCCGCGATCGTGAGTGCATCCAGCCCCGCGAGCGGCGCGAGCGCCCCCGAGAGCACGGGCGTGTCGGGGATGCACCTCCACAGCGTGTCCCGCACCCGCGCGTCCACGTCCACGCACACACCCTTCGCGATCGGGTCCGCTTGCGCCGCCGCCGGCACGTACCCCAGCAGCGCGCCCACGGTCCCCGTGAAGCCGCCGGAGCGTGCCATCTGCTCCGCGCCCGCGCGGGAGAGTGCCATCGGCGCCAGCCCCGGCGGTGCCTGGGTGAAGGCGATCGGGTGCTTCCCCGGGTTTTCCAGGTGCCTGTGCGTGACCGCGTCGATCAGGCCCGGGTCGACCAGGCTCCAGTCGGCCCCCAGCACGAGCCCCGCCTCGACGCCCGCCCTGGCCATGGCCGCTGCCAATGCGCCGGGGTGCGCCGCCTCGTCGAACGAAGTCAGGTTGGCAATGCCCCCGCGCCAGGACGCGCGCGACCACAGCCGCGACGCCGCGACGCTGGCGGCACGCCGCCGATAGTCCGACGCCTCGATCCGTTGGAACTCCACGCGGAGGCCCCCGGGCCATCTCCCCGCCGCGGCGTGCGCACGCTCCGGGTCGTCCGTCAGCACCACGACGCCCGCCACGCGCCTCGCCGCTGCCAGCCGGTCAAGCGTGTGCGCGAGGCGGGTCTTCCCGTTCGCCCACGGGAGGAGCGAGTCCCTGGGGAGTCCGAGGCCGGTGCGGCCCGTGTCCGCGAGGACGAAGGCGGTCAGTTTTCCCCCCGGCTCCTCGCCCCCGACGACCCTTGGAGCATTCGAGTCTCGGGTCACGATCGGCCCGCCGTCCAGTACGCGCACGCCCTGGTCGAGGATCTCGACGACCTGGTCCGCCGCGTCGCCCAGCCACTGGACGTTGGTGATGTCGCGCTGGATCTCTCGCTTCTGGCGTTCGAGCGGGGGCAGGTCCGAGGCCGCCTCCAGCGCACGGTCCGCCTTGAAGCGGTTCAGTTGGCCAGTCTGGTTCACATGCTGGGCCAGCCAGTACGCCTCCTCGCCCATCGCCTGCTCGGAGACCTTGTTCACCTCCGCGATGAGCCTGTTCACGCTCGCCTGGTCGGCGTGCTGGTCGAGCATGCGGCGCAGGATTGCGCCGGCCTCGCGGCAACGCCCTCCCACGCGCGCCGCGGACGCGCGAACCGCCGCCACGCGATCTCGCACGGCGCGGACGCGGCACGCGGGCCCGCCCGCGGGCGCAAAGCCCGGTGTGGGGCCGAATGCGCGGAAGGTGGAGAGTGCCTCTGCCAGCGGCATGATCCGCGTGTGCTGCTTGCGCACGCCGCCCTCGGTCGCGTCGATCACCCGCAGACCCCGCATGTCGTCCGCCATGAAGTCCCGCTCGAACTGCACGAGGTACGTCGCCATCTGCTCGTCGGTGTAGATGGGCCGCCCGAGGTGGTCGGTCGTGCGACGCAGCAGGCTCGGCATGCGAGCGATCCGCTCCCACTCGAACATCTCGAGCGTGCGAAACTCGCCCAGCTCCGGCCCCCACACGGTGTGGATCGCCGCGCCCTCCGAGTAGTACTGGCCGTCGGTGAAGCCAAGGTCCTGCCCCGCGAGGATCACCGGATCACACCCGAGGTGCCGCGCGAGGTAGTACGCCAGGTGCGCGACCGTCGCGCCGTTGGGCAACTCGCCCCGGCGCCGCGCCATCGCCGGCCCCAGGATCCGGTCCAGCACGTCCTCCGCCGGGCAGCGGATCACCCCGGGGAACGCCCGAAGGATCGCGGGGTTCGCCTTCGGCTCGGCCACGAGCGTCACGCCCTCCACGTCCGCCGCCGTCAGCCCCTCGTAAAACCGGCGGCTGATCTCGTGATAGTCCAGCGCGGTCACGAAGTGCGGGCGGATGCCCCGCGACAGCAACTGCTTCAGCACCGTCTGCACCGCGATGATGACCACCCGGTCCCGCACCCCCGGGGCCGCGAGCAGGTCGATGTTCCGCTTGAGGCTGGGTCCGGCGCTCACCACCACCGCGGGCCGCCCCGTGCCGCGACCCGCCAGATCATCCACCCCGGGGCACGACGCGTAGTACGCGATGTTCTGCACCAGGTTCCGCAGCGTCACGTCCGCGTGCACCAGCGTCGTCACCACGTTGGTCCGCACCGCCTTCATCACGCCCGCGAACGCCGTCCCGAAGACCTCGGCGCTGGCCCCCAGTCTCGCGCGGCTGGGCGGGTGATCCAGGATCGTCGTCCCGGATGCCAGCAGGGCCTCGATGCCCGTCACGGCGCTCGCCATGGCGCCGGTGTCCGAAGGGTCGGTGAGCACGATGAGGTTCGTCCGCGCCGCCGCGGGGCTCAGGTCCACTCGCTCCAAGACCGCCCGCAGGAGCCCCAGGTCGGGCTCAAAGACGATGATCGCGCCGTGCGCCCCCAGCCTCTCGGCCAGCAACGCGACATGGTGGCCCATGCCCATGCCGCGGACCACGACAACGGCGCTGCTCGCGATGTCCACCCCGTCGGCCAGCCGCTGGGCCTCTGCCCTGGGCTGGCGTCGGCTACAGAGCTGTCGTGTCGTGCCGCCCTCGACCAGCCAGCCCGCGAGCAGGCCGTCCTCCGCCGGGGCAAAGCCGATCGCGGTCCGGGGCGCTTCCCGCCGCAGGCGCTCCGCGACGCCGGGGCAGCGCTCGGCAATGGCGCGGAGGTTTCGATCCAACACTGTCTCGTCCGCCGCCATCCGCGCCTCTCACCGGCTCCGCCGGGTTGTACAGTCCGCCCATACGGGCCGAGTGCCCGGGATCACCCGCTCACATCGGCCAAGTGGCCCCGGAGGCTCGAAACATGCCCGCTCCGGCCCCGCAGATCGCCCCCTGGACGATTCAGGACCCCCCGCCCCTGCCGCCCAGCCCGCTCATGGAGCGGCTCACGCTGGAGTCGCCCGCCCCACTGATCGCCTGCCTCGGTGTGGTCGCGCTCGCCTTCTGGCTCGCCTCGCGCGAACCGGCTCGTAGAAAGGGCCGGGTCGTTGCCGGCATCCTCCTATTGGTGGCCCTGGGTGTGGGCGTGCTCTCGAGCCTGGTGGAAACCACGCCCGAACGCCTGGGACGCCATTCGAGGGAGGTTGTCGCGGCGGTCGCCGCGGGCGATGCCGACGCCCTGGCCCGGCGCCTGGATCCGGAGGTGGTGCTTCTCACCTTCGAACGCGAGGGGGCCGAGCCGCTCGAGGCCATCCTCCGGCGCGTCGCCACGGAGTTCGCCAAGGGTGGCCGGCTGGAGCTCAAGGACTACGGGGTGCTTGAGGTGCAGGCGGTCGGCGAGACTCCACGCCGCGGACGCGTTCAGATCAAGGTCCGGGCCACGCTTGCTTCGGGCGTGCCCGGGGTGTCATGGTGGAGGCTGGACTATCACCGTGGCGACGACGGAGAGTGGCGCGTCTCGGGCATTCAGCCACTGGCAATCAGCGGCGTTCCCTTCGCTCCCGGCCGCTAGGCGCGCCCGTTCCCGGTCGGAGCGGCCTCCGCGGGCGCCGAAGCGCGGTGGCCCATCACCTCGACCCTCATGACGCGGGTCGGCTCGGCTTCGAGCACGCGGATCTCCATCCCGTCATGCCGGAACGCCTCGCCCGCTCCCGGGATGCGCCCCAGCGTGACGGTGACGAAGCCCCCGACGGTGTCGTAGTCCTCGCTGGCGGGGAGTTCGAGCCCCAGCGGCAGCAGGGCATCATTGACGTCGGAGATGTAGGCCCGGGCGTCGATCTCGGCGCTGCGCTTCGCAGAGTCGATCTTCACCTCCGTCTGCTGGTCCTCCACATTCTCGTACTCGTCCTGGATGTCGCCGAAGACCTCCTCGATGATGTCCTCGATCGTGACCAGACCGGCGGTTCCGCCGTACTCATCCGCCACCAGCGCGATGTGCACGCGCTTGGAGAGAAGCTCGGGGAGGAGTTCGCGGACAGTCTTGGTTTCCGGCACGAAGATCGCGGGGCGGAGGAGCGACTTGAGGTTGAAGGGCTTGCCCGTCCGCGACCCCTCTCCCGCCAGCCACTTCATCAGATCCTTGACGTAGAACACGCCCGCGATGTGGTCCAGATTCTCCTCGTAGACGGGTATGCGGCTGTGGCCGATCGACCGGATGGTCGCGGTCACCGTCGAGAGGTCGTTCGAAAGCTCCATCGCCTCGATCTCGGTGCGGGGTGTCATCACCTGCGCCACGGTCTTGCTCCGCAGGGTCACCACCGCCTCGATCATCTCCTGCTCCTGCTCGTCCATCGCACCCTCGAACTTGGCCTCCTCCACGGCCTCCAGGATGTCCTCCTGGGTGGCGGCGGACTTGTCCGCGCGCCCGCTCAGCCGCCGGATGACCTCGTCCAGGCCGGCCGCCAGCGCCGCGAACGGTCGCCCGACGAGGTACGTCGCCCGCATGAGGGGCGCCCACGCGAGCACCGTGCCCGCCGCGGCGTACCTCGCGATGCTGATGGGAACCATCGACACGAAGATCCAGAGAAGCAGCGACGCCAGCACCAGCCCCAATGCCAGTTCCACCGCCGACGGCGCGGTCAGGCCCCGGGTGACCGTCACCCACATGACCAGCGCCACACCCACAACCAGGCTGCACGCGGTGCGCGGCAGGGCCATGGCTGACGCGTATCCCTCCTGATGGTCCACAAGGTCGGCGATTCGCTTGCGGGCCGACTCGCCCCCACGCCTGAGCGCCAGCTCTTCCAACCTCGTCCGAGAAACGTCACGGATCGCCTGTACCAAAGTCGCGAGCACGGATCCCAGGATCAATGCCGCCGCCGCGACCCCAAGCCAAACTCCGGCGCCCACGGATGCTGCCTCCCATCAAACCTGATCGGGGTTGCGGAACACGGGACCGACCCCGATCGCCGTCAGAATCTCATCTTCCTTCCGGTGCATCGCCTCCCAACCCTCGTCGGAGTGGTCGTCATACCCGAGGCAGTGAAGCACCCCGTGCAGGACATACAGCAACAACTCACGCTCGACAGGATACCCGCCCAGGTCGGAATGGCGTGCTGCTTCGTCGAGGCAGACGTAGATATCCGTATCAATACCTAATGGTTCACTTCCAAATTGCAAACAGGTAGGGTCTCGTGGCCGTTTTTCGGACGGTTCCAGCAGGTCAAACGTCAGCACATCCGTGGTTTCGGGAATCCCCAGGCTGCGTCGGTGGAGATCACCCATGGCGGCATCGTCGAGCACGCACACGCGGATCGATCCGACCAAGTTCATTATGTCAAAGCACTTGCGCGCGCATTCCGCGATCCACCGCCTGGCGGGCGCCGGGACCTTGCCTGTCTGGTCGTAGAGGGTGAACTCTGGCGACATCACGCGCTAAGGGTAGTCCATCAAGGCAGAGCCCCTAGCCGGGCCGGCGGCTAGGGGATGAGCACCCGGAGGCGGCTTCCCGCAATCCTGAATCCCAGTTCACGCCAGCCCGCAGCGTCCCCGATCGCCTCTCCATCACACTGAAGCCACGTGCCCGGTTCCTCGGTCCGCACGCGGACCCTTGACCCCCGGACGTGAATGAAGTTGGGCGAGCGCACGTGCTCGCCGCTCTTCGCGGAGATTGCCCAGCCCGCGGCGGCGAACCCGTCGGACCCGGGCATGAAGACGAGGTCGAGCATGCCATCGGCGGGGTCTGCCATGGGGGCGGGATCAAGCCTGAGCGCGAACTGCCTCATGTTCGCGACGAGCGGCCAACCCCGGGTGGGCGGAACAACCTCCGTCCCATCCACTTCGATGCGGACGGTGGGGAGGCAGGGGTCGAAGAGTTCCTGAACCACGGGCCAGAGGTAAGACGCGTGGCTGATCGGCCCTCGACGCGCCCGGTGCAATCGTCGGATCACACCGGCGTCGGGCCCCATGCCCGCCATGATCGCGAACGGTCTGTGGACGCCGTTGGGTCGAGCGACCTCCGCCACGTCGATCTCACGGACCAAGCCGCGCCCCACCGCCGCCACCACGCGGGCGGGCTCGGGGACCATCCCGAACTCGCGGCAGAAGAGGTTTTCGGTGCCCATGCCGCAGTGGTACAAGGCCGCCCGTCCGCCGAGAAGGCCCGGCAGCGCATGGTGCACGGTGCCGTCGCCTCCCACCACGACCAGCACGTCAGACTGCGCGGTCGCGTGGCGCAGGCGTGTGATGAACTCGCCCGGCTCTCCCCCAAGATCGACGGGCGTCACGCCGTGGCCCGACAGGGCGAGCGCCGAGGCAAGATGCTCGCCAAGCGTGCGTCCTGCGCCCTTTCCCGAGGCCGGATTCACCAGCAGCGACACGTGCATGGGCCGAGCGTATGGCCGGACAAATAGAAAACGCCCGGGGCGGCCCGGGCGTTCGCAGGGTCGGGGTGGCCGCGGAGGCTCAGCCCTTCTTCTCGGTCGCGGCCTCGGCGGTGGAGCGGGTGACCTTCTCGATGGTCACGGTGGTGACGGGCACGTCGCCCATGCCGTTCTTCACGCCGGTCTTGACCGCCTTGATCTTGTCCACCACGTCCATGCCCTTTGAAACCTTGCCGAAGACGGCGTAGGCCGCTCCGTCGCGGGGCTGGTCGAGGAAGGAGTTGTCCTTGACATTGATGAAGAACTGGCTGGTGGCGGAATCGGCGACGTTGGTGCGGGCCATGGCGATGGTTCCGCGCTCGTTCTTCAGGCCGTTCTTCCACTCGTTCTTGATGGGCGGGTTCGTGGCCTTCTGCTTCATGTCTGGGGTGAACCCACCGCCCTGCACCATGAAGCCGTCGATCACGCGGTGGAAGATGGTCCCGTCGTAGTGCCCGCTGTCGACGTACTTCAGGAAGTTCTCGACGCTCAGCGGCGCCTTCTCCGCGTTGAGTTCGAGAAAAAACTCTCCCATCGATGTCTTGACGCTCACGTACACGAACTTCTCCTTCGCGGGCTCCGCGGGTTTGTCGGCCTTGGGCTGCTCGGCCTTGGGCTGTTCCGTTCTGGGCTGCTCGGCGGGCTGCTTCGGCTGCTCCTTGGGTTTCTCGGTTTCGGGCTGTGCCGCCGCCACCGCCGCCACGAAAGCCACCGCCGCCGCGCACCCCAGCATCTGCCTGAACTTCATTGGAGGAACCTCCCTACTCGAATGCGAACACGCGGGCGACACACGCCCGCGGCGTCGAGTGTAGGACGCCCCGGCCCCGACCTTGGTTCTTCTGGATGCCCCGGCCTGATTATCATGCCCCCCGGGAGGACATCATGCCGATGCGCACCCTGCTCGTCGCCCCGCTGCTCATGGCTGTTTCGCTCACCAATGCCCAGGCACCCTCGCCACCGCCCGCATCCGCGCCGGCGCAGGCCACGGCACGCCCCGACATCTACGACCCAGCGGCGGACGCTCCCGCGCAGATCGAACGGGCGCTCGCCCGCGCCTCGGTGAACAACACCCGCGTGCTCGTGCAGTGGGGGGGGAACTGGTGCGGCTGGTGCCACCAGCTCCACGATCTGTTCAAGAAAAACCGCGATGTCTCCAAGAAGATCACCTACGAGTACGAGGTCGTCCTCGTTGACATCGGCCGCTTCGACAAGCACATGGATCTTGCGGAGAAGTACGGCGCGGACCTGAGGAAGCACGGCGTGCCGTACCTCACCGTCCTTGACGCCTCGGGCAAGGTTCTTGCCAACCAGGCCACGAGCCCCTTTGAGAAGCCGGCGCCAGACGCCGGGGGCGACCCGTACGTCGGGTATGAGCCACGCAAGGTGCTGGAGTTCCTCACGGCGCAGCAGGCGCCCGCGCAGAAGGCCGACGCCGTGCTGGCGTCGGCGCTCACCCGCGCCAAGGCCGAGGACAAGAACGTCCTTCTGCACTTCGGCGCACCCTGGTGTGTGTGGTGCCACAGGCTCGAGGCCTGGATGGAGACCCCCGGGGTTCGGGAAATCCTCAAGCTCGAGTTCGTCGACCTCAAGATTGACACCGACCGCATGACCGGGGGGCAGGCGATGCTCGACAAGCACTGCAGCGAGCCCGGCGGCATCCCCTGGACCGCGGTGCTGAGCCCGGACGGCGCCGTGCTCGCCGACTCCGGCAAGGGGCGAGAGAACTTCGGCTTCCCCTTCGAGGATGCCGAGATCGATCGGTTCATCGCGATGCTCACCAAGGCGAGGCGGCACCTCACCGACGCGCAGCTCGCCGAGCTGCGGGCGAGCCTCGTCGAGAACGCCGCCCGCGCGAAGCAGAACAAGTGACGCCTTCGGGGCGATCTGCCCGCCCGAGCGGGCGAGTTGGTATCCTCGCCCCCCGTGAAACCCGACACGACCGGCGCCGTGGCTTCCACCCCCGAACGCATGACCTGGGTCCAGAAGAAGGCCCTCATCGCCGCGTTTCTCGGGTGGGCGTTCGACGGACTTGACGGCTACCTGTACGTGATGGTCGCGGGTCCCTTCGTCGGGCGCCTGCTGGGGGGCAAGGCCGCCAACGACCCGGAAACGATCTCCAAGGCCACCATCATCCAGGCGGTGTTCCTCGTGGGCTGGGCAGTGGGCGGTGCGGTCTTCGGGCGCGTGGGCGACAAGCTGGGCCGGGCAAAGACTCTCACGCTCACGGTGCTGACCTACGCCATCTTCACCGGCATGTCGTTCTTTGCCACGGAATGGTGGCACCTGATGATCTTCCGCTTCATCGCCGCCCTGGGCATCGGGGGCGAGTGGGCCGCGGGCTCCGCACTCGTGAGCGAGACGCTCCCGAAGCGTCACCGCGTGTGGGGGAGCGCGCTGCTGCAGAGCGGCTACATGACGGGGTGCATCATGGCGTCCGTGACCTCCGGCCTGATGCGCGGCCTGGACCCGAAGTGGGTCTTCGTGGTCGGCGTGCTGCCGGCGTTCCTGACGGTGTTCATCCGTGCGGCGGTCCCGGAGCCAGAGCACTGGAAGGCCGAGGCCGGCAAGGGCGAGCACCCGCCGGTGACGGCGCTCTTCGCCCCGGGGCTCAGACGCACCACCATCCTTCTCTCGGTCTTCAACTCGCTGTCGCTGGTCATGGCCTGGGCGTTCCTGTTCTTCGTCCCCATGGCGATCGGGGAGATGGACGCGGTGAAGGACTGGTCCGCCGAGGACAAGGCAGCTCTCAAGACAAGGGTGGCGGTGGTCTTCTTCGCCGCGAACATCGGGGGCAACTTCATCGCTACGTACCTCGCGCAGCGGTTCGGCTATCGGCGGTCGTTCGTCATCATGCTCGCGGTGGCGCTGGTGGCGTTCCTCGTCGGATTCCGGCTGGAACTCACGCCCGCCAACATCTATGTCATCACGAGCGTGTGCTTCTGCTTCGGCCTGGGCTTCTTCGGGAACTTCCCGCTCTACATCCCGCCCCTGTTCCCCACGCTGGTTCGGACGCTGGGGGCAGGCTTCACGTACAACATCGGGAGGCTCATTTCGGCGGTCGGGGTGTTCTTTGCGGGAGCCATCGCCCACGCCCACGGGGCCGCCACGGCCGTCTGGTGGACCTCGTTCCTCTTCATCCCGACCATTCTGGTTGCCATGATGCTCCCGGAGCCCCCCGCGGGGGCGCCCGATGAGGCCGGGGACAGGGCCGCTCCGCCCGTGCCCGCCCGATAGCACGGGCAACCGGGAGCCGGGGAAAGAGCGGATTCTCCCCCGGGGGCCATTGGTCGCAGGCGGTTGCGCGGTATCATGCCCCGGCGACCGCCCGGATTGAAGGAGGCCTCATGCGCGCACTCAGAGCATTCACGCTCATCGAACTGCTCGTGGTCATCGCGATCATCGCGGTGCTCATCGGCCTCCTGTTGCCGGCCCTGGGCAAGGCGCGCGAGGCCGGACGCACCGTGAAATGCGCCTCGAACGCGCGCCAGCTCGGCCTGGCGGCGTACACCTACGCGACCGACTACAAGGACCAGATCTGGCCGGTGGCACCGCGCACCGCGTGGCCCAACGGGCAGCGCATCTGGAACCCTACGACTGATCCAAACGTCCAGCCTGATGACCGCGATGTGGCCATGTGGGCCCAGATCATCAACGGCCCGTACTGGAACCCGCGCGGGCAGGACATCGGCTACCGCCAGCCCGGGTTCCTCTTCCAATACAGCGCCAACGCCCACGAGATCGTCGAGTGTCCGACGAACAGGCGCAAGACCGCGACCGGTGCGGACCGCCAGAACATGTGGGCCAGCCGCACCGGCGTCCAGTTCGACTACACCATGCTCGACGAGCTCGAGGGGCTGAAGATCGACTCTCCGGCCAAGGTCGGGTACGTGCCCCCGACGGCGGCGACGCCGTTCATCCTCTCCACCGCCGCGGCGTCCCAGCTCACGCTCATGCGGGGCATCCCGCTCTTCTTCGAAGAGAGCACGTACGTCTGGAACCAGCAGTACCGCGATGGGATGTTCGGCAACGAGGACCAAGTCGCGATGCGCCACGGCATGGCCGGGCATGTCACGTTCGTCGACGGCGGTGTTGAGCTCTTCAAGCCCCCGACCGACCGCATCGAGCGCATCCAGAACCGAACGCTTGATTTCGAGTGCAACGACCTGTACATCAACGCGAGGGGGCTCTCGACCTCGTGGTACAAGCTCTCCGATCCGCCCACGGCCTTCCCTTATGGCTGGGCGAACCAGCCCCGCTGAGATGGCCCCGGCGCGGAGCCGACACGCCAATGAAAACGCCCCCGTCCGACGGGGGCGTTGTTCGTTCGGGCGGCATCCGTCGATGATCAGTCCTTCTTGACGAAGAACCCGACCACGCCGATCAGGATGAAGACGACGACCAGGGCGCCGCCGATCCAGAACATGTCGGCGATGTTGGCGAGCATCCCCCCGCCGGCGGTTGAGGTCATCCCGCCGATGAGGAAGAACGCGGTGACGAGTACGGCGAGGGCCATGCCAAGACAGCAGGCGCCGACGAGGAAAGAGCCCTTTCCGTCGTACGCCTCTGCCGCGACCATCATGGGGGCTGCGGCGACATTGTCCGACTCCATGGCGGAGGCCGGTGTCTCGAAGAGCGCCCCGCCGTCGCCGCCGATTGCGGGTTCCGCGGCGGTCTGCTGCGCGACCGTCTCGCCGCCGTAGACGTCCTCGAGCAGCCCGGCTCCCAGCGACGTGTCGTCGGATTCCTTGGTGAGATCCAGCAGCCCGCCCGAGCCGCTCTTGCCCGGATCGGCCATGGTGGGCGAGTTCGTCACGCGGGTGACGGCGTTGGCGTCGGCGTCCTCGGTGCCCTCGGCTTCGAAGATCGAGATGGAGGAAGAGTCTTTCCCTCCGGGCGCGTCGAGCTTCATGCTGCTCCCGCTGCTGCCCAGGGCCAACTCGCCGCTGTCGCCCGCGAGCGGGATCAGGTCGTCCTCGCCCCCCGCGAGAAGGTCCACCTGCTCCTTCTTGAACATGAGCTTGTCGCGGTCGCGGAACTCCTGGAGTTGCCCGCGGGCCGCGAGCTGCTTGACATCGTCCGCGCTCTTGCCGAGCTTGGCGGCGGCCTCTTCCAACGAATAGAACATCTTCTCCATCGGGCTAACTCCACTGGCCAGGTTCTTCCTGGGACCCCCCAAGATAGCACAACTCCGGCCCCAAGTCCCGTTCGGACTCCGATCGGACCGCCCGTTTCCACCTATCGTCCCGACCGATGAGCCGACGCGAAGACCACGGAGCCTACTTCCTGAGCGATGACCCGGCGATCCTTGATCTGGACGCCGTGCACGCGTATCTCACCCGGTCCTACTGGTCTGAGGGGATCGGAAGAGACCTGGTGGCCAGAGCGGCTGCTGCATCACTCTGCTACGGCATCTACGGCCCGACGCCCCGAGCCCTGCAGGTAGGCTTCGCGCGGGTCATCACCGACACGGCAACCTATGCGTACCTGTGCGACGTCTACGTCCTCGAGGAATGCCGGGGACGGGGTCTCTCCAAGGCGCTCATGGCGTTCGTGCTCGCGGACCCCAGGCTGCAGGGGCTGCGCCGATTCGCGCTCATGACCCGGGACGCCCAGGGCCTCTACGCGAAGTTCGGGTTCGGTCCCATGGCCGACCCGACCCGCTACATGGAGATCGCGCGGCCCGGCATGTACCTCGCCCCGCGACAGGCCGGGCCGGGGTCAGTCACACCGGGAACACCTCCGCGATCAGACGGTCCGCCTGCTTGAGCCACTTGCTCATTTCCCCGGGCGTGACCGGCGCGGGCTCGGGGATGGGCTGGATGCCCAGCGTCTTTGCGAGCTCCGGGCGGATGGGTACGTTGCCGCCATCGCCCTCCGCCAACATCCGCTCGGCCCTCTCCGAGAGCAGGAAGTCCGCGAGCCGGCGGCCCTCGTTCGGGTGCGGGCACCCGCGGACCATCGCGACCGTGTTGGGGATCACGACCGGCCCAACGCTGGGCAGCCCCTGGCGGGAGGCGCCCACCTTGTCCGGTGCTTCGAACACCATCTCGATCGGCCAGCCGTTGCGCTTCGCGGCGAGCACGTCGTCGGTGTCGGTGAGCCCGATCTCGATCTCGCCGTCCGACAGGGCGCGGACCACAGCGGAGTTGCCGTCGTAGAGCCGGACGCCGTTGTCGCGAAGGCCGACGAGGAACGTCCGTGCCTCATCCACGCCGTGCATCGCGACCAGCGCCGCGACGTGGGTGCGGGTGGTGCCGAACTGCGGCCTTGCCATGCCGATCTTGCCTGACCACTGCGCGCGTGTGAGGTCGCGAAGCCGCGACGGTGCGTTCTGCTTCGCGACTCGGTTGGTGTTGTACGCCATGACGCGGGCCCGCTGGGCAAAGCCGTACCACGTGCGGTCCGTGGCGCGCAGGTGGGGGGGCCACTTGCCCCCCAACTCGCTCTCGGACCGGCTGGCGAAGGGCTCCAGAACGCCCGCCTCGGCGAGGGCCGTCGTCCCCAATGCCTCGTTGGACCACCAGACATCGGCTTTCGGTGCGGCGCGCTCGGCTATCAGCCTCTCGACCAGCCCGGTGGTCTTGGTCGCCTCCGTGTCCGTGATGATCGCGACGCGCAGGCCCGTGGTGCGTTCGAACTCTTCGATCAGGGGACGGGCGATCGGGGCGTCGGCGCTCGTGTAGAGAACCACTTCACCCGCACCGCGTCCGTCGTTCGCGGCGGAGGATTTCCCCAGAAAAAGCCAGGCCGAGATCGCGACGCAGAGCGCGGCGAACAGGAACAGCCCCCCGGAGATCGTGGCACGCCGCGCCAGGGGCAACGCCCGCCAGCGGTCGTAGCCCTCACGCCACTTCCATTTCAGTTCGCTGATCGTGCTCACGGAGAGAGCATAGTGGCAACCACGCGCCGCGGTTGCCGCCGGCGACCGTCGTTCCCGCAGCCCGCGCTGTCTCAGTGGCCCGCGGCGTAGAGCTGCCCGACCTTGGCCCAGTTCACGACGTTCCACCAGGCGCCGACATAGTCCGCACGCCGGTTCTGGTAGTGCAGGTAGTAGGCGTGCTCCCAGACATCCAGGCCCAAGACCGGCGTCCCGCCGCAGCCGGCGATGGCCTTGCCCATCAGCGGGTTGTCCTGATTGGGCGTGGAGCAGATCTCAACCCTGCCGCCTGGGTGCACGCACAGCCACGCCCAGCCGCTGCCGAAGCGGCCCATCGCGGCGGCGGCGAACTTCTCCTTGAAGGCATCGAATGAACCGAACGCCGCAGTGATCGCGGTCGCCAGAGGGCCGTCGGGCGCGCCGCCGCCACCCTTGCCGGCGGGTGCCATGATGCTCCAGAAGAGAGAGTGGTTCCAATGGCCTCCGGCGTTGTTCCGGACAGGGCCGCGCTTGTCTTCGGGGAGCTCGGCGAGCTTGAGGCACAGTTCCTCGGTGGTCCAGTTTGCGAAGGGGGTGCCCTCCAACGCCTTGTTGGCGTTTGTCACGTACGCGGCGTGGTGCTTGCCGTGGTGGATGCCCATGGTGGTTGCGTCGATGTGGGGCTCAAGAGCGTTTTGAGCGTACGGCAACGGGGGAAGAGTCAGGGGCATAGACACCTCACGTAATGCGAACTTTGAATGTGAGTCGCGTGTTGAAAAGGCGCGACGGGGCTTGGCACCGGGACCGACTTTTGGTACAGTGGGACCACTCGTGGGAACCGGGTGACCGCTCGGAGGTCAGCGTACCCGATAACCGAGGCGCGTTCAACGCTCGGGGCCAAAATGGGCCTCGGGCGGGCGGCGTGAGCGTACCGATCGGCGGAGCCGATTGGGATTTGGTAGGGATGCCAATTCGAGTGTCCCGAGCTTGCGC
This sequence comes from Leptolyngbya sp. PLA1, assembly GCA_021405315.1. Classification (GTDB taxonomy): domain Bacteria; phylum Planctomycetota; class Phycisphaerae; order Phycisphaerales; family UBA1924; genus RI-211. Next base: position 31,945 of record QWIH01000007.1, read on the forward strand.
AATCGTGGAACTTTCCAGAGTTTGCGTCGTATCAAGAGCCCCGCGGCATCTCGGCGTAGGTGTTGACGTGGCACGTGGCCCGATAACTTGGTTCGGCAAGTATGATGCCAGTAGTTTTGCTTGAAGTTTGAATGTTACGGACCATGTTCGGTTTTTGAAAGGTAATCTTTGGGCTATTGGGGAGCCCAAGAGTATGGAGGCCCGTATCGGGGTCTGAAACGGATAGGCGGCCGACCCTGAGAAGGCAGATCGACGTACTGAGGCGGAACGAAGGTACGAGAGTACCTAAGGGAACGAAGCAAGGGTCACCCCGTTGGAGAAAGGGCGACCCGGAAACTGACAGGCCTGTCGTGCGGTTGCCAAGGCCGGCAAGGAAAAGGAACATGAGGCAGATCATGACGAAGCGAACGCTCAGCCCCCTCGATCAGGTCCGCCGGCGCAGCCGGGTGGGTCTGGGCGCTGAGGCTGTTGAGAAGCCGGCGCGGGCGTCCGCGCGGGCCGGGGTGCGTCGCCGCCTGAGCGCGGAGGACGAGAAGCTGCTGCAGCAGATCATGGCGCAGGAGCAGGACTTCATCCCCAGCCCGGCGTTCGAGGAAGAGGACGCCTACCGGAAGATCTACGTCGACGTGCCGGATGTGCCCAAGCCGGACACCACGTGGTACCACCCCGTGATGGACGACCTCTCCAGCCGGGGCAACCGAACGGTGAAGAGCGCTCAGCAGGTGATCCTGACGGGCGCGCAGGAGAAGATCCTGTTCCACCAGTTCAACTTCGCGCGGTTCCAGATCAACAAGATCCAGCAGGACGTGTGGAAGACCGAGAGCCGCGTGCCCTCGCCGGACCACTCGGCCGAGATCCTGAAGTGGCACCGGCTGGCGGACCGGATCCGGGAGCAGATCGCGGAGACCAACCTTGCGCTGGTGCTGGCGATGGCGAAGCGGACCCGCATGAGCGAGGTGGACTTCGCCGACCTGGTGAGCGAGGGCAACATGGCCCTGCTGCGAGCCGTCGACAAGTTCGACGCCGGCCGTGGGTACAAGTTCAGCACCTACGCCTGCCGGGCGATTCTGAAGGCCTTCAGCCGCCAGGGCATGAAGCTCAGCAAGTACCGCCAGCGCTTCCCCACCGACTTTGACCCCAAGCTCGAGAAGTCCAACTTCCTCGAGGTGAAGCGGTCGACCTTCGAGAAGGACGCCGCGGAAGAGGTGAGGCGCATCGTCTTCGAGAACCGCGCGGACCTCTCTGATGTCGAACGCACGGTCATCGAGCACCGCTTCGGCCTCGAGTCCGGTGAACTGGACAAGCCCATGACTCTGGAGCAGGTCGGCCAGATCATCGGCGTCACGAAGGAACGCGTGCGACAGATCCAGAACAAGGCCATGGAGAAGATCCGCCTTCAGCTCGAAGCCCACTTCCTGGGCAACAAGGAAGCCCTCGAGCAGCAGGAGGCCATGGAGGCCAGCGAGCACGCCGCGGCGATGGGCGACCGCCCGAGCCCCGACGTAGCCAAGTTCCTCGAGAGCCTCAGCCTCAACTGATGCGGGGCGAGGTTCCGGCCCCGTCAACCCCTCCGTCCAAGCCCGTGCAAGCCCGGTCATCGCGACCGGGCTTTTTCATTGCCAGCGGGAGGGGGCCGGGTGCTCACAGCGGGGTGCAAAAACCAGTACGCCGTCCGATTGTGGGCGGACGGCGCACGGGAGGAGAGAGAGAAGAACAGGAGTCTCGTTCAGGGGGGCCGGGTCTCGTCCGGCTTCTGCATAGAGATACGCGAACCCGCCGGGTCGGGTTCAGCCCGCGCCGGTGTTTTTGCGGAGGTCGGCGTTCGCGAGGCGACCCTGGGCGTCAATCCCGAGCCCGGTCCGCATGACCGCCTGGCGCAGGCCCTCGTAGACCACGGCCGTGACCGCCGCGGCGAGGTTCAGCGAGCGCTCCCCGGGCCGCATGGGGAGGCAGATGCGCCGGTCTGGGAACTGCTCGTGGATAGCCGCCGGGAGCCCCGCGGACTCCTTCCCAAAGACGAGCGCGTCGCCCGGTCGCAGGTCAGCGTCAAAGACGGTTCGGGTGGCGTGGGTGGTGAGGAGCCAGAGCCCGGCACCCGGGACCCTCGAGCGGAGGAACGCGTCGAGCGAGTCGTGCTCGGCGACGCGGAGGCGTGGCCAATAGTCGAGTCCGGCGCGGCGGCAGGCCTTGTCGCCGGTGTCGAAGCCGAGCGGGCGGATCAGGTGCAGGGCACAGCCGGTGGCGACGCAGGTGCGTCCGATGTTCCCCGTGTTCGCGGGGATCTCGGGTTCGATGAGTACGACGTCGAACATCGCGGGCCGGCTACTTGCCCTGGTGAGAGCGGATGTAGGCCTGCTCGGCGGCGCGCCGGGCCTTGACGCCCGGGTCGACGGTGAGCACGCGATCCAGGGCCGCCTCATAGCCGGACGCCTTCATCCAGCCCCACCAGCGCATCATGCCGTCGCTGCTGACGATGGCAACCCACGGGGCGGGCACGCCCTGTTGGAAGGACTGGTAGTAGGTCTTCGAGGTCGTGAAGAGCCCGCCTTGGAGGTCAACGAGGATCGGGTGCCTCTGGGGACGGGCCCGCTGGAAGTCCTTGATCTTGGCCTGGAGCTTCTCGGGGTCGAGCTCGATGGTGGGCTGGCCGTAGCCGCCCTGGTTCGCGTCACCCAGGGGCGAGAGGACGCCGACGACCACCACGTCCCGACCCTTCTGGGTCTGGATGAGATCGAAGGTGGCGATGTCGCGGTAGCTGGCCGGGATGTCGGGGTGCCAGAAGTACATCAGGACAACGCGGCCCTTGAGCTCGGGCTTTTCAGGGAGCCAGCCCACGTCCGGGATGGAGGCCTTCTGCGGCTCCTGCTTCTCGCCGGGGCTGGAAGCCTGGAACCCGTTCTGCGGGTCCTTGGGGAGTTCGGGCCAGGACGCGAGCTTGTAGGCACTCTCGTCGGGGAGTTCGAAGGGCTGCTCGGGGAGCGAGGTGAGGTCAACCCCGGCCCGGAGCGCTTCGGCCCGCTTGAGGTCGGCGTCCTTCTGGCGCGCGTTCGCGGCGAGGCGGTCGTTGAGACCCTTGGCGTCTTCGAGCGACTCCGTGCAGACGCGCTCGACCGCGGCCTCGACGGACTCGGTGGCGATGTCGGCGTAGCGGAGCTGGCCCGCACGGTCGATGACGTAGAAGTCCGGGTCGTTGTCGGACCGGATGGCGTTTCGGAAGCCGCCCGTGGCGTCGTGGGCGAGCAGGAGCGTTCCGGTGGCTGGCGTGGGCTTGCTGGCGGCGGCCCATTCGTCCTTGCCGTGCGCGCAGACGACGATGAGGCCCTGCGCGTGCTTGGCCTCGGCGAGCTTCTGGGCGAGGGCGAAGGCCCGCTTGGACGCGGGGATGTAGTCCGTCCAGGTGAGGATGAGTACGGGCTTGCCGGCTGTGGAGGCCGCGGAGAGGGCCGCGCCGTTCTTCCAGTCGGAGAGAGCGGCCCATGTGCCGGCGTCAAAGGGCTTGAGCTCGCGGGCGTTGAGGTCCGCGCGCCGGGCGCCCTCGCCCTCGCGAACCATGCCGTCCCCCGGCTCCATACCCATCGCGAGGCCGGCAAGGGACGCGCACACAGCGGCTGCGAGCAGACGGTTTCGCATGACACACTCCAGGGAAAGTCGGGCGGGAGAACAGGCCCGCCATCATAGTGAGACGCCCCGCGGCGTGTTCGGTTCGCGCTCCGCGGGTTACCGGGGTGTGACCAGGTGGGCGAGTGCCACCCCCAGGGCCACCGCGACGTTCAACGAATCCGCCCCGGGTGCCATGGGGATCCGGGCGCAGAGGTCGGCCGCGGCGATCGCGGATTCGGTGAGGCCGGGGCCCTCGGACCCCACCAGCAGCGCCGGCCTGGCGAACCCGGCGGGATCGAGATCGCGGAGGGGCCGCGAACGGGGGGTGAGGCCCAGGGCGATGAGCTGGAACCCGAGGTCCCTCAGTGCGGTGATGCCGTCTGGCCACGGGTGGAGCGTGGCGAAGGGGATTCGGAGGGCGTGCCCCATGGAAACCCGGATGGCCTTGCGGTACAGGGGGTCGCAGCAGCGGGGGCTGAGCAGCACGCCGCAGCCGGAGCCTCCGAGGGCGGAGAGGTTGCGGAAAACGGCTCCGACGTTGTCCGGATTGCAGAGGTCTTCGCAGATGACAAGCGCGCGACAGGAGGCTGCCAGGGCGAGGGGTTCGGGGTTGGGCAGGCGGCTGCCGCAGGCGAGCACGCCCCGGTGGAACGGGAACCCGACGATGCCGCGGATCACGGCGGGCGACGCAAGGTAGAGGGGGCAGTCCTCGGGGAGCGAGCTGGCGAGGTCATCGAGGCGGCCCCGCTTGTCCGGGGAGATGAGGACTGATCGGACGGGGAAGCGCGAGTTGATCAGGTGGCGAACCACCGGCTCTCCTTCCGCGATGAAGGCGGGCTGAAGGCCGAGGCGTTCGCGGTCGCGGAGATCGGCGTCGGTGAGGTTGGCGTAGTCCGCGAGGCGCGGGTCGGCGGGATCGTCGATCGTGATCACCTCGCGTGCGGGCATCGGTCGATGCTATCGTGCCGTCCGGCATGGAAGCGCGTGGAGCCGAACAAGGAGGTTCGAGGTGCAACTGGAAGCGTGGCAGGCGGTGGTCCTGGGGCTGGTGGAGGGGATCACCGAATACCTGCCGGTCAGTTCGACGGGGCACCTGATCCTGGCGTCGGGGCTTATGGGGCTTGGTGACACGCCCGAGTCCAAGAGGGCGATCGACGCCTTCAACATCATCGTGCAGGGGGGCGCCATTCTCGCGGTGCTGGGGCTCTACTGGCCCAGCGTGAAGCGGATGGTGATGGGGCTGCTGGGCAGGGATTCGCAGGGGCTGGGGCTGTTCATCAATCTCTGCGCCGCGTTCGCGCCCGCGGCGGTGCTGGGGAAGCTCCTTGATGACTGGATCGAGGCCCGGCTCTTTCACCCGGGCCCGGTGCTGGCGGCGGTTCTGCTGGGAGGGGTGTACATGCTGGTGATGCAGCTCTGGGGCAGCGGCAGGCTCAGCACCCCCCGCGTCGCGATCCGAGAGAAGACCATCTACGACGTGACGCCCCTGGAGGCGTTCTCGATCGGGCTCCTGCAGTGCATCGCCATGTGGCCGGGCACGAGCCGAAGCATGATGACCATCACGGGCGGGATGCTCGTGGGGCTCAGGCCCCGGCAGGCGGCGGAGTTCAGCTTTCTGCTCGGCCTGCCCACGCTCACCGCGGCGACCGGGTACAAGCTCCTCAAGAACCTCGCCCACGCCCGCGCGAGCGGGACGGAGAACCTCTTCGAGCAACTCGGGGCCCTCCCCTGCCTGATCGGCATCGTCGTGGCGGCGGTTTCCGCGGCGGTGGCGGTGAAGTGGCTGGTCGGCTTCCTGACCCGTCACGGCCTGGCGGCCTTCGGGTGGTACCGCATCGGGCTGTTCGTGGTGCTGGTCGTAGCGGTCAGCGCGGGGTGGGTACGCATCGAGCCCGACGCCCCCGTGCCACCTGAGCAAACTGACCGCACCGTTCCGCCGATCAGGTGGGACCCGCCGCCGGGCTCCAGGTGACGGCCCGGTAACCACATGCCGACCTCGTTTCCAAAGTCCAAGATCCGCGCCGTGCTGCTCGAGGGCGTGCACCCGTCCGCGGCGGCGGCGCTGCGCGCGGAGGGCTACAGCGTGGAAGCGCTGAACGCAGCGCCGGACCCGGAGACCCTTGCCCCGCTGCTGAGGGATGCGCACCTGGTGGGCATCCGGTCAAAGACCGAGCTCACGGGCGACCTTCTCGCGGCGGCGCCGAGGCTGCTGGCGGTGGGGTGCTTCTGCATCGGGACCAACCAGGTGGACCTTGGCGCGGCGCGACGGATGGGCATCCCCGTCTTCAACTCGCCCTTCAGCAACACCCGCAGCGTCGCCGAGCTCACAATGGCGGAGGTGATCTCGCTGCACCGGCGGCTCACGGACAAGTCCGCCCAGATGCACCGGGGCGTGTGGGACAAGTCCGCGGCGGGCGCGCACGAGGTGCGCGGTCGCACGCTGGGGATCGTGGGCTACGGGCACATCGGGTCGCAGGTGAGCGTGCTCGCGGAAGCGTTGGGCATGCGCGTGATCTTCCACGACGTGGTGCCCAGGATGGCGCTGGGCAATGCCCGCGCCTGCAAGACCCTCGCCGACCTGCTGAAGGAAGCGGACGCCGTGACCCTTCATGTGCCGGCGACGCGGGAGACGCGCGGGCTGATCGGTGCGGGGCAGATCAAGCGGATGAAGCCGGGGTCGTACCTCATCAACAACGCGCGAGGGAGCGTTGTGGACGTGAGGGCGCTCGCGGAGGCGATCCGGGCCGGGCACCTCGCCGGGGCGGCGCTGGATGTCTTCCCCGATGAGCCCGCGGGCCAGAGCGAAGCGTTCGTGACCCCCGTGCAGGGGCTGGGCAACGTGATCCTGACCCCGCACGTGGGCGGGAGCACCGCCGAGGCCCAGGCCGCGATCGCGGCCGACGTGAGCGAGAAACTGCTCCGCTTCGTGAACGTGGGAAGCACGACCGGAGCGGTCAACGTGCCGGAGGTGGAACTGCCGGAGCAGACGCAGCCCGCTTCGGGGCCCGGCAAGCGTCCGCACCGCGTGCTGCACTTCCACAGGAATGTGCCGGGGGTGCTGAGCACCATGCACGCGCTTATCGCCGGGCTTGGGGCCAACATCTCCGCGGAATACCTGCGGACCAGCGAGGACGTCGGCTACGTGGTGCTGGACGTGGACCCGACCGACGGGGCCAAGGTGCTCAAGGCGCTGCAGGGCGTGCCCGAGACGATCCGCGTCCGGCTGCTCTGGTGAGCGTCAGCGGCCCGGGACAAGTTTCTCGGCGGTGATGGTGCGGCCCGTGACCGCGTCCGCGAGGTCCACGCGCAGCGAGATCGAGCCTCCGGCGGGGGAATAGCCCGCGGGCGCGGGGATCAGCACCTCGTAGTAGGTTCCGGTGATGCCGCTCCGGTAGGCGTCGCGGACCTCGCGGGGCGAGAGCCGGGCGGTCTGAACAGGGGCCGCGCCCGGGACACCCGAGGCCGGGAGGAAGGCGGCGGAGACCGTGACGACGCCCACGACCTGCGTGAACCGGTCCTTGCCATCCCGCGGCTCGAACATGACGGCGAGGGTCTTTCCCGCATCGACCGACCGGAGCCCGCTGAGCGAGCTGATGGAGATGGAGGTGCACAGGGGCAGGGCGTCCAGGGCTTCCGGTGCGAGAGAGGCCGGGGTGGGGGAGAGAGTGCCCGCCGCCTTCACGCGGAGCTCCTCGCGTTCGCGTTCCAGGGACTGGATGCGCGTGGTCAGGTCGAGAACCTCGCGGCGCAGACGGTCGTTCTCCGACGAGGCCGAGCGAGAGCCCCCGATGGAGCAGGCGGCGAGGGGAAGCAGCGCAAGGGTGGTGAGCAGGGATTTCATGGGAATGAACAAGAGCCTAGGTGCGGGCCGGAGGGAGAGAGTGGGCGGGGCCGAACTCGTATACTGGGCCTATGCGCGACGCTTCCAGCTTGTGCCGAACCGTGATTGCTCCCGTCCTGATGATGGCGAGCGTCGTGCTGGGGGGCTGCTCGGGCAACCCGCTGGGGCTGAAGCCGGGCGCGACGTCGGTGCTGGACTCGGTCGCCGCGATGCCCACGCCCGCGGAAGCGGTGGACATGGCGCTGGACAAGTACGACGCCGGGCGGCGGTACCGCGGCACCCAGTTGCTGTCGAACGCGGCGTTCGCGGGTGAACCGCTGTACGTGGAACTGTTCGAGGGTCTGCTGGCCGACAAGGACCCCGGGGTTCGTGGTGCGGCGGTGAGGGCGCTGGGCCTGCACGGTCGGACGGACCACGTGCCGCGGCTCGCGGAGATGCTCGGGGACAGCGATGTGGGGGTGCGGACGGAGGCGGCGCGGGCGCTGCAGAGGCTGCACAACCCGGTAGCGGTGCAGCCCCTCATCGCGGCGATCGACCCGGTGAAGGAGGTCGAGCCGGCGGTGAGGCTGGAAGCGGCGCGGGCGCTGGGGCAGTATCCCGAGCCCCTGGTCGTGGAGAAGCTGATCGCGGCGCTCGCGGACGAGAGCCTGGCTGTGAACGCAGCGACGGTTTCGAGCCTCCGCACGCTGACGGGGCAGGACTTCGGGTATGAGCGTTCGGCGTGGCAGGGCTGGTACGGGAAGAGCGAGCGGCCGTTCGAGGCGGGCTCGGTGTACGTGTATGAGGGATACAACCGGAAGCGGAAGTGGTGGGAGTACATCCCGCTGATCCCGCCGCCACCCCACGAGCCGTCGGCGGTCCCGGTGGGCCTGGATCCGACGAAGTACGTGCCCTCAACCGGGGGCTCGCCCGCGGGGAGTCGGTAAACCGGGGTCCAAAACCACCCGATAGGGAAGCGTGAGAACTGCGCAGCCAGTGATGTCGCCGCGCGCCGTCGCCGCTCTCAGGGCGGTGGTGTACGACGGGCGGACGGTGTCCGCCGTGCCGAGGCCCGAGCTGTCGCCCGGCCGGGGAGAGGTGCTGGTGAGGCCTGTGCGAGTGGGCGTGACGCCGGCGGACTTGCAGGTCGCCGAGTCATGCCTGAAGTTCCGGGGCGTGCTCGGGCACGAGTTCGTCGGCGTGGTGGAGAAGGCGGCGGATGGCGCGGGCGCACCCTGGGTCGGGAAGCGTGTCGTGGGATCGCCCGTTGTTTCGTGCGGCGTGTGCGAGCGGTGTCGCGCGGGCCTGTCGGCGCACTGCGCCGACCGGCGAGTGCTGGGGCTGCATGATCGTGACGGGTGCTGGGCGGACAGATTCGCCATCCCCGCATCGAACCTGGTCGAAGTCCCCAAGTCGGTGGGTGATGACGCGGCGCTGCTCTCCGGAGTGGCGGGCACGGCGCTGCACGCGGCCCGGGCGACGCGCCTGGAGGGCAAGACGTATGTCTCGATCATCGGGGACAACGCGCTGGCCCTCATCGCGGTGCAGGTGTTCGCGAAGCTGAACGCGTCCGTGCGCGTGCTCGGGTTCGAGCCGGCGAGGTTCTCCGTCTGCGACCGGTGGCGTCTGAAGCATCGGCACGCGGACGAAGTGGGCCGCAGGCAGGACCAGGATGTGGTCTTCGAGTGCTCGGGCACCGCCCGAGGCGCGGAACTGGCGACCCGGCTCGTCCGTCCGCGAGGTCGAGTGCTGCTGGCATCTCCATCTCCGGGCGTGCCCAGGCAGGCGCTGCCCGACACCGGCCCGGTGCTGGACAGCGTGACGGTCGCGGTCGGCGAGATCGAGGTGGTCGGCATCGGGAGGGGCTCGATCCGCGACGGGCTCGATGCCCTGGCCCGCGGACAGATCGACACCTCGGGGCTCGTGACCCGGCGGGGGGTCATGTTCGATCCGGCCGCGGCCTTCGACCTGGCGCGCGAACCAGGGTGCGTGAGGCTGTCCGTCGAGGAGCCGAGGCGCTAGCCGGCCGCAACCGGCCACCGCGGTTTCCCAACAACGCGTCGGGAGACTGCCATGCGATACCTGCTCGCCATCCTTCTTCCCCCGCTCGCGGTGCTGTCCTGCGGCAAGCCCTTGCAGGCGGTGCTGAACCTTGTGCTCACGCTCTGCCTTTGGGTGCCGGGCGTGCTCCACGCGGTGCTGGTGGTGCATCAGCACCACCAGGAGGCCCAGACCCGCAGGCTCGAAAGGGCGATCCGCGGCGTGTGCTAGCACGCCCCGGGCCGACGGTCCGGGCAACCTCAAGGTCACGGGATTCCGCCGAGCGCCCGGCCGGTTGGCGGCAACACGGGTATCGTGTGACGATGCCCTCAACCGGTGAGCCAGAGGATGAGCACCCGGTACCGGAGCACGGTCTGGGAGCCAGGCTCGCGCGCGCCGACCGGGCCGCGTTTGACCACCTGCATGCCAGGCTGGCGGGCCCGGTGCGTTCGATGTACGCCAAGCGGGGAGCGCCTCTGCACCTCGCGGAAGAACTTGGGCAGCAGGCGTGGGCTGCGATGTGGGAGGCGCTGGTCGCGGGCCGGTACGAGCCTCAGCGGAGCTCGCCCGCGACGTACCTCTACGCCATCGCCCACCGGATCTGGCTCAGGCACCTGCGGGACCGGGCCACAACACCGACGGCGGAGCAGGTGGACGAGCCACTGACGGCCGAATCCGGTCCGGCGGCGGCGGCGGACCTCGCTGCGGCGCTCCAGACCGTCAGGCAGGCTCTGGACCGGCCCGGGGAGCTCTCGGACACGGATCGGACGGTGCTCAGGCTCAGCGCCGAGGGGGTGAGCGACCGGGAACTCGCGCGGCGGCTGGGGCTTGCGGCGAGCAGCGCCCACGAGGCCAGGCGGGCTGCCTTCGAGCGACTGAGGCGGGTGCTGGCCAGAAAGGGGATTGTGCCCGATTCCGCCGAGCGCACGGGGGACCCCAGGCAATAGTCAGGTGGAGTACCCGCGATGCGCGATGAACAACTCCTCAGGCTCGTGCAGATGGCCACCGAAGCCCGCGAGTGGGATGATCAACTCTCCCTGTCGGGAGAAGCCCCGTCCCACGCACCCCGCGGGCAGGGGCTCGGCATCCTGCTGGGCCTCGCGGCGTGTGTGGCGCTCGCGGCCTGCCTGACGCTCGTGGTCTGGCTCGATCCCGGTTCACCCACGGGTTCCGGGCCCGGCTCCGTCCCCCGACCCCGCGCGTCCGCGGACGCGGCTCCAGGGCCCGTGCGCGTGCAGAGCGATTCCTCGATGGTGCTGGCGCTCTTCCGGGATCCGGAGTCGCAGTGCGAGTGCTTCGTGTGGCGTGAGGCGTCCTTTGGTGAGAGGAACATGAGCGACGTGAGGCCCTCGGAGTTGCTCGCCGCGGCCTTGAAGGATGCCTGCTCGTCTCAGCGTCAGGGCACGGTGTTCGTCGTCGGGCTCCAAGGGCCGCGGGAGCAGTTGCCGCCTACACGCGAGGCGGCCCGGGCGCTCGCCTCGTGCATGGCGGGCGGGACAGAGACCTGCGGCGAGGAAGCAAGCTGCTACGGGGCGGGCGCCGTCGGCTGCGTTCCGTCGGGCGTGCGCGTCGTGGCGGAGGCCATCCGTCACTGACACGCCCGCGCGCGACCCCGCCCACTAGGATGGGGCATGGCTCTTCTCGCGGGGGAATCGCCCGCCCGTGCACTCGCTGCGGAGATCGTCTCGTGCCTTCGCGCACGCGGGCACGTGGCGTACTTCGCCGGCGGGTGCGTGCGGGACGAACTGCTCGGGCTGGAACCCAGCGACTACGACGTGGCGACCGACGCCACCCCGGACCGCGTGCGGGAGCTCTTCCCGAGGTCGAGCGAGGTCGGGAAGTGCTTTGGAGTCGTGATCGTGCAGGGGCGAGGAGAGGTCGTGGAGGTGGCGACGTTCCGCAGTGACGGGGCGTACTCGGACAGCCGCCGCCCGGACACGGTCACATTCAGCACCCCCCAGGAAGACGCGAGGCGTCGGGACTTCACCGTGAACGCGCTGTTTCTGGATCCGTTCGGCGACACGGCCTCGAACCCGGCGGACCTGCCCCGTGCGCCCGTGAGCGGGTGCGTGATCGATCTGGTGGGTGGAGTGGCGGACCTCCGCGCCGGCGTGCTGCGTGCCGTAGGCGATGCGGCCCAGCGCCTCGCGGAGGACCACCTGCGAGCGCTTCGGGCGGTGCGGCTGGCGTCAAAGCTGGGGTTCGAGATCGAGCGACAGACCGCGATGGCCATCACCCGAGACGCTGCGGCCTTGCGCGGGGTGAGCCGGGAACGAATCGGCGAAGAACTGCAGCGGATGATGACGCACGAGTCGCGCACGGTCTGCGCCGCGAGGCTGGCGGCGCTCGGCCTGTTGGTCCCCGTGCTGGGGCACGAGAGGGCGGCCCCGGCGAGATGGGACCACCTCGCCTCCCTGCCTCCGAAGGCCCCCTACCCGGCGTCGCTGGCGGCGTGGGGCCTGGACCTGGGGCTGGCAGATGGCGAGGCGGCGTGGCCCGCGGAGTGGAGGCGGTCGCTCTGCCTGAGCAACCAGGACCGGGACGGGCTGGTGATGATCCTTCGAGCCGTGGGCCAGGTGCGGCAGGCCTGGGACGGGTTATCGGTCGCGGGAAGAAAGAGGCTGTCGGCGGGCCAGTGGTTTGAGTGGGCCCGCGTGCTCGTCGGCGTCCGAGACCCCGCCCGTGCGGCGCGCGTGGGCGGCGACCGTGACCTGCTCGCGAGGACGCCCAGCGGCCTGGCCCCGGTTCCTCTACTCGGAGGGGATGACCTGGTGGCGGCGGGCTGGAAGCCCGGACCGCGTTTCAAGGAGGTGCTGGACCGGGTCTACGACGCCCAGCTTGAGGAAAAAGTCCGGACGAGGGCAGAGGCGCTGGAACTGGCGGCAGGCTTGGGGGTCAAAGGCTGAGAAGCCCCGGCTCGGTCGGATGCCGTATCCTTTGGACCGGCTCCGAAGTGGACTGGATGCGGGTCGGGTTGTGGCCGGTCGGGCGGCTCTTCGAAGGGAGAGCCGCGGCGGGGGTGTTCGGGGTTGGCTGGAAGCCGGGTCTGCTCAGGCCGGGCCGATCGAGGATGGCAGTCTTTGGGCCTCTGGCCCGGTTCGAAGGAGTGACACGATGACTCGACGCAACTCACCCGTGATCGGGCTGCTGAGCGGAGTGCTTGCCGGCGCGATGGTCCCCGTGATGGTCCCGACGTTGCTGATGCCCGCTCCCGCGGCGGCACAGAACTCGACGACGGCGAGCAAGAAGGGCACCGACGTGCTGATCCTCCGCAAGGGCACGGTGCTCACGGGAACGATCGAGTCGGAGACGGCAACCGCCGTGAAGTTCACCTCGGACTACAACGGCCTCCCCTTCACCACCGAGTATCCGAAGACGGACATCCTGGAGATCAAGCGCGGCGCGGCGGCCCCCGCCGGCGGCGCGGCGCCGGAGCAGGCGACACCCGCCCCGGCCGCCCTCAACCTGAAGGTCGCCGAAGACCCGCCCGTGGAGCCCGCGAGCGACAAGACCCGGTACGCGTACGTGACGCTGACGGGCGTCTTCGGGCAGGGGATCTCGCAGACCCCCATCCGCAAGGCGATGAAGGACGCCGTCGCGCAGCGAGCCCAGGTGATCGTGTTCGAGCTCGAGAACACCTGGGAGCAGCGGGGCGGCAGCGAGACCAAGGAAGAGAAGCGCGACATCGAGGCGAGGTTCGATGAGTTCCACCGGGCGGAGGAGATTCTGGACGTCATCGGCAAGGAACTGCCCGACATGGCGACCGACGCCGGGATGGAGCCGCCGCGGGTGGTCTTCTGGGTCCGCCGGGCGATGGGCGGCGCGGCGTTCTTCCCGCTCATGAGCAAGGAGGTCTACTTCCACCCCGAGGGCCGCATCGGCGGCATCGGCAACCTCGCGACGATGCTCAAGGGCCACGAGCGCGTGGTTGAGAAGCAGATTTCGCTGAGGCTGAAGCGCGCCGTGGGCTGGGCGCACCTCAGCGGGTACCCCTACGCCGAGGACCTGGTCCGTGCCATGACCCAGGACTGGTACGTCTGCTCGGTGAAGTTCGAGAACGGCCGTCCGGTGCTCTTCGAGGGGCTGCCCTCCAACCCGGGGGAGGAGCTCCTCACCGACGACGCCAAGGAGGGCAACCGCGACTCCATCCAGCAGATCGCGAGGCACGAGGGCAACGACGTGCTGATCCTCAACGAGCGGAACGCCAAGCTGATCGGTTTCAGCAAGGGCACCGTCGAGACCAAGAGCGAGCTGCTCGCGGCCCTCAGGCTGGACCGCGCGGGCGTGGACGTGGGCGCCAGGGCCGAACGGGACATGACGGACTGGCGCACCGGCCTTGGCCGGACCATGAGCCGCGTGCAGGAGCTGTGGCGTGAGTACACGGAGATCCGCGTGGAGGGTGATTGGGAGGCCCGCCGCCGGGCCCGCAGCACCCAGATCCAGAAGCTCGAAGCGCTCAAGGCGATCTTCCGCCAGTGGGGCGAGGGGCTCGACCCGTACCAGCTCGCGCCGATGGGCATCCCGATCGGCGGCGACGGCACGCCCGACATCGCCATCATCGACAACTGGATCGAGAAGATCCGCATGCAGCAGCAGCTCGACCGTCGCTAAGCAAACCCGGAGACCGAACACATGAAGAAGATCATCAACAGCCTCCGTGTGATGGCCATGGCGCTCGCCGCGATCACCGCGGTCTGCGTCACGACCCCCAACGCCCTCGCGGACAAGATCACGCTCAAGGACGGTCGGGTCTTCGAGGGCCAGATCGTCCGCGAGGAGTTCGGGTACGTCTGGATCAAGACCACGGTCGCCGGGGTGCCCCGCGAGGAGATGTTCTCCGTCGATCGCGACGTCGCCTCGCTCGAGCGCGACAGCGCGACGCCGGCTCCGGCGGCGGCTGCGTCAGCCCCCGCCGACCCCGAGGACGCCGAGGAGGCGGTCCTCCCCAAGAAGCCGGGTGAGGTCCGGGGCGTGGTGCTCACGCTCGGCGACCGCTCGAACAACATGGTCGGCGTGTACATGGTCGCCAACGTGCTCGAGGAAGTGATCCCGATGCTCGAGAAGGAGATCGGCACCGACCACACGGGCGTCGTGGTCATGCGGATCACCTCCGGCGGCGGCTACGGCATGGAGGTCCAGAAGATCTCCGACGTGGTGCACAACGAGTTCAAGAAGCGCTGGCGCACCGTCGCGTGGATCGAGACCGCGATCTCCGCCGCCGCCATGAGCGCCCACTGCTTCGAGGAGATCTACTTCACCACCAACGGCAACTACGGCGCCTGCACGGGCTTCTACGGCTCGCTGGACCGCCCGGTGGAGGGCCTGGAGCTCGAGGAGTCCCTCGCACAGATGGAGCGCATCTCCTCCCGCGGCGGGTACGACCCTCTGATCATGCGGGCCATGCAGATCCAGCAGCCCCTTTCCGCCACCATCCTCCCGAACGGTGAGGTCAAGTGGTACGGGGACGCGACCAGCGGCGAGGTCGTGGTGAACCGCGTGGGAGAGATCCTGACCTTCGACCACGTGCTCGCGGACAAGGTGAAGTTCTCCCGCGGCACCGCGGACACGCTCGAAGAGCTGACCTCGCTCCTCGGTTACAAGGAGATCAACTGGGTCGGCAAGAAGGTTCCCGGCGTCGCGTGGCCCATCAGCCGCGCGGAGAAGCGCCAGATGGACTTCCGCAAGCAGGTCAAGAACGACGAGGACAACCTCAACAGCTGGTACAACCTGTATCAGACCAACCTCGGCGTGGCCCAGCAGATGCCCCCCGCTCAGCGCGGACCGTGGCTCGGCAAGGCCCGCAGCTTCCTCGACAAGATCAAGAACATGATCCGCAACAACCCCGCGTTCGCCCGGAACCTCTTCGGCGGCCGCAAGGAGTTCCAGGAGTGGCTGAAGGAGCAGGAGCGGATCATCGCCGAACTGGCGAAGAAGTGATCCGCCGATGAGGACACCGTCGCAGGCCCGGGCCCAGGTCCGGGCCTGTTTCATTCCGTGGGACGCGGGCTTATGGGCGCGTGACGCGGCGCCAGAGCAGGCCGCACTCCGCTGCGAGCCACGCCGCGAGCGCCGGGACAAGCCAAGCGGCGAGTCCGTCGATGCGGTCGGTGAGTCGGGTGAGCATGGTCTCCGCGTTGCCCTTCCAGATGGCCTTGGCGATGCCCAGGAGCGGGTGAGGACGGGTGAGGGCACGCGAGGTAGCCGAGAACAGCCGCACCCCCGCCGGTCCCTTGCGGGAGGCCCTGACGAGCGCGGCCTGGGTGCGGAGCCCGGCCTCGCCGGCCTCCGCGGCGGATCTGGCGATCCGGACGCTCTCAGCGCCGCCGACGTGCAAGGCGAGCCCCGCGTCCGGGTGCCGCTTCACGAACGAGGCGAGCCGGGTGAGGTCCTCGGTGCTCTCGGCGTGGCGGAGGACCCGCATCGCGGTGCCGGGCGATGCGCCGGAGGCGGTGGCCGCCACGGCGCGGAATGTCTCTTCGAGTTCGCCGGTCGCCCGGCCGCGGATGAGCGTGAGGAGGCGTTTGCCCATGGCTTCGGTCATATGCCCGCCCCGCTTGGCGGCCTTGAGGATGGAGGGGGCCCAGTCGATCTCCGGGGCGAGAGTCGTGACCACGCCGACGACACTGAGCGCGAGGATGACCTCGTCGCTCTCGCCGTCGATGAGCTGGCGCCCGCCCTGGATCAGCAGGTCGCGGACGTCGCCGACGACGAAGAAGTCCGCGGCCACGGCCCCGACGACGCGCTCGAGGGTCTCTCCCGAGCCGGTGAGGGCGCCCACACCCACGTCCTTCGCGCGGCGCAGCAAGCTCTGTTGCTCGTCGATCGTGAGTGCCCGCTCGGCCTCGAGGTTGGCACGTGCCTCACCCTCGACGGAGCGGAGGCCGGCGTCGGCGATCATGACGGCCTCGCCGTAGCGGCCTTCGAGGCGGAGGGCGCGAACCTCCGAGGCGAAGTCGAAGTCCGGGAGCACCGCCATCTGCATGCGGGCGAGGCGGGCGCCGGAGTCCGCGATGAGCACCCAAAGGGCAAAGCCCGCGAGGGCGATGCGGAGGAGATTCCAGCGGCACGTCCAGGGGAGCAGGAGCGTGCCGATCGTGGACCGGCGGGGTTTCTTGGGCGCCGGGGTGCTCACCGCTCGTCCTCCGGTGGCTCCTCGAAGATCACCCGCACGGGCGTGGCGTCACCGGTCACGGTGCGAACGAGCGTCGCCACTTGCTCCCGGGTGACCTCTTCAACCCTCGCGGCGTCCTGTGGCAGCAGCACCAGCTCGCGGGCGGCGGGGGCGGCGTCACGTCGGGCAAGCCCAAGGTAGTACTCCCCCGCGCGGGATCTCAGTCGCAGCCCGCCCGCCTGCACCTCGGCCTTCTCCTGCTCGGAGAAGATCTCCGTGGCGATTCGGGTGGGGCGGGGCACGCGGACGACGTAGCCGCTGCTGCCCGGGAGCCCACCCGTGAACAGGGTGGTGTGAGCGATGTTCGTGACCGACATGGCAGAGAGGTCGGTACCGAAGGAGATCCGGACTGGGACGGTGACCTTGGCCGAGACGTCGCCCCTCCAACTGAAGTCGGACTTCTCGACGGTGACGCTGGTATCGATCTCGACGGTGATGAGCTTGAGCGATCTCAGGGCCGAGGCGACCTCCGCGACGGGCCGCTGCGCCTGGCGGTTGATGTCCAGCGTGCGGAGGGTGTCGAGGGCGCGCTGCTCCTCGCGGCGCATCAGCAGGAAGGCCGCCCCGAAGACGGCGCCGGCGGTGAGCAGCAGGCCAAACCACAATCTCCCGCTGGCGGGCGGCACGCGGGACTCTATCGACCAACGCCCGCGCCCGGGGAGAGTCACCGGAGGTCCGCGCCCGTGGGCCTCCCCGGGGCCGTCTACAGTCGGCCATGCGGCCCGCGGTGTTCCTGGATCGGGATGACACGCTGATCGAGTGCCGGCGTCTGCCAACGCCCGCACCGCCCGCGAAAGCCGGTGATCTCACGGATCCGGCCCTTGTTCGGCTGCTGCCCGGGGTTGCCGAGGGGCTGACCCTGCTCGCGGGGGCCGGGTTCGCGCTGGTTGTCATCTCCAACCAGGGTGTGGTCGCGCGGGGCGGGGCCACGTGTGAACGGGTCGAAGAGATCAACCGGCGGGTGAGCGAGGCGGTCGTGCGGGCGGGAGGGCCGCGGATCGACGCGTTCTACTTCTGCCCGTACCACCCGCAGGGCGGCCCGGGGGAGTTCAGCCGCGAGCACCCGTGGCGGAAGCCGGCACCGGGGATGATCGTCGCGGCTTCGGAGGAGCTGGGTCTGGACCTGGCTCGCTCGTGGCTGATCGGTGATGTCGAGAGGGACATCGAGGCGGGGGTTGCGGCGGGCTTGCGGGCCTCTCGTTGCCTGCTGATCGGCGAGGACCGGAAGCTGCCGGACCTTCAGGCGGCGGCGGAGGTGGTGGTGGCGGAGGTCGCCGGAGATCGTGTGCTGCGCGGGGTGGAGGTCGCGGCGGTGGATCTCCGGCCCCTCGAAGAGGGCGCCCTCGATGACGCGCGCACGCGCGAGACCGTTCTCGCGTCGGCAAGATCGATCGCGGAGCAGCACGGCGTGCGACTGGTCGAACTCGGGGTCGCTGACGGCGCCCTCAGGCTGGGCGTGCGTGCCGACCGGATGCTGGCGCTGGGGTTCGCGGCGGAGGTCCGGCGTGCGACGAACGCGTGGCACCGGGCGCGAACCGGTTCGGCTCTCTGGCCCGGCGACGCCGGTTGAGACGCTATCTTTGAGCCCGGTGCCGGAACCACGGACCACGCCCTTGCGGTTGCTCATCGTGCTGCCCAGTTGGGTCGGCGACGCCGCCATGGCGACGCCCACGCTGCGGGCGATTCGGCGGGCCATGCCGGGAGCGTTCATCGGGGGGCTCTGCCGCCCGGGGATCGACGAACTGCTCGCGGGTGCGGACCTGGTGGACGAGTTTCACGTGGCGCGCGCGTCGGGGGTCATGGGGCCGAAGTTCGCCGCGGGGAAGGTCAGGCCGAGGCGGTACGAGGCGGCGCTGCTGCTGACAAACTCGTTCTCCACGGCGCTGACGGTTCGGATCGCGGGCATCCCGAGGCGAATCGGCTACGACCGGGACGCCCGGGGGCTGCTGCTGACCGATCGGTTGCAGCCCCCGAGGCGGAGCGACGGCGAGTGGGCTGCGGTACCGGCGGTGGAGTATTACTGGGCGCTGGCGGCGCGCTTCCTGCTCCCGCCGGGGGCCGTGCGCGGGCCCTTGGAACTCGGGGTGACGGCCGAGCAGGCGGCGAAGGGGGCCGGCATCCTGGAGCGGGGTGGCGTGACCGGCCCGTACGTGGTGCTGAACCCGGGCGGGAACAATCCGGCGAAGCGCTGGCCGGCGGAGCGATTCGCGGCGATTGCGGACTGGCTGGCGACGGAGCGAGGGTTTGCCGCGCTGATCAACGGATCGCCCGGTGAGGCAGACCTTGCCCGGGAAGTCGCGACGGCCTGCCGGGCGGCGAAGCCCGTGCTCCTGCCCGAGTTAGGAATCACGGTGGGGGCCCTCAAGGCTGTGGTGCGAGGTGCGGGCCTGATGGTGACCAACGACACGGGGCCGAGGCACATCGCGGCGGCGTTCGGGGTGCCCCTGGTGAGTCTGTTCGGCCCCACCGACCACCGCTGGACGATCATTCCGACCCGTGCGGGCGGGCCGGAAGAGGTGGTGCTGGCGGACCCGACGCTGCCCGAGAGTGAGGTCGCCAACGACCATCCGGAGCGGTGCCGCATTGATCGCATCGGAGTGGACCGCGTGCGTGAGGCGGTGAGGCGGGTGCTGGCCCCGGGGTCTTGAACCGCCGAAAGGCTGGCCCTAGCATTGACCCCTCCCGGCGGAAGCGTCGATGAGGGAACAAGTGGAAAGCCCGCATGGGGGCATAGCTCAGTTTTGGTAGAGCGCATCCATGGCATGGATGAGGTCAGGGGTTCGAGTCCCCTTGCCTCCACTTCGAACAAGGGCGGTCCCGCAAGGGGCCGCCTTTGGCGTTTTTGGGGGCGGATACACGGGGGCGACGGCCCGGGGGCAGGCAGCGTGGCAGGGCCGGACGCGGCGGCCGAGCTGCTAGCGGCCCGTCTTGTACCCGCGGATGAGCCGCTTGGGGGGCAACTTGGTGGGGACGATGCCGCCGGGGAACTTGTTGGGGTCGACCTTTTCGGGCTCGACGGGTGGGAGGTCCGGGCGGAGGGTTGACTCGAAGCGGCTGGTCTTTGGGGGTACGGCGGCGGGGGCATCCGGGCCGTTGGCGAGCGTCAGGCCACCCTCGCGCCGGCCACCGGGGGCTTCTCCACGCCAGCCCTCGGGGGGGGCAGAGGGGGTGAAATCCGGGTACTCGAGCTTGGGCACCTCGGCGTTGATGAGGTTCTCGACGTTGGTGAGGAGCTCGCCCTGCTCCGGGGTGACGAAGGTCCACGCGACGCCGCCGCGCCCGGCGCGGGCGGTCCGGCCGATGCGGTGGACGTAGACCTCCGGGTCTTCGGGGATGTCAAAGTTGATGACGTGGGAGACGCCTTCGACGTCGATGCCTCGTGCGGCAAGGTCGGAGCAGATGAGCACGGAGAGTTGGCCGCCGCGGAGCGCCTGCATGGTCTTGTTGCGTTTGCCCTGGGGCATGTCGCCATGGATGGCGTGGGACTCGATTCCCCGCTGGGTGAGCCCGGTGGCAAGTTCGTCGACGGTGCGTTTGAGACGGCAGAAGACGAGGGTGAGGGCGGGCTCTTCGTGACGGAGGAGGTGGAGCAGCAGCTTCTTCTTGTCCCACTGGTTGACGGGGAGGTAGTACTGCTTGACCATGCTCACGGTGAGCGAGCCGCTGGCGACGACGATCTTCTCCGGATCTCGGAGGTACTTGCGGGCGAGCTTCTCGATCTCCGGGGAGATGGTCGCGGAAACGAGCACGGTCTGGCGGCCCGGCGGCGTCTGGTCGAGGATCTTGCGGATGTCCTCGCGGAAGCCGATGTCGAGCATCCGGTCGACCTCGTCGAGAACGACGGCCTTGATGTTCTTGAAGTGGAGGAGGCCCCGCTCGAGCATGTCCATGACGCGGCCCGGAGTGCCGACGATGATTTCCGCGCCGCGTTCGAGCTTTCCCGCCTGCACGCGGACGGCCTGTCCGCCGTAGAGCGTCATGGTGCGGATGGGTGTGAACTTGCTGAGGCGGGCGATCTCGTCGGTGATCTGGATGGCCAGCTCACGGGTGGGGGCGAGGATCAGGGCCTGAAACGGCGTGTCCTTTTCGAGGAGGTGGAGGAGGGGGAGGCCGAAGGCGGCGGTCTTGCCGGTGCCGGTCTTGGCCTGTCCGAGGACGTCGCGGCCCGCGATGATGGGCGGGATGAACTGGCTCTGGGTGATGGTGGGGTGTTTGAAGCCGCAGGCGTCGATGCCCTTCATGACGCTGGCGCGGAGGCCGAGGTCGGCGAAGGTGCGGGTCTCTTCGAAGATCTCGCCCTTGACGGGCATGACGGGGATGTAGTGGTCGGCGAGCGGGTCGCCGGGGACGCCCTCGTGCGGGTTGGTGGCGGGCGGCGGGGTGGTGGGGTCCTGGGTAGACATCGTGGAGGCGTTGGTCATGGCGTGAGGTGAGCGGTCGGGGAGCTTCCCCGGACGGGCGTGAGCCGGTTGTGGTCCGGGGCGCCCGCGCGCAACCGGCGCGGGCACAAAGAGAATGATAGACCCTCTGGGTGGAACGGGCGGCGGCTGCGCGCGGCGCCGGTACACTTGGCCCGATGACGACGCTGGCCACTCGCACGACATCCAAGGAAGGCTCCGGGGCCCGGGGAGGCCCGCCCCTGCTCACCGGGTCGGACGATCGCACGCGTGTGTACGTCGGCGACTGCCGCGACGTGCTGCCGGCGATTCCCGAGGTGGCCCGGGGGAAGGTGGGCGTGGTCTTCGCGGACCCTCCTTTCAACTGGAAGCGCGGGTACGACAAGTGGCACGACGACCTGCCGGAGCAGGAGTACCTGACGTTCACGTTCGACTGGCTGGATTGCTGCGTGAGGGCGCTCCGTCCGGGCGGATCGCTGTGGGTGAACATCCCCGACGACTGGGCGGCGGAGATCGTGGTGTATCTGAAGGGGCGTCTGACGGAGCGCACCCCGCCGGCCGGGATGCACATGGAGAACTGGTGCATCTGGCATTACCGCTTCGGACAGAACACGAGGCGGCGGTTCATCAACAGCAAGGTGCACGCGCTGCACTTCGTCAAGGAGGGCGGGAAGCCGGTGTGGAGGCCGGAGCGCGTGCTGGAGAGCTCGGATCGTGCGACGACCTACTTCGATCCGCGGACGCTGACCAAGAAGGACGGCATGCCGGCGGGGAAGCGTGTGCCCATGGACGTGTGGTACGGGCCGTTCTGGGGCCGCATCCAGGGGAACAACAAGGAGCGGCGCGCAGGGCATGACAACCAGTTGCCGGAGGTCTATCTCGCCCGCGTGCTGCTGGCCACCAGCGACGAGGGCGACCTGGTGCTGGACCCGTTCCTCGGGAGCGGGACGACGGGCGTGATCGCGCGGGCGCTGGGGCGGGGGTTCATCGGGGTGGAGTACTCGAGGGCGAACGCCGCACGCGCGCTGGAGCGGATCGTGAAGATCGGGCCGGTGCGGCCGCCGACGCAGGCCCCGCCTCCGAGCGGCATTCACCGGGTGAGGCGCGCGAAGGCCGCCACGGTGAGGCGGTTCGAGGGGTTGTAGGTCGGTACGGGCTCAGGCGGCGGCGCGGATGGAGAGCGCCTTGTGCTCGGCGAGCATGCGGTCGAACTCGCGGAGGTCAAGCCCGGGGACGAGCGAGGAGAAGGTGGGGTCGAGCTGGGTGCCCGCGGACCTCACGATCTCCTCCATCACGCGCTCACGCGTGAGCGCGGGGCGGTAGGAGCGGTTGCTGCTCATGGCGTCGAAGGTGTCCGCGACGGCGAGGACGCGGGCGATGAGCGGGATCTTCTCGCCGGCAAGGCCGTGCGGGTAACCCCGCCCGTCGAACCGTTCGTGGTGGTGCAGCACGCCGGGCAGGACGTCCGCGAACTGGGCGATGTCCTTCAGGATGCGGTGGCCGATCTGCGGGTGGAGCTTGATGACGGCGAACTCGTCGTCGTTCAGCTTCCCCGGCTTGCAGAGCACGGCCTCGGGCACGCCGATCTTGCCCACGTCGTGCACGAGCCCGGCGATGTGGATGCGTTCGGCGAGCGCCGGCGAGAGGCCGGCGGCGAGCGCGATGGACCGCGCCAGGCAGGCGACGCGCTCGCTGTGACCGCAGGTATAGCGGTCCTTGGCGTCGATGGCGGCGGTGAGCGAGCGGAGCGTGCCCATGAACAGGGCGTTCTGATCCTCGTACAGCGTGACATTCTCGGCGAAGGACGAGAGGTAGCCGGCGGTGGCCTCGATGAGCTGCAGGTCGTAGCTGGAGACGATGGTCTCTCGTCCGTGCTTGCCGCCGGCGAAGATGGCGCCCGCGACGCGGCCCTTGCAGTGGATGGCCTGCGCGACGACCTGCGGGGAGCCCTCCAGCGAGAGGCCCGGAACGCTCGGGAGCACGACGGGCGACTCAGACCCGGGGACCAGGGGCGTCGCGAGCGCCCGGAGTTGCGCGGGGGGCAGTGGGAGCGTCCCGGCGGGGATGACCCGGCCCCGCATGGAGACCGACGGGCCGTTGCTCAGCATGACGACGGCGAGCCATTCGAATGACATCACCGACTGCAGACGCTGCGCCACGGTCTGGAGGAATCGCTCGGGCTCATCGGGCTTCGGCATGGAGCGTCCGAGCGAATAGAGGAGGTCGATCGTGTCGTACGACTCGCTGAGCTGCCGCGTGAAGCTCTCGAGCGTGTCCGCGTGCTCGTCGAGGGCCGTCAGGTCCATCGACGATGAGAGCAGCGCTTCGGCGACGAGGTTCGCGGAGAAGGCGTCGAAGCGCGCGGAAGGGCCAAGGGCAGCCCGCGCGATCGAAGCGTCGACGCCCGCAGCGGCGCAGAGCAGCGCGAACTCGGGGTCGTCCAGCGCGCCGGGCGAGAGCAGCAGCGCGCCCACCCTCCCCTGGTGGGCCACGCCCTCCGGGTGGGGAACGACGATGAGGCGAGCACCGGGGAAGAGCTCGTAGGTCGCGAGTTCACCGACGCCCTTGACGCTGCAGACGGAGATCGCCGCCACGATCGGAGGCGAGCGCATGAGGTCGTCGAGCTCGGGGGCGAGCGAGGTGACGGCGGCGATGTGTCCGGAGGCGGTGATGGCGCACGCGGGCGCCCCGAGCCTCTGGCATCGCTCCATGAGCCTGGCGCGGGTGGCGGGGCCGTTCTGGGCGGGTGGGTGGCTCATGGGCGTGGGCTAGGCGGCCAATCGTGGGGGCGGTGCGTCCAGAAGCTCCTGCACGCGGTCGAGCAGGAGCCGTACGCCGAAGGGCTTGCTGATGATGTGGCGGATGTTGGTGGTGGCGAGCTCATCCGGCGTGAGCGTGTAGCCTCGCGCGGTGAGCATCAGCACGGGAGTGGACGCGGTGGCGTCGAACTTCCGGAGCAGGGCGGCCATCTCGATGCCGGACATCTCGGGCATCTGATAGTCGGTGATGATGAGCTGGGGACGGAAGGCCTCCGGCCCGGTGATGGCCTTCAGGCCCTCGAGGCCGGTGCGGGCCTCGCGCACCGTGAAGCCCCCGGTGCGGAGCCGGTGGGCGATGACATGGCGGATCGGGGCCTCGTCGTCGCAGACCAGTATGGAGCGTGAAGCGAGCATTGACTGGTGCATATCGGCGGCGGGAAGGGCGTGCATTTGCCGGGGCGCGCCGAAGACCAGAGGCATGGAGTTCTCGGCCCCGGGGTTTGCCGCGGCGGCGGGTACTATCGGAGCATGCCCAGCCCTGCTGAAGACCCGTTGATTCCGGATGAGCCCTCGCCCGCGATCGCGCCTGAGGGCCGGCCGATCGTGGCGGGCTTCGTGGCTGGGGCGGCGTTGCTGTCCTACATCGCGATTCTTGGGACGTACCGGGTGGGGCTGGAGTGGGTGGGCTATGTCGTCGCGGGCGTGGCGCTGGTGGTGGCGGGGTGGTGCGCCTGGTTTTTCCGGGATCCGACAAGGCGGATCCCGTCCACGCCCGGGGCGGTGATCTGCCCCGCCGATGGACGCGTGGTGATGGTCGGGCCCGCCCAGCCGCCGGAGGAGTTGGGCATCGATCCGGCGGTGGCGTCGGGGATGATCCGCATCGCCGTGTTCATGAACGTCTTCAACGTGCACGTCAACCGCTCGCCGGTCGCGGGGGTGGTGAGGAAGGTCTGCTACCGGGAGGGCAAGTTCCTGAACGCGTCGCTGGACAAGGCGAGCGTGGACAACGAGCGGCTGGGCCTGGTCGTGCGGATGGACAGCGGTACGGAAGTGGCGTCTGTGCAGATCGCGGGGCTGGTGGCGCGGCGGATCGTGTGCCGCGTGGAGGAGGGCGCGCGGCTCGGTCCGGGGCAGCGGTACGGGCTGATCAGGTTCGGCTCCAGGGTGGATGTGTACGTGCCCGCGGGAACTCGGGTGCTGGCGAAGGTCGGAGACAAGCCCGTAGCGGGCGAGACGGTGCTGGCGATGCTCGACGCGGGCTGAGCTTCGGCTCGGGAGGTGCGCATGTTCCTCAAACTCGGGCCCCGGAAGCGAGAGTTCAGGGCCGTCGCCCTGATCCCCAACGTTCTGACGACGCTCGCGCTCTGCTCCGGGCTGCTGGCGCTGCACTACACGCTGAAGGGGAGCACAGAGCGTGCGATGGCGGCGGTGGTGATCGCCGGCGTGTTTGACGCGCTCGACGGGCGTGCGGCGAGGCTGCTGCGGGTCACGTCGACGTTCGGGGCGGTGCTGGACTCTTTGTCGGACTTCCTGGCGTTCGGGGTGGCGCCGGCCTTCATTGTGCACCAGTGGCTGGGCGGGCCCGGGAGCAAGTTCTTCGGCGGCTTTGCGCTCGCTGCCGCGATCTGTTACGCCTTGTGCACGGCCCTGAGGTTGGCGCGGTTCACCTCCGGGCCGTCCAAGGCGGAGAAGGGCGTCGAGAAGCACTTTGAGGGCATGCCAAGCCCCGCGGCCGCGGGGGCCGTGCTTGTCCCGCCGATGCTCGCGTACTCGAGCGTCGTGTCGTGGACGGCGCCCCCCTGGGCGGTGATCATCTGGACGTTTCTGGTGGCGGCGCTCATGATCTGCCGCGTTCCGATGTTCTCGCTGAAGGCGGTGATGCTGGGCCGGCGCGCCGTGGCACCTGTGCTGGTGCTGGTGGGAATCGGCGTCGTTGGGATGGTCCGAGACGCGTGGTTGACGCTGGTCTGCCTCTCGGGGCTGTACGTGGCGTCGATTCCGCCGACGGCGATCCGCGCGGCGATGGCGAAGCCCCCCGCGGACGCGAAACCCCCCGAACCCGGCGCGGGCGGGGTTTGAATCCGAGTAGAATCAACCTGTGAGCGAGAACGGGAATCCTCGGACGAGCAACGCGGATCTCGAGATCATCGGCGGGGACGCGGAGTTCCGGCGGTGGGCGTCGGACGCTCTCGCGGGCCTTTCACCGCCGGAGCCGGTCGCGGTGATCCACGCGGGGCACTGGCTGGGCGCCCTGGACCGGCGCGAGGCCCCCGGCGGGCGCACGCACGCGGTGAAGGTGGCGGTCTCGACCTCGGCGCTGAGCGAGGACCAGCACCAGAGTCTGCTGCTCGCCGGAGCGCTCGAGACGGCGGAAGCGCCGTGCGACCTGGCGAAGGTTGTGTCCAGAGCGCTGGCGCGCGCCAGCGCCTCGAGGCGGACCCCCGGATCCCGCGAGTCGCCGGCCTACGACCGCAACCCGGCGATGCTCTTCACCCTGGATGCGGAGGGCACCGTGCTCGACGTCAACTCCGTCGGGGCCGAGCAGCTCGGGTACAAGCCCGAGGATCTGGTCGGCAGGAGCGTGCTCGAGATCGTGCACCCGGACAGCCACGCGGTGGCCCGGGCGCACCTGCGCGAGTGCGTGGAGCGTCGTGGAGAGATCACCCGATGCAGCCTCATCAAGGTGCATCGCGACGGACATCCGATGGTTGTCGAAGAGTCCGGAACGCTCGTGACGCGCGGGCCGGGGCGCGGGACCGAGCTCGCGATCGTGTGCATGGACATCTCCGCGCGCGAGGCGAAGGACGCTGTGCGCCGTGAACTGGAGGCGAGGCTCGCCCAGCGCCGGCATGGGGAAGCGCTCGGGACGCTCGCGGGCGGGGTGGCCCACGAGCTCAACAACCTGCTGACCGCGATCCGGGGGTACCACGGCCTCGCGAGCCGCACGCTGGAGCCGGGCCACCCGGCCCTGGACACGCTCCGTCGGGCGGAGGAGGCGGCGAAGCAGGCGACGGCGGCGGTCTCGTCGCTGCACGCGTTGGCCGGGAACGGGAGTGGGGTCAAGCAGCCGGTCGACATCGCGAGGCTGATCGGGGATGCGGGCAAGGGGCTACGCCGCCAGTTCGGCAGCGCCGTGCAGTTGAGGCTCGAGATCGATGGAGCTTCGGGGGCGTGGGTGGAGGGCGATGCGCTCCAACTGCTGCAGATGGTCATCACCGTGGGACACAACGCGCGAGACGTGACGCCCCCCGGGGGCGAGATTGTGCTTTCCGCCGAGCGATCCGAAGGTCACGTACGACTGATCGTGGTCGACGGGGGGCGGCTGCCCGCGGGCGAGAGCGATGCGGAGCCGGGAGAGCGGGCCGGGCGGGGGCTGTCGATGGTCCGCGGCTGGGCGGCGGCCCACGGAGGGACGGTCCGCGTGGACCCGATTGTCGGGCGGGGTACCGTGGTCACCATTGAGCTCCCGGAATGCGCGGCGCCGGTGGGTCAGGAGCAGCCTCGACCCGGCGGCAACGGCCGTGCGCTCGTCGTCGAGTCCAATCAGCTCGTCCGGGGGCTGCTGGGCTCCATGCTGCACACGCTCGGGTACGACCCGATCCTGAGCAAAGGGGTCGCCGACGCCGACCGCGCGATGGCCGACGCCGATGGGCCCGCGGCGGTCATCATCACAGGCGTGTGGCCCCTACCCGCCGATTCCATCAGCCGGTGGACGGGAGCCCGACCACGCATTGTCGTCGTGGGGGATGCGGGCGCGCCGTCCAACGCCGGCGCGGGCGTTTCGGTGCTCGCCAAGCCCTTCCATCTCGCTACGCTCCGTGCGGCGCTGGCGACCGCGGCACCCACCAGCCCGGGGGTTCCATGACCACGCTCATCAAGGTTCTCCTGGTGGATGATCACGCTCTTCTGCGCCAGTCGCTCTCGATGGTGCTGAGCCAGAACCCGGCGATCCACGTGGTCGCGGAGGCGGTAGACGGCGACCAGGCAATCGATCTCGCGATCCGTCACAAGCCGCACGTGGTGGTGATGGACGTGGATATGCCGGGCGTGGCGGCGTTCGACGCGGCGACGACGATCCAGGCACGGGTTCCGGGCGCCAAGATCGTGTTCCTCTCCGCGTTCACGCACGACCGGTACATCCAGTCGGCGTTGCGGTGCGGGGCGATGGCCTATCTGACCAAGAACGAGCCTCCGGAGGCGGTGGCGGCGGCCATTAGGGCGGTGGCCGTGGGGCAGACCTACTTCTCAGCGTCCGTGCAGGCCCGGCTGGTGATCGACTCTGACGGTGTGAGGCTGTCCGAGGCCGCCGTACACAGCCGCTTGGCGCAGCTCTCCCCCCGCGAGATTGAGGCGCTGACGTATGTGGCCAAGGGACTATCCAAGAAGGAAATCGCCGCCCTGATGCACCTGTCGGTCAAGACGGTGGAAAACCACGCATCGAGCATGATGGCGAAGTTGGAGATGCACGACCGAGTTGAGCTCACCAGGTTCGCCATCCGGGAGGGGCTTGTGGAGCCCTGACCAACCACCGGAATAGGGCAAACTCCTCAGGGGATTCGCCCGAACGGGCGACGATAATGAGGTGCGTTGATCGACGGCGGCCCCTGCGGGCGGCCTGGAGGCGGGGAAGAGAACTGGCCAGCGGTCGCGGGGTGTTGCGTCCCCGTGCTCGTCCATGGCGAGGAGGATCCCTGTGACCGACCAGGAAATTGACGAGTTGACGAGGCAGGGGGCGGCGATCGCGGGGGCCCGGCCGGACCTTCTGGCAAAGCTGAGCCCGGCCCAGGGTCGGGTGCTCGAGCTGCTGCTGGCTGGCATCACCGAGCCGCAGATCGCGGCGCGAATCGGGCGCAGCCGACACACCGTGCACGACCACACGAAGGCGATCTATTCGACGCTGGGCGTGAGCAACCGGGTGCAGTTGGTGCTGCTGTTCTCAGTGCCGGCGCGGCAGCCGGTCGCGGGTGTCTGAACCCCGCTCGGACTCAGCCCTGAAACCGTGGTACTCTTGACGTCGGGTCCGGCACGCGGGCGTTGTGACGCCCGGGTGGAGCCTCGGACCCAATGGGGAGTGACCATGAAGATGAACAGGTTGGCGATGATGGCGGCGGGGACCGGGCTTCTGCTTGCGGCGCCGGCGATGGCCCAGGACCTCCTGACCGAGGACAACATCATCCAGGGGACGATGGAGATCGACTTCGGAACCCGGAAGAACCTGGACACCACGGGAAAGCTGAAGGAAGGTTCGCCGGCGCTTGGCGCCAAGGACAAGTACAAGCTCGACATCCGCGTCGCGGGGACGACGCAGTTCACGGGCGAGATCACCCGTCAGCCCAACCTGTACAGCAAGCTCATCCAGCGGAAGGAGCAGGAGGCGGAGTATCGCTACGCGATCGACCTTGCGGTGCTCAACCCGCGCGACCTGAAGCAGCGGAAGGTTGTCGGCAAGTGGGTCGGGACGCTGCCGGTGGACCCGGCGACCGGCGCGTACATGCTCGACGGCGGGGCGAGCAAGGAGAGCCCCCTGCGCATCTCCATCGACACCTCCGGTCGGATGACGGGGTTTGAGAGCAAGTTCCGGGGGCGCCTCATCGGCAAGGCCGAGAAGAAGGATGGTCTCGCGTCCTACACCTACACCCGGCTCGTGGGCGGGAAGAACGTGAGCTTCGTCGTCAAGCGTTCCGACCCGATGCGGTTCGAGAACATGGTCCTGGGCAAGGGGCCCTCGGAGAACTATCCCGAGTGCAGCGTGAACGGGCGGCTGGACTACGACTACGAGACCGGAAACTGGATCACCGACGGGATCAAGTTCCGCTACACGCTCGACGGCAAGGAGACCGAGGACATCGTCACGGGCACCATCAAGTGGGTCGAGGACGCGGATCGCGCGTCGAGCGGCAAGGGGTACTACGACTTCAACCTCCGCTTCAACGAGGCCAAGGACAAGGGCACGACCGAGGCGAGCGCGTTCGAGAAGCTCTCCGCGGAAGACGCCTTCTTCGCCGTGGACACCGGCGTGTCCTGCCTCACCGGACGCATCGCCTACCAGGACACCTTCGGCACCGGGGACACGGTGATCGACAGCAAGATCACGTACAACCTCCACGCGAACAAGCTCACGAAGCAGCAGGCCGTGAACTTCTTCAAGCTCTGGATGATCGCCGTCGGCCCGACCAACGACGAGTAATCGTGCGATGAACGAACCCGGCGCCGGCGCGAGAGCGTGGCGGCCGGGCTTGACCAACGCGCCGTGCGCGGAGGGCGCTCCGTCCCCGCACGGCCACTGGAGGAGGAACTGCATGTCGCTCTCGCTCTATCAGCTTCTCGGCCGCCGCTACGCCCCGGACCGCTTCGGTCCCTCTCGCCGGGACATGCTGAAGGCGACACTGGCGGCCTCGGCGGGGCTGCTGCTCTCAGGCCCGGCGTACGCGGGCCTCCGGGGGCGTCGGGCCGGCAAGCGCATCGTCGTGGTCGGCGCGGGCTTCGCGGGGCTGGCGTGCGCGTTCGAGCTTCACGCGGCGGGGTATGACGTGACCGTGCTCGAAGCCGGTCCCCGCGTGGGTGGGCGCGTGCTCAGCCTGAACAAGGCCAACGGCAACGAGTACGTGCCCGGGCGGAATATCGAGGCGGGCGCGGAGCTCATCGGTTCCAACCACCCCGCGTGGGTGAGCTACGCGGAGGCGTTCGGCCTCAAGTTCCTCGATGTGTCGGAGGACGAGGACAAGGATTTCGCCGTGCTGATGGACGGGAAGCTGCTGTCCTACGAGGAAGGCGCCAAGGTGTGGGAGGAGCTGGACGCGGGTCACGCGCTCATGAACGGCGACGCCGGCGACATCAACGCCGACGAGCCCTGGAACAGCCCGAAGGCGGCCGACCTGGACCGGATGTCGCTGGGCGAGTGGATCAAGAAGCAGGAGCTGTCGGAGCGAGCGAAGAAGGCGCTGTGGCTCGAGTTCGCTGCGAACAACGGCGTGGAGTGCGACCGCCAGTCGTACCTCGGGAACCTGGCTTCGGTGAAGGGCGGCGGGATCGAGGCGTACTGGTCGGACAGCGAGGTGTATCGCTGTGCCGGCGGCAATCAGCAACTCGCGTTCAAGCTGGCCGAGCCTCTGAAGGACCGGATCTACACGGGTGTGGCGGCGCAGATCATCGCGCCCAGCGGCGGGAACGTGGCGGTGGTCTGCCGCGACGGGCGGACGCTGGAGTGCGACGACGTGGTGCTGGCGGTGGCGCCGTCCGTGTGGAACAAGATCGACGTCAAGATCGGGATGCCCGCGGGTCTGAAGCCCCAGATGGGCTGCAACACCAAGTTCCTGACGCACGTGAAGAAGCGGTTCTGGGAGGCTTCGGGGGTGTCGCAGTACGCGATGAGCGACCGCGACGTGTGCATGACCTGGGACGCCACCGATGCCCAGGAGGGAGAGGGCGAGGCCTGCCTCACCGTCTTCGCCGGCGGGGCGGCGGCGGAGAGGGCCCGCGCCCGCACACCCGAGGAGCGGGTGGCGTCCTACGCCGCGGAGGTGGAAACCGCACTCCCGGGATACACGGAGAACCGCGTCGCACATCGCTTCATGGACTGGCCGGGCATGCAGTGGGTGGGGGCGAGCTATTCGTTCCCGGCGCCGGGTGAGGTGACCACCATGGGCCCGATGCTGCGGAAGGGAGCCGCCCGCCTGCACTTCGCCGGTGAGCACTGCTGCTACAAGTTCGTGGGGTACATGGAAGGGGCGCTCTGTTCGGGCGTCGAGCTCGCCAAGCGAATCGCGGCGCGAGATGGTCTTGTGAAGCCGGAGGCCAAGCCGGACGCCAAGCCGGACGCCAAGCCGGAGGCGAAGCCCGCCGGAGCGCCCGCCGGGGCCTGATCCCCCGGGAGCCAGGAAGGATCGATGCGGATCGGCGACAGGATGATCGGCCAGGGGTTCGAGCCCTACGTGATCGCCGAGATCGGCGTGAATCACGACGGCGACGCGGAGCGGGCGATCCGGCTGACGCGCCTTGCGGCGGAGTCGGGCGCGGACGCCGTGAAGTTCCAGTTGTTCGAGGCCGACCGACTGATGTCGCGGGCGGCGAAGCTCGCGGCGTACCAGGCCCGGGCCGGCGAGCGCGACCCGGTCGAGATGCTCCGCCGGCTCGAACTTCCCGCGGCGGCGCTGGAGGCCTGCGCCCGCGAGGCCGCGCGGCTCGGGATCCACGCCATCCTCAGCGTCTTCAGCGTGGAGCTCGTGCCCCGCCCGGACGCACCCTGGCACGCCTACAAGACCGCCAGCCCAGACATCGTGAATCGTCCGCTGCTCACGGCGCTCGCGGCGACCGGTCGCCCGCTCATCATGAGCACCGGCGCAAGCACTGCGGACGAGGTGACCCGGGCGATCGGGTGGCTCGCGGACGCGCGCGATCGGCTCGCGATCCTGCAGTGCGTGAGCAGCTACCCGGCCCCGTCCGACCAGGCCAGCATCGGGGGCATCGAGGCGCTTCTGAGGCTGTTCCGAGGGCCGGTGGGATACAGCGACCACACGCGGGATGAGGACACCGGCGTGGTCGCGCTGGCGGCGGGGGCCTGCATCCTGGAGAAGCACTTCACGTACAGCCGGAGTGCGGCGGGCCCGGATCATGCGGCGTCGCTGGAGCCGTCTCAGTTCGCGAGGTACGTCGCGCTCACGCGCGATGCGCACGACAGGCAGGTGCTCGTGGGGATGCAGGACCCGCGCGTCGGACCCCGCGAGAAACGGGTGCTCGAGATCGAGCAGGACGTGAGGCTCGTGTCGCGGCAGTCGCTCGTCGCGGTGCGTGAGCTCGCCGCCGGTCACGCGCTGACACGAGAGGACCTCACGATCAAGCGCCCGGGGACTGGCATCCCGCCCTTCGAACTGGACGCGGTTGTGGGTCGGCGGCTGGTCGTGCCCGTGGGCGCCGACATGCCCCTGCCCCCCGGCTGCGTGGGCTGAGGCACACGCTAGACCACGCACGCGATCAGGCACTCGACGCGGCCGGAGCCCTCGGGTGCGAGCGTCGCGTCCGCGGCGAGCGAGCCCGGCACGAGCACGGTGTCGCCGGTGCGCAGGGTGAGCGGGGCGAAGAGCCCGTCCTCCGCGTAGAGCGAGCCCGAGCCCGCGAGGACCATCACGATGGTGCAGCGCCCGTCCGGGCTGACCGCGCGTTCGGACCCGGGCCCGATCGACGCGTGACGGACCTCGAAGAACTCGGTCTTCAGCACGCCCCCCGCCTTCATCCGGACCGCGGGCGGCGCCGGGCTCCAGCGGATGCACTCCAGGCTCTGGGCGACGTGGAGTTCGCGGCCCGTGCGGCCCCAGTCAAAGACGCGGAAGGTCGTGTCGCTGGGCGTCTGCACCTCGGCGACCAGTACGCCCGCCCCGAGCGCGTGGCACGTGCCGCTGGGCAGGTTGTGGCACTCGCCGGGCACGGCGGGCTCGGCGATGAGCAGCTCGACCACCGTGCCGGCGGCAACGGCACGCGCGAAGGCCTCGCGCGTCACCCCGGGCTTCACGCCCTTGTAGATCACACTGCCCGGGGCTGCGTCGAGGATGTACCAGCACTCGGTCTTCAGATGGGCTTCCGGGTGTCGGCGGGCGTACTCGGGGCTCGGGTGAACCTGCACGGAGAGGTTTTCCGCGGCGTCCAGGAACTTCACCAGCAGGGGAAACTGAGCGGGGGCCTTGGGGACGCCCAGCATGGGTCCGGGCCAGAGGTTCATGGCGTCGGCGAGCGTGCGCCCGGCGAGAGGGCCGTTGGCGATCACCGAACGCTGGGCCCCGCCACCCGCGCCCCCGGCGCTGGTGGTCGGCATGTCGGCGACTTCCCAGCTCTCGCCGATCGCCTGGCCCTCGGGGAGGGGCTTCCCGAAGGAGGCAAGCGTGCGGCCCCCCCAGACCTTTGGTATGAGGATCGGGAGAAAACGGAGTGGGTAGGGAGGTGCGGTCATGCAGCACCCATCGGCAAACGGCGGCGCCGGGTGCCAGCGGAAACCGGTCAGGTGTCCATGATCATGCCGGAGATGCGGGCCTCGAACGCGACCCGGTCGCGGACCAGGCCCTGCACGTCGCTGATGAAGCGGCGCTTCTGGTTCTTGAACTCCCGACAGAGCAGGATGAGCTCGTCACCCGGGACCACGCCGCTGCGGAACGCGGCGTTCTCGATGCGGAGGAAGACGGGTGACTTGGGTCCGCTCTTGCGCAGGACGAACATGAAGCAGGCAAGCTGGGCCCCGCTCTCGATCTGCAGCACGCCCGGGAAGAGCGGGTTGCCCGGGAAATGGCCCGGCACCCAGAACTCGTCGTCGCGGATGTACTTGACCCCAAGGCCCTGGGAGGCGTCCTCCGCGACCCAGATGACCTGGTCGAGGAGCGCCATGTCGCCCCGGTGGGGAATCCAGCGCGCAATCTCATCACGGTCCGCGAGCGGACGGGAACGGTCGATCTGCCGGTAGTCGAAGAGCCAGTCCTTCCCCGGGGGAAGGGTGGTGTCGACGCTCGGCGAACTAGGGCTTGGCGTCCCCTGCACCCCTGAGCTCCAGAACCTTTTCCCGAACTTCCTGCGCCGCGTTCTTGATGTCCTGCATCGCCTGGCGGACGCGCGTTCCGGCCGCCTTGTTCCCTCCGGCGGTCTTCTTCACGTCGTCCTCAACCTCAGCGACGAGCTTCCGAAGCTTCTCGTATGCTTCCACGTGTGATCCCTTCTTGCCGTGGGCCTCTGACGTCCGGACCAATCCCCACAGTAGCCCCCCGCGGTTGCTAGATCATGCGCGGGGTTCGACGCCGAGGCAAGTCCGGCGGAAACTGCAAGATAAAACCTTTGATTGCAACTACTTAGATACCTGCGGGAGGTGCCGGCTGACAACCTTCAGGGCCGCGGCGAGGTACTTGTGGTTGCCCTCGCGGTCCAGGAGCGCCGGCGCACACGAGGCGGTGAGGACGCGCTTGACGAGCGCGGTGTCGCCGTAGGAGTCGTCCGCGGGCAGCCCCCGCTCGCGTCTCAGACGGGCGAGGAAAGAGACGGGCTTGATGTTCCCGAGCATTTCGGCGTGGCCCCAGTACTGTCGCTCAAGGTACAGGGCGTCCTCCGCCCAGTGGCCCGCGTGGACCATGCCGAGGTCGATGAGCACGCGTCCGTGCCGGTTGATGAGGTTCGGGTCCGGGAGGTCAGAAGGGAGACGCCGTCGCATGCAGTTGCCCGGGTGCAGGTCGCCGTGGCACCACGCGTTGATGGGGCGGCTTTCCCAGCGATGGACGAGGAGCGGGAGGCAGCGGTGAACCCGGCGGAGCACATCGGCCCACGCGTGGGAGTTCGGGATGGACTCGCTGCGGGCGAGCGCCCGGGCTGATTCGATGGTGTGTTCCCAGTCGGCGCGAGGCGGGCGGGGTTCGAGCGGGGCGAGCTTGATGGCGGCGGCCTGAAAGTCCGCGGCGGCGCGGAGCAGGTCCTCGATGTCGTGGGGAGAGACGCGGTCGGCCTTCAGGCCGTCGTCGAGGCGCTCTTCGACGATCCAACGGATTGGATAGCCCCCAAGGTGATCGCCGCAGGCGATGATCCGGGGCGTGGGGATGACCAGGGCCCAGCGGTCGTTCCAGTGGTCGGGATCGACGCCTCCGAGGGCGGTGGTCCATCGGTACTCGGTCTCGGAGACCGGGAACTTGACGACGACGGGGACGGACTCAGCTCCCAGGTTCCAGGAGGAAAGCCCGGTGGCGGCTCCGCCCCGTTGGGTCCGGCCGTGGAACCACGCGATATCGCTCAGCCTGCCATCAGTCGCAGCGTGGAGCGCGGGGGACAGGGCGTCCGCGAGGTCGTTGGGATCGGAGGTGGGCAGCGAGTCCGCGCCGGCCATCGCCCCAACTGTACCGCGCGGGTCAGGCGGGCGTTACCGCGTTGTGGAGTGCGACCAGGGTTGTCACGGACAGCGCCTCGGCGCGGTCTGTGGGCAAGACGCCCGCGGGCCAGGGGTGGTCACGCCCGAGAACGGCGCCGAGCTGCTTGCGGCGTTTCTCGAAGAGGCTCTGGCAGAAGTCCGCGAGCGCCCTGGGACGCGCGGTGAGCGGTGCGGCGAGACGGGTCATTCTCACCATGGCGCTGGTGACGTCGGGCCGGGGCCAGAAGCACTCCGGCGGGAGCGTGGCGACCATCCGGACCTCGGCCACCGCCTGCGCCACAACGCTGATGGTGCCGTAGTCCTTGGTTGAGGGCCGGGCCATGAGCCTGTCCGCGACCTCGCGCTGGATGGTGACGAAGAGCCCGGTGCAGGCGGGCACGTCCGCGAGCAGGCTGAGCATGACCGGCGTGGCGGCGCCGTAGGGCAGGTTTGCGACGAGCCGGAACTGTCCGGGGCCGAGTGCGGCGAGCAGTTCGGGGTTGAGCGCGTGCTTGCTCGCCAGGCAGTCCCCTTCGATGAGCGTGAAAGTCCGCCCCGCATAGCGCTCGCGGAGGAGAGCGCAGAGGCCCCGGTCGATTTCACCCGCGACCACGCGGCAGCCCCGGTCGAGCAGTTCGTCCGTCAGCGTTCCGGTGCCCGGGCCGATCTCCAGCACGGTGTCCCCGGCCGCGACCCCGGAGGCGTCGACGAGGCGACGGATGAGGTTGTGGTCGATCAGGAAGTTCTGGCCGAAGGCGTGGCGGGGGGACAGGCCCGCTGACGCGAGGAGCTCCTTGATTTCGGCGAGGGTCTGCACCGCAGACGGTAGTATGGACGAGCGATCATCTGGCTTGACAGGCGCGGGGGGGGGGGGGGGGGGGGGTGGTCGATGGTCCAGCTTGCTGCGATGGTCCTGGTGCTCGGCGGGTGCGCGAGCGAGCCGGTCGCCCTCCGACCGGAAAGCCGCCATGATGGGGATGAAGACTGCAAGTCGGCGGTCAGCAATGTTCCCGAGGGTTATGAGATCGATGGTCTGATCTACATCGGATGGGAACAGTGCATTGTCGAGTACGACGTCTGGCCGACACTCGTCAGCGAGGTTGGAGCGCCGTGGGCCACCAACACCGCATGGGCCTGCGGAGTGTTTCCCTCGGGTACGCTCCAGCCGCCGCAGAACGAGCCCCGCACGTGGATGAAGGGTTGGGAATGGACGATCGGGATCGGTGGTGACGCGTCGTACCAGCCGAAGGCAACTCTTGCGGCGGCGCTGGCGTGCTGTTCGTGGAAGCGAGAGTCGTCGGGACGACGACGGAGATCGAGTCTCGGTTTTGGTGGCAGCCAAAGGTGCCCGCCAACGCCCCGGCGATGACGGTGGATTGCGGGAAGCGGTTTGGGTATGGCGAGGCGAAGCGGAGGCACGGCAACATCGTGCGGCACGCGCCGAAGACGCCTCAGTGCGAGGTGTGGCCGGGAACACCGTTCGCGAACCCGGACCCGTGGGAGGGCATGCGGATCACGCCGTGCTGCCGGCCCCTGCCGGGGTGCGATGCTGACGCGGACCCGCCCTGCTGCGGACAGACCGGGGGACAGTGAACAAGGGGGATGTTTCATGGCAATCAGGCGGACGGGCGTTGTGTGCGGCGTGCTTGCGGGGATGTCGCTCTTTGGCGGTGTGCGTGCGGTGGCACAGGACGGGCTGCGGCCGATTCCGCGGGAGACGGTGATCCGCATCGACGAACTGCGTCAGATGTTGATCGGAGCGGACTCACGGGCGCGTGCGGGGGTTCTCTGGTCGATCGAGCAGGCGTACCACACGCCCGCGCCCGAGGCGGAGAGGGATTGCGCAGAGCGGGAATACACGCTGCTGTGGATCGCGGGAGAGCACATGCAGGACCGGCGCGACCACGTGGCTTTGGGGGTGCTGGCGCTGCTCGATGAGGACTGGGTTTCGCCCATGGCGAGGCAGCAGGCGTTGAGGCTGATGGGGCAGGTGCACCATCGCCGGGGCGACCTTGCGGAGGCCGCGGATTGCTTTGAGCGGCAGGCGGCGATATGCGAGCGGTACCCCGCGGTTCGCGCGACGGGTGGGTGCGCATCGGGGCTGAATCAGTTGGCGCTGGTCCGGCGCTCGCTCGGGCAGCACGACGCCGCGCTCGCCGCGAACGATCGCACGATCGCCTGGGGCGCGTCCGCGCCCGGCTCCAACGCCCTGGAGATCGCGAGGAGGCAGCGGGGCTTCAATCTCGCGGCGATGGGTCGAACCCAGGAAGCGCTGGACGCTGCGAACCAGTACCTGGCGGCAAACCCGGAGTGGGGGCTGGGTGACGGACAACGGGTGATGATGCTTGACCACAAGAGCAGGCTGCTTGGGCAACTCGGTCGCTGGGACGAGAGCCTTGTGGCGGCTCGCGAGGCCTGGGAGATGGCGAGGCAGGGCGATGAGGCCGGGGCTCTCCGCGCGGGCGATCAACTGGTGATGGCCCTGCGCGGCTCGGGCAAGAACGATGAGGCCATGGACGTCCGCCGCGAGATGGTGAGGCTCATCGACCGGCTGGAGCAAGCCCGGGGCGGGGTCATGCCATCGCTGGTCACGGATCGGGAGTCTCTGCTCGCCTCGCTCGCGCAGGGGCACCGATTCGGGCGTCCGGCGCTCGCTGTGGAGGCGGGCGAGAGGTTGCGGCAGGTGGTGACGGACCCGGGCCTTCGCACGGATATCGATCGTGATGTCGCGGCGGCGCGGGAGGAGGCGGCCCGGCCCCGGTAGAGTCAGGCCCACTCGCCATCGAGGATGCGGTCGATGGCGTGGGCCACGCCGTCCTCGTTGTGGGAGAGCGTCTGGCGGCGAGCGATGGTGCGGACGCTTGGAACAGCGTTTCCCATCGCGATGCCGAGCCCCGCGCCGCGGATCATGCTCTCGTCGTTGATCTCGTCGCCGATGGCGGCGATCTCGTCACGGTGGATGTTCCACCCGGAGGCGAGGTGGCGTATCGCGGACCACTTGTTGGCGTCGGCGTCGAAGAGTTCGAGGATGTGGAGCGACTCGCCGCCGGGCAGGCGGCTGGCGTGCTCGGGGGCGACCACCGCGGGGAAGGAGTGGACCTGGGCGCGACCCTCGGACGCGGTGAGGAGATCGTCCCTCAGGCGACCCAGGGTGCTCGACAAGCCGCAGGCACCAACGCGGACGGTGTGCTCGGGGTGTTCGTCGTGGTGGATGTGGGTGGCGTAGCGGACGCGGACCTGCATGCGCCCAAACCACCACTCCGTGACGGGGTCCAGGGGCAGGCGCTCCTCGCCGTGGACGACGAGGTAGTCGTACCCGGCCTCGGCGGGGTCCTTGAGGACCAGCGCGGGGTGGCCCTGCGCGACGAGCCGCTCCACGGTGCTGTGCACC
The DNA here is from genome assembly GCA_021405315.1 of Leptolyngbya sp. PLA1. Taxonomy (GTDB): domain Bacteria; phylum Planctomycetota; class Phycisphaerae; order Phycisphaerales; family UBA1924; genus RI-211. The sequence goes on from QWIH01000007.1 coordinate 70,986, forward strand.
ATGTGGAGGTGCACCGGGAAGCGGCGGAGCGTGCGGCCCGACAACGGGTCGGCGATGATGGAGCCGCCCGCGACGGCGACCGGGTCGCGCTGATCGATGCGGTCGAGGTATTGGCGGCACTCCGCAAGGCCGCGGCCCGTGCAGATGAGGACGCGCACGCCAGCGCCGCGGGCCTCGGCGATGGCAGCGCGGTTGCGCTCGGAGATCTCGCCGTCGCCCGAGATGAGCGTGCCGTCAAGGTCGATGGCGATGAGGCGGATGGGCACGGAGCAAGCGTAAGGCGAGGTCAGTTGGCCGTGGGGGCTGGCTTGGGCCTTGGCGCCGGGGTGTCGGTCTCGATGACCACGCCGCTGAAGATCGTGACAAACTCGGAGATGGGGACGGTGAAGACGCCGGCGCGGGTGTGATAGCCGTTGGTGGGGCCGGGCTCACCCCTGGGCCGGACGGTGTTGCCGTGCGGGTTCCACAGGGTCAACGTGTCGTCTTCCTGGCTCATGGCGATGATGGCGTAGGCGTGCTTTGGGCTGATCCCCGGGGGAAGCTTCTCGACGCCGGTGGAGCAGGCGACGAGGCGCTGCTCGCGGATGGCGTCCGCCACGTCGGCCCGGACCTTTCTTGCGAGGTCGGCCGGGTCACCGGCGGGGACGGGCGGGAGCTCGATGGGCTTGCCGTCGGGCCCCTTGTCGGTGCTGCGGGGTCTGCGCTTGAGGGTGATGCGCGCGGTCTGGTGGTTGGTGAGCATCCTGATGATGGTGCTGGTGGAACCGCCGTTGGCGATGGCATCGGTCGCGGTGCGGGTCGTGTAGCGCTCCGGGTTGGCGTCGATGCGGAGCAGTCCGAGGGCCTTTTCGAGCACGGGCAGCCACAGGCCCTCGTCGCCCGTCGTGCCGGAGAGGGCGAGTTCCGCGTCGGTCAGTGGCGGCACGGCGACGGCCTCTGAGGTCGCGAACCGGACGAGGTACGAGCCGTCTGCCTGCGGGGTGATCATGCTCGTCACGCTGCCGGGGTCGCGGTGCACGGCGGCGCCGATGGCGGCGACGAAGTAGCAGTTGCCCAGCGGGCCCTGGCGGCATCGGTCCAGGTCCGGCGTTTCATCCGCGAAGAGGTCCCGCTTCGTGGACCTGATGCGCCGGACGCTGCTGGCGAAGCTCGACTGGAAGTTCGGAGTGCGGAGTGCCGGAGCCCCGGTCGTGGGCGCGGTGACTTCGCCGGAGTCCTGCCGGTCCGCGTCGGCACGCGGGGCGGGTGAGCGGGCGGCCGGCGCGGCGGTGGAGAGGTATTCCCGCGTGAGGGGCGGCACCGCGTAGCGACCGCTGCGGATGATGCGTTTCAGGGAAGCGACGGCGGCGGCCTCTTCGCCCTTCACGCTCGGATCTATGCAGAGCGTGTCGATTTCGCCCGCCGAGAGCAGGCCGTCACGGTCCGTATCCCACGCGCCGAACCGTTCCCCCGCGATGGAGGCGAACGTCGGCTCGAGTGCCGGCGCGGTGAGCGGGGCAAGCAGGGATAGGGCGACGGCGGCGAGGGGCCCGAGCATGCGGCGCATGGGTACAGACTACCACGCCGGGCCCGCCTTGTCAGCGCGGAGTTGCGGGACTCAGACCTCCGCAAAGCGGGCCGTGAAGTGTCGGAGCACCTCCGGGGCCTCCGTGATGCGCAGGCCCCGCAGGGCGTGCCTGGCCTTGAAGACCTCCGCGCAGCACTCGGCCACGTAGTCCATGTGGCTCTGGGTGTAGACCCGGCGTGGGATCGCGAGGCGGACCAGCTCGTGCTCGGGGGTGTGGTGAGGGCCGGCCATGAGGCTGCCGATCTCGCAGGCCCGGATGCCGCCCGTGCGGTAGAGCCCGCAGACGAGCGCCTGCCCTGGGAACTGGGTCTTGGGGATGTGCGGGGCGAAGTGGGCGGCGTCGATGTAGATGGCGTGCCCGCCCGGGGGCTCGATGATGCGGACGCCCGCCGCGAGCAGCCGCTCGCCGAGGTACTCGACGCAGCGGACGCGGTAGGCGAGGTAGTCCTCGTCGACGACTTCGATGAAGCCCTGGGCCATGGCCTCCAGGTCGCGTCCCGCCAGCCCGCCGTAGGTCACGAAGCCCTCGGTGAGGATGAGGAGGTTGCAGGCGCGCTGGAAGAGTACGGGGTCCTTGATGAGGAGGAGGCCCCCGATGTTGACCAGGCCGTCCTTCTTGCTGCTGATGGTGGACCCGTCGCAGAGCGAGAACATCTCTCGGGCGATCTCGCGGACGGGGCGGCCCTGCTGGCCGGGCTCTCGGGCCCGGATGAACCAGGCGTTCTCGGCGAAGCGGCAGGCGTCGAGGAAGAGCGGGAGCCGGTGCTTGTCGCAGATCGCGCGGACGGCGCGGATGTTCTCGAGGCTCACGGGCTGCCCGCCGCAGGTGTTGTTCGTGACCGTGAGCATGACAAGGGGGATGTTCTCGCGGCCGACGTCCTTGATGAGGGCCTCGAGGGCGGAGGTGTTCATGTTGCCCTTGAAGGGGTGGCGGTTGGCCGGGTCGGAGGCTTCGGGGATGGGCAGATTGACCGCGCGTGCGCCCGAGTGCTCGGTGTTGGCGCGGGTGGTGTCGAAGTGGGCGTTGTTCGGGACGACCTTGCCCTTGCCGCCGACGAGTTCGAAGAGGATGCGTTCGCTGGCACGGCCCTGGTGAGTGGGGAGGATGTTCTCGAAGCCGGTGAGGTCCTTGAGAACCGCGCGCAGGCGGTGAAAGGACTCGCTGCCGGCATAGGACTCATCGCCCCGCATGATGCCCGCCCACTGCTCGCTGCTCATGGCGCTGGCACCGGAATCGGTGAGAAGGTCGATCAGCACGCTCGACGCACGGAGCAGGAAGGGGTTGAAGTGGGCCTCGCGAAGGAGCGACTCCCGCTCCGCGGCGGTGGTCATGCGGATCGGTTCGACGGACTTGATCCGGAACGGCTCGATGATGGTCTTCATGGACCGTGATGGTAGGCGGTTTGTGGATAGTGGTATCCGCAATAGCGCGACGCCCGCGTTGGCATCGCACCGTGTCGCGGCTCAGGGCCTTCCCGGCGCGGGGGAGGCGAGCCTGGCGAGGATGGCGGCGGGATCGGAGTCCCAGGTCGCGTTGGAGGGGAGAACTCCCGCGGCCTTGGCCTGGGAGAGCGCCTCGAGCGCCACGGCGATCTGGCCGTCCAGTGTCGCATGCAGCCCGTCACGGGTGAGGAGGTCTCGTGCGGCCTGGCCCTGGTAGTCCCGGCCCCCGACGTGGACTTGGCCGGATGCCATGGCGGAACGGACAACGCCCGCGAGCGGAACGATGACGGCGTTCGGACGCGCCGCGGCCCAGTCGCGGATCCTCGCGTTCAGTGCCTCCAGCGTCCTGGGCGACGGCACTTGACGGGAAGAGAGCATGATGCCCACGGCGTGGGTCATGTCGGGCAGATCCGCGAGGATGATGGGTGCCTCGAGCTTGGAGAGGCGGTCCAGGCCGCGCTGGAGGGCCGCCTCGCGGGCGCTGTCGTCCATCTCGCCGTAGGCGTGCCAGAAGAGGTAATCGATGGCGAAGACCAGGGCGGGCCTGGCGGCCTGGGCGGCGGCGAGCTGCGAGTCCGCCTCCTGCTCGGGGCTCATGAAGAAGAGGCTGCTGGAGTGGCTCGCAGGGGCGGCGTGCGTGTGGGCGATGCTCCCAAGCGTGCGGGCGAGGGGGACGCCCTGCGGGATGAGGCCCTTGGGCTCCTCTCCGGGGAGCATGGCCCCGAAGCCGTCGGAGACGCTGGCGCCGATGACGACGGCGCCGGAGAGGTCGAGGGGCACCGGCGCCGCGGCCTGCGGGGGCGGCGCGGAGCGGGTGCACGACGCGGCGGTCAGCACCATCGTCAGGCATGAGGCGAGCACGCCGCGGCGGGAGAGACGCTGCATGGGTCAGGCTCCGGATGGTGTTTCGGCGGGTGGGGGTTCGGCGGGAGCCGTCAGGCCCTCGGGCAGGGCTTCGGCGGGCGCCGGGGCCTTGTGGTCGGCGGTGGGGGCGGGCTCCCAGGAGACCCTTGCGGCGCCCAGCAGCGTGCCGGTGGCAAAGGCGAGGTCGATCTGCGCGATCTGGTAATCGGTGACGGCACGGGCCTCCGCTGACTGGGCCTCGGCGAGACGGGCGGCGGCGTCGAGCACGTCGGTGCTGGTCGACTGGCCCACATCGAACTGCCTCTGTTCGGCCTGGAACGCGCGGGTATTGAGCACCACGCTCTGCTGCGCCGCGAGGATGCGCTGCCACGACGCGTCGAGCTGGTCGACCGCGTTGAGAACCTCCTGGCGGATGGACTGCTCGCGGGCGGCCCGGGTAGACAGGCGCTGAAGACGGGAGAGGATGGCCTGCCTCACGCGGCTGCGGGCGGCCTCATTGTTCAGCGGGATCTCGGCGGAGAGGCCGATCTCCCAGTCCTCGTAGTTGTTGCGCTGCAGGGTGTGGAAGGTGTCCTGCATGCTGCCCCCCAGGCCGTTGATGCGGTAGGTGTAGTCGAGGGTCAGGAGGGGCAGGGCCTGGTTCTTCTCGAAGCCGATGCGGACGGCGTCCTCCGCGAGTTGCAGCTCGAGCTCGAGCATCTCCATGCGGTTGGCGATGGCTTGGGCGCACAACTCCGCGGCGTTGAGCTCGAAGGGTGCCGGGTCGGGGGGCGAGGCGGTGAGCACGAGCGTGGGGGTCTCGATGCCCAGGCCCTCAAGGTTGATGATGCGCTTGAGCTCGCGCTGCTGGAGCAGGATGTCGTTCTGGGCGAGGATGATCGCCTCCAGACGCTCGGCGCGGCCGGCCTGGGCGCGGGTGATCTCGATCTCGGCGGCGGCGCCGGCGCGGACGCGCCTCACGGCCCGCTGCTCCTGCTCGGTTGCGAGTTCGAACTGCTGCTGGCGGACTTTCAGCTCCTGGGACGCGCGATAGAGCCGCCAGTAGGCCCGGTCTGCCGCGGCGAGCTGGCGGACCACTTCGAGGTTCGTGCGGGCCTGAGAGGCCTGTGCCTGGTAGCCGGCGATTCGGAGGCCCGCGGTGCTCACGCGGCGCCCCGCGTTGCGGAGCAGCGGGTGGCTGATGGAGAACTGCAGGTCGGAGGAGTACGACGGGTTGAGCGTGGAGAAGGAGTTGTTGTTCTCGTTTCGGGAAACGGGAAGGTCAACGGTGACCGTGCCGCCGGTGCGCATGGGGATGCGCACGCCGGGGGAGATGAACATGTTCTCGTTCTGGGCCGAGTTGAGGGACGAAGCGGTGGGGGCGTCGGTCTTGCTCCACCCGGAGCGGAGCGTGAAGGCGGATTCGAAGCGGGCGTCCTCCTCTGTCACGCGCTCGGAGGCGATGGTCGGGTCGAGCATCGCCACCTTGAGGGAGAGGTTGTGGGCGAGCGCGCTCCTCCGGCACTCTTCGAGGGTCAGCTCGATGCTTTCCCGACCTTGGAACCGCGAGGAGGGTGCGGGTTCCTGGGTGGCGCTCTTGTCGGGCACCGGGCGCTGGGATCGGGCGAGGTCCGACGGTGGGACGCTGCGGAGTCTGGAGATCGCGGCCTGGCGGGCGTAGTCGTCCGGGTCCGAGGTGAAGGGGTTGGACGAGCAGCCTGACGCGAGCAGGAGCAGGGCGGGTGCGAGCAGTGAGGGCCGGGCGAAGGTTGCGTGGCCCGTGGACAGGCGGCGGGGCGCGGGCCCGCCCGTGGCGTTAGTCATGTCGGAGCGCCTCGATGGGGTTGAGACTGGCCGCCTTGATCGCGGGGAACATGCCGAAGACCACGCCCGTTCCGGCGGAGAAGAGCACGGCGAGCATGATGGCCCAGGTGGGGGCGTTTGCCTTGGCCAGGAACGAATCGGGGATGGCCTTCATGGCGGCGACGGACGCGAGGCCCAGGGCGAGGCCGATGACGCAGCCGACCATGGAGAGGGTGATGGCCTCGACGAGGAACTGAAGGAGGATCACCTCCGGGCGTGCACCGACGGCCTTTCGCAGGCCGATCTCGCGGGTGCGCTCGCTGACGCTGACGAGCATGATGTTCATGATGCCGATGCCTCCCACGACCAGTGCGACGGAGACAAGCCCGGCGAGCATGACGGTGGCGCCGCCCAGGACGCTCTTGACCTGCGCGATCGCCTGCTCGATGGCCTCGACGCCGAAGGTGTCCGGGTCTTCGGGCCCGAGTTTGCGGACGCGGCGCATCTGCGCGGTGATCTCCGCGCGGGCGTCCTCGAAGAGCTCCGGCGCCTTGGTGGTGGCGACGGCGTACATGCGCGGAAACTCCCGCATGCCCGATCCGGTGCTGAAGGGGATGAAGATCTCGGTCTGGGCCTCGTCCCCGCCGAACATGGGGCTCACCTGCTTGGTCTCCACGACGCCCACGATGAGGAAGCGACGACCCTGCACGAGCAGGTAGGAGCCGGTCGGGTCGTCCGCGAGGGCGAGCTCCCGGACGCCCTTGTCGTTGACGAGGCACACCTGGCGGCGCTGCTCCTCGTCGGTGTTCGAGAGCGGGCGGCCCACGGTGACGTAGCGCTGTTCGATGTCGTGCCACGAGGGCCGGACGCCCTGCACGGTGGCCATGCGGATGAAGCGGTCGCCGGCCTGCACATCGCAGTTGAGCTGAAGGATGGGCGAGACCAGGTCGAGGGACGGGCTGTTGGGGAGGAGCGAGTCGATCTGGTCGACGGTCATGCGGACCTGTCGCCACGAGTAGCGGTCCCGCTGGCCCGGAGGCATGCGAGGGAAGACCCAGACCTTGTTGGCGCCGAAGGTGGCGAACTGGTCGAGCAGGAAGCCCTTGAAACCCTGCATGGCCCCGACGACGCCGATGACGGACCAGACGGCGATGATGATGCCCAGCGATGTGAGGACCGCGCGGAAGCGGTTGGCCCAGATCTGACCCAGGGCCAGAAGCACCGTCTGGAAGAGGAGGCGAATGAGGATCATGCGGTGGCCCCTTCCGTGGCGGCCGCATGCCGGGCGGCTTCGAGGCTGCGGCGCAGATAGTCCTGGTGGATCGGGTCCTGCGACGTGGGATGGTCGGACACGATCTTCCCGTCCCGCAGGCGCACGATCCGGGCGGCGTGCCCGGCGATGTCCTCCTCGTGCGTCACCACCACGATGGTCTGACCCTCCGCGTGGAGCTTCTTGAAGAGCGCGATGATGTCATCGCTCGTGCGGCTGTCGAGGTTTCCCGTCGGCTCGTCCGCGAGCAGGATGCTGGGCTCGTTCACGAGCGCGCGGGCGATGGCGACGCGCTGGCGCTGGCCGCCCGAGAGTTGATTGGGGCGGTGGTCCATGCGGTCGGCGAGGCCCACGCGGGTGAGGCTGTCCTTGGCCCGGCGGCGAGCGCCCCAGAAGTGCTTCCCCGAGTACACCAGCGGGAGCGTGACGTTCTTGAGCGCGCTGGCGCGGTTGAGCAGTTCAAAGGACTGGAAGACGAACCCGATCTCCTCGTTGCGGACCTTGGCGAGTCGTCCGCCGTCCATCTTGTGGGTCGGCTTGCCGTTGAGCTCGTAGAGGCCCTTGGTGGGCTGGTCGAGGCAGCCCAGGATGTTCATGAGGGTGGACTTGCCCGAGCCGCTGGCGCCCATGATGGCGACGAACTCGTTGGGCTGGATGTCGAGGTCGACGCCGCGGAGCGCGCGAACGACCTCCGAGCCCACCTTGTAGACCTTGTGGAGGTCGCGGATTCGGATGATGGGGGTAGGCATGGTGGTTCGCCCTAGGCGCCGGCCTTGGCGTCCTTGGCGGCGGCCTCCGCCGCGGGCGGGGTGTTCGGGGCGGACTTCTTGGCCTGCTCGACGACGAGCTGATCGTGCTTGAGATTCTGGAGGGCCTTGAAGGGGCCGGTGATGGCCAGGGCCCCGGGCTCGAGGCCTGCGAGGATGACGGTGTCGGTGAGGTCGCTGGCGCCGGTCTTGACGACGCGTGCGACGGCCTTGCCGTTCTCCAGGAGGTAGACGACCTGGGCGTACTTCTTGGTGCGGTCGATCAGCGGGTTGTCGTCGGTGACCGAGCGGGGCAGGTCGTCGACGGAGCGGTCGAGCACGGCCTGGCTGGGCACGCGGACGACGTCGCGGAAGGTCTCGACCTCGATGTCGGCGTTCGCGGTGAGGCCGGAGCGTAGCAGGACGCCCTGGGGGAGGTCGACGAGGATCTCGGTCTCGAAATAGGCGGTGCCGTCGCGGTCGACGAGCCGCTTGAGTCCGACCTTTTCGACGGTCCCGGTGAAGACGCGCTCGGGGTAGGCGTTGACGAAGATGCGGGCTTTCTGGCCCTCCGTGAGGGGGGCGATGTTTGCCTCGTCGACGCGGGCCTCGAGGACCATGACGGTGAGGTCGTCGATCTCCATGATGACCGAGCCGGGGTTGTTGAGGGTGCCCACGACGACGGTCTCGCCGACCTCGGCATTGAGCTTGGTGATGACCCCGTCGAAGGGCGCTGTGATCGTGGTGTTGTCGAGGTTCTTCTCGGCGCGCCGGATGTCGGCCTTGGCGATCTCGATGCCGTGCTCGACCATCTGGAGCGAGCTCTTGGCCCGGAGGAACTCGCTCTCCGCGGCGTCGACCTCTGCCTGGGAGACGTCGCGCGTGGACAGGAGCTCCTTCTTGCGGTTGAGTTCGAGCTGGGCGTTGAGGAAGGAGGCGCGGGCGCCTTCAAGCCGGGCTTCCTCGCTGCGGAGCTGGGCCTTGGCGGAGTCCAGCAGGGCCGCGACGTCGCGGGCGTCAAGCCGCACGACGACGTCACCCTGCTTCACGCGGGCGTTCTCGCGGAAGGGGAGGGCGATGATGCGGGCGGAGACCTGGGCGGAAACCTCGACCTTGGTGAGGGGCTCGATCTGGCCCGGGGCCGAGACGGTGCGGACCAGGTCACCCCTCTCGACCGGGCTCAGGCGGACCTCCGTCGGCTTGAGGTCCGGCCGGATCATCTTCATGTACTTGTCGATGCGGCCTGTGGACTGCATCCAGTAGCCGGTTCCCACGCAGCCCAGAAGGAGGATGACAACGATGATGAGCAGCCATTTCCACACAGGCGGCGTCTCCACAGTCAGCCGTGAACTTCGCACCCCGAGCCCGGCCCGATGTCACCTCATTCGGACTTGTCGGGGCCCAGTTCCGGATGGCCCCCCGGGGGCTTCGTTCTCGTCGTGTTCAATCCGGGCAACCCACAGCGCAACGGGCGGACTGTATGCCCGCGTCGGATCGCTTCAGGCTCAGCCCGCCAGGCGGGCATGGCCAAGGCGGAGGAGTTCCAGGCCCAGATTCGCGATGCCCGGAGCGAGGGAGGAGGCGTCCCCGCCGTGGGCCGCGGCGATCTCACGCGCGATCTCGGCGAGGGGTCGCACGCCGTCGAGGCGTCGGACGACCTCGAGCGCACCGAGTTGGACGGAGAGAGGCATGGGGAACCCAACGGTGTTGCGGAGGGTGATGGAGGCGGGGGCGAAGCCCTGCTCTGCAAAGCGGTGCCTCAGGTCGATCTCCAAGCCGCGGACGGGGACGAGGGCTCTTTGGAGTACCAGGTCGGGGGTGAGGTCGTTCAGGGCGGTCTGGTTCTCGAAGAGTTGGGCCACCTGCGGGCCGGCATCGCCCACGCTGTCGGAGAAGAGCGTGTCGAAGCGTGCCCAGTTCTCGCCCGCGCGCCGGTGCATGACTACGGCGCCCATGGTGATGCGGCGGATGCCGAGGGACTCGTAATACTCGAGCCATTCGTCGAGCACCGGAGGGCGGTCGGCGGAGGCGCCGTTGCGGGTGAGTTCATCAATCCAGGACTGGGCGTAGGCCCGTGGGGACCAGGACTGCCGCCGGATGATCCACACGTCGCAGCCTGTGCCCCTCGCCCACTGCATGGGTGTGTCGGCCCAGTCGGCCTCGTCGGTGTGGGTCCAGTTGCCCAGCACCGAGAGCCAACCACCGGGCGCGAGGTAGGCCGGGCCCTCTTCGACCAGGTGCTGGATGCAGCGGTCGCCCCGCTCCGTGCCCGTGAAGCACACGCGGTCGCCAGAGGGCTGGATCACGAAGGGCGGGTTGCAGAGGATGAGGTTGCATTGGCCCCGCAGGTCGCCGACTGGTTCGAAGTAGCTGCCCTCGCGGAACTCGATGTTGGTGCGGCCGCTGATATTGACCGAGAATGCGGCGGCGGAGAGGGCACGCCGGTTCACGTCCGTGGCGATGACGCGCGAGGACCACTGTGAGGCGGAGAGCGCGAGGAAGCCCTGGCCCGTGCCCAGGTCGAGCGTGAGCCCCCCGGGTGTGGGAACCATGAGAGCCGCGAGCCGTCGGGTGGAGGGGCCGATGCCCAGGACGTAGTCGTCGCCGGCCGGTTTTCCCGTGAGGACGGCGTCGAAGTCGCGCGTCGTGAGGAAGCCATCGCTGGGGATGACGGACAACTCGGCGCGCACGCCTTCGGGGCCGCGATGGAGAAGACCCAGCCCGACAAGTCGCTCGAAGAGCGGGCCGCCCAGCAGCGGAGCGAGGTCACGTTCCGGAACGGTGAGCCCCAGGGCCCACAGCGCGGTGTGGGTACGAAGGGCGGGCGAAGCCTTGAACGCGCGGAGCGTGACATCCGGCGGCGGCAGACCGAGTGCGCGAGTGAGAGACTGAACCTCCTCGCACGAGGCCTCTGTGTATCCGTCACGATGAAAGGCCGCGGCCAGCGCGGACAGGTCCGCGCCGAGGATGTCCTGCGTGCTGGCCGGCGTCATCGGGCACTCTACGGACTGCACGCAAGCGGGACCACAGGTGCGAGCGATTTCTTTCTGCGGTCTGAGAACAGAGATCGCCTCGGGAAATCACGGGCACGCGCCGCCCGCGACCACGTCGATGAGCGCCGACACGTCGTCCTGATCGACGTTGCCATCATGGTTGAAGTCCGGGTCGATGCCGGATGGGTTGCTGCCGCCGCCGACGACGTTGATGAGATAGGAGACGTCGTCCTGATCGACGTTGCCATCCTGGTTCACATCGGGGTCGCAGGGCGGGGCGCAGATGGGCGAGGAGAGCGTGGCGCGATACCTGGAGCCGCAGGGCACGCCGGAGAAGGCCTCGGTGCCCACGAAGGCGTAGTAATGCCCGGCCGCGAGCGACGCGAGCGAGATGGTCGCCGGCTGGCACGCGGGAGCCGAGGCCGTGGCCACGGTCGAAGTCGGACAGACGGCGTTGAGGATGAAGACGCGGGTGGCGGCCTCACCCAGGGCGGTGAAGGTCACGGGCGCGGGCTGGTCAAGCGTGAAGCGGTACCAGTCGGTGTCACGGAAGGGGCTCCCGGTCGCGGAGAGGTAGGTGCCGTAGGTCCCCGCGACGGTGTCGCCGCAGTTGATATGGTCGAAGGTGTTGGGCGTGAAGTTGCATCCGCCGTTGAACACGTCGGTGTAGCCGTTGGAGCAGCGCTGTTCACCTTCGGGGCGGTCGCCGGGCCGCGGCGCGACGGGGCAGCAGGGGTCGGTCGTGAGGGTCGCGCGGTACTGCGCGCCGCAGGGCACGCCGCTGAAGGAGTCTGTGCCGACGAAGGCGAAGTAGGTGCCGGCGGCGAGCGAGGGGAGGGAGACTGTCGCGGGGTTCCCGGGATCGGCGACTGCGGTCGCGAGCGATGAGGCGGGACACGTCCCGGCTCCGTTGCCCAGAAGGAAGATGCGGGTGCGTGCTTCACCCGTGGCGGACCAGGTCACCGAAGACGTCTGGGTCAGCGTAAAGGCAAACCAGTCGGTGTCACGGAAGTTGGAACCGCTGGAGGTGAGATAGGTGCCGTAGGTGCCGGCGATGGTTTCTCCGCAGCGGACGGAGCCGAACACGTTGGGCGTGAAGTTGCAGCCGCCGTTGGTGGCATCGACATACGCCGCGGCGCAGACCTGCTCCGGCTCGATGGTGTCACCGGGCTGCGGGGGCACGCAGGTGGAGGTGGAGAGAGAGGCCCGGTAGCGGGAGCCGCACGGGACACCCGAGAACGCGTCGGTGCCGACAAAGGCGAAGTAGGTGCCCGCGGCAAGATTGGTGAGCTGGATGGTGGCCGGCTGGCACGGGTCGGCGACCGCGGTGCCCAACGACCCCGCGGGGCATGTCCCGGCACCGTTGCCGAGGATGAACACACGGGTGCGGGCCTCGCCGAGCGCGGTCCAGGTGACGTTGGCGGCGGCGGGAAGAGTGAAGGCGTACCAGTCCGTGTCGCGGAAGTTGGCCCCGCCGGAGGTCAGGAACGTGCCGTAGGTTCCGGCGATGGTCTGTCCGCACCGGATGGTTCCGAAGACGTTTGGTGTGAAGTTGCACCCGCCGTTGGTCGCGTCGACATAGGCGTTGCTGCAGACGACTTCCGGCTCCACGATGTCGCCGGGCTGGGGCGAGGCGCAGCAGGACGAGACCTCGAGCGTGGCCCTGTAGGTCGAGCCGCAGGCGACGCCGGTGAACGCGTCGGTGCCGGCGAACGCGTAGTACGTGCCGGGCGCGAGGTTGGCGACGGTGATGACCGCGGGGAGGCAGGGGTCAGCGACGGCGGTCGCGATGCTCGCGGCGGGGCAACCGCTGGCACCGTTCAGAATGAACGCGCGAGACCTGGCGGTACCGGTGACGGTCCAGGTGACGGTTGCGGTGTTGCGGAGCGTGAAGCGGTACCAGTCGGTATCGCGGAAGTTGGAACCGCTCGGGCTCAGGTGGGTGCCGTACTTGCCGCAGACCGTCTGGCCGCACTCGATGGAGCTGAAGACGTTGGGGGAGGAGTTGCATCCGCCGTTGAACGCGTCCACGTAGCCGTCGGAGCAGACGGGCTCACCTTCGATGAGGTCGGTGTTGATGCAGTCCACGCAGGCCCGGTCGCCGTAGGGCGTGGAGGGCGGGTCCACCCATCCGGCGGGCCTCTCGGCGGAAACGGGCACGCCATCCGAGCCCGGAGTTCCTTCGAGGACCACCGTGAGGCCACCGAACGGCAGCGCCGGGGCGACGTCCATGTGCCCCTCGGGCGAGCGGGCCTGGGTCAGCGCTTCGAGGTCCGGAGGCGGAACGCTGCCCGCGTCTCCCGGGGCGGCAGGATCGATAGTGGCGGGGCCTTCCGCGGCCCACGGCGGATTGGCTTCGCCGCGTGAGCGCGCGGCGGCGCCGTGCGAAGCAAAGAGCGACCCCAGCGTGGTTGCGGACAACGCCAGGCGGAGCATCGTGGTGCGATTCATATGTCACCCCAGTCAGAACGACCCTTACTGCCCCCCGAGTGGGCGGCGCGAGGGGCGCTTCATTGGATTCTATCTCCCGGAGCGGGAACCGCAAGAAGCAAAGCGGCACGCCGAGGGGCATGCCGCCTTGCCGGGACCGATCTGAACGCAATGGGTTAGGGGCAGGCGCCGCCCGCGACGACGTCGATGAGTGCGGCCACATCGTCCTGATCGACGTTTCCGTCCTGGTTGAAGTCAGGGTCGATGCCCGAGGGATTGTCGCCGCCTCCGACGACGTTGATGAGATAGGACACGTCGTCCTGATCGACATTGCCATCCTGGTTGACATCGGGGTCGCACGAGGCGGGGCAGGTATCGGGGAACGCGGCGTCAAAGGCGGCGAGGTCGGCGGCGGTGACGACGGCGCCGCTGTTCCACTCGCCGGTGTTCCCGTCGGACAGGTCCATGCGGATCATCGCGAGGAGCGCGTTGAACGCGCGGCCCTGCCAGCGCCAGCCGGTGAACGTGAAGTCGTCCGCGGCGTCGATGGTGTTGTCGTCCTCGGTCAGCGTGGTGGTGTCGTCGAGCGAGGCGCCGACGGAGGCGGCGAGGAGCGAGCGGTCCTCGCAGGTGACCGACCCGCTGAAATCAAAGTCACCGGCGACGAACCGGAACTGGGTGATGTTGACGCCGCCCGAGCCGGAGGAGTCCACGTCGTTGAACGCGCCGGGGGTGAGGGAGAAGCCGGTGAGGTTGATGTTGTCGAGGAGGTACGTGCCCGTCGCGTCGGGCTGGCCCGAGGCGTTGTAGCGCGGTCCCGCGGGGTCCGTGGGGCCGCCGATGGCGGCGGGGTTGTAGGAAATGAGGGGCAGGCCCTGCGGCCCGGTATCGAGCACGTCGCCGTAGATGAACTCCTCGTCGGCCATGCGGGAGGGCTTCATCTCGCCGTTGAGGTAGACGTGGCCCGCCTGGGGGTTGGCGCCGAAATAGTCGATGCGGCTGGCGGCGTCGGGGTTGAAGCCGGAGGTGTCGGAGAGCTCCTGCTGGCTGGAGCGGACGTACTCCTTGCCTCCTCCGTTGGACCAGGCGATGTCGTCGACCATCTGGTAGGGCTCGAGAGACCAGGGGTTCCCCACGGGCGGGGTGGCGGCGCGCTCGCTGTTCACGCCGATCTCGGCGGGCGCCGGCCCGCCGCCCTGCACCAGGGTGCCGATGCCGTTGAAGTCGATCCGGCCGTTGAAATCCACGTCAGGATTGATGTCCTTCCGCCAGGCATAGCGGATGGCGGGCGGGTAGGTGAGTGGGCCCGAGACGATGGTGTTGGCGGGCACGCCGTCGTAGAGCGAGATGCCGGAGGCGCTGATGGCGTGGAAGGGCCGACGGCGCAGGAGGACGAACGTGGCGCTGCCGTCGTTCTTCACGCGTCCCGCGGCGTCGGTCGTGGGGCAGTGCGACGCGTTGTACGCCGCGGAGTTTGTGCCGGGGGCGAAGAGGGGGGCGGCGAGGCTCGGGCGGCCCGCGGCGGCCCCGTTGTTGTTGTAGACGACCAGCAGGCCGTTGCTGCCCAGCGAGAGACCGTCAAGCGACCAGGCCTCATCGATCTCGGCGACTTCATCGCCGCCGTCCCAGCCCGCGGGGAGCGGGCCGGGCAGGTTGTCGCTGTCCGGGTCCCCACCGCCGAAGACGCTGGCGAGGAGGTACCCGGTGAGGCTCATGCCGGGCGGGCCGTAGAGCTCGAGGTACTCCCAGCGGTCGTCGATGGTCCCGCTCCCGGGGGGGTTGGGATAGACCTCGTTGATGACGACCTGAGCCCGGGCTGAGGCGCCCAGGGCGGTGAGCATGGCGAGCGCGGCAAGTGCAGGGACGGGACGCATGATCATCTCTCCTTCTCTCTCGTGTGGGGGTGAACAGCGAGGGGGCGCGGGTCATTCGCCCGGGCGGGCGAAGCGGCCGGTGCTGAGGGTCCCGCCGAAGATGCGGCCCTCGATGTCGTCGTCGTACTCGGCGTTCGGGGCTCTGGCGGCGCCGCTGAGCCAGCCGAACTCGCCATCGGCGTTGGTGTCGGCGAAGACGCTGACGTGCCCGTCGGCGAAGAGGAAGTTGGCGAAGTGCTTGTCGTGGTTCTTGCGGTTGGCGCCGGCACCGGCGGCGTTGTTGCCCCTGGGGATGCGCCCGTGGGCGGGGCCGAAGTCGGAGAACTTCTGGCGGGCCCAGGTCCCGTCGCCGACCTGGCCCGCGGGCCCGTCGGTGAGGTCCTTGGAGAACCGGTAGACCACGCCGTCGACGATCTCGGTGGTGGGGCCTGAGGATGCGTCGTCCTCGACCCGGCCATCGGCAAAGAGGGGCACCAGATTGGGGGCTGTGCCCAGAATGCGCGAGTCGCGCAGTGGCCCGAGCGTGTAGACGAGCCGCTGCGGGTCGTTGTTCGGATTGCGGTTGTTGCGGAACTCGGTGTAGGCCATGTACCACGACATGGTGTAGTTGGTGTTGAAGCCCCTCCGGACCAGTTCCGCCTGGTCGTCGGGGATGTTGAAGCCCTTGGAGGGCCGGTCGGTGAGGCGGCCCGAGGTGAGGGCCTGGGACAGTCGGGCCGGGTTGGTGGGGCAGAGCATCTTGCCGGGGTTGCAGTACTCGCCCAGCATCATGTCGGCGAGCCAGCCGACCTCGTCGATGGGGCCCGGGCCGCTGTGCTGCCGGTTGTCGAACCGCCCGCTGGAGTAGTAGCCCTTGGCGGAGACGGCGTAGGCGTTCACGGCGACACCGACCTGGCGCAGGTGCGCCGCGCACTGCGTCTGCTTGCCGGCCTCCTTCGCGGCGCCGAGGCTGGGAAGCAGGATCCCGATGAGCAGCGCGATGACCGCGATGACCACCAGCAGCTCGATGAGCGTGAAGCCCCGGGGGCGGGTCCGGCGGTGTGGGAGGGCGCGTGGGATGGTCACGGGACGAATGAATGCACGCGCGCGGTGCCGGGTACAGCACGCGGGCACCCGCCGGGGGCACTCTTCACGCGGGCTGAACACGGTGGTCGTGTCTTCGCGCGATCTTCGCGAACCTCTCGCACCGAGGCGACACTCCGCGCGGGCCGAGGCTCTAGGTTTCCGCTCGCCGTGCGGCGGAGAGCCGGCGGCACAAGGAGAGAGCCATGACCAAGAGCGTGTGTGTGTGTGTCGGCGCGCTGATGGCGTTCGCCGGCGCGGCGTCCGCCCAGGTGCGGATCACCGAGTGGGCGTACAGCGCCCTCGACGGCGAGTTCATCGAGTTCACCAACGTCGGCGGCGCGCCCGTCGATCTGTCCACCTACAGCTACGACGACGACAGCCGCCTGGCCGGCACGGTCGGCCTCGCCGCGATGGGAATCCTGCAGCCCGGGGAGTCCGCGATTCTCACCGAGGTGCTCGCTTCGGACTTCCGCGCCGCCTGGAGCCTTCCCGCGAGCGTGAAGATCCTCGGCGGGAACGTCGCGAACCTGGGCCGCAATGACGAGATCAACCTCTTCGACGGCTTCACGCTCGTGGATCGCCTGACCTTCGGAGATCAGAACATTCCCGGCACGATCCGCACCCAGAACACCTCGGGCATCACCACCCCCGCCAACTGGGGCGCGAACAACGTCGCCGGGTGGTTCTTCTCGGTGGTCGGCGATTCCTACGGCAGCCGTCGCTCACTCAACGGCGACGTGGGCAGCCCCGGCGCGATCCCGACCCCGGGTACTCTGGCGCTCGTCGGGCTGGGCTGCGTCGTCGCGGGCCGTCGCCGCCGCTGAGCCTCCCCCGTCCTCTCACACTCTCACGGGCCCGGCGTCAGCGCCGGGCCTTTTCATTGGCGGAGATCGCGGGCCCACCCTCGAGGGCCGGGCGGAACGCGGCGGCGACCTTCTCCCACGCGATCAGCTTGAAGTTGGCGGGGGAGCCTTGGTTGTCCTGATCCCAGAGAGCGACGACGCCACGCGGGAATGCCGCGCCGAGCGAGTCCGGGAGCGAACTGATCGCCCCGGCGCCGCTGCAGCCATCGATGCTCGCGGAGTCCGCCACGCGGACCGATCCCAGATCGCGGTTGGTTCCGCCTCGCTCGAAGACCTGCACGCCTCCGGGACGCGTCACGAGCAGATAGCCTCCATCGCCGATGGCGTGCAAGACGATCCCCGCGCCGTCGCTCGCGGGCTCGCTGACCACGCTCGGTCCGCCCGAGCCGTCCAGCGCAGCGCGGCAAAGCCCCTTGCCCCGGGCGATGAAATAGACGACGCCCGCCTCCGCGTCGATCGCGAGCGAGCGGACCGGCCCCGGTGATTCGAGCGTGCGGGTGGGGGCGGCTGTGACCAGGGCGCCGGTCCTCGCCAGCGTGCGGAGCTCGATCCTCGCCGCGGTCGCGATCGCGAGCGTGGGGCCAACGGGAGAGAGCGCGACTGCCTCTGGGGCTGCGTCGAGTGAGATCCGCCCCGCGCTGGCGAGTTCGCCCGTCCGTGCATCGACCGTCCAGAGGCTGATGGCGGGGGGCGCGGCAGAGGCGATCGCCGCCAGAGAAACCTTTCGCCCATCGAGCACGAGGCCCGTCCGGACGGCGATCGCGGCGGCGCCCGGCTCCGGCAGGCTTTCGCACTTGCCGCCCGAGAGGTCGAAGGTGGTGAGCCCGCCGCCTACCTGGGTGCAGAGGAGCCGGCTCTGGCTCGGTTCCCGTGAGTTGAGCCAGAGGGCGCCCCCCAGGGCGGGCGCGGCACCCGGGAGCGAGGTCTCGGCGACAGCCTGAACGGTGCGCTCGGGTTCCGTCGTCAAGGCCAGTGCAAGGAGCAGGTGGAGCATGATGGAACGGTATCGGCTGGTCGGATGCGAACAACATACGAACGGAATGGTTCTGCGAGCGGATTGACGGGGGGGGTGGGGGCTACTAGTGTTGCGGCCCGGGATGGCGTTCCGGCCCGGACAGCGGCAAGCCCGCCGCATTGGAGTTCGACATGCTTCCCCCACAGAGAGTCAGCTACGGGCGTTCCCGCCGCCGCCGCTCGCATCACGCCATGGTCCCCTCGCAGTCGACGGTGTGCCCCTTGACGGGCATGCCCCGTCAGACGCACCGTGCGTGCAAGGAGTCCGGGTACGTTCGCGCGGGACTTCAGATCAAGGTGCCCAAGCTGGGCATCGGGGTTCCGAAGGACTGAGTGTCATCTAAGCGAAGACTTCACCGGTCCCTACGATGAGGGCACGCGGGCGCCGGCGGAGGGTTCCGCACGTGCGTGCCGCCTGTCGGTCGGTCAGGGAAACAGATGAGCACGAATCAGCAGAGCCCGGTCAGCAGCCCACTCCGCGTCGCTGTTGACATCATGGGCGGCGATCACGCGCCGGACGCGATCCTGAAGGGGTGCGTCGCGGCGCTGGCGGACCTTCGTCCCGGCGACAAGCTGGTCTTTGTCGGGCGTGGCCCGGTGATCCGCGAGTCGTTGGAGGAGCGGGGGATTGACTACCGCACCGACCCGCGGATCGAGATCGTCGACGCCGAACAGGTCGTCGAGATGGGCGACCCCGCCAAGCTCGTCCGCGTCAAGACGGATTCTTCGATCACCAGGGCCCACCAGCTCGGTTCTCGGCGCGCGGCGGCTCAGCGGTGCGACGTGGTGCTGAGCGCCGGCAATACCGCGGCGTGCGTGATGGCGGCGACGCTCTTCATGGGTCGCCTGGATCACGTGATGAGGCCGGGCATCGCGGTCACCGTCCCCGCGTTCCACGGCCCGCTCATCCTCATCGACGCGGGCGCGAACCCGGACCCGAAGCCCGAGCACTTGTGGCAGTACGGCGTGATGGCCGACGTCATGGCCCGCCAGGTGCTGGGCATCAAGAGCCCGCGCGTCGGCCTGATGAACATCGGTTCTGAGGAAGCCAAGGGCACCGATGTCATCAAACAGACCCGCGACCTGCTGAAGGCGACGCCCGGCCTCAACTACATCGGCTATGTCGAAGGCCGCGACTTCTTCGAGGGGGTGGCGGACGTGGTGGTGACCGACGGGCTGGTCGGGAACACGCTCCTCAAGGCCGCTGAGGGCATGGCCAAGAGCCTGTTCAAGGCGATCGCCGCGGAACTGATGGAGTATGACCCCGGGCTGGTCACCCAGTTCGAGCCCGTGGTGAAGCGCATCTACGCGAAGAACGACTATCACGAGCACGGCGGCGCCCCCCTCCTGGGAATCGACGGCGCGTGCATCATCGCCCACGGGAGCAGCGAGGCGAGGACCATCCGCGCGGCGATCCGCAACAGCATGAACTTCGTCCGAATGGGAGTCAACTCGGAGATCGAGCGTCGACTGGGCGAGCTCGAGGCCCTGAACATCCCCGAGCAGGTCAGGCTGGCCGGCGAGCAGTCGGCGGAGGGCGTGCAGGTATGACAGGCGCCCCCGGTCCCCGCGGGGTGAGGCTCGTCGGTACGGGCCGTGCGGTGCCCAAGCGCACGCTGACCAACGCCGATCTCGAGAAGCTGATGGACACTTCGGACGAGTGGATCGTCCAGCGCACCGGCATCCGCACCCGCTATATCTCGGACCGGGCGAACGACGAAGGTGTCTCGGGCCTCGGCGCGCGGGCCCTCGGGCTCGCCCTCGAGGCGGCGGGCCTGTCCGTGTCGGATCTGGACCTCATCATCTGCTCCACCATGACGGCGGAGATGCCCTGTCCGCCCGCGGCGTGCCTCATCGCCGCCCGAATCGGCAATCCGGGGTGCGGGGCGTTCGACATCAACGGGGCGTGCTGCGGGTTCGTCTTCGGGCTCAACGTGGCGCACGAGATGGTCCGGGGAGGCACCTACAGGACCGTGGCGCTGATCGGGGCCGACACGCTCTCGGCGCTCCAGACGTACACCACCGCGGGGCGGAGCACCGCGATCATCTTCGGGGACGCGGCGGGGGTCGTGATCTTCCGCGCCGACCCGAACCCGTCGCTCGGCATCATCGCGCAGTCGATGCACACCGACGGAACGGGGTGGAAGGACATCTACGTGCCCCGCTGCAGGCACGACGCTCCCCCCGGGGTCGAGCTGCCCGAGTCGGCGTTCGGGCACGTGCAGATGAACGGGGCGGGTGTCTTCAAGTTCGCCGTCGGGACATTCCCACGGCTGATCCAGGAGACGCTGGACAAGGCCGGGCTTCGCGCCACGGACGTGGACATGTACGTCTGCCACCAGAGCAACGCCCGCATTCTCCACGCCGCCCGCGAGCGGTTCAACCTCGATGAATCGAGGCTCTACGTCAACATCGACCGCTACGGCAACACCGTCGCCGCGAGCGTTCCTCTGTGCCTGGACGAGCTCGTGCGGAGCGGCCGCGTGAAGCCGGGCCACAAGGTCATGTTCCTCGGGTTCGGGGGCGGGCTGACGTGGGGCAGCAGCCTCTGGCAGCTCTAGCGGGGTCTTCCGTCCATGCCTGACCACGCCGTTCACGGCTCGGGCGATCTGCCCTATCGCATCGCGTGCCTCTGCGACCTCCGGGACGCGCGCGGGCGACACCTCATGCTCAGGCGGATCAAGGCGCCCAACCAGGGGCTGTGCTCGCCGATCGGCGGCAAGCTGGACGTCGCGCTCGGCGAGTCGCCCGCGCAGTGCGCGCAGCGGGAGATCCTCGAAGAGGCCGGCGTGAGCGTCCCCATGGAGCGTCTGCACCTGATCGGCCTCGTGAGCGAGCAGGCGTTCGAGGGGCGTGGGCACTGGCTGATGTTCGTCTACCGGGTGCTGGGCGATGTGTGGATCGAGCCACAGGACACGCGCGAAGGGCGCCTGGACTGGTTCTCGCACGAAGACCTGGAGACGCTGCCCCTGCCCGAGAGCGACCGGAGGATCATCTGGCCCCTGATGCGTCGCGCCGAGATTCCGCCGGGCGGGAGCCGGCCCGGGTTCTTCGTGGTGCACATCGACTGCCGGGGCGAGCAGATGTCGTGGGCGGTCGAACAGGAGACGCCCGGGCGGTAATCCCCAAAAACGCGCACACCGGACGGGGTGTCGTCGTCCGGTGTGCCAGGGGTGCGTCCGAACCCGGAGGTTCCGACGCGGCTCAGGGTGACCCAATGTCGTACGACGCGGAACTTGCCACGGTTCCGCGAATCCAACCATGAGTCGGAGCCGGCCCCGGGGCGATGAGCCCCTGGGTCATAGACTGGCGCACCTATGCACATCGCCCTCGCATCCGTGGTCGCTGCCTTGCAGATCTCCCAGCCCGGGGGCGAACCGCTCGGGGTTCAGCCGCCCCCCGGCATCGCCACGCAGCCGGCGGGGACTCCGCGGCGCATCGAGAGCGCGGAGGACCTGCTGAGGCTGATCGAGGACGCGGAGGGACGTTTCAGGACGCTCAGCGCGGACGTGCTCTTCGATCAGGTCAAGGGCGTGGACGCGGACCGGCGCAAGCGGTTCGGAAAGATCTGGTTCGAGGACGGGCGCGTGCAGACCCCGCCCGGGCCCCGCCGGTTTGCCGTGCGGTTCGACCGGGTGCAGTTCGGCTCGCGCATCCAGGACGAGGTGCAGGAGTACATCTTCGACGGACAGTGGATGGTGGAGCGGCGGCCCGCGGAGAAGCAGATCATCAAGCAGCAGGTGGCCCGCCCGGGGGAGAACTCCGACCCGCTCAGGCTTGGCGAGGGGCGATTCCCCCTGCCGATCGGCCAGAAAGCCGCGGCCATCCGCGAGCGGTACACCGTCGAACTGCTGGCGCCCGAGGTCGGGCTCGAGGCACACGATGAGAAGGAACTGCCCGCGCTGCAGAAGTTCGTCGCGGGCACCCACCAGTTGAAGCTCGTGCCCGTCGCGGGGCTGATCGAGACGGAAGAACTGAAGGAGATCCGACTCTGGTACCGGGCCGAGGTTGCTTCGGACGGGCTGACGAACCTGCTCCCGCGGCTGGCACGCACGGTGAACCGGGCCGGTGACGTGACGATCGTGCAGATGATCAACGTGGCCCTGAATCTGCCCGTGCCGCCCGACGTGTTGTCGACGGTGGTGCCCGAAGGGTGGGATGCGCAGGTGCGTGAACTGCCGCCCGTGGCTCCACCCACGGCCCCGACGGGCCGATAAGTCCGGTGGGCCGGCATGGAAGCGGCCCGAGGAGGCCCGATGCCCGTCGACCGCCGCCTGACACCGTTGGTCCTTGTGCTCGTGGCCATCGCCCGTGTCTCGCCGGGGGCCCACGCCGCCGCCCTCGGGCAGGCCGTGTCCATCCCGCAGCCGGAGGCGCCGTCTGCGGCCGCCGACAAGCCGGAACCATTCCCTGAGCCGGATGTGGCGGCCGCCGTGACGGACCTGCTCGGGCAGGCCTATCTCACCCCCGATGAGCGGCGTGCGCTGCGTGTACGGCATGGGCTGTGGACGGAGGAGGACCTCGCGGACGCCCGCGCGCGGGCGCGGGCCGCGGTGGTGCTCGGGAAGTGGACGGACGGGGCGTTGCGGGACCCCGCCGCCGATCCGCTGGATCGTGCGGAGGGTGCGATCCGCGTCGGCAAGCCCGCGGAGGCACTGCCTCTGCTGGCGGACGCAGACTCGCCCCGCGCCACGAGGCTGCG
Source organism: Leptolyngbya sp. PLA1 (assembly GCA_021405315.1). Taxonomy (GTDB): domain Bacteria; phylum Planctomycetota; class Phycisphaerae; order Phycisphaerales; family UBA1924; genus RI-211. The sequence continues at coordinate 93,599 of QWIH01000007.1, forward strand.
AGCCGAGGCGCTCCTTGAACTGGGGCGGGCCGACGAGGCGCGCGAGGCGCTGCTGCCGCTCGTGGGAGCGCAGCCCTCGGAGGCGGATGATGTGGCCGAGGTCGCGCGCGGTCTGGTGCTGCTCGCGAGGCTGGTGGGGCCGGAGTCGGGGCAGACGGCTGGATACCAGGACCTGCTCGCCCGGCTGGGCAAGGCCCGCGAGGAGATGGACCGGCTCTCGTGGGCTGTCTCGCTCGCCGAGGCGCAGTTGCTCTACGAAAAGGACCGGTACGCGGCGGTGGGCGAGGCGCTCCAGACCACGCTGACGCTCAACCCGAAGGCGTCGGAGGCCTGGGCACTCCTGGGCATGGCGTCCGTCGACGGGTTCGACTTTGGGAAGGCCGAGTCGGTGGCGTTGAGGCTCGACATGCTCGCCGGCGAGCCGGGCTCGGTGGACGCCGCGATCATCCGGGCGGCGGTGAGGCTGAGGCAGAGCGAAGGTGAGGAGGCCGAGGCGATTCTCCGGCCCTGGGTCGATCGATGGCCGGAACATCGCCGGCTGCTGGCGTGGTGGGCTGCTGCGGCGGCTGGCCGCTTTGACTTCGAAGAGGCCGACCGGCGGCTCTCAGCGCTGGACGCGCTCTCGCCCCGTCAGCCCGTGGGCCACCTGGTGGTGGGAAAGGTGATGGCGGGCTCACGCCAGTACGACGAGGCGTCACGCTATCTGCGAGAGGCTTCGGCACGCTGGCCCCGGTGGGCGGAGCCCCAGGTGGAGCTCGGACTCTCCGACATGCAGGCGGGGCGCACCCGGGACGCGGAGTCGGCGCTGGACCGCGCGCTCTCGCTGGACCGGTTCAACATCCGCGCCGAGAACTCGCTGAAACTGCTGCGGGAACTCAACTCCTACGCAACCATCGAGAGCGACCACTTCATCGTGAGGTACAAGCCGGGGGTGGACGAGGTGCTGGCGCGGGAGATGCCCGCGGTGCTGGAGCGCCTGCACGCCCGGGTCACGGGCTCCGGCCCCGGGGGCATCGATCACGTGCCGGCCGGCCGCACCTCCGTGGAGCTCTACCCGGACCACCACTGGTTCAGCGTGCGGATCACGGGCATGCCCCGGCTCCACACGATCGCCGCGGCGACGGGGCCGGTGATCGCGATGGAGGCGCCGCGCGAGGGGCCCGGGCACAAGGTGGGGACCTACGACTGGGCGAGGGTGGTGCAGCACGAGTTCACGCACACGGTGACGCTCAGCCGCACCAAGAACCGCCTGCCCCACTGGTTCACGGAGGCGGGCGCGGTGCTGCTCGAGGATTCGCCGCGTGACTTCAGCACGGTGCGGCTGCTCGCGGGGGCGTACGAGGCCGACGCGCTCTTTGACTTCGAGCAGATCAACATCGCGTTTGTGAGGCCCAGGAAGCCCACGGACCGCTCGTTGGCCTACGCGCAGGGCCACTGGATGTACGAGTACATCATCGAAAGGTGGGGCAACGCGGCTCCGCTCTCGCTCATGGACCTCTACGCCTCGGGCGTCCGCGAGCCGCAGGCGTTTCAGCAGGTGTTGGGCGTCAGCCGCGAGGAGTTCCTTGCGGCGTTCAAGGCATGGGCCGGCGGGAAGCTGCGGGAGTGGGGGATGCGCTCGACCGACGAGCTGCCCGGGATTCCGACGCTGCTGGCACGGGACGCGGCGGAAGAGGCGACCCCCGAACTCATCGAGCGCTGGCTGGCCGAGCAGCCCGACAACCCCGCGGTGCTCGATGTCGCGGTGCAAGAGCGTGAGAAAGCCGGGGGCGGTCGCATCACCGGGGCCGACGTAGACCTGTGCGAGCGATACGCCCGCGCCAGGCCCGTGGACCCAAGGCCCCATCGCCTTCTCGCGGCGTACTGGCTCGCGTCTGCCGAGGGGGGCAAGGCGGTGCCGCACCTGGAATGGCTGGATGCCCGCGAGCAGAGCACCGCGGTCTACGCGACGGAGCTTGCGCGGCTCTACGCCTCCGGCGGCGACATGGCCCGGGCGATGGCGAAGTCGGCCCGCGCCGTGCAGATCGCGCCCTACGACGCACGCACTCGAGAGTTTGCCGCCACGGTGGCGCTGCGGGCCAAGGACCTCGACGCCGCGGAGAGGCACATCCGCGCCCTGGTCGTGCTGGAACCTGACCGGCCCGTGCACGCGCAGAGGCTCGAAGCGCTGCTCAAGATGAAGCAGTCCGAGGGGCGCTGACCGCAAGGCGTCAGTCCGCGTCCGGCCAGCCCGACACCTCGCGGAACCAGTCCCGGACAGACCGCGTGATCTCTTCCGGCCCGTCGCCGGACGCGGGGTGCATCAAGGGGCCGAAGGTCACTCGCGCGCGGCTCGGGGTCCACAGGCTTTCCCATGCGCGGTCAACCTGCGGGGTGCCCCTGATCCACACGGGCAGCACCGGTGCCTTGCTCCGCGAGACGATGAGCCCCACACCCGCGAAGAATGGGCGGAGCGTCTCGGGCGGTCGCTCGATGCCCCCTTCCGGGAAGACCCCGATCACCCCGCCGGCCCGCAGGTGCCGTATGGCCTCCCGGGCGGAGACGGTGTCTCGACCCTGCCGGTCCACGCCGATGATCCGGGCGAACTGCCAGAAGGGTTCGAACCGCGGGAGCCTCATGTCGTTGGCCATCATCCATCGGACTTCGAACTCGCAGGCGGCCTGGACGAGCAGCGGGTCGATCCCCGCGGTGTGGTTACAGACAACCACGAGCGGCCCTGCGTTGACGCCGCGGGGCAGATGCGAACGCCCCTCGTACCGAACCCTGTGCAGCAGCGCCACATAGGCCTGCATCCCGCGGAATATCAGCCCAACCAGGGGCTCCTGCCTCGGGTTGGTCAGCAGCCAACGGCAGAAGAAGGCCCAGCTCAGCAGAGCCAGGGCGGTCAGAATGAACCAGGAGGGGAGCGACAAGGGCACGATGTTAGCGGTTGCAAATGAATAATCGAGCCGGAACGTGGTTTGTTCGGATTTGGTCTGGGACTACAGTGCCTACATGGCAGACCTTTGGGCAGCCAAGCGTGCATCTGCGGCGCGTGCGGTGGAGCCGCTCGCGGTTCGCATGAGGCCCCGGCGCCTCGAGGAACTCGCCGGGCAGTCGCACGTGCTGGGTGCGGGCAAGCTGCTCCGGCGCATGCTGGAGGCGGACGCGATCACGTCCATCATCCTGCACGGCCCGCCCGGGACGGGCAAGACCACGCTCGCGGAACTCATCGCGGCGCACTCCAAGCGGCACTTCGTGCGTGAGAACGCGGCGTCGGTCGGGGTGAAGCGCATCCGTGAGGTAGTGGATGAAGCCACGAACCGACTGGAGCTCGAGGGCCGCCGCACGATCCTGTTTCTTGATGAGATCCACAGGTTCACGCGCAGCCAGCAGGATGTGCTGCTCTCGGATGTGGAGCGTGGGCTGATCACGCTCATCGGGGCGACGACGGAGAACCCGCTCTTCGCCGTGAACTCGGCCCTGGTGAGCCGGAGCACGCTGTTCAGGCTTCAGCCGCTGAGCGAAGAGGAGGTGGTGGGGGTGCTGAGGCGGGCGATCGCGGACAAGGAGCGGGGCTACGGAGGGCTCGACGTCCGTGCGAGCGACGAGGCGCTGGCGTTGTGGGCCTGCAAGTGCGACGGGGACGCGAGGCGGGCGCTGACGGCGCTGGAGGTCGCGGTCCTCAGCGCCCAGAAGCGCGACGGCGGGGGGACGCCGATCCTGATTGACCGGCAGGCCGCGGAGGACTCCATCCAGCTCAAGGCGGCGGTCTACGACGGGACGGGCGACGAGCACTACGACACGATTTCCGCGTTCATCAAGTCCGTGCGAGGCAGCGACCCGGACGCCGCGATCTACTGGCTCGCTCGGATGCTCGAGGCGGGGGAAGACCCGCGGTTCATCGCGAGAAGGCTTGCGATCCTGGCGAGCGAGGACATCGGGAACGCCGACCCGCGGGGCATCATGGTGGCGGCGGCGTGCTGGGAGCTTGTGGAGCGCATCGGCATGCCCGAGGCGCGGATCACGCTCGCGCAGACCACGGCCTACCTCGCGCTCGCTCCCAAGAGCAACGCGTCGTACACCGCGGTGGACGCGGCGATCACCGACGTCCGGGAGGGCCGAACCGTGCCCGTGCCCGTGCATATCAAGGACGGCAACGTCGCCAAGGCGGGGAAGCTGTCCGCGGGCGGGCTCTCCGGCGAGTCCTACCGCTATGCGCACGACGACGGCGCCACCGACCCGCACCTGGGAAAGGTCGGTCTGCAGGACTACCTGGGAGTGGCGAAGCGGTACTACCTTCCGACCGAGCACGGGCACGAGAAGGCGATGCGAGAGGCGCTGGAGCGGGCGCGGCAGGCGAGGGGCCAGGGCTAGCGACGCGTGGCCCGCCCGGGGCGGCTATCTTCCGGCGCATGACGCAGGACCCTTCCAGGGCGGTGGTGTTGCTTGGGGGCGGCGGGCACGCGCTCGTCGTCGCGGACGCGGTGACGGAGGGTGCCGAGATTCTCGGGTACTTCGACGATGATCCGCGGGCGGTGCTCGGCGAGTGCACCGGGCTCGTGAGGCTCGGCACCCTGGCGGAGTTCCCCGATGCGTCCGGCCCTCACGTGCACCTGGCGATCGGAAACCTGGCGGTCCGGGCGAGCCTCATCGGGCGATTGACGGCCCACCAGACAGTCACGATCCGCCACGCCACAGCGGTGCTTTCCGCGAGCGCGGAACTGGGGCGGGATGTCTTCGTCGGCCCCCAGGCGGTGGTGCACACCGGGGCACGGGTGGGGGACCACTGCATCGTGAACACGGGCGCCATCATCGAGCACGAGTGCGTGCTCGGGGAGAACGTGCACGTGGCCCCGGGGGCCGTGCTCGGGGGGCGGGTGTCGGTGGGCCCGGGCACGCTGGTTGGGTTGGGAAGCCGCGTGCTGCCGGGCATCCGGATCGGGGCCGGCTGCGTGGTGGGGGCAGGGGCGGTGGTGATCCGTGACGTGCCGGACGGCGGGCGGGTCGTGGGCGTGCCGGCGCGAACCATCGGGTGATCCGGCCCATACGATGGGTGCATGAGCCGTTGCCGCATCGCGTACGTCAGGTACCTGAACACCGCGCCGCTGGTGGAGGGGCTCTCGTGCGATCCATCGGTGACGCTGATCCCGGCGGTGCCCTCGCGGATCGCCGGGCTGGTCAGGAGTGGCGAAGCGGACGTGGGCCTGGCGTCGGTGGTGGACGCGAGAGACGGGCTGTCGGTGCTGCCCGTGGGGATGATCGGATGCGACGGTCCGACACTAACGGTGCGGGTGTTCTCGTCGGTGCCGGTGGAGGAGATCCGCGAACTCCACGCGGACACAGACAGCCACACGTCGGTCGTGCTCGCGCAGGTGGTGCTCGGGATGATGGGCGTGGGACCGATCCGCGTCACGGACTTCGACGCGAGGGAGCGGGCTCCGATTGATGAGAAGCTCGCGTCGGGGCCCATCGAGGCGGCCTGGCCCGAGGCGGTGCTGCTCATCGGGGACAAGGTGGTGTGCGACGCGCCGCCCCCGGCCCGCTACCCGCATCAGATGGACCTGGGGGAGGAGTGGAAGCGGCTGACCGGGCTTCCGTTCGTCTACGCCGCGTGGGTCTGCCGGACGGGCGAGGAAGGTTCTGAGGCCGTCCGTCGGGCGTGCGTGCTGTTGGACCGGCAGCGCCGTCGGAATCGCATGAGGCTGGGGTGGATTGCGGGGACGAGGAGCGCCGGCACCCGATGGGCGCCCACGCTCGCGGAGCGGTATCTGGGCGAGAGCCTGCGGTATGACCTGGTCGCACGCTCGCGGGAGGGGCTCTCGCGGTTTGTCCGAGAGGCCGGTGCGCGGGGTCTCCACACGGGCGGGCTGCCGCGCTTTGCCGGCGGGAGCGTGTGATGCTGCGTTCCGCCCGCGCGCTTGTGACGCTTGGTCTGAGCCTTGCCCCGCTGGCCGGAGCGGGGCCGATTTCCCCAGAGACCAAGCAGGAAGTCGTGAACCGACTGCAGGAGGTCCTGACGCGGCAGGCGTACGTCGGGGGCGTGGACTTTTCGCTTCTGAGGCAGCACCTCCAGGGCGAGCGGGAGATGCTGAACCGGGCGACGACGGAGGAGATGTTCGCGGGCGCCCTGCAGCAGTCGCTCCGCCAGTTCGGGATCAGCCACGTGGGCATCATTCCACCCGAGGCCGCGTCGGGGATGCACCGCAGCGCGAGCATCGGGATCGGCGCACCCGTCCGCCCGGCGCCGGGCGGCCTGCGCGTTCTCGGAGTCAGCAAGGGCAGCCCCGCGGACCGGGCAGGGCTGCGCGCCGGGGACGTCATTACGGAGGTCGATGGCACGCGGGTGACGAGCCCCGACGCGCTCGAAGGGCCGATCGGGAGCATCGCCCGGCTCCGCGTGCGGAGGCTTTCCGGTCAGATGGAGGAAATCCGGGTCCAGAGGCAGGCCGTGGAGCTGCGCCAGGCGTCGACGCTGGACGAGCTCTCACCCCGCACCGCGATCGTTCGCATCCGGTCCTTCGCGCAGGACTACGAGCCCGCCGAGATTGAGGAGCTCTTTGACCGCGCGTTCGAGTACGAGAATCTGATCATCGATCTTCGTGGCAATGGCGGCGGTGCCGTGAGGAACCTCATGCACCTCATGGGTCTGCTCATCCCGGAGTTCACTCCCCTCGGCACGCCAGTGTCCAATCGACTCGCGGCGGCGTATGTCTCGGAGACGGGCGGCGACCCGACCGACGCCCGAGCCGTGGCCGAATGGGCCACCACGGAGAAGATGATCGCGGGCCCGAACGTCTTCGGGCCTTACCCCGGGCGCGTCGCCGTCCTGATAGACGGCGGGAGCGCGAGCGCGTCAGAGGTCACGTCGTCCGCGCTGCGGGAACTCCGAGGGTCGCTGATCGTGGGCACGCGCAGCGCCGGGGCGCTGCTGGTCTCGACATACGTGGAACTGCCGGCGGGATTCGCGGCACAGATCCCGATCTCGGACTACATCACCATCAAGGGCTTCAGGCCCGAGGGCGAGGGTGTGGTGCCGGACATCGAGGTTTCGGGGCGGCGTGAGGACGTGGAGCGAGCCGCACGAGAGGCGCTGGAGAAATAGGTCGAGTCAGGGACGGGGCTTCTTTGGAGCAACGGGGAGCGTTGCGCGCACCTTGGCCGCTTCCGCGTCCCGTCCGGCAGTATCCAGCAGCGCGGCGTAGCGCCCGCCGATGCGGGCGTAGTTCGACGCGACCAGAAACTCCGGGCTGGTGGAGGGGCTGGGCCTCGAGACCTTCGCGAACGCGCGGGCGTAGAGCGCGATCGCGTCAGCCTCCGGCTTGCCCTCGCGGACGAGCAGTGCTTCGCACCGAGAGGCGGCGTCGACGATGAACGGCCCGTTGTTCGCGAAACGGTCGATCACGTCGCTGTAACGATCCCACGCCCGCGCGGGGTCGCCGGCCTTCTCCCACACCTCGCCCTGGGCGAAGCGGGCGCGGGCGGCCAGGTCGGCCCTTCTGGGAGGCTGTCTGGGAGCGGGCTTCCGGGCCGAGGGGCCGCGTTCCCCGCTGCCGCCGGAGAAGCGGGCGTACACCCACTCCCACATCTCGTCCTCGCGCGCGGGGTCCTTCACGGAGTTGATGAGCGGTCCCAGAGCCTCGAACGCGAAATCCGGGAAGTCCGCCCCGCAGAGATCGACCGCGGCCCGCGCCCAGCGCAACGCGTCATCGGGTGAGAGCAGGCCCTCGGCGGCCATGGCGGCGGTGGCATCCCAGGCGGGCGCGTGCGCGGGCGAGGCGTTGACCGCGGCTTCGAGAAGGGAAAGCCGAAGAGCCGGTGAGTTCTCACGTGCGGCGGACGTGACCCCTTCTGGCGGCTCGGGCGGGTAGGGGGACTTTGAGTCCGCGAGACGTGCCGCCGCGTCGACCAGGGCCGTCGCATACCACCGGACATCCGGGGGTTCGGAGGCGGCGACCGCGGCGAGGGCCAGACGACCGTCACCGACGCTGCGTCCGGTTTGCGGGTCGGCGATCCGACCCGTCATCTGCGAGTACTCGCCGAAGCGGCCGGTGTCGCAGTTCCAGCGGGCGGACTCCCCCGAGACTTCGAGGAATCCGAGCCACGCGTGCGAGACATCGCTGCCCGTGGCGCGCACGTAGGCGCTGGGGATCCCCTGCGCCTTGGCGGTGTGCATGGCGTAGTGCGTCTGGTGCCGACACACCCCGCCCAGCTTCAGCATGTCCGCGAGCGTGGCGCGTGACGAGGCGAGCTTGAGCGGGGCGCCGCCGGGGAAGTGCGCCCGGTCATAGGTCACCTGGGCGTAGCGCTTCCCGATCTGGCGGTCTCCCGCGTAGCGATCCAGCGCCCAGGCGAGCTGATCCGCGCCGACGAGCGAATCCACGACATGCACGAGAAGTTCGGGGGGCGTCTCGCGGGTGGAGAGGAGCAGGCGGCTGTCGTTGGAGGTGAAGTAGTCGAAGATCTCGATCGCATCGGGCGATTTCCCGAACTCCCAGGTCCGCTCGCGGTCGAAGACGACGCAGACCGCCGCGGCGAGCGACGGGAATCGGTCGACCTCGCCGGCCCGCTCACGGAGGAGTCGCTCCGCGAGGTCGACGATCGGGCCGGGCTTCTCGGCCTCGGCGCGCCAGAGGAAGGCGAGGCGCAGCGCAAACTCCGGATGGTCGTGGAATCCGGAGAGCACCGCGGGCTCATCCGCCGCCTTCCGTGTCGCCGCCAGGCGACAGACGCGCAGCCACCCGGCGGGCTCGGAGAAGGCCTCCCGCCGGTCGAGCGGCGCGAACGCGATCTGCTCATCGAGCAGGCTGCGCAGCGCCGCGACGGATTTCGCCGCTCCGGCGCCGGAGCAGCCCAGTTCCACGATGGTCTTGACCCGGGATTGCACATCGGGCTGTTGGGCGCCGGCGGCGGGGAGCCACGAGAGCCAGCAGACGATCGGGAGAGCGGCAGCGGCGGGTCGCATAACGCGAAATGGTAGCAGAAACTGGCCAAAATGAGGCCCTGCGAAATCGCTGGAACCGCGCGAGCGTCCGCGGGTCTGACTTTGGTGTTCCGCACAACCACAGCCGTCTGGATGGACGGCGGGTGCGGAAGAAAGGAGTGAGTCATGTTCCGTTCGACCGCAGCCGCGATGGCGGCCATGTTGCTCTTCGCCCACGCAGGACTCGCCCAGCCCGTGGCCGTGTCTCACCCCGGCAAGGACGCGAAGCTCGCCCGCGACGTGCAGCCCCGTCAGACTCCCTCGGCCCACGACCTCACCAAGCAGAGCGAGGCGAAGTCCGGTGCCCGCGGCCATGCCGATCGCAAGCCCGACGACATCGTGCGCGACGAGACGAAGCGCGCCGATGCGAAGCGTGAAGAGACCAAGGTCGCGCCGCGCGTTCCGGGCACAGCCATCGGCATCGGCGCGGTCTCGCCCGGTCTTCGGGAGTACCGGTCGGGCGCGGGTCGCCAGGAGCGTGCGCCCTTCGCCGGTCACTGGCAGGGTCGCGATGGTCGGCGTGACGGCCACGACCGGCGCGACGACCGCGACCGGCGCGACGGCCGGGCCGACGTCCGCGTCGGGGGCGGAATCTCCATCGTCATCGGGGGCGGCGAGGCGCGGTACGAGCACCGCGACCCGCGGGGCGGGTTCTGCGGCACGCCCGTCTGTCAGCCCCAGGTCACCCGCCTGGTCGAGCAGTTCCACATCGACGGCCGGCGCGTCGAGGCAGAGGTCACGCTGTGGTTCGATCGCTCCTGCGGCGATCTCAAGGGCAAGGTCAGGCTGACGACCTGCGATCCGCGCGGACTTGCCGGCATCAGCGCGTCGCTGGATGCGAACCAGGGCCGCAAGAACCGCTGGAACCCGTGCCTCACGGAGATCGAGGACTGCGAGCGGAGCGTCGCGGAGTACGTGACGGACTCGTCGCCCTCCTGGGAGGTGGACTGCATGCAGGTGAGGCTCAATCTCTCGTCGCACTGCGGCAGCACTGAGGTCGAATGGCGGGGTGTCCGCGTGCCCCGGTAAGCCCGAAGAACTTTGACAGCCCACACGCACGGCCGGGGCCCACGCCCCGGCCGTGTGGCGTTCGGGGGCACCGCAGGGCGTGGCAAAAAGTGGTCCTGACGGACCCGCGGAGCCGATGGTGGAGGGCTGGTCACCCCCGGAGCGATGTGTGAGTTCTGACAACGCCAAGAGAGCGTTGCGTGCGAAGATGCGCGCCGTGATTGCCGGGCTTTCCGCCGCGCAGCAACAGGACGGCTCCGGGCGGGCCTGTGCGCACCTGGCGGCGCTGGAGCACTGGAAGCGGGCACGGACCGTGATGCTCTTCTGGCCCATGGCGGGAGAACCGAGCGCGGAGCACGCCGCCCGGCTGTTCCGAGGGACAGTCTGCTTGCCCCGGGTGGACTGGGTGGCAGGGGTCATGGTGCCCGCAGCGATTCCGGGCTGGGGGCTGGGCCTCATGCCACCGGAGCGCGGGGTGCGGGCGCCGGGGCCGGAGTGCCCGCAGGTGGACCCGCGAACCCTGGACCTGGTGGTGGTGCCGGGTTTGTCGTTTGACCGGCTGGGGGGGAGGCTGGGCCGCGGGGCCGGCTTCTACGATAGGTTTCTGGCGGGGCTGCGCGCCGTGCGCGTGGGCCTCTGCTTCGACGAGCAGATCGTCGACCAAGTGCCCACGGACCCGGGCGATGAACGGATGCACTGTGTCGTGAGCCCCTCGGGGGTGATCGACGTCACGTAGGACGACGGAGCGTGGCCCCGGACAGGGCCCAGGCATGGAAGGTGACCGATGGCGCTGCCCTCTCAATCTGAGCGTTCGACCAGCAACCGCCCCGTGATGACCCGGGCCTCCGCCAACGGGCGCAAGCCCATGATGATCGCCGTGGGGCTTGTGCTTGCGGCGGGCGCGATCTACGGCCTGTGGGCCTTCATGCCCTCGGGCGAGAAGTCCCCGTCCGAGGTCGGACCAAGCAAGTTGGCAGACGCCGGGGCCAAGAAGCCGGCACCCGCGCCCGCACAACCCATCCAGCAGCCCGCCGTCCAGCCGACACCCGCGAAGATCGAACCCGGACCGGTCGTGCTGCGCCAAGGCTCGGGAGGCGGCGTGGTGACGCCCCCGGGAGCGGGGACCGGGACCAGTCCGGGCACGAGTCCGGGCACGGCACCCACCGGCACGCCGACGATCGGCGCGCCCGTCAACCAGCCCGACCCGTCCAAGCCATCGCCCGTGGACGTGGGATCGCCCGATCTGAGGCCGCAGCCCGCGACGACCCCGGGGACCAACCCCACGACGACGGGCACGGGCCAGCCCGGGACAACGCCGATGAACCCGCTTGCGCCGTCGGGCTCCACGAGCGAGGTTCGCACGCTGATCGCGGAGGCGGACAAGGCCAACGCCGAGGGAAAGCCGCTGGTGGCGAGGGCCGCGTACAGCAGGGCGCTGACGCACCCCGGCGCCGGCCCCACGGAGCAGGCCGAGGTCCGTGAGAAGGCCGCCCGGCTCAACGAGACGCTCGTCTTCGGTCCCACGGTGGTGACGGGCGACCCGATGACCGAGATGTACGTGGTCGCCGCGAACGACAACCTCGTGAAGATCGCGCGGAAGCGCTCCCTCGAGACCGATTGGCGCCTCATCCAGCGGATCAACAAGCTGCCGGACCCCAACTCGCTCCGGGTGGGGCAGAAGCTGAAGCTCGTGCGTGGACCGTTCCACGTCGTCGTGCACAAGAGCGAGTACCGGCTCGACCTCTTCCAGGGCTCGCCGGACGAGCCTGAGCGCTGGACCTACGTGAAGTCGTTCCGGGTCGGGCTGGGCGAGAGCAACGGCACGCCCACCGGGACCTTTGTCATCAAGAAGAACAGCAAGCTGGTCGACCCGCCGTGGGTCAACCCCCGCACGGGCGAGAAGTTTGCGGCCAACGACCCCAAGAACCCCATCGGCGAGCACTGGCTCGGGTGGCAGGGTGTGGGCGACGCGGCGATCTACAAGGGCTTCGGCCTCCACGGCACGATCGAGCCCGAGAGCATCGGCCAGCAGCGGTCCATGGGCTGTGTGCGGATGCTCCCGGAGGACATCGCGACCGTGTACGAGTTCCTGACCGAGGAGGTCAGCGTGGTGAAGGTTCTGCCCTGAGCGGCGTCAAGAGAAGGTGAGCTTCGGCGTCGTCTGAGCGTGCTTCAGCGACGCCAGCGCGACCTGTGCCTCCACCTGGCGGACCAGCTCGGCCAGGGCCTCGGCGAGCACCCGCTCTGCGCGTCCTGTGCCCGTGAAGTTGCGCGTGGGGTCGCCCGAGTCGCTGTTCTGTCGCAGGGACATGGTGATGGGGATGGCGCCGAGGAACGGCACTCCGAGCCGCTGGGCCATGTGCTGCGCCCCCCCTCGTCCGAAAATATCGTACTCCTTGCCGTCGTCGCCCACGAAGGTGCTCATGTTCTCGACGACCCCCAGGAGTTCCACCCCGAGCTGGCGGAACATCTGGATGGCGCGGGAGGCATCGTCCTGCGCGACGCGCTGAGGCGTGCACACGACGATGGCGCCGGTGAGTCGCAGCATCTGGGCCATGGTGAGGGCCACGTCGCCCGTTCCGGGCGGGAGATCGATCACCAGGGTGTCGAGTTCGCCCCAACGCGTCTGTTCCGTGAGCTGCTTGAAAGCCCCGTGTGCCATCGGTCCGCGCCAGATGAGGGGCTTGTCCGCGGGTACCAGCTTGCCCATGGTCATGCAGCGCACACCGTGGGCGAGAAAGGGCTGGAGCAGCCCGTCGTGGACGATCACCTCCTGATCGTCGAGCCCGAGCATTGTGGGGATGGACGGCCCGTAGATGTCCGCGTCGAGGAGCCCGACGCTCTGGCCCAGTCGCGCCAGGCCGACCGCGAGATTGACCGCGACGGTACTCTTGCCCACGCCGCCCTTGCCAGCACCCACGGCGATGACGCGGCCCACGCCGGGCAGCCCGGGCGCCTGCGGCCGCAGCCCCGGGATCGGTGTGTGACCGGCCTGAGGCGGGCTTGGCGCCTCGGGCTGGGGCTTACCCGTCGTCCCCCCGAAGCGGGAAGTGTGAACAACCGCTCCCGCCTCGTTCACAAACTCCACGATGAAGGAGTCGACTCGGGTCCCGAGAGGTCTGGCGGCGTTGAGGACCGCCGTGTGGGCCCGAGCCGCGATTGCGTCGAAGGCTGCCTTGTCCGGCGCCGGGTACTGCAGCTTGATGCTCGCATAGGAGTCGCAGGCGGAGACCCAAAGCAGGTGCTGTCCGGAGACGAGGTCCGTTCCGGCGGCGGCGCCCGGCACGGCTCGCAGGGCTTCTGTAACGAGTGGCTTTGTGAGGGACATGGCAGGGATTCTAGGGGATGGGGTGGGGAGGGTCGGGAGCCCGGGCAATACAACCATGACGCCCGGCGTTGAGCGGGGTGAGTGGGGCGGTCTGTGTGCCCGCCCGATCATGGCCGGACATTCCGGGCGTTGCGGGGACTCGGACAAGGAGCTTTCGATGCAGACGATCCTGAGGGCGTTGACGGCGGCGGCGGTGCTCGCGTGTGCCGGAGCGGCGTGGGCGCAGGGGGCGGCTCCGCTGAAGGGCCCCTCCGGGGACGACAAGTCCGTCCCCGGTGAGACCAGGAAGTTCGGTGGGCCGGGGGGCGACCGCAAGGAGCGAGCCGCCCAGATGCCGGTTCGTCATCCCATGTTCATGCAGGCGCTCGATGTCCTCCGCGGTGACAAGGCCGAGGAGAGCGTGAGGCTGACCGCCGAGCAGGACGAGAAGATCGCCGGCATCGACCGTGACATGAAGGCCAAGGGCGAGGCCTTCCGTGCCGAGCACGGAGCGGAGATCCGCGAGCTGGTGTCGAGGCTCACCCCGGAGGACAAGCGCCGGTTCGCGGCGCTGCTCGGGCAGATGGGTCAGCCCGGGCGTGGCGAGGGCGGGAAGGGGGCGTGGCGACCCGCAGCCGGTCGGCGAGAGGGCGTGAAGCGACCCAACGCGGAGCGGGCCAAGAAGCCCGCGGACGGCGACGACGCGATGATGCAGACACCCGGCGCGGCGGACGCGGAGCAGGCCCGTGAGAAGCTGCGGGCCATCATGGAGACCGCACCCCGTCCGGAGGACGCGCACAAGGCGATCTTCGGCGTGCTGACGGAGGCCCAGAGGCCCCTGGTCCAAGCCGAGATCGAGCGCATGCGGAGGGAGATGGAGCGGCGCGGTGCCGAGGGCGGCAAGCAGTTCGACCGCGAGAAGGAGCGCGCGGGCCGCAAGCTGGACAAGAAGGAAGCCGAGGCCATGGAAGGCGGCGCGCCGACCTCCATCGACGATCCTCGCATTCCTGAACGCATGCGGGAGCGGCTGAAGAACCTTCCCGAGGATCAGCAGCAGGCCGCGCTCAAGCGACTCTGGGCGAGGCTGCAGGAGGCCAAGCCCAAGGAGTAACGGACTCCCTGCTCGTGGGAATCTGTGAAGCCCGGGCCTCGCGGTCCGGGCTTTTTTCGTCGGAAGTCAGTGTTTCGAGGCGCCGGCCTGCCGACCGCCGCTGATCCCGACCTCGTCCTCGCCGATGTTGCCTGCGGGGATGTCGCCCGCCGGAGCGGCAGAAGCAGGCTTGATCTCGCGGACGCGCTTCTCACCGGAGCCGGCGACGGCGGGGCGCTCGTGATCCGCGGCGTTCCTCCCGTCGTCGGTCACTCGGTACACCATGCCGATGGTCGTCTCGGGCTCTCCCAGCACCAGGCGGTTCGCGAGCTCCACGCCCTGCATGAGCGTGTGGTCGGTGTTGGCGACCTCGTACTTCCACATGCCGAAGCGGCCCCGGCTGTAGATGCCGCGGGATTCGAGCCACGGGATGACGACACTGAGTGCGTCGTCGCGCTCGACGCTCGGCGTGGGGTAGGAGTAGTCCGCGTAGTAGTGCCAGCGGGACACGATGTTCGCGCGCTCGCCCGGCTCCAGGAGGCCGGTGTTTTCCAGCCCCCGGATGCAGTCTTCGACGACGGCCTCGGGGGTGCGGCCGTTGTTCCCCGGCGTTGGTTTCGCATCCGACTCGCTCACCTCGCAGAGCAGCGAGTAGTAGTTGTCCTTGTCGGGCGTCATGAAGGGCGAGTAGTTCGAGAGGTAGGTCACGCGGTAGAACGGGCAGTTGTCCTCCGGGAAGTACATCCAGCTCTTGGTGCTCGGGGTGCCTCCCCCGGGGGTGCGGCTGCGGAGGCCGATGCCAACCATGTACCCGCCGGAGTGCAGCAGCCTCGCCGCCTGCTCCCGCACATGGGCCGGGACCGCGCCGGAGAGTACATCGCGGCAGAGGACGTCCAGCGGCATGGTTGAGAGGAGCGCGTCGTAACGCTCGGTCGTGCCGTCCGCAAAGGTCACCGTGCGGTCGTCCACGTGGATGGTCTTCACCGCCTTCCTGAGGCGGATGTGCGAGTCCGGTCGCTCCGTGCCGTCCTCGTTGAGGCCGAGGGAGAGGCCGAAGCGACGATAGAACTCGCCGGTGCCGCCCCGGAGCGGGAACTTGAACTGGTTGTTCGGCCCCCAGCCGAAGTCGTCCGAGCCCAGGATCACGTTTCGGAGCGCTCGCTCCACGTCGATGACAGCGACGCGTTCGCCGATCCACTGCTTGTTCATGCGCTCCGGCGGGTAGGCCCAGACCTTGAAGTTGTACGGCCGCATGAAGTACCTGGCGATGCCCTCGCCGAAGACCGCGTCGATGAACTCGCCGAAGTTGGCGGCGGCGGCGGGAGAGGGCACTGGTCCCTTCCCGTTCTGTGCCTTGACCAGGCCGGCGATGCATTCGAAGGCAGCCTGCTTGGGCAGGTATCGCACGTTGTTCTGGAAGGGGTAGGGGACCCAGGTGTCGAACATCCGCACCCAGCTCTCGCGGTTGTTGAGCGTGAACTCGTCGCCCATGAGGGCCTCGAAGCAGCGGTCGTAGTAGGTGTAGTGGCTGAACATCACGTGCCCGCCGATGTCCCACGTGAAGCCCTTGGGGTCTGTGAAGGAGTGGGAGAGCCCGCCGACGTAGGGGTGGCGGTCAAAGATCGTGAAGTTGGTGTGGCCCAGCTCGCGGAGGCGGTAGCCGGCGCCGAGGCCCGTGGGGCCCGCGCCGAGGATCAGGACGCGACCGTTGGCACGAAGGTCTGCGGTGTCGGGCATTGTGGCTTCCCTGAGCATGGTCGCGCGGGCGCCTTGGGGCCCGGTGCAAGGTCGTGACGAGAGGGTAGGGGCGTGGTCAGGTTCTGGCGGCGGTAGCCGCGGGGCGTGTGCTCTCGATCGTGACGGAGGGCGCGTCCTGCGGGTAGTCCTGGAGCGCGGCGACCTTCCAGTCCCGCTCGCGCATGGCCTGGATGGCCCCCGCCGCGGCGAGCGCCGCGGTGGTCGTGGTGATCATGGGGACGTTGAGCCTCACGGTCGCGGAGCGGATGCGGCCCTCGTCGGTCTGCCAGCCGGTCCGGGTGGGGGTATTGATCACCAGGGCGATCTGGCGGTTGGCCATGAGGTCGATGACGTTCGGCCTCGCGCCCGTGGCGATCTTCTGAAGAGGCGTCACCGGGATGCCGGCCTCCTGCAGGGCTGTGGCGGTGCCGGAGGTGGCATAGATCGTGAAGCCCTGGCGTGCGAGGATCGAGGCGGGCTCGATGATTCCACTCCGGTCGCTCTCGCGCACCGAGATGAACACGCCGCCCTTGGCCGGCACCGTGGGGAGAGCCGACCCCGCGGCCATCTGGCTCTTGGCGAACGCGATGGCGAATGAGGGGTCGATGCCCATGACCTCTCCGGTGCTGCGCATCTCGGGGCCCAGCACCACGTCCACTCCGGGGAACTTGCCGAAGGGGAACACGGACTCCTTGACGGCGAAGCAGCCCCGGGGGCGCACCTCGCGGGCGCCGGAGCGGGCGAGCGACTGGCCCATCATGGCCTTGGCGGCGATGGCCGGCCAGGGCACGTGCGTGACCTTGCTGATGAATGGCACGGTGCGGCTGGCGCGCGGATTGACCTCGAGGATGAAGACCTCGCCTTCCTTCACCGCGAGCTGGATGTTCATCAGCCCGCAGACCCTCAGCTCGCGGGCCATGTCCCTTGCGAGGTTCTCGAGCCGCGTGACGAGCGGCTGAGGGAGGGAGACGGTGGGGAGGGAGCACGCGGAGTCACCTGAGTGGATGCCGGCCTGCTCGATCTGCTCGAGCACCCCCGCGACGAGCGCGGCGCCTCCGCCGGGCACGCCGAAGTCGGCGACGACGTCGACGTCGACCTCGGTGGCGCCGGCGAGGAACTTGTCGATGAGGACGGGGGCCTCGTCCATGCCGCTGGACTCCAGCGCCGTGTCGATGAAGTGCAGCAGGGCCTTCTCGTCGGGGCAGATCTCCATGCCGCGACCCCCGAGGACGTACGACGGGCGGATGAGGACGGGGTAGCCGATGCGGGCGGCGACCTCGCGGGCCTCGGCGACGCTGCGCGCGGTGCCGGCGGGCGGGCGTCGGAGCTTCAGCCTGTCCAGCACCTCGTCGAAGCGGTTGCGGTCCTCCGCGCGGTCGATGGAATCGACGCTGGTGCCGATGATGGGGGCGCCCGCGGCGACGAGGCCCTTGGCGAGGTTGAGGGGCGTCTGACCGCCGAACTGCACGATGATGCCCTTCACCAGCCCCGCGCCGGGCTCACCCAGAGGCCGGACGTTGAGTCGCTCGATGACGTTCAGCGTGTCCTCGAGGGTGAGCGGCTCGAAGAAGAGCAGATCGCTGGTGTCGTAGTCGGTGCTGACCGTCTCCGGGTTGGAGTTGATCATGACCGACTCGAAGCCGAGGTCGTCGGCGGCGTAGGCGGCGTGGCAGCAGCAGTAGTCGAACTCGATGCCCTGACCGATGCGGTTGGGTCCACCTCCGAGGATCACGACCTTGGCCGTGCCCGTGACGCGCACCTCGTCGTCGGCGGGGGCGCCCGAGGGCGGGCGCTCGTAGGTGGAGTAGTAATACGGCGTAACCGCCTCGAACTCCGCGGCGCACGTGTCCACGAGCTTGAAGACGGGCTCCACCCCCGACTTCTTCCGCTGGGCTCTCACCGCGAGAATCGTCTCCGGGGTGATCTTGCCCAGATAGAGGTTCGCGAGCTGCGCATCGCTGTAGCCGAGCTGCTTGGCACGGAAGAGCACCTCCCGGGGCACGTCTTCCAGGCGGCGGAAGTCGCAGAGCGTGTCCTCAAACTCCACCAGCTCCTTGATCTGATCCAGAAAGAACGGGTCGATACGGGTCAACTGCGCGACCTGCTCCACCGTCCAGCCCATCTTGAACGCGTAGCGGATGTAGTAGGGCCGGCCCTGGCAGGGCACGCTGAGCTTGCGGCTGAGCTTGTCCAGCGGGATGGGCCACTCGATCACCTGTCCATCGGCGGTGCGGAGCCCGGTGTCCGAAGCGCCCGTCGCCGGGCTCATCACGTCGAGCACCAGATCGCCCTGCTCCACCGCCCGCATGGCGGTCAGCCACTTGTCGTTGCGGTCAAGGCCGAGCCCGAAGCGCTTGACATCCAGCGAGCGGATGGCTTTCTGGAAGGATTCCTTGAAGGTCCGCCCGATCGCCATGACCTCGCCGACGGACTTCATCTGTGTCGTGAGCGTTTCGTCCGCCTCGGGGAACTTCTCGAACGTCCACCGGGGGATCTTGGTCACCACGTAGTCGATGGCCGGTTCGAAGCACGCGCTCGTCGTGCCCGTGATGTCGTTCTTCAGCTCGTCGAGCGTGTACCCGACCGCGAGCTTCGCGGCGATCTTCGCGATGGGGAACCCGGTGGCCTTGGACGCGAGCGCCGAGGAGCGGGAGACTCGCGGGTTCATCTCGACGACGATCATCTCGAAGGGCAGGGTTCCGTCGGCGCGGGGCTTGGGGTTCGGGTTCACCGCGAACTGAACGTTGCTCCCGCCGGTCTCGACGCCCACGGCCCGCATGATGGCCAGCGCGCCGTCGCGCATGGCCTGGTACTCCTTGTCGGTGAGCGTGAGGATGGGGGCGACGGTGATGGAGTCGCCCGTGTGCACCCCCATGGCGTCGAGGTTCTCGATCCCGCAGACGATGATGCAGTTGTCCTTGGTGTCGCGGACAACCTCGAGCTCGTACTCCTTCCAGCCGATGACGGATTGGTCGATCTGGACCTGCCCGATCATGGAGGCGGCGAGGCCCCTGGCGACGATGTCTCGGAACTCCTCGAGGTTGTACGCGATACCCCCGCCGCTCCCCCCGAGCGTGAAGGCGGGGCGGATGATGGCGGGCAGCCCGATCTCCTTGAGGAACGCATCGGCCTCTTCGCTGGTCTTGACGGTCTTGGCCTTGGGCATCGCGAGCCCCAGGCCCTCCACGATGTCCTTGAAGGTCTGCCGGTCCTCGGCCCTGTGGATGACTTCGCGGCTGGCGCCGATCATCTCGACGCCGAACTCCTTCAGGGTCCCGTTGTCATGCAGAGCGCAGGCGCAGTTGAGGGCCGTCTGCCCGCCAAGGGTGGGCAGGATGGCGTCGATGCGGGGCCCCCGAGCGGCCTCGTTCTCGATGATCTTGCGGACGGCTTCCGGAGTGATGGGCTCGATGTAGGTGCGGTCGGAGAACTGCGGGTCGGTCATGATCGTCGCCGGGTTGGAGTTCACCAGGACGATTCGGTACCCCTCGGCCTTGAGCGCCTTGCACGCCTGGGCGCCGGAGTAGTCAAACTCGCACCCCTGCCCGATGACAATCGGGCCGGATCCGAGGACGAGGATGGTCTGGATGTCGGTGCGCTTGGGCATCGGGCTCCGTTCGGGCGAGGGGCCAAGGGGCGGACGGCAAGGGCCGGGGGGCGCAAACTCGATGACGTTACGCCGCGCGGAGGGGAGTGTCCACGCATGTCCGAACGCCTGTCGAAAGTTGCGCCGGCTCGGAACCCGGGGAGGGTGAGTCCGAAGCATCTGGGTAAGGGGGAGTAGAATGGCTTTTGGGATTGGTCCTGGGGTCAGGACATGCCCGTTGGGGGTACCGTGGAGCATCCGCCGCTAGCCCAGTTCCCGGTGATGGGCGCTGCGCCGCCAACCAGGCCCGGAACGCTGGGGCCCCGGCGCACCACCTGGCCGAGCGTGCTGGGAATCATCACGATCATTCTGGGGAGCCTGGGAATGCTCAGCGGGCTGTGGACCGCGGTGACCCCGCTCTTTGCGGACGTGCTCGCCGGGATCGTTCCCGGGGGCATGACCGGCATGGAATCGGTGACGAAGTACGCGTGGCTGATGGTGGCGTTGGGGGTGTCAACGCTGGTGCGTGGAGGGCTGGAGACCTGGGCGGGGGTCGAGTTGTACCGGCGTCGGGCACGGGCCGCGACGCTCATGCGTGCCTGGGCCGCTCTGGCGATCGTGCTCGCGTTCGTGGGCGCGATCTCGACGTACCTCATGCAGTTGGAGCAGTTCCGCGTGATGGGGGAGAAGCAGGGGACCGCGGTCCCCGCGGGGCTCGGCGACGTGGTCGGTGTCATCAGCGGCATCGTGGCGTTGGCTTGGGGATGCCTCTTCCCGGTGTTTACGCTCATCTGGTTCGCCCGAGCGTCGATCCGTCAGGAGGTCCGGAGCTGGGCGGCCGGGGCGAGCACATGAACTGCAAGTCGTGCGATTATCCGCTGTGGAACCTGTCCGCACGCACGTGCCCGGAGTGCGGGGCGCCGTTCAAGCCATCGGACTTTGACTTTGCGCTCAACGCGGTGCGGTTCTGCTGCCCGCACTGCGCGCAGGAGTACTACGGCACCGGTGCGCGGGGGCACCTGGTGCCCTCGTACTTCAGTTGCGTGTCGTGCGGGAAGCCGGTCCAGATGGACGAGTGCGTGCTGCTCCCCGCCGCGGGGGTGAGGGAGGAACTGACCCGAGCCGACGAGAATCCCTGGCTGGTGAGGGCGAGGCTCGGCAGGGCCAAGGCGTGGTTCGCTTCTCTCGGCCGCGCCATGACGCAACCGGGGCGACTGATCGAGGCCACGCCCACGGGCTCCGGGTGGGGGCTCGGATACGCGGTGCTCACGAATCTCATCTTCACGCTCGTCGGATGGGCCGGATTCATCATCTTCATCGTGATCATCTCCGCCGTGGCGGCCGGCGGGAGAGGCGGGATGAGGCCGATGCTGGGAGTGGGAGGGGGGATCGGCGCCGGGGCTCTGTCGGTCGTCCTCTTCCTCGGTCTGGGCATCGTCGCGTGGATCGGGCTCACGCACTGGCTGCTCCGAATCACCGGAGGTTCGGCATACCCGATCGCGAGGACGGCACAAGCCATCTGCTACTCGTCGGGAGCCAATGTGCTCAGCGCGGTCCCGTGCCTGTCGCTGTATATCTGGCCCCTCGCGCTCATCTGGTGGGCCGTGAGCGCGACCATGATGGTCGCCAAGGGTCAGAAGGTGCACGGCGGACGTGCCGCGTTCGCCGTCCTGACGCCGCCCGGAGTCGTCGTCCTCGCCGCGGTGGGCGGGTTCACGTGGTTCATGTTCTGGTCGATCAACATGGCCAACAGTGCGAGTGCAACGCCCCCCCCGGCGCCGCCCGCCCCGGTCGCTCCCGTGCCGCCCGCCACGGACGGCACCACCCCGGAAGAGGTAGCCCGCGTGCTGACCCGGCACCATCAGGAGATGGGCCACTGGCCGTTTCATGCCATCGAACTGGTCGGCGGCGGACTCAGGCCGGAGCAACTGACGGGCGAGCCGCCGGATGACGCCTCCTCGGGGCGGCTCTACGGCGCCGATCTGAGTGTCTACTACCTTGGTACCGAGGAGCAGAAGCGGCTGTTCCTCGACCTTGTGCGGACGAAGGTGCCCGAGCGCATGATCGCGCACAGGCTGGGCCGCTTTGTGTTCACCTACCACGGCGTGGATCCGGAAGCAAACCCGGAGCTGTGGGTGCTCGTTCGACTGCCGCGGCGGGGCTCGGAGGAGCCAATCGGGGTGACGCGCGCCGACGGCGTTACGGAGTGGTACTACGAACTGGCCGACTTCGGCGCGGCCCTCGAAGCCCAGAACGAGGCACGCAAGTCAGCCGGGCTGGCGCCGCTGCCGGAGGTGCTGGGTCTCGAGGCCGACACGCCGGCGGCGGGTCCCTGAGAGGCGGCCCGATGCGCGACCGGCGGGCCTCGGGCGGTGCGGCGCATGAAAACGCCCCGGCACGGGCCCGGGGCGTGAGGCTCAGGCTGTGGTCAGTGGCTCAGGGGCAGCCGCCGCCGCCGACGGTGTTGATGAGGGACGAGATGTCGTCCTGGTCGACGTTGCCGTCCTGGTTGAAGTCGGGGTCGATGCCCGTGGGGTTGTCGCCGCCGCCCACGACGTTGATGAGGTAGGAGACGTCGTCCTGGTCGACGTTGCCGTCCTGGTTGACGTCGGGGTCGCAGGCGGGCGGGCAGATGAGGGCGAGGTCGGAGGAGGTCACCGTGCCGTCGCCGTCCACGTCGCCCCCGGCCCAGCCAAGGCCGGTGAGACCGAGGTTGGCGGTGGCGATGACGCAGTCGGCGTCGTCGGTGGCGCCGTCAAGGTTGACGTCGCCGATCGAGGTTTCGAGGATCGACAGGATCTCGGCGATGTCCTGCTGATCGACCACAAGATCGCCGGTCATGTCCGCGGAGAGATCGAAGAAGGCGGCCTCGTTGGTGTCGGTCCAGGTGGCGGCACCGTCCGTGACGGCGGGGTTGGTCATGAACTGGGCGTAGACGTAGTCGATGTCGGCGGCGTTGACGACGCCGTCGGCGCCGACCGGGGCAAAGCCCCGGGTGGTCTTGGTGGCGGCGCCCTTGACGTCGGCGCGGGCGTCGCCCGCGTCGTAGGCGCCGTGGGCGAGCGTGGTGTTGAAGAAGCCGGTGCCCAGCGCCACGCCGAACACGCCGGTGTAGGCGTTGTCGACCGCGATGAAGCCGGCCTTGCGGTCGAGCCTGTCGGTCTCGGACTCGGCGTCGGCGGTGCCGGTGACGACGGCGAGCCCGTCGGCGAAGTAGCGGATGTCGGCGGCGTTGAAGTTGCCGTCGCCGTTCGCGTCGCCGAGGATGTCCATGTTGGCGTCGGCGCCGTTGACGGGCGTCCAGTTGAATGTACCGCCGGTGGCCCGCTGGCGCCAGGCCTTCATGGCCTCGGTGATGTCGGTGGTTCCCGCGGAGACGCCGTTGAGGTTGCGGGCGCCGTCGCCGTTGAAGTCGAAGAAGATCTTGTTGCGGAGGTTCAGGTTGCCGGTCTCGCTGAGGGCGGAGCCGTCTTCGTTGGTGTAGCCGGTGGTTCCGTTGGTGCCGTCGGCGTAGGTGCCGACGTTCTCGCGCTGGGGGACCCACCCGCGGCTGGTGGCGTCGAAGTAGCCGTACGCCGGGTTGACGCTCGCACTGAAGATGCTGTTGTTGATGATGTCGTTCTGGAGGGGGAGGCTGGGCGTGTTCGTGACGAACTGGCTGGGGTTGAGGTTGCTGGGGACAAAGTCCAGCGAGGAAGTCAGGGCGAAGGAGAAGGCAAGGAGCTCGCCGGGGCTGCCCGCGAGGTTGTCGGTGAGGCCCTGAGAGGCTGCCGCAACCGAGCGGGAGATGTTGTTGACGTAGGCGGCGGCCTGGGGATTGCGCATGTCGGGATTCGAGTTGATCCCCTCCGCGGCCGGACGCGGACCCTTCACGCCCGGGTCGCGGGGGTCACGGTCCCAGTTGTAACGGGGCCAGCCCTCGAGATCGCCCGAGCCGCCCAGTGAAGATGGCGCCGAGCGGGGGTCGCCGATGGTGACGAACGAGGCCGGGCCTCCGATCCTCCAGCCCTCGGGTCCGTTGTGAACCACGGTGGAGGCGTTGGCGCGGACGAAGGTCGTGCCGCCGGAGAGGTTGTTCTGCACGAGCAGGAAGTCGGCCTGTCGGGTGCCGTCGGGGCGGGTGAGCCATCCGGTGTTGGCGCCGAGCTCGACGCCGGCGTAGCCGATGGCGAGGCGGGTGTTCCGGACGGTGTTTTCGACGTTGCTGTTCGAGCTCTTGTTGGAGGGGAGATAGTTGGGTCCGAGCTGGTCGAAGGTGTTGGCGTTGCCGTTGCGGAGGCCGACGTTCTCGCCCACGCCGTAGGCGGGATCGGTGCCGGTGGTGTTGTTCCAGGCGTTGCGTGTACCCGAGCCAACGTCGCGCGTGACGAAGGTGAGGTTCTCGCCGCTGCGGAGCCGCCCGCTGACAAAGCCGTGCCGGAGGTTGGTCGTCGTGATCTGGCTGAGGCCTGTGCCGTAGTTGGCCATGGGGGCGATGGGGGCCCAGGCGAAGGGGGTGTCGTAGAGGGTGAAGGCGTCGTGGTTGGTGAAGTTGTACGCCCCGACGGAGGGGAGCTGGTTTGTGGCGTTGCTGCCCGAGAGGTTGTTGCCGGCCTTGTCCACGGCGACGCGGGAGTTGTGCCCGTAGCCATCGCTGACGGGCGTCTTGGTGGGGCTGACCGGGGAAGCATCGACGTCACGGACGGCCCAGGCGCCGGGTACGTCGAGGACCGCCGCGTCGATGCGGACGCCGCCCCGGGCCGGGCTGCCGGTGGCCGGATCGAGGAAGATGCGTGCCGCGGTGTAGCCCGGGCTGTTCAGGGAGTTGGATGCCTCGCTGGTCGGGGTCCAGATGCCCTTGAGGTAGTTGGGGCTGGCGGGGTCGGTGTTCACACGCACGGGCGAGCCGCCGGCGTTGAAAGGGTTGAAGCCCGCGGCCCCCTGTCGGGCGGAGTTGTTGATGATGGCGGTGCGGTTGTAGCGTGCGAGGGGGACGGGGTTGGTGATGAGGTTGGTGAGCGGGGCCTGAGTTCCGAGCGTGTCATCGACGGGTGCACGATCGGTCAGGAACGTGATCCCGAACTGCTGAAGCTCGATGAACCCGTTGATGGAGCCCACGGAGCGGTACATCACGCCCCACTGGTCGCCGGGAGCGGGCTGAATGT
Source organism: Leptolyngbya sp. PLA1 (assembly GCA_021405315.1). Lineage (GTDB taxonomy): Bacteria > Planctomycetota > Phycisphaerae > Phycisphaerales > UBA1924 > RI-211. The sequence continues at coordinate 118,433 of QWIH01000007.1, forward strand.
TGGCCGGGGCGAGCTGCTCCGGGCTGGTGCCCAGCGCGCCGGCGAGGAAGTCGCCGTCGACGTCGATGAAGTCGCGGGTGGAAGACTGAGCACTCACGAAGTTGTTGAGCAGCGTCGCGCCGCTGACGTTGATGACGCCGTTGGGCGCCCCGACGACCTCCTGCCCGAGGGCAACTCCCGCGGTCGAGCCGGCGACGCCGGCGAGTACGAGCGCACCGATAGCCTTGTTCCTGCGAGCCATGGATCTCCTCTCCGTATCTAGGGGTGTTCTGACGAGCGGACGGCGAACATGACGCGACGTTCCGTGCGAGTGCGGTCCGGGGCGTCCCGCCCCGGAACACCTGGGGACTCGGTCTCTACGGCCTCGCGTTGGGGCTGACGCGGTTCTCTCCCGAGACGCTGTAGTATCGCTCGCCCCAGAGGCGCTTCTGGATGGTCTGCACGATGAAGGTCTGCTCGACGTGCCCGTCGACGAACACGAAGTTCGACGTGCCGCCGTACGAGTCGCCGCCCGGGTGGTGTCTTCCGACGGCGTTGAGGGTGGTGTTCGGGTCCTCGATGAGAGCCTCGGCCTGCTGCTCCTGCTTGGACTTGAGGTCGCTGACGCTGGGATAGAAGAAGCGGATGCCCCCCGAGGTGGGCTCGGTCCATGGTCTGCCCGCGACCGACGACAGGCCCACGAACGGGCTGATCGGCCTGTGGCTCTTGATCGCGAAGTTCCCCTCGCCCGGGGCGATCAGCGAGCGGTAGTCGCGGAAGTACGCGAACTCCGACGCCAGGATGGTGCGGCTCCCGCCACCCGGATCGCCGTCGACCCAGGACGGGTTGACCAGGCGGTACTTCCGGGGCGTCTCGTTGAACTTGTTGCGGGGCATGATGGCGTCGTTGCACGCGTAGGCCAGCCGCGGCACCTGACGGTCCTCGATCTGTCCCGGGGCGCTGTTCCCCTGGTCATCGAGCTGGTTCGGCTCCCAGTCGCCGATCTGGGCGCCCGGGTTTGCCCGCGGGGCCCCTCCCCGGGGCATGGAGGGGCACTTGAACGAATCCCCCGAGACGGTGCCGGAGCTGAAGAAGAAGTACGACCAGTGCATGTACCCGTTGGTGGGCGAACCCGAGCCGGTCTGGTTGGACAGGCTCCAGTTGTACCCGTCGGGGGTGTCCGGGTAGAGGTACGACGCGGGGAAGACTCGGAAGTCGATGGAGTACGAGAGGAGGCCCTTGGCGATGTTCGACATCGAGGCCTGGCACTTGACGTTGCGGGCGGTGTCGCGGGCCTTTCCCAGCGAGGGGAGCAGGATGCCGATCAGCAGCGCGATGATCGCGATGACGACGAGCAGTTCGATGAGGGTGAAAGCGTGGCGTCTGGCGACCATGCGTGCTCCTTCGTGTGGTGCGGGCGCGTGTCCTTCACGGGCTCGCTCCCCAACTGGGCAGAACACTACCGGAAGACTGTGAACGTTCCGCTCAGATTGGGCGCGGCTTGGATGCAAAGTGGGGGCGGCATGCCCTCCGTGGGGCAGACGCCTGCGCGAACCTACCCTCACCCACCATGAAGCTCGCCGTGGTCGTTCCGGTGTACAACGAAGCCCGCTGGGTCAGGCAGTCGGTCGCGCGCCTGCGGAACACGCCCGCGCCGCGGGAGGGCCGGGGCCTCCCGGCGGATCCGCCCTGTGAGCGGACGATCTATCTCGTGAACGACGGCTCGACCGACGGCACGCGCGAGATCCTCGACGAACTGGCCCGGGAGCCGGGCGTGGTGGCCCACCATCACCCCGCGAACCGAGGGAAAGGAGCCGCCATCCGCACCGGCTTCGGCCTCGCCCTGTCGCACGGCGCCCAGGTTGTGATCGTCCACGACGCGGACATGGAGTACGACCCGGAGGACCACGCCGCGGTCCTTCGCCCGATCCTCGACGGCAGGGCGGACGCGGTCATCGGCTCGCGCTTCATCGGGCACACGCACCGCGTGCTCTACTACTGGCATTACCAGGCCAACAAGGTCATCACCACCTTCTGCAACATGGTGACGAACCTGAACCTCACGGACGTGGAGTGCTGCCTCAAGGCGTTCACGGCTCCGGCGCTCCGGGCGGCGACGCTCACCGAGGAGCGCTTCGGGATCGAGATCGAGCTGATCGCCAAGGTGGCGCGCGCCCGCGTGCCCGATGCGCCGCTGGATGCGCCGGCGTATCCGGCGACGGCGGCGCCGACGCTCCGGCGCGCCAGGGTGTACGAGGTCGCCGTTTCGTACGCCGGGCGGACCTATGAGGAGGGAAAGAAGATCGGCTGGAAGGACGGCGTGGCGGCGCTGTGGTGCATCGTGAAGCACGGCCTGATCGGGGGCTGACCGGGAGGGCTGAGCCGGAATGGTCCACATCGCACTCCGGATGCTTTTCGGCGATCGCACCAAGTACCTCACGCTGGTGCTGGGCCTCGCGTTCGCCGCGCTCCTCATGAACCAGCAGGGCGCGATCTTCCTCGGGCTGCTCTTCCAGGCCACCGGGCCCCTTCAGAACGTGAAGCAGGGCGACCTCTGGGTCGTCGACCCCGGCATCAAGTGGGTGCTGGAGTATCGGGGTCTGGGCGACCAGAAACTCTCCCGCGTGAGGTCCGTCCCGGGCGTCGAGTGGGCCGAGCCGTTCTTCAACGGCTGGGCCGTGACCGAGCTCGAGTCCGGTGACTTCAAGAAGGTGCAGGTGCTGGGCATCCCCCGCGCGACGCTTGCGGGCAGGCCGGAGGTCATGATCGAGGGTCGCCTGGAAGACCTGTGGATCCCCGACGCCATCATCGTGGAGCAGCAGACTGCGCGCGCCATGGGCAACATCCGTCCGGGCGACACGCTGAAGATCAACGATCGGCGGGCGCTGGTCGTGGGCATCTGCAAGGCCCGGCGTGGCTTCGAGAGCAACGGCATCATCTACACCACCTTCGAGCAAGCGGTGCGGTTTTCGCCCGTGGGGCGGGAGTCCATCAGCTACATACTCGTCGAGGTGAAGCCCGGCGCCGACGCGGCGCTCGTGAAGCAGCGCATCAACGAGCTGGGGGACGTGCTCGCCCTCTCGACCAGCGAGTTTCGTGCCCGGACCATCGAGTTCGTCGTGCTCGCCACGGGCATCGGGGTGAACTTCGCGATCACCATCGCGCTGGGCTTCGTCGTGGGGCTCCTTCTGTCCGCGTCGATCTTCTACCAGTTCACGCTGGAGAATCTGCGGCACTTCGCGGTGCTGAAGGCGATGGGGGCCGGCTCTGTCACGCTGGTCTGGATGATCCTGCTGCAGGCGCTGGTGGTCGGAGTGGTGGGCTTCGGCATCGGCACGGGTGCTGCGGGCGCGTTCGCGCTCATCAACCGCCGCTTCGAGGGCGACCTCGCGACCTACTTCCCCTGGCAGTTGCTCGTGGGCAGCTTTGTGACGACGCTTCTCACGATCTTCCTTGCGAGCATGCTGAGCATTCGGCGGGTGGTGCGGGTCAGCCCCGGCGCTGTCTTCTCTTCTTGAGCCCTACCCGCGCACGTCCAGCCGAAGCCCGACCTTGGCCCACTCCGACGCGAGCATCGCCGCACGCGCCGGAGGCTCATAGGGACGGAACGCCTCCGCCTGGGGCGGGACGCGCTCGCTGCGGCGGTTCTGCTTCTCGAGATACTGCCAGTACGGGATCACACCCCGCTCCCGGCACCCAACGTCTCCCGCGACGCACACCGGCTCGACCCGTCGCTCGACGCTCAGCGGCGGCGCCTGCCAGACACACGCGTTTGAGATTGGGGCCAGCACTCCGAGGGAGGGGACTCCAACGGGTGTGCCACCCCGCGGCGCACCGGTCGCCGCCGATAATCCGTGGCTCGTGCGGGGCACAGACCGCGTGCGGGGGACCGAGGGCGGGAGTACCGGCGGTCGGGCATGCGGTGTGTGGCGTTCACGCAACGGTTCCGCGTTGCGCCGCGTGATCGTCGCCGGGGTGCAACGATGACAACGTGCTCCGCACCAGCGACCTGGACTATCCCCTGCCCGACTCGGCGATCGCAACGGCCCCCGCGCCCGCGCGGGAGGACGCGCGGCTTCTTGTTGTGGGGGCGGAAGCCGGGATGGTCCGGCACCTGCGCGTCCCCGACCTGACGGCCCTCCTCTCGCCCGGCGACGTGCTCGTTCGCAACCGCACGCGCGTCGTGCCCGCGCGATTCGTGGGAACAAGACCCGAGACGGGCGCCAAGGCGGAGGGGCTGTTTCTCCGTGAACTTGGGCCCGCCCGGTGGGCCGCGATGATCAAGACCCGGCGCGTGGGAGAGGGCGTGCGCATCGCGCTGACGTCGCGCACGGGAGAGGTGAGCGCGGTGCGGCTCACGCTGGTGCGCCGGCTGGACGAGCCTGGCGCGTGGGAGGTGCACGTCGAGGACCCGTGCGGGCGGAGCGTGCGGTCGCTGCTCGACGAACTCGGGCGCACACCCCTCCCGCCGTACATCCTCGCGGCTCGGCGACGATCCGGCCTCGAAGTCTCGGACGACGTGGACCGTGCACGCTACCAGACAGAGTTCGCCGCAGGCGAGGCGGCGTCGGTCGCGGCGCCGACCGCTGGCCTGCACCTGACGCCGACCATCGAGGCGGCGCTGGCCGCCCGGGGCGTACGCGTTGCGGATGTCGAGCTGCAGGTGGGCACCGGCACGTTCCGCACCGTGGAGACAGAGTTTGTCGAGCAGCACGACATGCACGAGGAGCGATGCCTGGTGCCCGTCGAAACCGCACGAGAGGTGGACGCGGCGATCGCGCGAGGTTCCCGCGTGGTCTGCGTCGGCACCACCTCCGCACGCACGCTTGAAGCGGCCGCGGTGCAGTCTGCCACCCCCGGCGAGTGGTTCTCGACGCGGCTCCTCATCACGCCCGGCTACCGCTTCCGCGTGACGGGGGCGTTGCTCACGAACTTTCACCTGCCAAGGTCCACGCTGATGGCGCTGGTCGCGGCGATGCTTCCTGGCGGCGCGCCGCAACTCCGAACCTTCTACGAACAGGCGCTCTCGCACGGATACCGCTTCTACAGCTATGGCGACGCCATGCTCGTGCTTCCGTAGGGTTGGCGCGTTTCCGGCCGGAATTCGGGTGAGCCGGCAGGGTTCCTTCCGCTTCAATGGAGGCAGATCGCCGCGGGGCGCGCCCTCGGCGTGAGAAGGAGGTGTCCGATGAAGCACTGTGCTCTTGCGCTGGCTCTTGTTGCCTCGTCAGTGAATGCGGGGCCGCCCGGCGACTATGGCGACGCCCCGGTCGGCAACAACGGCCAGGGCATTTTCGCCTACCCGGGCGTGGCCGCACGCTGGGACACGCGGTTCAACCACACGAACACCGTCTTCAATCCCCAATACCCGCAAGGAGCGTGGTTGAACGCGGGGTATACGGGCTTTCTGGGGGCTCTCGCGCCCGGAGTGCGCGCGGACAGCGCCATGGACCCGGCCCTGGCCGAGAACGACTGCCGCCCCGTGCTGCTCTTTGATGGGCCGGCGCCTCCCGCGGCGGGCACCAACCCGCTGGCTCAACTCGAAGTCACCGTCAGCACCACGCCCGCCCACAACGCGGATGAGCCGCTCTATCTGAATGTCTGGATCGACCAGAACCGCGATGGCAAGTGGCAGGACGGCTACCTCAACGCCACTCCTCTCATCGCCTGGAACCTCGAGTGGGTGATGCAGGACGTGCCGGTCTACCTCGCTCCGGGAACGCTTGCACGCGTGAACACCGGGGGCATGAGGCTCGAAAGCCCGACCGCACCTGTGTGGATTCGCGTCATGGTCACGGACGAGCCCGTGGGAGCCGCGTTCCGCGGGCCGCCCACCAGCTTGACGCATTGGTGGGATTCCACGATGACCGCGGCCCACCCTTTCCGCGGCGAGATCGAGGACCACTACCTCGAATACCAGACCACACAGCCCGGCACCGCCCCCGTGAAGGGCGTCTGGTGGCGGCCGTTCCTCAACAACCCCGGTGGCGCCGCCCCGCCCAAGCCGGCGTGTGATGTTTTCTACAAGGGTCCCTGGCGCATCGCCACGCCCCGATGCAATCCGGTCGTGGTGTTCCCGCTTGACTACACCTCCAGCAGCCGGAACAACGGGTGCGCGCTCGCCCCTGTGCTCTGGGGCATGTACGGCCTGAAGCACATCGGGGGCGCGGTCGGCCCGCCCAACGTGTCCGTGAGGCCCCCGCTGCCCCCCGGCTCCGCGGGCGCGGGGATGCCGCCATCGTTCACCTGCCCGGCGCCGTTCGCCGCCGTCATCTCGCTCCCCGCGGGCCCGATCCCCAACCAGGGCGCGCTGATGGACAGCATGACGTTGCCCGAGATCAGCCTCACCGGCGGCACGCTCCGAATCCAGGCCTGCTACCCGCCCGCGCCGCCGCTGCCCCGGCGTCTGCGGTTCAGGGCCTATCGCGCCTTCTTCCACACGCAGACCTGCGGCAGCGTGCACGTCTCTCGCTCCGTCTTCGAGCAACCCGAGACGGGCCTCACCATTGCCCACGCCGTCGTCGAAGGTCCGGGGTACAGCTCCGACTACTGCGACTTCGAGCATGGCGGGCTCGAAGAGGACTTCGTCGACCTCGCCGAGAACCGCCCCTTCCCGGACCCGGACTTCACCAACTTCGCGTTCAACCTGCCCTCTCCCAGCGGCTCCGAGGCTGTCCTCGACCCGGACACGTTCGTCAGCCCGCCCCATTCACTGAGGCTCCGCCACGCCTCGTACATCGTCTCGCCCGCGTTCCCCGACCGCTACGAGGCGGACATGATCGAGGTGTGGTACATGGGCGGCGGGCCCGGCGTCAGGATGCAGATGGTCTCGGTCGACGGCATGACCCTGGACGCGGAACTGCCCCCCGCCGCCGACTGGCAGTCCTTCGTCATGACCCTTCCCCCGGGCTTCAGGCTTCAGTCCATCGTGGTCGACAACGCCTCGCCCCTCCCCCTCCGCATCGACGACCTCGGCATCGATCTGCGGGAGATCAGGCCCCCGGCGCCGCCCTGCGATCCGGACTTCAACCAGGATGGAAACGTCGACCAGGATGACGTGGTCTACCTCATCAACGTCATCGGCGGCGGCGAGAACCCAAACGACCGCGACCCGGACTTCAACCAGGACGGCAACGTCGACCAGGACGACGTGACCGCCCTCATCAACGCCGTCGGCGGCGGGGGCTGCCCGTAGCAAAGCAACGCATCGTTCCCTTGCGGCCCCGGCCTTCCGGGGCCGCTTCTGCGCGCGCGCCCGCGCCCGGCTTGGCCTTCCCGGGGCCATCCCGCGTATTCTCCCGCCATGCTTCAACTCATCCCGCTGCTTGTTGCTCTGCAGCCCACTCCGCCACTCGCGGCCGAGGCCATGGCCGCGGTCAGCGCCGAGCGGGCAAAGGCCTCGGTCGTCACCCTCGCGTCATTCGGCACGCGCCACACGCTCTCAGAGACGGAGAGTGACACCCGCGGCACCGGTGCCGCCCGGCGATGGCTGCTCGGGCAACTGAAGGAAGCGGGGGTCGACGCTCACCTTGAGACGTTCGACGCCCCGCCCATGCAGAGGCTGCCTGAAGGCGCCCAAATTGTCAATGTCGTCGGCGTCATCCCGGGTTCCATGCCCGAGGCGGCCGACCGACGGTACTACGTCGTGGGTCACTACGACACGATCAACGCCGATCGGATGGACGCCACGGGCGACGCACCCGGCGCCAACGACGACGCGTCGGGGACCGCGGTGGTGCTCGAGTGCGCCCGGGCCCTCGTGGGCCGCAACCTGGAGTCAACGATCGTCTTCCTCTGCACCGGCGCGGAAGAGCAGGGGCTGGTGGGGGCCAGGTTCCACGCGGAAGCCGCGCGGGGCCGGGGCGAGAACATCTCCGGCGTGCTGAGCAACGACATCGTGGGCGATCCGTCGCCCCTCCTCACCATTCCTGCGGATCCGCGGGGCGATGACTGGGTCAGCCAGTCCGCGACGAACATGGTGCGGGTGTTTTCGGAGGGCATCCCGCGGAACGCGACCGCCGCGGAACTGGCCACCATCCGCCAGCTTGGCACCGAGAGTGATTCTGCGAGCCGCCAGCTCGCCAGGTACGTGCTGACCATCGCGATGAAGGAGGACGCGCCGGTGAAGCCGCTGGTGATCTTCCGTCAGGATCGATTCCTGCGAGGTGGGGACCACTCGGCCTTCAACGACTCCGGGTTCGCCGCCATCCGCTTCAGCACGCCCGCGGAGGACTACTCCCGCCAGCACCAGAACGTGACGGAGAAGGACGGGAAGCCGTACGGGGACGTGCCCGAGTTCGTCGACGGCGAGTACGTCGCGAACGTCGCGCGTCTGAACGTTGCGGCGCTGGTGCACCTCGCCAACGCCCCGCGCGCGCCGCGTGACGTGCGGATGATCACCGCGGAGCTCACGACCTCCACCACCGTGCGCTGGTCGCCCAGCCCCGAGCCCGATGTCGTGGGCTATGACCTGGTCTGGCGCCCCACGACGTCCTGGCAGTGGGAGGGCTCGAAGGACTGCGGCGACGTGCGTGAGTTCACCGTTCCGATCAGCAAGGACAACTTCATCTTCGGCGTGCGGGCCTACGACAAGGACGGCTACCGCAGCCCCGTGGCCGTTGCGGGGGCGGCGCCGAAGTAGCCGGCGGTCCGGGGTCAGGGCGGGGCGATCTCTGAAACCGCGACGGTCCCGGGCCGAAGGACTTGGCGATCATTGCAGGCGGCCAGCCCGCCGGAGGGGTATTCATGAGCGCTGACATCATCGAGCATCAGGTCATCGGCGGGGACATGCAGGCGGTGGTCGTGACGATGGATCCGGGCGAGGCCGTTGTTGCCGAAGCCGGAGCCATGATGTACCTGGAAGACGGCATCGAGATGGGGACAGCCCTCTCGATGAAGAAGGACGCGCCGGGGCTCCTCGGGAGGCTCTTCGAGGCCGGCAAGCGTGCCGTCACGGGTGACTCGTTCTTCATCACCTTCTTCACCAACAACGCGCGCGAGCGGCGCAGCGCCGCGTTCGCGGCCCCGTACCCCGGGCACATCGTCCCCATCCAGCTCGAGGATCACCGGGGCGAGATCCTCTGCCAGAAGGACGCCTTCCTGTGTGCCGCCCGGGGCGTCAGCGTGGACATCGCCTTCACGCGGCGCATCGGCGCCGGGCTCTTCGGCGGCGAGGGGTTCATCCTCCAGAAGCTCTCCTCGCCCGATCGGCGGGGGCAGGCGTTCCTTCACGCGGGCGGTACCGTCGTCCGGCGCGAACTCGCGCAGGGCGAGACACTGAAGGTGGACACGGGCTGTCTCGTCGGCTTCGAGAGCACCGTGGACTATGACATCCAGCTCGTGCCCGGCATCAAGAACAAGCTCTTCGGCGGCGAGGGGCTGTTCTACATCAGGCTCACCGGCCCCGGCACCATCTGGCTCCAGACGCTCCCCTTCTCCCGCATGTGCGACCGCATCCTCGCCGCGGCCCCGTCCGCAGGCGGCTCCCGGAGGGGCGAGGGCAGCGTGCTGGGAGGGCTCGGGGCCCTGCTCGACGGCAACAACTCCTGAGGTCAGCCTCAGGCCCCGGGGTTGCCGGGGCGCCCCAGTGCTGGTAGGGTGCTGTCACTTCGGGAGGTCACCTCATGAGGCAACGGACTCCGCTGCGCTGTTGCGATGCCGTCGGTGGTGCTTTGCTCGCGATCTGTGTCGCCGGCTGCGGGCCTTCAGAGTCCACGCCGACGTCGGCCCGCGTTGCCGCTCTCCCGGAGGCGGGCGTCAAGGCGAAGAGTGAGCCCTCCGGCTCTCTCTTCCTCGAGGAGAACGCCAAGGAGTTCTACGTCGAGCTCTCCCGATCGGGCTTCTTCGGCGTGGAGACCTATGCGAGTCTTCGCTTCGTTCCCTGGCGGCAGGTTTCGAAGAAGGGGTCTGAGGTCAACGTCCGCATGGGGCTCGGGTACGGTATCGGAGTCCCCTCCGCGGCTCGCGCTTCACTCGAAGAGGCGAAGAAGAGCGCCCCACCCGGGGACCTCTCCGCGGTGTTCTTCGAGGCCATGACCAGCTTTGAGGAGAGAACTCACTTCCAGCTCAGCCGTGACGACCTCCGCTCGTTGCGGGCATTCATCGAGTCGCTCGAGGAGGTCGAGCTCCGGCCGCCGCCGGAGCACGTCGCGGCGCGCTTCATCCAGGGGAAGTGGGGAGACCTCCAGGTCCGAAAGGACGACAACGGGATGTACATCAGTGTTCCGGACTCCGGGTGGGAGCCCCTCGCCGCCGACCGTTTCAAGGCCGCGCTGACGCGCGCCATCTCGGAGCTGGATGCTCTGGAGAGCGGAAAGCCGTCCGTGCGCTGGTAGGGGGGGCCGCGACCACGCCGGCTCAGGGTGTTTCCGCGGCCGGCGCGGGCCTCGCGAGCTGGTGCACCGCGCCCGCCAGACCCCGCACCACGAGCGTGTAGCGTGCCAGGTCCAGTGTCTCCAGGGTGTCCGTCGCCTTGTGGTAGTGGGGGTTGCGGAAGTTCGCCGTGTCCGTGACCATCAGCGCCGGCACGCGCAGGGCCATGAACGGGCGGTGGTCGCTCCGGGTCATGTCCGGGAGCGCCACCGGCACGAAGTCCACGACCGTGGTCTTCAGCCCGGGCGCCGACACCAGCATCGCCTCCGAGAGCTCACGGATGAAGGTCCTGTCTCTCGCGATGCCCACGAGCGCGATGGAGTCTCCCACGGTCGGAGCCTCGAAGACGCCTGGCTGCGAAGGGATCGGGCTCTTCTGGCTGTTCGGCTCGTCGCTGAAGTACCCGAGCATCTCCAGGCTCAGCATCCCGATGATGGTTTCCGGGCTCGGCGTGGTGGCACCCGGAGCGTCTGGTGGCTCGCCGGGCGCGGGCTGGTTGAGCCTCTTCCAGTCCGCCGCGTAGGCGGATGAGCCGACCAGGCCGACCTCTTCGAGGTTGAAGAACGCGATGCGGATCGTGCGGCGTGTGGGGAAGTCTTTGAGGACGCGGGCCAGTTCGAGCGCCGCGGCGGTGCCCGTCGCGTTGTCGTCGGCGCCGGGTCCCATCGGCACGGCGTCGAAGTGGGCCCCGATGAGCAGTACCTCGCTCTTCAGGTCCGTGCCCGGCAGATCGACGATGATGTTGTGCCAGGTGATCTGGCTCGCATCGGCGGGGTCGTCGATCTCCGCGCCGGGCGAACCCCAGGTGAAGGCGTGGACGGTCGGGGTCAATCCCAGCGCGCGCACACGCTCCGTCAGGAGCGACTCGGCCCGGCGCAGACCCTCGCGGTGCTCGGGGCTGCCCAGCGCGGCTCGCTTCTCGGGGAGCGAGCGGATCGCATCCACCAGCCGGTCTGTGCTGACCAGCGAGGCGGGCGCGGGGGGCGCGCCGAGCGCGCACATCGACAGCATGAGGGTGATCACGCCGTCATTGTTGGCGTCCGGTCAGCGCTTCGGTTCGCCCGCGGGCGTGTACTCAACGGCAGAGGTGATCATCTGCTGCACGCGTCGCACGATCGCGTTGTCTGCTTCCGAAAGGTCCGGCTGCGACGAGAGAGCCGCGACGTCCGAGGCGATGGTGCCCTTGTCGCCCACGAGCACGAGCACGCCGCGGTCAAGCGGGATCGCGCCGGGCGCGAGGGCGTTGAGCTGCTTCGCGTCGAGGGCGGCGGCGGCCTTCAGGTCAGCCGCGATGCTCGAAAAGGGCAGGCCGGCGCCGACCAGCGAGGCGCCCGTGCTGACCACCCCGCCGACGCCCTGGAAGGACTCGACGGTATTCGTGCGCACCGTCTCCCTTGCCTTGGCGACCTCGGAGTCCGAGAGGTCGCCCGCGCGAAGCCGGTCGAGCTCGCGGGTGAACTCCACGAGCGACTCGCCCGTGGCATCAGCACGGACGGAGGCCCGGGCCATCCAGTACCCCGTGCCCGGCTGCATCACGAATGACGAGCCGGCGCCGTAGGTGTAACCGTGGTCTTCACGGAGGTTCTGGTTCAGGCGGCTGGTGAACGATCCGCCCAGGATGGTGTTGATGAGGTCGTAGGGCACGCGCTTGTCGTCTGCGGCGTGGATGCCGGGGGCGAGGTAGCGCACGACGGTCTGCACCGCGTTGGGGCGATGGACGATGACGACGCGCATCGCGTCCGCGGGCGCGGGCTGCGCGACCTTTGTGGCGACTCGGGGCGTGCCGCCCTTCCAGTCTGCGAAGAGGCCGGTGAGTGTCTGTTCCGCCTCGGCGCGGGTGAGATCGCCCGCGATGAGCACCGTGGCGCACGCGGGGCTGAAGAGCGACTGCTGGCGAGCCTTCACCTGCTCGATCGAGAACCCGGCGACGGTGGAGGCGGTGCCCGATGTGGGCCACGCGTACGGAGACGCGTCGCCGAAGAGCACCCGCTGGCCCACACGGCCCGCAACCGCCATGGGCTGGGCGTCCTCCTGCTTCAGGCCTTCCAGGTGCAGGCGCTGCACGCGCTCCCAGTCCGGCGATTTCATCGCGGGGGTGCGGATGGCGAGCCCGGCCAGTGCCGCGGCCTTGTCGAAGTTCCGCTTCACGCTGGTGAGACTCACCCACGCGGTCTCCGCCCCTGCGCCGGCGCCGAAGGTGGCGCCCAGTGACTGCACCGCGTCGGCGAACTGCTCCGCGTTGTAGTCGCCCGCCCCCTCGTCGAGCATCTGGGCGGCGAGGCCCGAGAGGCCCGCGGTCTGGGGCGTATCCAGCGGCTGGCCGGGCGTGAACACCACGCGCATCGCGACGATCGGCAGCTCGGGCTTGCTCCACAGCATCACGGGCATGCCGTTGGGGAGGGTGAAGGTCTCGGGTGCGGGCGGGTTGAAACCGCCGGAGGCAAGGTCCGACGGCCGCTGGTCACGGGGCGTGGCGTCGCGCTCGGGCTCGGAGGGAAGCACGCGCATGATGAGCCGGGAGTCCTGGGTCAGCACGGAGCGGGCGACGCGAAGCACCGAGGAGGGCGTGGCGCTCCGGTAGCGGTCGAGGTCTCGCTTGAAGCCGTCGGGCGTCCCGAAGTGGTACTCGTACTCGTTCAGCTTGTCAGCCTTGGCGAGCACGGACTGGAGTTGGCTCACCTTGGAGAGTTCGATGGTCGCCTTGCGCTGCTCCAGTTCGGCCTCGGTCGGGCCGGAATCAAGGAGCTTGGCGACCTCTTCGTCGACGATCGCCTCGACGCGGTCCAGGTCCGCCCCGGGCATCGTGATCACGTCGATCCTGAACACGCTCTGCAGCTTGGCGCTCGCCTGATACGAGGAGACGTCGCTCGCCAGCTTCTCCTGCTCCACGAGCCTTCGGTACAGGCGGCTGGACTTGCCGTCCGCGAGGACCGCCGCGAGCAGGTCGCACTCGGCGTCCCCCGGGGCGAACCCCGACGGGCTGTGGTAGCACATCGAGGTGCGTGGCTGCTGCACCTGGTCGAGCGTAACGGCCCGAACGACCTTGCCCAGCGTCACCGGCGCCGCGGCCTTGTGCGCGGGCTCCGCCCCGCGGGGGAGGGTCCCGAAGAGGCTCGCGACCATCGGCTTGATCGACGCGGAGTCAAAGTCGCCCGCGATGACCAGCGAGGCGTTGTTCGGGACGTAGAACGTGGCGAAGAAGTCCGTCACGTCGATGAGCTGCGCCGCTTCCAGGTCCTGGTGCGTGCCGATCACCTCGTTGTGGTACGGGTGATCACCCGGGAACATGATCTCGGTGATCTTCAGTTCCGACTTGCCGTAGGGCTGGTTCTCGATGGACTGGCGGCGTTCATTTCGCACGATGTCTCGCTGCTTGTCGAGTTTCTCCTGGGTCATGGTTCGGCCCAGATCCTCCAGGCGGTCGGCGTCGAGCCACAGCAGGGTGGGCAGGAGGGACGCGGGGCCGGATGAGAAGTAGTTGGTCCGGTCGAAGTTCGTGCTCGCGTTGTTGGAGCCGCCCCCGGTCTCCATCAGCACGTCGAACTGGTTGCCCGGCACGCGCTGGGTGCCCATGAACATCAGGTGTTCAAAGAGGTGCGCGAACCCCGAACGGCCCGGGGACTCGTCCTTGGAGCCCACCCGGTACCACGTATTGATCGCGACGACCGGCAGGCTGTGGTCCTCGTGCAGGATGACGGTCATGCCGTTGGGGAGCTGGTACTTCTCGAACTGAACGACCTGCGCGTGCGAATGGGAGGCGAACGCGACCAGGGCGGCGATCGTGAGTGTGCGGACCATGAGCGGGGCACTCCGGAGTGAGGGCGGGGTCTCCGCCCGTGCGAAGCGAGATCGTACGCGCGGCGCGCGTGGAGGCGCGGGTCTCCTGCCCGCGATCAGTAGCGGATGACGCTGTGCACGTCGCCGAAGCTCTTCACGCGGGACCTGCCATCGAGCGACTGGAGTTCGATGAGCACTGAAATGCCGGCGATGGTCGCGCCGGCCTGGGAGAGCAACTGGCAGCACGCCGCGAGCGTGCCGCCCGTGGCCAGCAGGTCATCCACGATCAGCACGCGGGTGCCCGGGCGGACGGCGTCGGAGTGCATCTCGACCCGATCCGTGCCGTACTCCAGCGCGTATGTCACGCCGTGAACCTTGCGTGGCAGCTTGCCCGCCTTGCGGACGGGGACGAAGCCCGCGGAGAGGGACTGCGCGACGGCGGTGCCGAAGATGAAGCCCCGCGACTCGGCGCCCGCGACGACCTGGATGCCCTTGCCCCGGAACGGGTTGGTCATGAGCTCGACGGCGAGCGCCAGCGCGCCCGGGTCCGCGAGCAGCGGCGTGAAATCGCGGAAGACGATTCCGGGCTTGGGAAAGTCGGGCACGTCCTTGATGAGGGCCCTGAGCTGGGCGAGCAGAGAGTCCGGCAACGGGTGCTCCGATCAGGCAAGGACTTCGATGCTGGAATACTGGTCGAGGTTCACGTAGACCAGCTCGCCGTCGTCCTTGCGGAGCTTGAGCCGATCGAGCCACAGCTTGCGGTCCATGCTGTGGGCGTACCAGGAGCCGGTCTTCTCCTGGGCGAAGCCGACGACGGTGCCCTCGATGCTGGTGGCGAGCGTGGGGTCGGCGTTGCCGAGGTGGGGAACCTGCTGGGTGACCCGGACGCGCTGCCCCGCTTTGTAAGAATCCGCTGCCATGGCGGGGCGATGATAGCACGATCCAAAAACCGCGTCGGGCCGTCCCCGAGAGTCGGCCCGACGCAGTAGGGAAGAGGGTTCGGATGGCTTACCGGGAGGGCGCCGGCTGGGTTGCAGGTGCAACCCAGGATTTTTTATACCTGCCCGGGCAGCTTGCCATCCACTTGCAATCTAAGGAGTTCCGAGTAGCGGCCGCCACGCGCAAGCAGTTCCTCGTGCGTGCCGACCTCGGCGACGGCCCCGTTCTCCAGCACCACGATCCGGCTAGCCCCACGGATGGTGCTGAGCCGATGCGCGATAACGAAGCACGTGCGGTGCTGCATGAGCCTCGACAGGCTGTTCTGAATGAGGACCTCGCTCTCGGTGTCGAGATTGCTGGTCGCTTCATCCAGGATCAGGATCAGGGGGTCGGCAAGCACGGCGCGGGCGATGGCGAGTCGCTGCTTCTGCCCGCCGCTGAGCCGCACGCCCCGCTCGCCGATGAGTGTCTGGTAGCCCTTGTCAAGCTGCGTGACGAAGCCGTGCGCGTTGGCGACCTTGGCGGCGTCGATGATCTGCTCGGGCGTCGCGTCTCGCCGCCCGTAGGCGATGTTCTGCGCCACGGTTCCGTCAAAGAGGAAGACGTCCTGCTCGACGATACCCAGCAGCCGCCGGTAAGAGGCGGGGTCGATCTTCCGGAGGTCCACGCCGTCGAAACGGATGTACCCGCCGGTGGGGTCGTAGAACCGCGCGATGAGGTTGCAGAGCGTTGTCTTTCCGGCGCCGCTGGGGCCCACGAGGGCGATGGTTTCACCTGGCTCGACGGCGAGCGAGACTCCCCTGATCACCGGACCGACCTCCGCCCGTGGTTCATCCGGCGCGGGTGCGCCCGTGGGGCTGGGCGTGCTGTCGCCCTGGGGCCTGCTCCGCGGGTAGGCGAACCAGACATCGCGGAGCTCGAAGCGGCCCTCGGCGGTGGTGCGGTCCACCGTGACCTCGCCGGGGAGCGATGCAAACTCCTTCTCCTCGTTCAGCAGGTCGAGCACCCGGTCGAGCGCCGCGAGATTGCTCTGCACCTGTGTGGCGCTGGAGGTGAGGGTCTCCAGCGGACCCAGCAGCATGAGCAGGTAGGTCGAGAACATCATGACGTCGCCGATGGTGAGGGAGCCCCGCAGCACCTGCGTCCCGCCGTAGATCATCACCGCGGCGGAGGCGAGCGGTATCAGGACGGCCCAGACGATCTCCAGCCACCTGGACCACCACCAGGTGATGATCTGGATGCGGGTCATGAAGTGCTGCGCATTGGTGAATCGGGAGGATTCGGCTCGCTCCCGTCCGAAGCCCCGCACGACGCGCATCCCGCCGAACGCCTCGGTCGTGGTCGCGTCGATCTGCTGGCGCACCTGGTTGGCGTCCCTGTAGAGGGGCCTGATGCGGCTGATCCAGGTGCGGTGCGTGAACCACACCGCCGGGATGAGCATGAGGCCGCCCGCGAGCAGGCGCCAGTCGACGAACGCGAGGATGACGAGCGTGCCCAGAAGCTGCACGATGGCCCGCCACGGGTTGTAGACCAGGGAGAACAGCAGCTCGCCAGCCAGACCCGCGTCCTCGCGGAGCACGCTGGCCATCCCGCCGCTCTTGTAGTGCTGGATGCGGTGGAGGGGCAGCCGCACCGCGTGTTCGAAGGCCACGCGACGGAAGTGGGCCTGCACCCGCTTGGTCACGCGCGTCATCTGCCAGCGTCCGACGGTGCCGATGCTCACGCCGACGACCGCGATGCCCACGATGAAGAGCCCCAGCCACCACAGAAGCGACTCACGCGTGGTGGGGAGGGAGAGGGCGTCCCGCACCGAGGCAGGGATGCCGCCCGGCCCGGGGTTGTCCGTGAGCACATAGTCGATCGCGACCTTGGTGGACGCGGGGATCACAAGGCCGATGCCCGTGACGATGGTGAGCGTGACGAGCGCCAGGGCCAGCGAGCCCCGATGGCCCGGAGCCGCGACCTCCCAGAAGCGAGCGAACAACTCGAAGAACCCGCGCGAACGCTTCCGCTTCGACTTGCCCGGTTTGTCGGGCGAAGGCCGCTCCGCCCAGTGCTTGTCGGTACGTCGCGAAGACTGGTAGTCCTCGAAGCGCCGGCGGCTGGATGAGCGGGGATCAATCATGCGTCAGGCGTCCAGCACCATATCGGCGTGATCTGCCCGAAACGAGGGCCCAGCCCCGACCAAATGCCCTGATTGGGCGGTCCGCAGCGTCACCGATCGATGAAAGTTCCAGAAATGCTTGAAACTACAGCGCAGAGCGGATGACCGGGGGATGCGGCTCGGGCGGCGGGCACGCCCTTTGTCGGCGGCACGGGTGTTCTGGGGACCGGGGTTGTGCTCCGCGTCGATGCGGAACCCGGCATCGACGGACGGTGCGTCAGGCCCACGAGGCACAGGGAGCCGGGCATCGCGTTCATGTTGCCGCCGTCGGAGCCGCGCTCGACGCCCTCTGGCGGCGCGATGCGGGGCCCCCCGCGCCCCCGCTGTATTATGAACACATGAGGGGAAGACTCACGGCCCCGCGTGGATTCGCGTGCGTGCTGGCCCTGTCATGCGGTGTAGCGCTGGGCGTCGGCGTCGGATGCGCCACGGACCCGTCGCCGCGTGCGGGCCCGGCGCCCACGTCGGATGGCGCGGCGCTCCTGCGGGAGGCGATCGAGGTGATCCGATCGCGCGCGCTCGGGGGCGATCGGATCGACTGGATGAAGGCCGAACACGAGTTGCTCGCGGCGTTGCCCGCGGATGCCTCCGTGGCACGAGCGAGGCCGCTGGTGGCCGAGGCGGTGCGACGACTCGGTGACCCGCACGCCACCGTCAAGCTCGCTGCCGAAGCCTCGACAGCGCCTCGCGGCGCTCCGCGGGGTGAACAAGGCGCCGGGGCGGGGCAGCAGAGCAATCCGGGCCCGCGGCAGACTCCGCCCATTCCGTCGAGAGCCGTTGCGACCGTGTTGGAAGACGGTGTTGCGTACGTGCTCATCCCGGGGTGCGCCGAGCCCACTGTTGAGGGCCTTCGCGACTACGCGACGGTGCTTCGCGCCGAGCTGCTCGCCGCGGCGGCTGGGTCGCCCAAGGGGTGGGTGATTGATCTTCGGCTCAACGGCGGGGGCAACCTGTGGCCCATGATGCTCGGCCTCCAGCCCTTGCTGGGGGAAGGCGTGATGATGACGAGTCTGCGGCGCGGGGACGGGCCTGCGAGGTTCGGGCTGTCGCGCGATGCGGCGTGGATCGACTGGGGTGGCGGGCCGGAGACCCAACTGGACTTCGGGGAACGATCGCCGCCACCCGTGCGGTTGGGAGGGGCGCGCGTTGCGGTGATCATCGGCCCTTGGACGATGAGCAGCGGAGAGGCGACAGCGATCTGCCTGCGGACCGTGCCCGGGTCGAGAGTGTTCGGAGAGCGCAGCGCGGGCCTGACCACCGTGACCAAGGACTTCGAGCTGCGTGATGGCTCGGTGTTGGTGCTGCCCGTGTCCGTGATGGGTGACCGCGCCGGCGTGCCCGTGTCCGGGGCACTTGTGCCCGATGAGGCGGTGGAATCCGACTCCTGGCCGGGCGCGGACGATGCGCCCGGCCGTGCGGCGCGCGGGTGGGTGCTGCGCGGCTCACACTAGCGTTCAGGGGGCTCGGCCTCCGCGCCCGCGAGGATGCCGCCATCGATGACGAACTCGGCGCCGGTGACATAGGACGATTCGTCGCTCGCCAGGAACAGGACGATCTGTGCGACTTCGTTCGGAGTTCCCATGCGCCCCAGCGGGACGCCGGAGGAGATGCCTCGGATGGCTTCCTCCCGGGCGGCCCCGGAGCCCAGCATCGGCTCCCACATCGGCGTCAGAACAGCGCCGGGGTGGATGGAGTTGCACCGGACGCCGTAGCCCTGCCGGGCGGCGTAGAGCGCGACGGACTTCGTGTGGTTTCGCACGCCAGCCTTGCTTGAGGCGTACGCCGCGGCGCCGGGAATGCCGACCTGACCGGACCGCGAGGAGATGTTGACGATCGACCCGCCCCGCGCCCCGATCGGCCCGCCCTTCGCGTGGGGCTTCATCGCGCGCAGGGCGTGGCGACACCCCAGGAAGGTGCCATCGAGGTTGGTGGCGTGGACCGCGCGCCACGATTCCAGCGAAGCGTGCTCAGGATCCTGAGGCCCCATCGGGGGGTGGAGGTCCGGGTCAAAGCCGGTGATGGCCGCGTTGTTCACGAGCACGTCCAGCCTGCCGTGGCGGGCGATGATGGCGTCGACCACCCGGCCCCAGTGAGCGTCGTCGCGCACGTCGAGGCGCAGCGACTCCGGGCTCGTGTCGGGGCAGGCGGGGCCAAGGTCGCGGGCGAGGCGCGTTGCGCTATCGGCACGGAGGTCCGTGGGCCAGACAACCGCCCCCTCGCGGGCGAAAAGGCGCGCGGTGGCCTCGCCGATGCCTCGTGCGGCCCCGGTGATGAGACATACCTTGTCGTGCAGGCGTCCATGGTGCATGGGGACCAATGCTACTCGCGGCAGTGATGCGACGGGGGCGCCGGCCTAGACGGCCCGGAGGCCTTCCATCAACTCGATGACCCTTGCGATCGTGCGCACGTTGCGGCTGGTTCCGGGCGTGCCGAGCGCAGCCTCCAGTCTTGCCATGGACAGCTTCGAGGCGCCCACGCCCTCCGGAAAATGCAGATACGCCTCGCGGTCGGCGATGACGACCCGCTCCGGCCCGGTGCAGAGCGCCGCGACCGCGTGGGCCGAACCTGTTACCGCCTTGGTTTCAAGGAACATGACCAGCACCCGCGCCGGGTCACCATCAAAGGGGCACGCGCGGAGCGCGGCCTGTGTCTCGTCGAGCGTGCGGACGACGACGCCTGGCCGAAAGCCGTGGGTCTTCTCGATTTCTGCGGCGAGGTGGTGCGAGAGCCCTGGGATGGTCTTCGCGGGAGCCTTGAAGACGACGTTGCCGCTCTGGATGTAGGTCGACACCTTGGCCAGCCCGATTCCCTCGCAGATGGCGCGGAGCGAGGCCATGGGAAGGGGGTTCTTGCCACCGACGTTGATGCCCCGGATGAACGCGACGGCGGGAGTCATGCACGAGCCTACGCGGGGAGACATTCGGGCGCACTATGATGACGGACACGCTCGGGGCGCGCCGTCCACTCGGGGCCGGCGCTGAGATGCACCCGCAGAACCTGATCCGGTTCGCACCGGCGGAGGGAAGCGACCATGACCGCGACTCCACATCGATTCGCCGCTCCGCTGCACGGGGCCATGAACCCGGGCCGCACCTCCAACGTCACCACGCCCGGCTCGTTCGCGCTCCCCCCGGATGTCGGCGGGCCGCTCATGTTCGCCAGCCCGGACACGCCCGGCATGCCCGCGCCCAGTGACAAGACCGCCTGGGATTTCCTTCCTGAAGGCTGGCTCACCGAGGTTTCGAGCACCCCACTCCCCGCGCCCGTCGCGTCCTGGCCGTGCGGGGCCTGCCACCACGCGACCTTTGTCTCCGCGCGTGGCGAGCATCGGCGAGTCTCGTACCCCGCCGGCTTTACGCCGGTCACACAACTGGAGCACGCCCGCCTGGGCATCGTCACGGCCCAGATGAAGCGCGTGGCAGAGCGCGAGCCGCACTTTGAGGAGCTCTTCCCGGGCCGGGGCGCCGTGGCCGTCCGCGACGAGGTCGCCGCGGGGCGCATGGTGATCCCCGCGAACATCAATCACCTGAGGCACCGGCTGGACCCGATGTGCATCGGGCGGGCCAGCCGCACGAAGGTGAACGCGAACATGGGCGCCTCGCCGGTCTCCTCCGGCACCGATGAAGAAGTCGAGAAGTTGAAGTGGGCGGAGAGGTGGGGGGCGGACACGGTGATGGACCTCTCCACGGGCGGCGATCTGGACGCCTGCCGCGAGGCGATCATCCGCAACTCCACGGTGCCCATCGGCACGGTCCCGATCTACTCCATGATCATCGGGAAGAAGATCGAGGATCTGGACTGGCCGACGATCGAGGCGTCGCTGCATCATCAGGCGGCGCAGGGCGTGGACTACTTCACGATCCACGCGGGCGTTCGTCGCGCGCACCTGAAGCACGTCAAGAACCGTCTGATCGGCATCGTCAGCCGTGGCGGGTCGCTCCTGGCCAAGTGGATGCTCGTCCACGGCCGCGAGAACATCATGTACGACCGCTGGGACGACATCTGCCGGATTCTCAGGCAGTACGACGTGACGTTCAGCATCGGCGACGGCCTGCGCCCGGGCGGGCTCGCCGACGCGACGGATGCCGCCCAGATCGCCGAGCTCGAAACCCTGGGTGAACTCACCGAGCGTGCGTGGCGCCACGGCGTGCAGGTCATGATCGAGGGACCAGGGCACGTTCCCTTCGACCAGATCGAGTGGAACGCCAAGGTGCAGCGCACGCTCTGTCACGGCGCCCCCTTCTACGTGCTCGGCCCGCTGGTGACGGACATGTTCCCCGGCTACGACCACATCACGAGCTGCATCGGCGCCACGGCCATGGCCTATCACGGGGCCGCCATGCTCTGCTATGTCACGCCCAAGGAGCACCTGGGGCTTCCCAAGAAGGACGACGTGAAGCAGGGCTGCATTGCCTACAAGATCGCCGCCCACGCCGCGGACGTGGCCCTGGGCATCCCCGGCACGCGCGACCGCGACGACGAACTCACCAAGGCCCGCGCGGCCCTGAACTGGGAGAAGCACTTCGAGCTCTCCTTCGACCCCGACACCGCCCGGGCCTATCACGACGAGGACCTCGACGTCGATACGGACTTCTGCGCCATGTGCGGCCACGACTGGTGCAGCGTCCGCATCAGCAAGGAAATCCAGGAGTTCGCCAGCGGCAAGGCCGATGGCTTTGAGCGCGTCGGTGCGAACGGCCGCGCCGGGGCCGCGGTAAAGTCTGCCGCTCTGACCCCGGAGCAGCAGGAGATCCTCTCGAAGCGGGGCGTGCTGAGCCCCGATGAGATCCACCGGCTGGCGAGCAAGACACGAAAGGCGGTGGGGGCTGACGCGGGCAAGGGCTCCTGCCACAGTGACTACGCGGACCCGGACAAGGCCCGACGCGTGCAGCGAGATCGGCTCGTGCAGGTGGACGTGAGGCCGGCGCTGGGGATTGCGAAGGACGACAGGGTGGTGTGATGCCCAGGTCGGGGATCCAGTTCGCGCACCTCGAAGGGCTTGACGGCAGCCGCTTCTCGCTCGGCTGGCGGCCGCGCGATGCAAGGCGGCGGCTCGCAGCACCCGTGGACTGGAGCGGCGACCCGTGGCTGCAGGTTCATGGCGAAGTCGCGTCTCCGGAGTCCAGTTGGTCGTTCGTCGATCCCGCCCTGACCGAGCACGAGGCGCGGGACCTGGCCGAGTTTCTCGACCTGCGACCCTGGACGGGCCCCCGCGTCTTTGAGTGCACCGAGCCCGGCCTGGCCTTCAAGGCGGTGGGAGAGGCCTCGGGCATCTTCACGATGGCGATCCGGTTCAGCCTTGAGTGCGCCCCGCCGCAGGCTCGGAGCCCCGGAGCGCAGGCTGGGGAGGCGTTCACGCTCATGCTCGACGTCACCGACGCCGCGCTCCGCCGGTTCGTCAGGAGCATGCTGGGCATGCTCGGCGTGGAGCGGCGGGATCCCGGTTCATCGACCGCCCCTCGGGGCAAGCACCGGTGATGGAGAGTGACCGGGCGGCATGGAGCCGCGTGCCTCGAGCGCGGGGTGTGGGTGTGGCCGCGCTCGATGCGGGCGTGCGCGCGCCGTACCATGGCCCCCATGCCGACCATCCGATCGATCACACCCGGCGACTTCCCCGCCTGCGCGCGGATCTGCTATGAAGCCTTCGGTTCGCTCCAGGACCGGCACGGCGTCGAGCGTGACTTTGATTCGGTCCAGACCGCGGAGATGGTCATCGGGATGTTCGGCACGCGCCCGGACTTTGCCGGGTTTGTCGCGCTCGATGACGACGGCCGGACCATCCTCGGGTCCAACTTCCTTCAGTTCTCCGACGAGGTCGCGGGCGTTGGCCCGATCACGGTGGACCCGTCGGCGCAGGCGCGGGGTGTCGGCCGGAGTCTGATGCGGGCCGTAATGGACGAGGCCGCGCGGCGCGGGATCAAGCAGGTGCGGTTGCAGCAGGAGGCGATCAACACCACCTCGCTCTCGCTCTACGCCAAGCTGGGGTTCGACTGGCGCGAGGCGTGCGCTCTCGTGCGGCTGGAGCCCGCGGAGCGTGATCTCGAGGGGACGCGGCCGGTGTCGGAGCGCGACCTGCCGGCCATCGACGAGCTCTCGCGCCGGCATTTCCACGCCTCGCGAGTCAACGAGGCGGCGGGCTACCTGAGGATCGGCCTGCCCGGCTTCGTGCTGTCGCGCGGGGGGCGTGATGTCGGGTACTACTTCCCGAGCTTCCTGGGCCACGGGTTCGCCGAGACGCCGGAGGATCTGGCCGCGCTCGCGGCGCACGCGGCGAAGCACGCGCCCCCGCAGTTTCGCAAGACCATCGTGCCCCTCGGCCAGCACGGGCTGCACCGCGGAGTGATGGCACGCGGGGGTCGGGCCATCAAGCTCTTCAACTACATGACGACCGGCGCGTACCGGGCGCCCGTGGGGGCCTGGATCCCCAGCATCGGGATGTAGCCCCGTCCGCCCTGTTCACAGCCGCACCGGCTCAAACCCCTTCCGATACTCGCGCCTCACCAGCGTCCGCGTCGCCTCGGCGTGGTTGGTGAACGCCAGCGCCTTGCGGTCCCATTCCAGCACCTGCCCTCGGAACTTTGCCGCCTTCACGGCGAGCAGGCCGGGCTCCGTGCAGCGCAGCCCGGAGGCGAACGGGCACCACAGGTGGGGCGTGTCCCTGCCCAGCGCCCTGTCCACCCACGCGTGCCAGTGGTTGAAGCTCTCATACGCGGGCAAGCCGGGCCATTCCATGCCGTCGGTCATCTGGCCATCACGCCAGATCTCCAGCGGTCCCTCGGGAGCGAGCACGAGGGTGCCGCCCTCGCAGACAACGATGGTGAGAATGCCGCTGGGCCACTTGCCCTCACCCACGCCCACCATCGCGCGGTCCGGCTTCATCTCGGTGTCGTAGAAGTAGAAGTTGCAGGTGGAGTTGGCGAAGCGCTCGCCCGACACGGGGTACGTGAGCGTGGACAGCACGTTCCTGGCGTGAAAGTGGCTCATATCCCGGGTCGGCGTGCGAGTGCACACCCGCGTGGGGCTCTGCAGCTCGGGGAAGGCGTAGAACAGCACATCGGTGGTGTGCACAACCCAGTCGGCGATCTGTCCGCCGCCGTAATCGAACCAGCTCCGCCACTGGCGCTGCACCATCTGCGGGCGGCAGGGCGCGTCCGCGGCTCCGTTGAGCCACAGGTCGTAGTTGAAGCCCTCCGGTGGCGGGATGGGCTCACCCAGAGTGCCGTCGGCGAAGTAGAACCCGCCCGCGACGGCGCTCCCGCCGTACGTCACGTGGACCTCGATGACCTTGCCCAGGCCGCCGCTCCGCAGGATGTCCACCGCCGCACGCCGCGGGGCGTGCGCGATGCGCTGTGCGCCGGTCTGCGTCGCGAGATGGGGCCGGACGTCGACGGCGCGGCGGAGCAGTTCGAGCTCTTCGAGCTGCTGCACCAGCGGCTTCTGCCCATACACGTGCTTGCCCCGCGCGAGCGCGAGCGTCATGATCGCGCAGTGCGAGTGATCGGGCGTTGAGACGATCACCGCGTCGAACTTGTCCCCGTGCCTATCGAACGCTTCTCGGTAGTCCTCGCAGCGGAACGCGTCCGGGTGCTCCTTCGATGCCTTCTCCATCGCCTTGGCGTCGATGTCGCAGAGGCCCACAATTTCCGCGTCCGGGTGCGACCGGACCTGGTGCCGATCCGCCTCTCCGATGGTGCCGACAACACCGATGGACAGCACCCGCAGCTTCGTGTCCCGAAGTCTCCGGCCGAACGCCGGGTGCGACAGCGCCGCGACCCCCGCGGCGGCGACGGTGCTGGCGATGAAACGGCGGCGGGTGATCCCGGCGTGCATGCGGCTCCTCACTGCGGGCTCGCCCGAGCCCGCGCGAGCAGTTTACAGGCGCGAAGCCGTCCCTGCGCCGTGGGATGCCTCAGCGCCATCCTCCCGGCGAATCCGCGCCGATCGGCTTGAAATCACCGCAGTTTCGTCTATGCTCACGCCACTCCGAGAGGTTCGTCTATGACTGCCACTGCCTGATTCATTCCGCGGCCGACTCGACTCGTTCGACTTCGACCGGTGTCCCCGACCCCCGTGCGAGCCAGACCCGGCGAGCACCGGCGGTGACCGCTCGCCGCGGAATGCCCCCCCCCAATCTCAAGCACACCCCCCTCGACGCGCGCGACACGGTGATGTCACGCGCGGCCAGAGACGTTCTCCCGCCTCCGCGCGGGCACGCATGTCATGCGCCCCGCGCACCGCACTCGACTTCAACGAGCACCCATGTCAGACAAGCACTGCTACGAGTCCCGGGCATTCACGTGCATCCGTTGCCGCTGGGCTGTTCCCGCCCGGGCCTTCGGCACCAGGCACCGCAACCACTGTCCCCGCTGTCTGTGGTCACGCCATCTCGATGACAAGCCCGGCGACCGCGCCTCCTGCTGCGACGGCTCCATGGAGCCCATCGCCATCGAGGTGCGGGACCGCGGCGAGTGGGCCATCCTGCACCGCTGTACCGCGTGCGGGGCGATCAAGGCAAACCGCATCGCCGGGGATGACGATGAGCGGGCCCTCCTCGCGCTCGCGCTGCGCCCGATCGCGAACCCCGCGTTCCCCATCGATGACCTGCGGAGGACCTAGCCACCCCTCCTAGGGCTCCAATGCCGCAAGGCCCTCCAGGGACCTCGTCGAGAGCCACCGGTCCAGCCCGTACGCGCCCGTATCCACGCCCGCGAGCGCCTTGGACACCGCGTCCGGGTCCTCCGCGTCGAGGACCAGCACGCCGCCGGTGTCATCGAGGAACGAGACGGCCCAGATGACCGCCGGGGCGTTCGCCTTCGCGATCGCGGTCCGCGCACGCTCGAGGTCAGAGGCGTGCATCATCACGTACCGCCTGAGGCCGGGTGGGAGCGAGCCCGGGGCGGGCGGCGGCGTCGCGCCGCGCTGTGATTGCTGCTCCAGCCGGGCCTTCTGCTCCGCCTCCAGCCGCGGGGTCTCGCGAAGGGTCTCCGGCGCAGCGATCCGCCGAACCTCGATCGAGAACTCCCCGGAGGCCACGCCCGGATCGGTGGCCGCGAGCTGCCTGGCCTCCTCCGGCGTCGCGGCGTCGAGCACGAAGATGCCCCGCCAGGACTTGTCCCGGGGCTGGCCGAAGGGGCCCGCGATGAGGAGCTTCCTCTCCGCCGCGAGACGCTGCATGTTCGCCATGTGCCCGGCGAAGATCTGCTGCTTCTGCTCTGGCGTGTGCGAGGCTGATCCGGGCCCGGTGACCAGATACACCAGGGACATGTGCACCTCGTTAGAGGGTCGGCGTGCGGGTGCGCCCGCGCAGCCGCACGCCGACCACAGGCAGGCACCGAGCATGAACAGCAGGCCGACGTGCAGGGAACGGTGGAGCATGACCGCAGGATACCGCGCCGCCAGCCGCCCGGAGGCACCTAGAGTGAGGTTCAATCTCGCACAAGGAAGCACGATGCCCACGACCCACGCCGCGTACGCCGCTCCCGCCGCCACCTCTCCCCTGGGCCCGCTCTCCATCCGGCGGCGCGAGCCGGGTCCGACAGACGTGGCGATGGAGATTCTGTTCTGTGGCGTGTGCCACAGCGACCTGCATTTCGCCCGCAACGAATGGGGCTTCACGGTGTACCCGTGCGTGCCGGGGCACGAGATCGTGGGGCGTGTGACGGCGGTGGGGACGAAGGTCAGCCGTTTCAAGGTGGGGCAGACGGTGGCCGTGGGATGCATGGTGGACTCATGCCGAGAATGCGCGAGCTGCCGCGACGGGCTGGAGAACTACTGCGAGAAGGGCTCGACTTTCACGTACAACAGCCCTGACAAGTTCGGGACCGGCCCACACACCTTCGGCGGGTACTCCACCGCGATGACCGTGGATCAGGCGTTTGTGCTGAGCGTGCCCGAGTCGCTCGACCCCGCCGGTGCGGCCCCGCTGCTCTGCGCCGGCATTACGACCTACTCCCCGCTGCGCCATTGGAAGGTGGGGCGTGGCACGCGGGTCGGCGTCGTCGGGCTCGGGGGACTGGGCCACATGGCGCTGAAGCTGGCCCACGCCATGGGCGCGGAGGTCACGCTCTTCACGACATCGCCGGGCAAGGCGGCCGACGCCCGTCGGCTCGGCGCCCACAACATCGTGATCTCCCGCGACGAGGCGCAGATGAGCAAGGCCGCCAACTCGCTTGACTTCATCGTGAACACCGTCTCCGCCTCCCACGACCTCAACCCGTTCATGAACTGCCTCCGACGCGACGGCGCCATGTGCCTTGTCGGCGCGCCCGAGCACCCGCACCCACCCATCAATGTCATGGGCCTCATTTTCCAGCGCCGCTCGCTCGCCGGCTCCCTCATCGGCGGCATCCGCGAGACCCAGGAAATGCTCGACTTCTGCGGCACGCACGGGATCGTTTCCGACATCGAGCGCATCCCGATGCAGAAGATCAACGAGGCCTACGAGCGCATGCTCAAGAGCGACGTCCGCTACCGCTTCGTCATCGATCTCGCCTCGCTCAAGGGCTGAGAACCAATCCGGATCTCCCTGGGCGTCACCGACGACTGCGCAAACCCTGTGTTCGGGGTGTGTTGTGATTGCGGCGACGTGCGGACGGCTTATGATGTGTTGTTGCTGCACCGCGAGCCGTATCGCGGCGGAGCGACCGTTCACCCAGGAGCATCGCCATGCGTTCCGCCGCTCTGCTGTTCTGCGTCGCCGGTCTGCCCCTCGCCGTCCATGCGCAGTCGATCCCCGAGGTGATCTACTCCAAAGTCGGGAGCCACCCGACGGCGACGATCCCGGGCGCCCTCGACGCGAGCGGATCTCCCGTCGTTGCCGAGTTCCGCGCGCTGGAAGACCTCGTGGGCTCCACCGACGGCACGCAGTGGCTCCTCAAGGGTCGCACCCAGCTTGGAAGCGACCTCGAAACCATGCTCATGCTCGGCTCCGGCGCCACCGGCTCGGTGCTGATCCAGGAAGGCCAGCCCGCGCTGGGCGGCGGGTGGTATGACTTCATCGGCTCCGGCGTCGGCCGCTTCAACTCCGCCGGCGACTTCGCGTTCAGCGTCCGCGTTCGCACCGGCGCCACGGGCTCCACCAGCGCCGCCGACGGGCAGCGCGTGCTCAAGTCCACAGCCGGCGTGCTTTCCCTCGAGTTCAAGCAACTCGATCCCTACACCGGTCTCTCCGACACCAACCCCTCCGGCGATGAGACCGTCGGGAACTCCGTCGGCTCCATCCACCTGCTCGATGAGGGCACCATCGGCTGCCAGGACAGCACCATCAACAACATCCACACCTCCCGCCGTCCGGCGATCTTCTATGACCGCGCGATGTTCCACCAGACCGGCGTGACCACGATCGTCGCGATGGGCGGGCTCGGAAACCGCCCCTGGAGCACGATCGACGCCAACGAGTTCTACACCACCCCCGACGGTTCCCACTGGATCGCCGAGGGCCAGGTCACTCTCCCCACCTCCGGGACCGTCCGCGTGCTCGTCCTCGACGGCAGCGCCGTCCTACAGGCCAATGAAGCCGTGCCCGGATCGACGCTCGTGCTCGGAGACGTTTTCCAGTCCGCGATCAGTGCGGGCGGGCACTGGATCTCACGAGGCCGCGACAGTTCCGGCACCGCTTCCACCGCTCCCGACTGGCTCGTGCTCGATGGAGCCGTCGTCGCGGAGACCGGCGCTCCGCTCATCACCGGATCCTCCGAGACGCTCGGCGACACCTTCTCCACCCTCGCCGTCGACAACGCCGGCAACTACGCCTTCGTCGCGAGTGTCGCGGGCGGCAACCCCGCCTCCGACACGGTGCTCATCTACAACGGCACGCACATGCTCGCCCGCGAGGGCGACCCCGTCGATCTCAACGGCAACGGGCTCCCCGATGACAACGCCTTCATCGGCCGCGGTAACAACACCCTCGCCGCCTTTCTCCCCAACAACTCCCTCTTCCTGTCCGCCGACGGGCACGCCTACTTCCTCGCCAACCTCCGCGACGGCGACGGCAACGACCTCAACTCCACCTCCAGCCCCGCCTTCGGAACGCCCAACGCCCTCCTTCGCGTCGCGCTCCCCACCGTTCAGCCCCCCTGCGACCCCGACCTCAACCAGGACGGCAACGTCGACCAGGACGACATCTCCTACCTCATCAACGTCGTGGGCGGCGGAGAGAACCCCACCGGCATCGACCCCGACTTCAACCACGACGGCAACGTCGATCAGGACGACGTCTCCGCGCTCATCAACACCGTCGGGGGCGGCGGCTGCCCTTGAGCCACCACCGGCCGTGATCGTCACAGGGCCCCGCCGGAACACCCGCCGGCGGGGTCATTTCCGCGGCTTCAACCGAGTCACTCCGGATGGGCCTCGCGCATCAGCGTCTCAAAGGTGCCCGCGGCCTCGGGCGAAGTCGGGTCCGCGTCCGGCGCCGGCGTCAGCCTGGCGTACGTCCCGTGGGGCGAGAGCTCCCACGCGCAGCGCCGGTCCGCCAGGTGCACCTCGAAGATGCGCTGCAGCCGACGCCTCGCGTCGCGATCCCGCACCGGAACCGCGACCTCGACCCGGTTCGAGAGGTTTCGATACATCCAGTCCGCGGAGCCGAAGTACCACTCGCCGTCGATCGGGTCCTCCTCGCCGGCGCCGAAGTAGAAGAGGCGTGAGTGCTCGAGGAACCTCCCGACGATGGAGATGACGCGGATGTTCTCCGAGAGCCCCGGCACGCCCGGTCTCAGGCAGCAGAAGCCCCGGCAGATGAGCGTGATCTTGACACCCGCCGCCCCGGCCTCGTAGAGCTTCGCCGCCATCTCCCGGTCATCGAACGCGTTGATCTTGGCGATGATGCGTCCGGGCCGGCCCTGGCGGACGTGCTGCATCTCGCGGTCAATCATGTCGTAGAACTTCTGGCGCATCGTGAACGGCGCTACCAGCAGCGTGCCGTACTCGTGCTTCGCTGCGAGCCCCGTGAGAAAGTTGAAGAGGTTCACGAGGTCGCCGGTGAGGTCCGGCTCCGCGGTCAGCAGCCCGCAGTCGGTGTAGAGCTGAGCGGTCTTGGGGTGGTAGTTGCCCGTCCCCAGGTGGGCATAGCACCTGAGCCCGTGCCGCTCCTTGCGGACGACGAGACTGGTCTTGCAGTGGGTCTTGAGCCCGGCCACGCCGTAGGCGACGTGCACGCCGGCCTTCTCGAGCTGTCGGGCGAACCGCACGTTCCGGGACTCATCGAACCGCGCGCGGAGCTCCACGAGGCACGCGACCTGCTTGCCCGCCTCCGCCGCCCGCATGAGGCTTTCGATGAACGGCGAGTCAGGGCTCGTGCGATAGAGCGTCTGCTTGATGGTCACCACGTCCGGGTCGGAGGCCGCCGCCGCGATGAACCGCTCGACGGAGGCGTTGAAACTCTCGTACGGGTGGTGCACGAGGATGTCCTGCTTGCGGATGGCGGCGAAGAAGGCCGCCGCCGCCTTCTCGCCCGCGGGCGCGATCACGACGGGCGCAAGCCGCGGCGGGATGGCCGGCTTCCACGGGCGGAACTTCAGATCGGGCCTGTCGAGCTCGCAGAGCTCCGCGAGGCCCAGGAAGTCGACGCCCGGCGGCCGGTAGTACGCGTCGTGCTGATCCACGTTCAGCTTGTCCAGCAGCCACCGTCGCAGGTCCGGGCTCGCGCCCTCCTCCATCTCCACCCGCACCACGCGCGCAAACCGGCGCTGCTTGATGTCCGCCTCGATCGATTGCAGCAGATTCGCCGTGTCAAGATCGTCCTTCTGGATGCCGGCGGAGCGCGTCACGCGGAAGTTCGCGAGTTCGAGGATGTTCAGCCCCGGGAAGAGATCGTCCAGGTTGTTGCGGACGATGTCCTGCAGCATCACGAACCGGTGGTGGCCGGCCTGCCCGCGCGAGGGCAGGGGCACGTACTGCCTGATCGACGCCGGGAACTTCAGCCGTGCAAACAACGGGTCGGGGGCCTCCCCGTCCGCGGGCACGGGCACGTGCTCCTTCGTCGGGTCGGAAGCGCGGATCGCCAGGCTCTCGGACAGATTCGAGATGAACGGAAACCGGTGTGTCGGATTCACCGCCAGCGGGGTCAACGCGGGATAGACGTTCTGCACGTACCAGTCTTGCGCCCACGCGCGGTCCTTGGGCTGCAACTCCGAGTACGCCAGCACCTCGATCCCCGCCCCGCGCAGCGCCGGCACGAGTTGCTCGGCGTAGATCGATTGGCGCTGCCTGCACAGCCGCGTCACGAACTCGCGGATCTGCAGCAACTGCTGGCGGGGGCTCATGCCGTCCGCGCCGACGGCCTCGATCCCCGCGTGCACCTGGCGCTTCACCAGCCCGACCCGCTTCATGAAGAACTCGTCCAGGTTGCTCGTGAAGATCGTGAGGAACCGGACCCGCTCCAGCAGCGGCACGCTCGAGTCCGCCGACTGCTCCAGCACCCGCCGGTTGAACTCCAGCCAGGAGAGATCGCGGTTGAACGACGGTGCGGCCTCGTCGCCGACGAACGCGATGCCGGTCGAGCGGGCCTGGGGCTTGCGGTGGGCGTTGGGCATAGGTGGTGGGCGGACGTCCGCCTGGGGGAGATCGTTGGCCGCCCGGCGCGCGGATTCCCCTCATGGTTCTATCGGCCCGAGGACCCCCCGTCAGGAGGGGAAAGTGCTCTTCGAGGCGGCGACGCCGTGCCGCCCGGCGCGGGTGTCCTCGAACTCACCGCTCCCGTCGGTACGCCACCGCGGCGCACCCGATCGCCTCCGTCACGCGCACGCAGCGCACGTGCGCGTTCGGACTGAGCGCCGGGTCCAGACGCTCCGCCAGCGCCTCCACGAGGTGTCGGGCGACGAGCTCCGCCGTGGGATTCGTGCGGTCAAAGGGCGGTACGGCGTTGAGCGTGCTGTTGTGAAACGGGGCGCACAGTTCCACCAGCACCTCGTGCACCGTGTGGAAGTCGCACAGCAGACCGTCGGCGTCCAGCGTGGTCCCCCGGATCGTCGCCGTGACGCGCCAATCGTGGCCGTGCAGCGTCTCCGTCACGCCTCCGATGCGGAGAGCGTGAGCGGCGGAGAACGCATGCTCGACGGTGAGCTCGTACACGCTCAGCGCGCCCCGCGCACTTCCAGACGCCACGACGCCGCGGTGTCCGTCGAGGACATCCGCAGGAACACCTGCTGCCGGGCGTCGAGCCTCATGAAGCGCCAGTCGGGCTGGTCGCGCAGGGGCGTGCCGTTGTCCTTCAGGAAGATGAAGCGATACTGCACCCGGGAGAACTCCGAGCGATCCGCCAGAAGCCGACACGGCACGGTCACAGACATGATCTCCCGCTGCTCCACCACGGGCTCACCAAAGGCCAGGTGGTTTCGCAGCCCGTACTCGACGGTGATCTGCGGGTACTCGCGCCGCCCGCCGTCGGGCTGGTCGACCAGGCCCCAGGCCGTCTCGCCCGCCGGCGTGGTGCTGGTGGCGAGCGTGTCCCGCTTGCCCTCGTACGGCGCCTTCTCCGAGTTCCGGCACGCGCCGAGCCCCAGCAGGGCCAGCATCGCCGCGACTGTTCCGATGGTCCGATGGTTCGTGCTCATGCGCGTCCTCCTCGTTGTCTATGGCTGTTGGGCCGGGGCGTTCAGGTTCTCAATGGCGCGCTTCAGCGCGTCGCTGATCGGGCGATAGGGGGGGTGGGCCTGGCCGAAGAGCCGCTGATATCCGGCGCTCCCCGGCATCGGCGGCACCATCGACCTCCCGCCCTCGAGCACGTGCGCCGCCGCGGGGCCGGCCTCTTCCGCAGTGAGCGCGATGCCCTCCTCGCGATACAGATTCTCGAGGTCGTTGGTCGTGTACCCGAGCAGGCGACCGGATGCCTGGTACCGCGCCAGGACCGCCGGCGATGGCCGGCTCGCGTCCATGCCCCCCATGATGAAGGGCAGATCGCCCCCCTCCACGGGCCCCGAGTGCTCATTGGAGTACAGCAAGGTCCCCGCGCTCTGCCACGGGCCCGGTGTCGGCGTCAGCCGCACGTACCGGAGCTGAAGTGGCGGCCCCGTGGGCGGCGGGGGCGCAAGGTCCGTCAGCACGACCCGGCTGGCAGGGTCGCCCGCCACCTCGAGGGTCACGCTCGCGCCGGGCGCTTCGATCCGCGCCGGCACGATGTACGTGTTCGCCGGGAGGAACTCGCAGTAGCGTGTGTCCGCCGACGCCGTCGCCTTCATGATCGCGCCCAGGATCGCCACGCCCGCCCCGATAAGCGCCCGGTTCTGTCTCGCCTCGTCGCTCTCGTTGCTCCCCTGCGGAGCTGTCGCGACCGCGACGCCGCCCACCATCAGGAGGCTCCCCAGCGTGCTCTTGGCCGCTCGGACGTCCTCGAGGTTGTTCCATGCAAGGCTCTGACCCATCGCCGCCACATCCGCGACCGGAGGCAGTCCCGAGAGCGCCGCCCCGCCGCTGGCGCCGGACGTCATGGCAAGCCCGGACGACCGCCATGCTGGCTCGAACCGCACCAGGGCGTTGTCCGGGCCGTAGGCCGTTTTTCGGGGACCAACGCCGTAGTCCACGACGAAGACCGTGTTGAAGTCGCCGGTGCGCAGTTGCTCCGCGAGGGGCCCGAGCGCCGGGTTCACCGCCGCCGCTTCCCGGAAGTTGTCGGACGCCTCGTCCGCGCGTCCGAGCGCGCGGTTCGCGAGCCCCGCGAGCATGTACCCGAGGGCGAAGTCGGTCTTCACCGCGGTGTAGCCGTGGTCGATCAGCGCGTCGCCCGAACCGCCCCGCGCCTCCGCCTCCGCCGCGCGGCGGGCCAGTTCCTCCGCCGTCAACTTCTCGCCCCGCTCGTTCTCCCCGAAGTCCCGCAGCAGAAACAGCGACGACTGGGCCGCTGCTCGCGCATTGTCCCACTCTCCCCGCATCGCCTTCTGCACCGCGATGTACGAGTACGCCATCGCCTGCTCGAAGGGCTCGCCCTTCCAGACCCGCACGCGTTCGTTGAAGATGACCGACGCCGCGGTCTTGTCGGCGTTCAGACCCTGCGTCCGCAGGAGCTGGTACGCCTCGTTCGCCGTCGGTTCCGCCGCGTCCGGCTGCCCGTCGGCGAGCGTGAGTATCAGCAGCCTCAACCGATCGAGGATGTACGCGCGGTCCGACGTGTCCGACGCGAGCGAGCCTCCCAGCGTCGCCCGGGCCTCGCCGTACCGCCCGGTCATCGCCGCCGCAGACACCCGCGCGTCCACGCGGTCCGCGCTGCTCGCGCACGCCCCGAGCAGGACAGTCGCGGCGAGCATCAGGATGGCGCACACCGGCTTCATCTCAGTCGTACGCCTTTCCGAACGCCGTCTTCTTGAACTCGACCGTGTCCGTCCACACCAGCTCGCCGCTCGCCAGGTCGGTCACGCGGCATTCGCACTGGTACGCGTCCGTCCGGTCCAACCCCGCGCTCCGAGTCGCGGACCTGAACGTCGCCGTCAGTTCGTGCGTGGGACGTCGTCCCGCACCGATCTCGCGCTCGGTCTCGCTCTGGGTCCCCGACGCAGCCAGATGCTCCGCGGGGATGACGAACGCCACGTTGTAGAGCCTGCGATAGGTCTCCAGGGGGCGGCTGGCCCTCAGCCGGGTCATGATGTACCACCGGTCCGGCTCGGGGATCACGTCCGACGTGAGGTTCTCGACCTTCTGGATCGCGATGACCACGCGCGGACTCTCCGACGTCCGGCCCCGGAGCCAGTCGGAGTCCGACAGCTTGTGGACCAGTTCGTCCGCCGTGTACTCGATGTCGTCCACCGAGAGCGTGCTCGACCTCGGCGCGCTCGCGCACCCGCCGACCTCCATGGCGAGCAATCCCGCTCCCGCCGCCAGCGCCGCCAGCAGCACCGGGGCGGCGGCGGCCCGACCGACTCCACCGATCTTCGTCATCGCCTGGCTCCCCCGTCTCACCTGCCGGGCGTCTGCTTCACCTCGTACGAGTTCTGCCAGATCAGTTCCCGCGTGTCCGCGTTGCTGATCGTCCAGTTGAGCATGTAGAGGTGCGCTTCCTGTCCCTCGATCCGCGAGACGTTGTACATCTCCCCGTTCAGGAAGTACGTCACGCCCCAGTTCAGCTCCTGGCTCTGCCCGGGATTGCCGCCCGCCTCGCGGCGTCGGAGCTCGTCCATCCGTGCGCGGCTCTCGATCCACCGCACGCGGGACCGAGCCACGCTGCTGCTCAGCAGTTTCGACCGCACCCGCGAGCGGAACGCCTCGAAATCCGCCGTCGGAACGATCCCCGTCTTGTTCACGATGTCGCCGAACACCACGTTCACGCGCTGACCGGTGTTGAACTCGGGCAGGTCGACCAGGTCCTCCACCAGTTGCTGCGCCGCCTGATCGGAGAACTCCACCAGCGCCGCTGGTTGCACCAGGGGTGAACGCCGCTCGGCCTTCGTCGTGTCGGTCGTTTCGACCCGGCGAGTCTGCTCGCCCTGGGGCGGGGCGTTGCACGCCGCGAGCATCAGCAGGGGAAGGGGCAGCCATGCGAGTTTGGGAAGTCGAAGCATCGAGGGCTCTCCGTGTCGCGCCCGGAACCCCCCGGCGCGAGGTGCCGGATGTTAGACGCCGCTAGCTTGTGACGGTTCCGGGACTATGGACCGGCCGCGCGGGCGGACTACTCCCGCTCTTCGATGACCAGCGGCACCGTGACCCGCGGCGCCCACTGCTGAGGAGGCTGCGTCCACCACGTCAGGGACTCGGCGTCGTCCGCGAGCGGCGCGTCCACCGACTCGGGCAGCTCTTCGAGCCGCACTTCGCCCTTCAGGCGGTCGCTCAGCAGCGTGGTGATCGACTCCACGCTCGCCGCGTCCGCGGGGAGTTCGAGGAGGTAGCTCCCGGCGATCGCCGCCCCCGCCCGCTCGATGCGTGGGGGGACGATGTTCAGGGCCGCCCGGGGTCCGACCAGCGGGGCGATGATGGAGCCGAAACGCTCAGGCTCCGACGCCGCCATCACCGGTCCCACAAAGTCCGGGTGCACCGGGGCCGCCGCGACCACCGCGAGAATCGCGGATGAAACCTCCGCGGGCACGTCCTTTCGCAGCCGCCACGCTCTGTGGTTCCGCCCGTTGCCCATGGCTTCGAGCTGCCCAATGCTCCTGGTGCTGGACGCCGCGACTCGGATGACCAGTCGCCCCTCCTGCGCCAGCTTCGCCGCCGCCTCGGAAGAGAGGGCGACCGACGCCGGGGCCGCCTCGGCGCGGCTGGCCGCGTCAGCGCTCGCCAGCGTCGCAGACGCGGGGGCCGCTGTCTCATTGACCGCGACGTCCGCGACCGGAGCCGCCATGCCCTCGCTCGTCTTCATCGCCATCGGGCCCGGCGTCACGATCGGCGCGGGCTTGTCCTTTCCCCCGATGAGCAGCGACGACCAGTACGCCCCGCCACCCACCAGGAGCACAAGCCCCGCCGCGAGCGCCAAGCCCGGGGCTGCTCTCATCCACGGACGATGTCCCGCCTGCCTTGTGCGGTCGCCGGTGTGGATCGGAATGTGGTCCTCGACCGGCTCGCCCTTCGCCAGACCCAGCAGCGCGTCCCGCTCGAGCGTCGCGATCACGCGCTCGGCAAGGTGCCGGGGTGCCGGCTCCAGGGGCAGGTTCTGCAGCACGCGCCGGTGCGACTGCATCTGGCGAACGCGGTCTGCGAGCCCGGCCCGGCCCGAGCGCGACAGCACCGAATCCGCCTCTGCGCCCGTCAGGCGGCCCTCCACCAGATCGAGGATCTGATCCTCGGTCAGGGGTCTGTCGGCGGGGGGTTGTCCTGGCGCGCTTGTCATTCGTCCTTGACCTTCGGGGCATCGCCGAGGTTCTCGACCGCCTCACGCAACGCTGCCCGGGCTCGAAAGAGCCGGCTCTTGACCGTCCCGACCGCGACCCCGAGGACCTCCGCGATCTGCTCGTAACTCTTGCCGTGGCAATCGCACAGGATGATCACGGCACGCTGATCCGGGTCGATCCGCCGAAGGGCCTCGAGAACCCGGCTCTGCTCTTCTTCCGTATCGACGCGGTCATCCGGCGAAAGTTCCCGCGATTGCTCGTGATTGCGCGGCTGGGCGGGCTTTGATCGGGAATCCGCCTTCCCCCCCGCGGGGGCATCCAGGCTCGCGTGCCTCCGGAGCTTCTCGGACCGAAGCCGCGACAGGCACACGTTCATGGTCACTCGGATCATCCATGTCGAGAGCTTGGCCCGCCCGTCGAAACTGTCCAGCCCCTGGATGATCTTGACGAACGCGTCCTGCGTCAGGTCCGCCGCGAGTTCCCGGTGGTGCACCATGCGGTA
Source organism: Leptolyngbya sp. PLA1 (assembly GCA_021405315.1). Classification (GTDB taxonomy): domain Bacteria; phylum Planctomycetota; class Phycisphaerae; order Phycisphaerales; family UBA1924; genus RI-211. Next base: position 155,913 of record QWIH01000007.1, read on the forward strand.
GCAGACCGAGTACAGGCGGTCCTGATACCGGGTGATCAGTTGCGACCATCCCGAGGTATCACCCCGACGAATCGCCTCGACCAAACGCAGGTCGTCATCGGCGTCGTCTTGGGTCATCGGCGAGGGCTTGCCCGGGGTCGTCCGCACGCGTGTGGCGTCATGGTAGGGGTGGGGGGGACGGCGGGTGCAGCACCGGCGGGTACAGTGCTTCCGTCCCGTTGGGCCAAGAGCCCCGGGCACCGGGCCCCGCGCGTGATCAAGTACCTCGGCTCCAAACGCACCATCGTCCCCCTCATCCTCGATGAGGTCCGCCGCGCCGATGCGTCGGCGGGCGAGGCCGGGGTCCGCACGGTGCTCGACCTGTTCTCGGGGACTTCGCGCGTCGGGCACACGCTCAAGAAAGCCGGCTTCCGTGTGCTCGCCAACGACCACAACGCCTACGCGCTCGCCCTTGCACGCTGCTACGTGCAGGCCGACGCCGAGGATGTGCTCGAGGACGCACGCACGCTGGTCGAAGAGTTCAACGCGATTCCCGGGGCGCCCGGGTACTTCACCCGCACCTTCTGCGAGCGGTCCCGCTACGTGCATCCCGCCAATGGCGAGCGGATCGACGCCATCCGCGAGGCCATCGCAAGAAAGTCACTGCCCCCGGAGCTCGAGGCGGTCATGCTGGTGTCGCTCATGGAGGCTGCCGACCGCGTGGATTCCACGACCGGGCTTCAGATGGCGTATCTCAAGTCCTGGGCCCCTCGGGCGCGCAATCGGGTGCAGCTCCGCGTGCCCGAGGTGCTTCCGCGGGCTGCACGGGGCAAGGGCGCCGCCCACGGGCTGGACGCCCTCGACGCCGCCCGGACGCTCGAGGCCGACCTGGTCTACATCGATCCACCCTACAACCAGCACTCGTACCTCGCCAACTACCACGTGTGGGAGTCCCTCGTGCGGTGGGACAAGCCCGAGGTCTACGGCGTGGCCTGCAAACGCACCGACGTCCGGACCCGCCGCAGCGGATTCAACTCCCGCCCGCTCGCGGCCCAGCGCCTCGCCGAGGTGCTGCGGGCCGTCCGCGCCCCTGTCGTCGTGGTCTCTTTCAGCGACGAGGGGTTCATCCCGCGTGCCCAGATGGAGAGCCTGCTGACATCACTCTGGGACGGCCAGGCCCGGCTCCGCACCATCGAGATCCCGTTCAAGAGATACGTCGGCGCGCAGATCGGAATCTACAACCCCGCGGGCGACAAGGTCGGCGAGCCGGGGCACCTCACCAACACCGAGTTTCTTTTCGTCGTCTCCCGATCGCCCGCGGCCTGCCCCGGCTGAGCGCTACTCCAGCCGGTCATCCGGCATCGGGGGCGTCGGGTGCGTGCTCATCGCCGCGAGCAGAAACGCCCGACCCTTCGGACTCGATCCGCCGAGCAGCCGCCGCAGATCCACGTACAACATCATCTGCTCGGGATGCTCGGGAAACTCGATCCGCACGAAGTGGTTGGGCACGTGCACGTGGACCCGCGCCCTGCGCAGGTCGTAGCGGGCGACCTCCGGCTGCCCAATGCCCAGCAGCCCGAAGTGAAAGACATCCAGCACCCCGGGCGCGAGACGCACGTACGTCGGGCACACGAACGCCGCGACCCCCGCGCCGACCACCATCGCGGCGATGACCTCGAAGTAGTTCATGGTGAACTTGCCGTCCATGAACAGGGCGTGAAAGCCCGCAAGACCCAGAACGCCGACCGCCGCGCACACCCCGAGTGCGACCCGCGAACGCGCCGGAACCATGTGCGTGGTCTTGACGCGTCCACGCTTGAGGCCGCGTCGGACAGCCACCTTTCCGTCGGGCGTGCGCTGCCCGTGGGAGAGCGCGTACACGCAGCGCATCACCACCGGCTCGAATGAAACGTTCGAGACCTCGCGCAGAAGTTCCTCGGTCTGGTTCCGGTCCCCGATCGTCTGCAGTCGTGCATCGGGGTCGCTCTGGTCCTCCGGCCCCGCCGCCTTCTTCGCCCGGGCACGCCGCACGGCACGCACGATCGCCCACACGCCCACGCCCAGCCCCATCACCGCCACCGCGACCTCCGACGGACCCACCGCCGCGACCGGAACGCCCGCGCGGCGCAGCACCGCGAGCGCCACGCCGATCAGCAGGATCACCAACCCCGCCGCGGCGAAATACGGCAGGGGTCCGCTGTTGGGCCAGAGATCATCCTTCCGCGCGACCCGCGCAACACGCACCACGTCCGGCCTCATGGGCTCCATCGTGATCGGCGGTGTACGCTCGACGCCATCGTCGCTCATGGCCTTGCCCCTTCCTCGCCCCGATCCTTGGCAGCCCGCCGCACGCTGCACAATGGTTCGTAAGATGTTTGGATTTTGGAAGCGTGGTGCGTGGACCCGCATCACCACCAGCCGCCGCCCCAGCCGCCGGGCGCCGGCGACGCGACGGGCACGGGTCCGTGACGTGGCGCCCCAACGCGGGGGAAAAAGGCCAAAAACCGCTGGTTTTTTGGACGTTTTGCCTCGGGGCGTCCCGAGCGCCAACCTGCCCGCGGGACGCTACAATGCCTGTCCGCCGCGGGCCCCTGCCGACCCTGAGAGACATGGTCTGCGCGGCCCATCGACGCGAGAGGCACCCTAACCGCTCGGAACCCTCATGCCCGACACCAACTCCCCTCCACTGCCGGACCCCACACTCGCAGCCGTCAAGCCGCTCAACGGCGCCTCGGCCGGGGCGCAGGCGGGGGTTCCGGTCGGCCTCGTGGACGGCAACTACGGCGCCGATCAGATCCAGGTCCTCGAAGGTCTCGACGCGGTCCGCAAGCGCCCCGGGATGTACATCGGCGGCACGGGCCTCAACGCGCTCCACCACCTCGTCTACGAAGTCGTTGACAACTCCATCGACGAGGCGATGGCCGGCCACGCGACCTTCGTTCAAGTCACCATCCAGCCCGACGGATCCTGCAGCGTCAGCGACGACGGTCGAGGCATCCCCGTCGAGCCCATGAAGCACGAGGACCCCACGCTCAACGGCAGACCCGCCGTCGAGATCGTCCTCAGCAAGCTCCACGCCGGGGGCAAGTTCCAGCAGGAAGGCAGCGCCTACAAGGTTTCCGGCGGGCTTCACGGCGTGGGTGTTTCCTGCGTCAACGCCCTCAGCGAGTACCTCGATTGCGAGGTCTGGCGAGATGGCCGCGTCTTCTCCATCGGCTTTGAGCGAGGCCGAGTCGCCTCTCCCCTCCGCGAGGTTGGGAAAGTCCCCGCCGGCGCCGCCCGCTCCCGGGGCACCATCGTCACCTTCCGCCCGGATCCTGAGATCTTCCCCGACACCACCTTCAGCTACGAGACCCTGGTCGCCCGGCTGCGCGAGCTCGCGTTCCTCAACCCGGGAGTGACCCTCACGCTCGCCGACGAGCGAGTCTCCGCCGACGGACGTGTTCGTTCCGAGACGTTCCGCGCCGAGAACGGCCTGCCCGAGTACGTCGCGCACCTCATGTCCGGCAAGAACGCCGTCAGCCAGCTCATCTACGTCAGGCGTGAGGACGCGCAGGCCGGCATGGTCTGCGAGGTCGCGCTCCAGTACCACGATGGGTACAACGAGTCGCTCCTCAGCTTCGCGAACAACATCAACAACGTGGACGGCGGCACGCACGCGCAGGGCTTCAAGGTGGCCCTCACCCGCGCGCTCAACGCCTACAGCCGCAAGGCCGGAATCGTGAAGGAGAAGGACCCCGTCCCCACCGGCGAGGACCTGCGCGAGGGCCTCATCGCCATCGTTTCCGTCAAGCTGGGCAACCCCACCTTCAACAACCAGCCCAAGGAAAAGCTCCTCAACCCGGAGGTCGAGACCTTCGTCTCGCAGGCCGTTCAGGAGGGGCTGGATTCGTGGCTGGAGGACCATCCGGGCGAGGCCAAGCGCCTGTGCCTCAAGGGCATCGTCGCCGCTCAGGCCCGCGAAGCCGCACGCAAGGCCCGCGAGCTCACCCGCCGCAAGAGCGCGCTCGACAGCGGCTCCATGCCCCACAAGCTCCGCGACTGCAAGACCCGTGACGTCGACGCCAGCGAACTCTTCATCGTCGAGGGCGACTCCGCGGGTGGCAGTGCGACGCAGGGCCGCAACGTCGAAACCCAGGCCATCCTCCCCCTCAAGGGAAAGATCCTCAATGTCGAGAAGGCCCGCATCGACCGCATGCTCGACAGCGAGGAGATCCGCACGCTCATCGGCGCCCTCCGCGTGGGCATCAGCAGCGAGTTTGACATCTCCAAGCTCCGCTACGGCAAGATCATCATCATGACCGACGCCGATGTCGACGGCAGCCACATCCGCACGCTCCTGCTCACCTTCTTCTTCCGCCAGATGCCAGAGCTCATCCGCCGCGGGCACGTCTATATCGCCCAGCCGCCGCTCTACCAGGTCAGCAAGGGGGGCAGGTCCAAGAAGGGCACGTACGTGCTCAACGGCAAGCTCCTCGACGACACGCTTGTCGAGATGGGGCTCGAGGGCGCCGCCCTCGCCGTCCGCGATGTCCGCCCGGCGGGCGACGTTTCCTTCACCTGCACCGAGGCCCGCCGCCTCGAGGGCGTCTCGCTCAGGCGGGCACTCCACCTGCTGCGGCGCATGGCTGACCTCGTGGAAATCGCGGAGCGTCGCGGCGTGCGGTTCAAGGACCTGCTGCTCGCGCGCCGGGCAGACCCCGCAGCCCGGGGCCGTCTGCCCACCCACCGTGTCACCTGGAGGGGCGGAGACGCCTGGGCCTGGTCCGAAGGTGAGGCGCTCGAGGCCGTGACCCGGGGTGGGCTCAGGCTTGCCGACCGGTCCAACGAGCCCCCGGCCGCCGGGCGGGGCGAAGAGGCCGTCGTGCGCGAACTCCACGAGAACCGCGAGCTCGAGCGACTGTTCGCGGAACTCGGCGACCTCGGCCTCCCCGTCGACGCGGAGACCTACGCCGGCGTGCAGCGCGAGGCCGTCACCGGCGAGAAGGTTCCGGCGCGCTTTGCCTGGGTCCTTGGTGATGCTCAGGCGGCCCAACCCGGGCCCGGTGACGAAGACGCGCCGGACGACGAGAGTCGCGCGAAGGCGCCGCTGTCGCGCGAGGTCGAATGCCCGAACCTCCCCGCCGTCATGGACGGCCTGCGCGAGATCGGCCGCCGCGGCATGCAGATCAAGCGCTTCAAGGGTCTGGGCGAGATGGACGCGGAGCAGCTCTGGGAAACCACGATGGACCCCGCACGCCGAACGCTCTTGAAGGTCACCTGGGACATGGGCAGCAACGCCGACGCGCTCTTCTCGGTCCTGATGGGTGAGGAAGTCGAACCCCGCCGCCGGTTCATCGAGGACCACGCACTCGAAGTCAGGAACCTCGACGTGTAGCGGCCCATAACGCCTTCGGTGCTTCCGGATCGCCCGATCCGGTGGACCGGCGATCCCCGGATGTCGATGCACCCTGCGGCTTGCCGCATCTGCGTCTTCCGGAGGCTTGCATATGACGGGGAACAGAGCGCGTCGGGTATCCATGACCCAGGCGCGGGCCGGGGTGTCATCGGTCGATCGACCCAACACCATCGGGCTTGCAGGCCGCGAGCTCTCCGCCATCCTCGACGCGCTCGATGCCTCAGAGGCCGGGGGCGTCTCTCCCAAGCGGGAGTTCATCCGCTGGCCCTTCCGCCACCCAGGCATCCAGGGCAGCTTCACGCATCCGGGCGGGTCGCTCGTCACCCTCAAGCTTGCGGGGAGGAACATCTCCAAGGGCGGGCTGTCTGTGCTGCACAACGCGTTCGTGTACCCCGGGACCGAGTGCGTGCTGCAACTCCCCAAGTTGCAGGGAGGAACGCTCGAACGCTCGGCGATGGTCTGCCGCTGCACTCACCGGCGGGGCACGCTCCACGAGCTCGGACTCCGATTCTCGACGCCGATCCGCTTGCGCGACTTCGTCGCCCCCTCGTCGAGGGGTGATGTCAACTCTCTCGAGCGGGTCGACCCGTCCCGGCTGAGCGGGCGCGTGCTCTACGCCGGTGACAATCCCCTTGACGCCAAGATCATCGCCCACTTCCTCCGTGAGTCTTCGATCGCGCTGGTTGTTGCCTCTTCGCTGAAGGAGGGCATCGACCGCCTGAGCGAGCCCTTCGACATTCTGCTCATCGACTGGCGACTCCCGGGAGGAAGGGCGTCGGACCTGCTGATGGCCGCGCGCGATCAGGGCATCACGACACCCGCGATCTTCCTTGCCGCCGTTCCCGGGGCGCTGTCCGCCGATCCCGTCTGGAAGGTTCCGGGCGTCCGCATGCTTCCAAAGCCGTTCACGCAGGCGCAACTGCTCCAGGACCTGGGCGAGGTGCTTCTCGCCGACACCCGCGAGGCGCCGTCGCAGCAGCCAGGGCAGGACACGCTGCCCGCCAGCGTGACGACGGAATACGCGGCGGACCTCGTCCGCTCCATCGAGAAGGCTGTCGCCGAGCAGGCCCGTGACCGCACCGTGGAACTCTGCCACCAGCTCCGTGGGTGTGGGGCCATGCTGGGAATGCGGGGCTCCGCGCATGCCGCGGAGCGGGTCTGTGCGACGCTGAGCAGCACCGCCTCGTCCAAGGACGAGCAGGGCGTCCTGCGCGAGCTGATCGCCGCGTGCCGGAAGGACCTCGACCGGCTCCAAGACTCGCCCGGCTGAACCTTGCGCCCGCCGAATAAGGGTGGCCAACGGGACTCGAACCCGCGACCCCGGGAATCACAATCCCGTGCTCTAACCAACTGAGCTATGGCCACCGTCTGACCCGCGTGGCGAACCCGCCGCAGGGTCAGGACTATATGCCCGGGCTGTGCACGCGTCACCCCGAGGTACGGCCCGCGGGCTCGTGCCGTCCGAATCGCCGAGGCGGGTCCGGATTCGCCTAGCATTCCGCCCGCGCGCCGTACGGGCCGCGTCGGACCGTGGAGTACCCGCCGATGTCCTCTTCCGCACTCGATCGTCTGGACCTTTCCTCGCACCGCGTTCTCAGGAACCTCTCCTCCGCGGAGCTCGTGGAGCGAGCGCTCGCCGCGGGCGAGGGGCAACTCGCCTCCAACGGCGCCCTGGTCTGCCTGACGGGCGACCGCACGGGCCGCAGCCCCAAGGACAAGCACCTCGAGGACGTTCCCGCGATCCACGACAAGATCTGGTGGGGCAAGGTCAACACCCCGATCACCCCCGCGCAGTTCGACGCCGCGCTTGAGATCGCCGTCAACCACCTCAACCAGCAGCCACGCTCCTACGTCTTTGAGGGCTACGCCGGCGCCGATCCGAAGCACCGCCTGGGCGTGCAGGTCGTCACGGAGCAGGCCTGGCACAGTCTTTTCGCCAGCACCCTGTTCATCAAGC